>DATLOM010000017.1:0-2442 GCA_035536185.1 Acidimicrobiales bacterium | reverse complement strand
GGCCGCCGACAGGCGACCTGCCCGCAGTGCCTCGGCCGTGGCCGGCAGCTCGTCGAGGCGACGGGCCGTCTCCAGCGTCTCCACCGCCGAGCGCACCGAGGATCCGCAGGTGGCGGCCACCAGATGCGCCGCCGAGCGCACACCCCGGCTCTGCCAGGCCCGGGTCACCTCCACCCGCCGGGCGGCCAGCGCCTTGCCCGCCGCCACCAACCGCTCGATCTCACCGAACAGCTCCAGGGCCCGCACCGCGGCCTCGCCGTCGAGGCTTCCGGGCTCGAAGCTCGCCATCACATCCCGTAGCGCGGATGCGATCCTCGCCAGCCCACCGCCTTCCTTGGCACCTGCCATGCCGTCAGTGTATCGAACGTGTGTTCGACTGTCAAGTGCCTCGTTCGCAAATTTGCTGTCCATCCATGAGGCGCTATGTCCTCTGGTTTGGCGGCTTCGGCCCACCCCCTCCGACGGAGATCGTGTCGAGTGGCGGAAGGGCTTCGAACAGGGCTGGGCGGGATTGGAGGAACGCCCCCGGGTGGCCGGCCCCGGTCTTTCCCGCCGCAACTCGGTCGCGGCCACCGCGGCCGACGCTCCCTCGACCGCATGGCCGCGCGGCTGGCAACGCGCACCTCGTGCAGCCCCCGGTGCACGCATCTAGCTCACCCCAAGCAGGCCCAGGACTTGGTGGCCTTTGACGTGACGGCCATCCCCTCCGCCCTCGGGGGTCGTAGGCGGCTCGGTAGGGCTGGACCTTAGGCCAGAGCGCCTCGGCCTCCATCGTGAGGAAGGCGGCCACCCCCTCCACGGGGCTGCCGGCCGCTCCATACCGTCGAGATCGACCTCTCCGTCATCCAGCGCAAGGTGCCACACCCACGACTTCGCCGATCCGGCCGAGGTCGAGTCCCGGCGCCCCCCTTCAAGCGTCGTTCACGACAACCCGTTTCGACTGGACGTTCACCCGCGCGAACTCGGCAGGCCTCTCGAACGAACGGCCGACAAGCCCGACCACCAAGGCCAGGCCGCCAGAGGCGTACGAGACCGGCAGAGCACTAGGCTCCGCAACTCGCGTTTCGGTGCCTCCTGCGGAGAGGAGTTTCACGATGACGGTGCTCCCACGGTGGGTGTCGAGCTACCTGGCCCTCAGCGGCAGCGCGTACGCCCGGATCGATTGCGACGGCTGCATCCACCCGCTCCCGGATCTCGGGGGATCGACCCGTTATACCGTCACCGCGTGGGTGCGCCTCGACTCCCTCCCGCCCGCGGGCACGGAATGGCCGATCGTCTCCCGGTGGGATCCGGCGAACCTCGCCCAGTCGCAGTTCAAGCTTGCGGTCGACAGCGACGGGAACCTCCGGTCGTACAGGAACTCCACCGACAACGGCGTTGCGGCAGGGACCGTTCCTCTCACGCTTCATGCCTGGAACAGCGTGGCGACGACGTACGACGGCGAAGAGCTGGTCGTGTACGTCAACGGCACCCCATCGGCCCCCGTCGCCGATACTTCGCCGGTGCCCTCGTCCGGCATGGAGGTCGACATCGGAGCGGAGAGCGGGCAGAACTTCTTCCAGGGCGGCGTGGCCAGGATGCAGCTATGGGCGGGCTTGGCGCTCGGGGAGGAGGAGGTGGTGTTGGAGTCGATGCAGTGGACGGCGCAGGACGACATCGGGAACTACCCCTACCTGGCCGCGTCATTCGACTTCACCCGCCTGCCGCTGATCGACCAGTCCGGGAGCGTCCTCACCTTGGCGCCGATAGGCGGGGCGAGCCCGATTGTTTCCGCTCCCGTCCTTGACCTCACCGCTCAGGGGGCAGCCGTCAATTGCGGGGGCTTTCCGGCCCTGGACGAATACACGGTCGACGGCTGGATCTTTCTGCCGGGGATCCCGCCCGCCGGGGGACAGATCATCGGTCAGACGATCGTCGAACAGTCGGACACCAACCCGCAATGGTGGCTCGCCTGCACCAGCGAGGGGGAGCTGCAGTCCTTCAGGAACGCGGGTATTGGCAGCCAGGTGAGGACCGGCGCGCTCACGCCCCAGGTCTGGTACCACTTCGCCACGACGTACGACGGCGAGGCGCTGCGGATCTTCGTCAACGGCAACCTACAGGCGGCAGCGGCGATGTCCGGTCGGATGGGCCTCTCCGACCAGCCGGTCATGATCGGCGCCTCCGGCACAACCACGCCGACCTTCGGTGGTTACCTCCAGAATCTCCGGATCTGGAGCGTTGCCCTGGGCGAGGCCAGCATTCGGCAGTGGATGTACGACGATCCGGTCAATGACCCGGCAATGCTGGCGGGCTTCGACGTGACCTCGATGAAGCTTCTCGACAACACCGGGCGCAGCTCGGTGGTCCTGCAGAACGGCGCCATCGTTTCCACTCCACAACGGGTACTCGATCCAGGCGACATGGTGTCGGGGTGGCTGCAACCGTCGGTGGCGGTCTCCA
>DATLOM010000016.1:0-2710 GCA_035536185.1 Acidimicrobiales bacterium | reverse complement strand
GCAAGGTAGACCGATGGCCACCATCGCGGGAGCGACTCTGCGTCGCTCAGCACCGCCTTCACCTCGTCGATGGAGCCGGGCACCCTCCACTCCGAACAGAATTGGTAGGCGCCCGCCATCAGCACGGATGATGCTCGACATCGCCATCAGGGTCAACCTTGCCGTCGGCGCCATTACCCTCGTGCTGGCCCTCACCCTGCTCCTGTCCGAATTCCGGACGGGATCGACTTCGAGAGGGCCCGAACGGGTCATCGTGATCGCCACCCACGATGACCGGGTCCTGGCCCTGGGGACCCAGACCGTGGACCTCGGTCACCGCAAGGCCGACCCTGACCCGCCATCGCCCGGGGGCCGGTAGGACGGCGGACGAGCGGCCGGTGGCTGCCCCTATCCGTCCAGGACGGCGTGGGGTATTTTCCTCGGTGATGCAGGAACGCCCCTTGCTTCATCTGCTGGTCCCACGTTGGGGCGGCGTCGGCATCTACCAGTCGGTCACCGGCTCCCCCCGATGTCGCTTCTCGTGCTGGCCGCCCACGCCCGCCGGTCCGGTTGGGACGTCGAGGTGATCGACCTCAGCTACGAACCGTCGCCGGTCGACAGCGTCGACTGGGACGGGCTGCGCACCCGGATCGGGAAGCGCCGGCGGTCGGGCAAGCCCGATCTGGCCGCCCTCACCGTGTGGACACCCAACGCCCCCAATGCCTACCGGACGGCCGACGCCTACCGCCGGCGCGGCGTACCGGTGGTCCTGGGCAGCGTACACGCCTCCCTCCTGCCGGGTGAGGCATTGCGACACGCCGACGCCGTGGTCTGTGGCGAGGCCGATCAGATCTTCGCCACAGTGCTGGCTGATGCGGCCTCCCGCAGACTGAAGCCGTTGTACCAAGGGGCGTTCCAGACCATGGACAACGTGCCGCTGAACCACGAGTGGGTCGACCTGTACAAGACGTGGCCGATCGCCCGTTACGCGCCGGCGAACACCCTCCAGACCACGCGAGGCTGCCGCTTCAACTGCGACTTCTGCTCGGTGATCCGCATCAACGGCCGCGGCTCTCGCCACAGCCCCGTCGAGCGGGTGATCGAAGAGGTCAGGGTCCTAAAGAAGTACGGCCAGCACATCGGCGACTACACCTACATCTTCTTCCTCGACGACGACATGGCGGCCGACCTCGATTACATGGCCGAGCTCGCCGAGGAGATCCTCCGCTCCGGCGTCAAGTTCACCTGGGGCTATCAAGCTTCGATCGGACTGGCCCGCGACCCCAAGGTGCTTGACCTGGTCGCCCGGTCGGGCCTGCACGCCGTGTTCACCGGCTTCGAGAGCGTCTCCCGCGAAGCCCTCATCGAGTGCAACAAGAAGAACCGGCCCGGCGAGTACGGGGCGCTCATCGGCAACCTTCACAAGCGGGGAATTGCCGTCGAGGGTGGTTTCATCTTCGGCTTCGACCACGACAAGCCCGACGTGTTCGAGCACACGGCCGAGTTCGTCGACCGCATCGACTGCGACGTGGCCCACTTTTCAATCCTCACGCCCTATCCCGGCACCCACACCTTCAGCCGCATGCACGACGAGGGTAGGATCACCACCTTCGACTGGCAGCGGTACAACCTCTACCACGTGGTCCACCAGCCGGCGCAGATGACAGCCCAGCAGCTCCACGACGGGATCCGTAAGGCCTACCGGTGGTTCTACGGGGCCCGCCGGCGGTACCCGCGGTTCGCCCGTCACATGTTGGACCGGGACCCTCGTTTCAACATGGCGTTCGCCGCCTGCAACCGGAACTACGACCGCCGCTACCGCAAACTGGAGCTCGACGACATGCCGGCCTTCCACGCGGATTCCGGCGATGTGGCCCGAATGGCCCTGGCCAGCGCGGCGCCCGCGCAGGACGCGCTCAACGTGGCGTTCGCCCAGTTGTCTTCCAACGTGGCTCTGCTGGGTCGTAAACCGACGTCGACGGCCACATAGCGGCCGAAGCCGGTGCTATCCGGCGGGCTGGAATTCGCCCGGGCAGTTCGAAGGATCGTCGGCCCGGTGCCGGTTGGCCCAGCCGATCACCACTAGCGAGCCCAGCACCGCAGTCCCGAGGAGCACGCCGAAGACCGCGGTGCGAGGTCCGCCGACAAGGTCGTGGCGCCCCCGGACAACCGCCACCGCAACGATCACCAACCCGAGGGTGGTCGCCTCGAAGGGGATGGCCAGGCGACTCCACCGGGCGGTGAAGGCGAACGCCAGCCACACCACGGCCAGGAAGGTGGCAAAGGACGCCAAGGTCCGGGCGGTGAGCGGCGTCAACATCCACGGCCAGCGACTGATCGCGGTGGTAGGTCGGATGAAGATGATGATGGCGGCGGCCATGAGCGCCCCGCCACACGAGCTCATCAGGACCCTGAGCGGCATCGCTAGCTGGAGGCCCGAGACTGCTGGCATGCCTGCTGCCTTCTGGTTCCTCAGCCACAACACTGGAAGTGCGATGGGTGTGGCGGTGTACAGGATGAGCCAGGCCCAGAAGGACAAGTGGTGGTGGTTGAACTTGTCCCAGTGGATGAACGTGGCGATGCCGAGCAGCGTGGTGAACGGGATGACGGCCAGCCACCCCACGGCGACGCGGTGCCAACTGCCGACGTAGAGGCCGCGGGCGAAGAACCAGGCTCCCGCCAGGTAGGCGCCGCCCATGACCAAACTCGCCAGGTCGGGGCGGATGGTCCA
>DATLOM010000015.1:0-27668 GCA_035536185.1 Acidimicrobiales bacterium | reverse complement strand
GGTCACCCCCCCGGCACAGACGGGCTCGACGTGGTCCCACTGGAGCTTGAACTTCTTGCCGCACCCCGAGCAGGTGACGCCGTCGAGCTCCGGTGGGTCACCCAGCTCCAGAGCGGTGCGCAGCTCAGCGGGGATGTAGCGCCCGAGATGGGTGACGGTGTGGATGTTGACCCCGTCGTGGAAGACCACCTTCAAGAAGGCATCCTTGGCCATCTGCCGCACCACCTCGGGGTCCACCGGCCCACCGCCGACGATGTGGGACACCGTCTCGGGATGCTCGCCGGTGCGGAAGGTCCGCAGGTCCACCACAAAGACCACATCGGCCTTGGTGCGATGCGGCCTGGCTCCGCCCTCGCCCATCATGGCGGCCAGGGCATCCGCGGCGTGGGCCTCCCAGGCCTCGGTGGAGCCGGTGCGCCGAGCCTCCCGGTGGATGCGGTCGGCCTCGGCCTGCAGGCGGGTCACCAGGGGGACTCCCACGACGGGCTCGAAGCGGAACTGGCCACAGATCATGCCGTCACCGTCGGTCCAGCTCCGAAAGGACCTCTTTTGGTGCTGGTCCTTGGCCAGCTGCTGGCGATCGACGCCTTGCTGGCGCAGCTTGCGACCGGCGTCGGCCAGCTGCTGGCGGGTGGAGGTCTTGGCCTTGTTGAGCATCTCGGACTCCGAGCCGGGCTTTTCCTTCTCGGTCCTGGCGATCTCTTCGGCCTGGCCGAGAGACAGATCCCCCTGGAGGGCAGCCTCTTTGGTCTCGGGGAGGTCCTCCAACCGCGAGCCGGTCTGGATGTCTGACCTGGCCTGGCCACGGGTGGACCCCGAGGCGCCGGCCAGCCAGTCCTCGGGGGAGTTGAAGCCCCGCTCACGGTGGGCTCCGCACTCAGCGGCGCGAGCCGCGGCCATGGATCGCAGCGCGGCACAGGCCTTTTCCACCCGGGCCAGCTCCTCGGCCACCAGCACGCACAGCCTGCCCTCCATCACCCTCACGTCCACCTCGCGCACCAGGCCGCGGAACGACACGGCGGCGCTCACGAAATCGAGGCTCATTCGACACCTCCCCTCTCCAAGGGACACACACAGCTATGGCTTGTGGAGAGCCGTCGACCCGGCTGCTCGAGGTGTTGATCCGCTGCCGCCGGAGCGGCTGCGACATCCCCATTAGTATACCCGAACGGATGTTCGCTAGTCAAGCTTTTCCAAGAAATTCTTTCAGGCCATGAGGAGAAGCCGGCAGCATGGCGTGCAGGCGAAGATGAGAGGGGTTGATCCCGATGGCGGACGAGACAACCAGGGTGCTGAAGCTCCGGCGGGCACTTCCGTCGCTCTACCTGGAGGGCCTGAAACAGCGAGCGCTGCTCGGACAGGAGCAGGTCACCGTCTACAAGCTCGGGCTCATCGAAGCGATCCTGAGGGACACGCTCCGCGGCAGTTCGGAGGAGGAGCCGGAGCTAAGGACGGCCATGGAGGCCGCTATCGAGGTAGCGCGGTGGGAGATGCCTTCTTCGAGGGGAGGTTGACGGCGACCGCTGGCAACCGCGCCGACCAACGCTGATCGAGACCGAGCTACTCGTCTCTGGCCTTGTCCGTGTGATGGAGCCGGTCGTGGAGGCCGTCCTGGGTCGACGGGCTCAGGGTCGGGGGGGCTTCTAGGCCGTGGGTCTCCTCGAGGTGCTCGAGCAGGGTCCCGTCCTCGGCCGCCACGGAGTCGTGGCCGTGTTCATCACCCTCCGTCGCTGCCTCAGCCTCCTCGACCTCTTCTTCGGGAAGTTCAGGCACTTCGGGCACGATCCGACCGCAGACAAAGCGCTCTGGTCACGAGCGAACGGTACCGGGCAGCCCGCCTTCCCTGCTGTCATGGCCACCGGGAGTGGGTCGGGGTGACCCAACGGGAGAGGACGGGTAGGACGGAGAGGCGAGCCAATCGAGAGAGAGGAGCCAATCGTGGCCAAGGTCGCATTCGTACTGGCAGACGACTTCGAGGACTCTGAGTTCCAGGTCCCCTACGAGCGGATCCGAGAGGCCGGGCACCAGGTGACGGTGATCGGCAAGGAGGCGGGCAAGGAGGTCCGGGGCAAGAAGGGGAAGGTCACCTTCACGCCCGAGGCCACGCCCGACGAGGTGAGCGCCGCCGACTTCGACGCCTTGGTGGTTCCCGGCGGCTACTCCCCGGACAAGCTGCGGACGGCGGCCGACGTCGTCAAGTTCGTCCGCAGCATCTTCGACGGCGACAAGCCGGTGGCCGCCATCTGCCACGCCGGCAGCCTGCTGGTCGAGGCGGACGTCGTGCGGGGACGAACGGTCACGTCGTGGCCCTCGATCCGCACGGATCTCGTGAACGCCGGTGCCGAGTGGGTCGACCGTGAGGTGGTCGACGACGCCAACCTCATCACCTCACGGAAGCCGGACGACCTGGACGCCTTCGTGGCGGCGATACTCCGGCGCCTGTAGAGCAACGGCACGGGCCCGTGTACGGCTAGCCCGCCGCCAGGAGCATTGCTCAGCTGGCTAGAGGCCGAGCCGGGTGCGGAGGCGATCGGGGTCGAAGCCGCCGCCGGCCTCCATCTCGGCGAGGAAGGTGACCAGGTCCGGGCGCAGTGACTCGTCGCCGACCGCCTGCCGGGGGGTCCGGCCGCCGAGGGCGGGGATGGCCTGGTCGAGCCAGCGTTCCTCGTGCGCCTCCATGATGGCGGCCATGGCTGCCGCCAGCTCCTCGGAGCCCTCGTCGTCTTCGTCGTCTTCGTCGTCATCGTATTCGTCGGCCTCGCCGAGGACGCCGAGCGACGACCCGGCCATCTCCATCAGCTCCTCGTCCTGCTTCGCCGCCTGGGCCCTGGCGATGGGGACGCGGGTCTCGTCGACGATGTCCACCTGTCCCAGCAGATCGAGAACCAGCTCCACGGCTGCATCCCGGCGCTTCAGCGAGTTGGTCTCGATGTGCAGCCTGCCGTCGCCGTCGAGGCGGAACGCCGCCATGAGCGCCTGTTGCATGCCCGGCGTGTCAGCGTGCGTGTGCCACACCTGCTCGTCGCCTTCTCGTCCGAAGTGGTCGTCGAGGCGCTCGGTGGCATCGGCGGCATCCCGGACAGCGACAACGGTGGTGCACAGCACGGTCGGGTCGCCCGAGGTGTTGCTGATGCGGACCAGGCGAGCCTCGGGCGCCAACGCCTCGAGCCGGTCGGCGACCGATGTCCCCGGCGCGAGGGCGGCGAACAGGGTGCCGCGCTCGGCGAGGCTGACGAAGCGCACGACGCCGGAGGTCCACCAACGGTCCTCCACGGGCAAGAGGCGAGCCCACACCAGGAGACCGACCACAGCCCCGGCGGTCTCCGGCGCGTCCACCGCGTAGCGGGCGCCGCCGTCGAGGTCCTCCAGGACCACACGCCCGCCGGCACCGGACTCGGCGATCCGGAAGACCGACGACACGTGCGACCCGCACCAGTTCTCCGCCCAGTCCTGCTCCATCTCGGGGAGGAGGGGCCCCCGCTCGGCGACGAACCGCTCCAGCCATCCGCCGTCGAACAGCAACAGGTCGATGCCCAGCGCCTCGGCCTGCGGGTCGACCCCGCCGAAACCCACGTCGTCGAGTACCCGAGGTGGGGCCACCTCGGTGACGAACTGGCGTGCCTTGGCGAGCAGCCACCGCAGGCGCTCGCCGTCGGGAAGGGCGGTGCGGCCCAGGTGGCACTGCTTGAACTTGCGGCCCGATCCGCAGGGGCAGGCGGCGTTGCGACCCACCACCGGCGCCGACGCGGCAGCGAAGTGGCGGAGCGCGCCGAGCTCGTCGTCGTCGTGGTGGCGGACGGGTTGCAGCAGGTTGACCGCCTCGCGAGCGCGGCCGCGGTCGGCGGCGCACCAGGCGGCCTCCGAGACCGCAGGGCCGAAGCTCGGATCGACGGCCAGGGCCTTGACGGCCAGGCGTTCGGCCTCGAGGGGGGCGCCGCGAAGGGCGGCGGCGCGGGCCGCCAACCAGTCCCCCACCACGCCACCGAGGGCGGCGGCGAAGGCCGTCAGCTCGTCTGCCTCCGCGCCCCGCCTGCGCAGCTCCTCGACCGCCGGGTGTGCCACCGGCCAGCGGAGGCGCAGGCGCTCCACCAGTGCGGCCGATGGGCGGGAGGAAGCGTCGCCGCGCCAGACCTCGAAGGCCTTGATCATGTCGAGGAGCAACGAGACGTCGTTCTCGGCCAGGCCGTGGCGGACGATCGCCGCCACGGTGTCGCCCAGCTTCTTGTGCGCTTCCCAGCAGCCGGGCCGGCCGACCAGCTCGTCGTCCAGCTCGAAGCCGGCGGCCACGGCCAACTCGCCGAACGGTGGGCGAGGGACGCAGAACCAGGTGTCGAGGTCGAGGGCGGCGAGGACCTGCAGCTCCCAGGCGAAGACGGGAGAGCCGTCCTTCTCGTTGGCCAGGTCCAGCAGCCGGGCCAGGCCGCCGGCGAGGTCGGGCGGCGGGGCAGCCAGCTCGCGGTCGTCCACCGCTACGAGCGACAAGAACCCGCCGGCAGCACGGGCGGCCACGATGCCGCCCGGGGCGAACTCCTGCAGCCATCCCGCGGGTCCCTCCAGGCGCGCCGCCCGCCGCGTCCCGCCGGCCCGCCCGGCGCCGCGCTCTCTGCGCTGGCGCAGCCGCAACGGGGAGCCGTCGGCGCTGTGCAGGCCGCCGTCGACGCCGGCGACCATGGCGAGAACGCTGAGGTCGGCGTCGAGCTCCAGGCTCTCAGCGGCCACCTCGGCCTCGGACAGGCGGTGAGTGAGCACGAGACGTTCGGCCAACGTGGCGCTGTCCAGGACCCGCCCGTCGGCGAGCGACGTCAGCACCGAATCGGGTTCGTGGAACAGGTCCTCGAGGACGTCCCCGAGCTGGGCACGGTCGAGCACGCCGCCAGCGAGCTCCTCCCACACTGCGTCCACTACGAAGGAGCGGTCGCAGGCGCCGCCGGCTTCGATCACCGCCCGCCGGGCGATGGTGCCGAGGACGGTCTCCACCAGGTGTGCCGTCATTGCCTTGTCCACTGCCGTCACGCCGGCCCCCCCTCCCACGTTTAGGTCCAGCCAGTAGCGATCTTGGCCGAGCGTAATGGCAGGCGGCTACTCCGGGGCTTGGTAGCTGTCGGGGACGTCCTAGGGCCGGTCCTGCTCCACGTCAGGATGGTGCCCCGGCTGATTGGCCTCGGGGACCGGGCCGACCTCGTCGGAATCATCGGTGGGCCCGCCACGGCGGGTCTTCACCGCGTCCTGGACGACCTCGCCCCGCCCGCTGCGGCGGATCTCAGGTTGTTGTGGATTGCTCATGCCGTCGATGTACCCGCACCCACACCCATCCCACCCTCGGCACCTCTCGGTGTCGCGCCGCCGGGGAGGGGGGCGGAGACGCTGGACGCGCCACAATTGAGCTGTGGAGCAGGGCTGGGGACGCCGACCGTCGCCGGGGCGGAAGTCGGTGCTGGCCGACCGTGTGGTGGGGCGGGACCAGGAGCTGGGGACTCTCCGGGCCCTGGTGGCGGCGGTGAAGGAGCACCGGGGCGGCGCCGGCTTCCTGGTCGGCGAGGCCGGCATCGGCAAGTCCCGCCTCGCCATGCTGGTCGCCACCGAGGCCGAGGCCGCGGGAATGAGCGTCCTGCGGGGACGGGCGGTGAGAACGGTCACCCCGGTGGCTTACCGGCCTCTGGCCGAGGCGCTGTGCTCGGCCGTCAGGATCGACGGCGGGCCGGACACGGCGGAGCTGGGGCCTTTCCGGGCGACGCTCGGCCGCCTCATCCCCGAATGGAAGGTGGAGAGCCAGAATAACGGCGACCACTCAGTGTTGGCGCTGGCCGAGGCGGTGCTGCGATTCCTGCGGGCGGTGGCCGGCGGGCGTGGCTGCCTCCTGGTGCTCGAGGACCTCCATTGGGCCGATCCCGAGACGCTCACGATCGTGGAGTACCTCGCCGACAACCTCGGCTCCGAGGCGGTGCTGTGCCTGGGCACCCTTCGCCCCGAGGGCCCCTCGGGCGCCCACGACCTGGCGAGGGTGTTGGAGGCGAGGCGCGTCAGCGAGGTCGTCGAGCTGCTGCGTCTCCACGACCAGGACATCGGCGAAATGGTGCGCGCCTGCCTGGGCGCCGACACGATCGCGCCCGAGATCCTTGCGCTGGCCGGCCGGGCCGAGGGCGTGCCGTTCCTCGTGGAGGAGCTGCTCGCCGTCGCCGTGACGTCCGGCTCGCTGGTCCGCGAACACGATTCGTGGGCCCTCTCCACCGCCTGTGAGCCGGTCGTCCCCCTCACCTTCGCCGACAGCATGCGCCGGCGGATGGCGACTCTCGGCCACGAGGCGCGGGCCGTGCTGGTCGCCGCCGCCGTCCTCGGGCGCCGCTTCGACTGGGACCTGCTCCCGGAGATCACCGGACTGGACGAGAGGAACGTGCTCGGCGCCCTGCACGTGGCCGTGGACGCCCAGATCGTGTCGGTGGGCCCGGGCGAGCAGACGTTCCGGTTCCGCCACGCCCTGTCGCGCGACGCCGTTCTGGCCGACCTGCTCCCGCCGGAGCGGGCGGCGTTGTCCCGTCGGGCCCTCGAGGCGGTCGAGGCGGCTCAGCCGGATCTCGCCGGTGGCTGGTGCGAACTCGCAGCAGAGCTGGCCGAAGCCGCCGGTGACCGTGGCCGGGCGGGGTCGCTGCTCCTCCGGTCGGGTGAGCGGGCCCTGCGGCATGGCGCGCTGGTGAGCGCCGAGGTCGTTCTCGACCGGGCCCGGAGCCTGTTGCCGGCGGATGATCCGTCGGTACTCGATGTCGAGGAGTGCCTCGTGCAGGTGCTTTCCCTGGCCGGTAAACGCGACCGCGCCATGGCCGTGGGCCGGTCGCTGCTGGCCAGGCTGGGCGACGACCCAGATCGAGCAGGGCGGCGGGCCGAGGTCTACCTCCGCCTCGCCCGTGCCGCTCTGGCCGCCACCCACTGGGAGGAGGCCCACGAGCTCGGTGAGCAGGCTCGGGCCGAGGCGGCGGTGGCGGCGGACGAACGCCTCGCCGCCCGGGTCGATGCCGTCGGCGCCCAGACGGCCATCGTGCTGGTACCGGGACGGGCTGTGGGCCTGGCCCAGGCCGCGCTGGAAGCGGCCGAGCGCCTGGAGCTGCCCGAAGTCGCTTGCGAGGCGCTCGAGATCCTCGGCCGTAGCCGGCGCCCCAACGACCTCCGGGCCGCCGAGGACGCCTTCGCCCGGGCCCTGGCGGTCGCCGAGGCGAACAGCCTCACGGTGTGGCGGGCTCGGGCCCTCCACGAGCTGGGCACCATCGACCTGCTCCGCGGCGCCGGCGTCACCCGCCTGGAGGAAGCGAGGGAGCTGGCTCTTGCCCAGGGGGCGCTGGCCACCGCCGCCGTCGTCGACGTGCAGATCACCGCCTCTCTCGCCTTTCGGGACGATCCGAAGCCGGCTCTCGTGGCAGCCCGCCGGGGGGCCGATCTGGCCAGGAGGTACGGCCTGGACCAGACGCGTGCCGCCGCCGTGGGGCTGGAAGCCCACGTCCACGCCCGGGCCGGGCGCCGGGACCTCGTCGAAGGCTGCTCCCGAGAAGCGATGCACGCCTCCCGGGCACCCGACATCGAGGTCATCACGTCGGTCGCCGCGGCCATGCTCGGCTTCGTGGAGGAGGACCGCCCTTCAGCCCGCCGCCACATGTACGGCGCCGTCGCAGCCGCCTCCCAGCGGGGGCTGCCCGGTGGTGACCCGTCGTCTGGACCGGCTGGAGGCGTCTGGGCTCTCCTCTGCCAGCTGGACGGTGACGGTACCCCTGGCGGGGTGGCGGGTCCTGAGCTGCTCATCGGCAACTCGGTGCACTTCATGGGCCAGGCCTACCTCCGCTATGCGCAGGCGGTGGCCGCCGGAAGGGCCGGCGACACCGAAGAGGCCGTCGCTCTCGTGGTGGAGGGCGACCGCGTTCTGGGCGACCACCATTGGCTCCGTCAGCTCGGCCGGCGCCTGGTGGCGGAAGCAGCGCTGGCCGACAACTGGGGCGATCCCGTCGCATGGCTCCGGGAGGCGCTGGGGTTCTTCGACCAACGGGGCGAGGAGCGCCTCGCCTCGGCGTGCCGTTCCCTGCTGCGAAAGGCGGGGGCGCCGGTGCCCCGCCGACGAGGCGAGGAGGCGGCGCCCCCGGCTCTGCAGGCGCTGGGCGCCACGGCCCGGGAGATCGAGGTGTTGCGCCTGCTCGGGGACGGCCTCTCCAACAAGGAGATAGCGAGCCGCCTCTACCTTTCGCCCCGCACGGTGGAGCGCCACGTGGCCAACCTGGCCGGCAAGGCGGGAGTAGAGCGGCGGTCCCAGCTGGTGGCCTTCGCCGCCCGTGCCGCCGGCGACGCCGGCGACACCCCGCCCTCCTGACCGTCGCTTCCCCTCCGGTATTTGGGGGTCGGCCCGACCTTCATTGGCGGCTCTGCCCCATGTCCCGGCACCCCGCGCGGTGCACCATCGTCGCAGCGGCCGGTCGGCCGTAGCCACCAAGACGGAAGGAGACGACGATGTCGACAGATACCACCACCACTCCGGGCGGGCAGTTCTTCGCCGCACCACCGATGGCGGCGCCGGTGATGCCCTGGCGCCCGGAGTACGGGACGATCGAGGACAAGGGCGAGACCGTCCACGTGGGCGGGGACGTCTACGTGTACTCGTCGCCCGACTTCTCCTTCGACGTCAACACCATCTACGCCATCACCCCCGACGGTGTCGTGGTGCTCGACACCCAGATGCTGCCGCGCCACGCCGAGGCGGTGCTGGCCGACATCCGGGCCCGCACCGACCAGCCCATCCGCTACGTCACCAACAGCCACCACCACCCCGACCACATCTACGGGAACCTGGTGTTCCAGGAGGCCGGCGCCGAGCTGGTGTCCAGCTACTTCACCGCCCGCCTGATCGACGGCAGCGCCTTTTGGTACCTGATGTTCCTCTCGGGCATCTTCGGGGAGCACCTGCCCCGCGGCTATGCCGTTCCGCGTGACACCTTCGTTCGCTCCCGCGAGCTCTGGCTGGGCAAGACGGCGGTGCAGCTCTTCGAGTTCGCCGACAGCACGACGACGGCGGGCGAATCGGTGGACATGACCATGGCGTGGTTCCCCCAGTCCAAGGTGCTCCACGTCGGTGACACGATCTGGCCCGGTTCGCACACGTTCTTCGCCGACGGCGTCAGTGTGCCCGACTGGTTCATCCAGCTCGGCCACATCCGGGAACTGGTGAACGAGCTGAAGCCGCGGGTGATCGTGCCCGGCCACGGAGCCCCCGGCGACGCCGGGATGATCGACGTCCAGGAGCGCTACCTGCGGGCGGTGGTGCGCATGGTGGAGGACCACTGCCGGGGCGGCGAGGTGGCCCTGACCGACGAAGCCAAGGCCAAGCTGCGCCAGGACATCGTCAACGAGTTCCCCCAGCACCGCAACCATCTCCCCCTCGACATCAGCCTCCAGATGGTGCAGATGCTGGGCCCGATGGCGTTCCTGCTGGGTCGACCCGACGGGGCAACTGCCCAGCGTCTGCCCAGCTTCCTGTGACGAGAGGCAGGCAGGGGCGGCGGGGGTTAGCACCACCCTTCTGACGCCGGACAGCACCCTTTCGGCAGCACGGGGTGGGTCGGTAGCTTTCGCACCATGGTGGTCGCGCTTGCTCTGGCTCGGTCCGGGTTGCGTCACCGCCGCGGACTGCTCGGCCTGTCGCTGGTGCTCACGCTGGGAATCGGCGCGGCTCTGGCGTCGCTCGAGGCAGCCAGGCGGACCGAACGCGCCTATCCCGCCTACCTACGCCAGTCCGAGGTGGGTGAGCTCGTCGTCAATCCGAGCTTCATCACGGCTCGAGCGGAGGAGATCATCAGCTCTACGCCGGGTGTGCGTACCCATGCGAGCCACTCCTTCCTCATCGCCACTCCCGACGACGGGAAGCCCCGGACACAGAGCGAGGTCGACAGCGCCGATAGCAACGCGATCACCCTGATCGCCTCCTCGGATGGGCGCTATGTCCGACAGGACCGCCCCGTCGTGCACGAAGGCCGGATGATCCGTAGCGGTGCCGAAGCATTCGTGACTGTCGAGACGGCCGAGGCACTCGAGCTGACCGTCGGCGACAAGCTCCCTCTGGCCTTCTGGGCGCCGAGCTACCAGGTTCCCGGAGTGTCGGATCCGTCCGGGTTGGTCGAACCGCTGGGTCGCACCAGCGTAGAGCTCGTAGGGATCGGCGTGTTCGCCGACGAGGTACTGGAGGACAAGCTCTACCCCCGGCGGCGGGTCCTGGTCACCCCGGAGGTAGCTTCCCGCTTCGACTGCACGCTGAACGCTCCTCCTCCTGACGACCCGAGGTCGCTTGCCGAGCTCAAGGACGTCGTCGTACCACCGGGCTGCGCGCTGGCCTACCGGTACTTCTCGCTGCGGGTCGACGGTGGCGCCGCCGGCGCCAGGGTGGTGGCCAAGACCCTGTCGGACCGATTCGCCGAGGAGAACGAGAACCTGCCGGCGGCGTTGCGGGAGGCCGACATCGGCTACCTCCTCATCCCGTCGTTCACCTCCGAGGTCCGCCGTGACCTCGACCGCTCCCTCGAGCCGGCGGTGAGGGCGCTGCAGCTGTTCGGTGGGGCGGCGGCGGCCACCACCATCGTGGTCGTTCTCCTC
Source organism: Acidimicrobiales bacterium (assembly GCA_035536185.1). Classification (GTDB taxonomy): domain Bacteria; phylum Actinomycetota; class Acidimicrobiia; order Acidimicrobiales. The sequence goes on along the minus strand of DATLOM010000015.1, from coordinate 17,054 downwards.
GCCGCCTTCCGAATGGCCAGGAGATCCGAGCCGGACGCCCGCAGCTGGTTCCAGCTGGGCGCCACCCGGGCTCAGCGGACGGCGGCGATCCTCATCCCGCTGATGCTGGCTGGGGCCGTCGGGCTGGCCGGGTCGGTAGCCGCCGGCTGGGGGCTCTCGGGCATCGGCCCCGTCGCCAGTGCCCGATCGGTGGAGCCGGACGGCCGGCTGGGCCTGTCGGGCCCGATCCTGCTCGTGGTGCTGGCGGCGTGCGGCGTGTGCCTCGCCGCCGGCTTGAGTTTCGCCGCGGCCGGGGCGGCCAAGTGGCGCAAACCGCCCACGCCGGCAGGGTCGTTGCGGCGACCGAGCCCGTTCGCCCGCGTCGGCGGCCCATCGCTTTCGGTCGGCCTGCGGGCCGCGCTGCTCGGTTCGGGGGCCAAGACTCTGCTCACCGCGTCGGTGGCCGCGGTGATGGCCGTTCTCGCCACGGTCGTGTTCACCACAAGCCTCACCAGCTTCGCCGGGAGCTCGAAGCGGTTCGGCTGGCCCTACGACGCCGCCGTCATGGTCGGCTTCGGGTACGGCGGCGCCGACGAGGCAGCCATCACGAAGACGCTCGACCGTCCCGAGGTGCAGGCATGGGGTATGGCCTTCATGGCGGTGGACTCCTCCATCAACGGTAGGCCCGTGCCCTTCGTGGGCGCGCGGGCCCATTTCAACGATCTGCCCCTGCCGGTGATCGAGGGGGTACTGCCCGTCGCCGACGACGAGATCGCCCTCGGCGCCCTGACGGCTGACAGCCTGGGCCTCTCCGTCGGCGACAAGGCCGTACTGAGCACGCCCTACGGCAAGAGGCAGGCGGCCATCTCCGGCCTAGTGGTACTCCCTTCCCTGGGCCCGTTCTTGGCCGATCGCGTCTCCCTCGGCACCGGGGCACTCCTGTCGGAGCAGTTCGTCGAGAAGGTTCTGAGCGATGGCGAACGGGCAGGGGGTATGCCGCCCGGGGCGCTGGCAGACGCGGCCAAATCCCTCGTGGGTATCGATCTTCGCGACGGCGTCGACAGTGGGCAGTTCTTGAAGGAGATCGACTCGGAACTGGTCACGTGGGACGTCAACGGGTTCCGCCCGATCGTCTATGCCGATCCGGTGCGGCCGGCGCCGGTCGCCGATGTGGCCGCCATGCGGGCCGTGCCTGTCGGCCTGGCGGGATTGTTCGCGCTGGCCATGGTGATCGCCCTGGGCGTCGGGATCACTGCGGCGACCCGGGCCCGCCGGCGCGAGCTGGCCATTCTCCGGGCCCTCGGCTGCCTCGGGCGCCAGCTCCGGGCCTCGGTCCGCTGGCACGCCGTGAGCGTGGTGGGAATCGGAGTCGTCGTCGGCCTTCCGCTGGGCGTTGCGTTGGGCCGGAGCACGTACCAGGGATTCGCCCGGGGCCTGGGTTTCTTCCCGGAGCCGGTGGTGTCGCCGTGGTGGACGATCGGGGTCGTGGTGGCGGCGTTCGGAATGGGCCTCCTCGCCTCGGCCGGCACGGCCCGCCACGCGGCCAGGACGGCCTCCGCAGAGGCCCTTCGCCACGAGTGAACCGGCGGGTTCCCGGCCTTGTCAGTTGAGCCGGGAGCGCAGCAGGCGAGCCTCACCCTTCAGGCGCTCGGCATGGGTTTCCGGCAGCTGGTCGGCGATGTCCTCCAACGTGCGGGCGGCTTCGGTGAACTGCCCGAGCGAGGCTTGGACGGCGGCCACGTCGGCCAGCTCCTGGATGCTTCCGGCGGGGATGGTGGCCCGAAGCCGCATCACCCATCCGAGCGAGGCGACGTCGCCGGCCTGCTCGTAGAGGTTGCGCAGGTTGGCCAGCATCCGCGTGAGGATGGCCCTGGCGGGTGCCGCCACCAGCAGGTCGGGAGTGAGGGCCACGGAGCCGCTCAGGCGGCGGAACAGCGCCTGGGCATCCTGCTCGTCGAGGATGCGCCCGCCGCTGAAGGCGTCGAGCAGCACGGGGGGATCACCGACATGACGCACCAGGAAGTGGCCCGGCATCCCCACCCCCTCCAGCGTCACTCCGATCCGCCGGCCCACCTCCATGGTGAGGACGGCCAGCGAGATGGGAATGCCGGTCTTCCGGTCGAGGACCTCGTTGAGGAACGAGTTGCGCGGGTCGTTGTAGCGGACGGCGTTGCCGGTGAAGCCGACGTCGGCGAAAAGATGGCGCCGGAGGCCCTCGAGGGTCGGCTCAGGGCAGGCGGCGGCCAGATCGTCGAGGCGACCCAGCTGCTCTCCGACGTCGAGCCCGGGATGGGCGTGGACGGAGATCAGGAGGGCGGCTTCGTCCAACGGGATGGCCGCGTCGGGCCGCGCCACCAGCTCGGCGAACCGCTGGACGAGCTCTGTCATCGGCGGACGACGAGGTCGAGCACAGGGATGGGGGCGGTGGGAAGGAGAGTCTTGTACTTCATGCATCTGATCTCTACCCACGCCGGCGCCACCACGATCACCCGCTCGCCGTCGCTCACCGAGTTGACGCTCAGCCGGCCACTACAGCCTCGGGTCGAGGAGCGGCCTGGAACTGGGTGCGGTGCAGGTCGGCGTACCTTCCTCCTGCGGCCAGCAGCTCGTCGTGGGTGCCACGCTCGACGATCCGCCCGTCCTCGACCACCAGGATGGCGTCGGCTTGGCGGATGGTCGACAGGCGGTGGGCGATGACGAGGGCGGTGCGGCCGGCCAGGGCGGTGGTCAGAGCGAACTGCACCGCCGCCTCGGAGGTCGAGTCGAGGTGGGCGGTGGCCTCGTCGAGGATGACGACCCGGGGCTGAGCCAGAAGGAGGCGGGCGATGGTCAGGCGCTGGCGCTCTCCACCGGAGAGCCGGTAGCCGCGTTCGCCCACCAGGGTGTCGAGGCCGTCGGGCAGCGACGCCACCAGGTCGCCCAGGCGAGCCTGGCGCAGCACCTCCCAGAGCTCGTCGTCCCCCGCCTCTGGACGGGCCAGGAGCAGGTTCTCCCGGATGGTGTCGTGGAACAGGTGGCCGTCCTGGGTGACGACGCCGAGCGTCTGGCGGATGGAGTCGAAGGTGAGGTCGCGCACGTCCACGCCAGAGAGGCGGATAGCACCGCTGTCGGGGTCGTACAGGCGCGGCGCCAGCGCGGCGATGGTGGACTTCCCGCTCCCCGACGAGCCGACCAGGGCCACCAGCTGACCCGGCTCGATGCGGAAGGAGACACCGTGCAGGACCTCGGCATTGGTCGACGTGTCAAGCGCCGCCACCTCCTCCAACGAGGCCAGCGAGACCTTGTCGGCCGAGGGGTAGCCGAAGTGGACGTCGTCGAGCTCGAACGAGACCGGGCCGTCCGGGACCCGCCGGGCGTTCGGCTTCTCGGTGATCAGGGGCGGCAGGTCGAGGACCTCGAAGACACGCTCGAAGCTGACAAGGGCGGACATGGCGTCGACCCGTGCGCTGGCCAGCGCCGTCAACGGCCCGTAGAGCCGGGAGAGCAGCAGAGCCAGAGTGACGACGGTTCCCGGCTCGAGGCTTCCCCGTAGGGCGAGCCAGCCGCCCAGGCCGTACACCAGGGCCAGGGCCAGGGCCGAGACCAGGGAGAGGGCGGTGAGAAAGATCGACTGCCGCACGGCGCTCCTCACGCCGATCTCGGCGACCCTCCCGGCCCGCTCGCCGAAGCGCTGCTCCTCGTCGGCGGGCCGGCCGAACAGCTTCACCAGGGTCGCCCCTGGGGCGGAGAAGCGCTCTGTCATCTGTGTGTTCATCGCCGCGTCGTGATCGGCCGCTTCCCGCTGCAGCTGGGCGAGCTGCGAGCCCATCCGCCGGGCCGGGATCACGAACACCGGCAGCAGGACCAGTGCCAGCGCGGTGATCTGCCAGGAGAGCCGAAGCATGACCCCGAGAGTGAGAAGCAACCCGATCAGGTTGCTGACCACCCCGGACAGGGTCCAGGTGAAGGCCCGCTGGGCGCCGATCACGTCGTTGTTCAACCGGCTCACGAGAGCGCCGGTGCGGGTGCGGGTGAAGAAGGCGACGGGCATGCGCTGCACGTGGTTGAACACGGCCTTGCGAAGGTCGAGTATCAGGCCCTCGCCGATGCGCGCCGACTGCCGGCGCTCGGCCAGCCCCACGGCGGCATCGACGACGGCGATCAGCGTGATCAGCAGGGCCAGCCTGACCACCGTGCCCTCCTCGCCACCGTTGATGATGGCGTCGACCACCCTTCCCGCCAGCACGGGGCTGGCCACGGTGAGCACGGCTGACAGCACGCTCAAGCCCAGGAAGGCGACCAGCGCCCGCCGGTGCGGCCGGGCGAACCCTGCCACCCGGCGAAGCGTGGCGCGGGTGACCGCCCGCCGGGGCTGACCACCCTGCATCGCACTCTCGAGAGCCATCCAGTTCCCGAAACCCGTGTCCATCTGCTCTGCCTCCTAGCCCACGGCTCTTGCCGTTCGAGGCAGTATGCAACTTGAAGTTGACTTCAAGTCAAGGAACAACTTTTTCTGATGCCCAGGCCTTCATCAACGCCCTCAGCCAAGGCGAGGGATGAGGCGCGGCCAGATCCGGACGCGTGACGACTACATGGTGAGGCTCGGGCGGGCCGTCCTCGTGTTCCGCGGCCTAGCGCGCCGAGCCTTCGAGCCGGTCCCCGGCCTGGTACCCAGGCTGGGGGTGGGTCTCGACGAGCAGCCGGAGGGCGGTGATCCCGCTGGCCGCGGTGAGGGCGGCGACGATGGCCACTGCTCCTCTGAGGCCGATGAGGTCGGCGCCGATGCCCGCCACCAGGGCGCCGATGGCGTACCCGCTGTCCCGCCAGAGCCGGTAGACGCCGACGGCGGAGGCCCGCCAGTTGGGATGGGCGATGTCGGCGATCGTCGCCAGCAGGGTGGGATACACCATGGCGGTGCCGATCCCGAGGCCGATGGCGGCCATCGCCCAGGGCACCATTCCGGTGCCCGCAGCGAACAAGCCCAGGGCCGCGGCCTGGGTGAGCATGCCGGCGACGATGAGCGGCTTTCGCCCGACCCGATCGGAGAGCGCGCCGGTGACGAGTTGGCCGGCGCCCCACACAGCCGGGTACAAGGCCGCCAGCAAGCCGACTTCGCCGATGGTCAGCCCGCCGGAGACGAAGAGGATCGGAAGGATGCCCCAGGCCAGGCCGTCGTTCAGGTTGTTGACCAGGCCGGCCTGGTTGACGGCCAGCAGGCGCCGGTCCTCCAGCGCGGTGTGGGCGAGAACCCTCCGCAGGCTCATCCGCTCGTCCGACCGGGACGACGTACCCGCCTCTTGTCGAGCGTGGCCTCTGGTCTCGCGCACGAACAGTGTCGACAGACCGAGGCCGAGGGCGATGTAGGCGGCGCCCAGGAGGAACGGCTCGGGACGCAGGCCGTGGTGGGCGGCGATCCAGCCCGTCGCCGCCGCCGTGACCGCCACGGCCACATAGCCGGCCGCCTCGTTGAGGCCCATGGCCAGCCCTCGGCGTTCGGGCCCGGCCAGATCGATCTTCATGATCACCGTGGTCGACCAGGTCAGGCCCTGGTTGATGCCGAGCAGCACGTTGGCCACGATGACCCAGGTCCAGCTCGGTGCCCAGATGAGCAGCGCCGGCACCGGGAGGGCGAAGAGCCAGCCGGCTACGAGCACGGGCTTGCGGCCGATCCGGTCCGACAGGGCGCCGGCCACCAGGTTGGTGACGGCCTTGGTGATCCCGAAGGCCACGATGAAGGTGAGGCCGGCGGTGTAGGCCCGGAGGCCGAACTCCCGTTCGGCGAGCAGGGGCAGGACCGTGCGCTCCTGGCCGATGGTGCCGCCCACGAGGGCGTTGACCGCCACCAGCAGGCTGAACTGGGCCAGGTTGGCCCGGACGCCGAGGTGCACCCGCTCCCTGGCCGCCACCCCTGCGGCAGGGAGGGTCCCTAACGGCACGCCAGCGGCCGGCCGGTGGCGGCGGACCAGTCCTCGGGCCCGCCTACCACCACGGCAATCTCCCGTCCGGCTCGCTCGAGAAGGCTGGCCGCGGTGGCGGCTCGCTCGCCGTGCCGGCACATCACCGCATCGGCCGGCTCGAGGTCGGACGCAGACTCCGCCAGCCCGCCCAGCTCGACGTGCATCGAGCCTGGCAGATGGCCATCGGCGTACTCGCTGCTCTGGCGGACGTCGAGAACCCGGCCGGCAAGGCTGCCCGTGTCGACCAGGAGAGTGCGCTGGAGCCCCCACCCCGCTTCCACCCAGGCGGCCACACCGCCGGCCAGCTCACCCGCCAGCTGGTCGTAGCCGATCTGGTGGCACTGGCGCACCAGCTCGACGCGATCCTGGTCGGCGTCGAGCACGAACAGCAACGGCTGGTCACGCTCCACGAGCCATCCCAGCCACGAGGCGAACTGGTCCCGCAGCGGGATGGCGATGGACCCGGCGATGTGGCCGGATGCCCACGCCTTGACCGGGCGGGCGTCGACGATGGCCGCGCCCTCTTCGGATCGCCGCTGGAAAGCCTGAACGTCCAGGCTGGCCAGCGCCGGCTGGGGCGAACCAAGCACCGCGGGACCGGTCCGGTTCACCTCACGCAGGTGGCGGAAGTACGGCGGATAGCTCCCGAAGCTCGACAGGAGGACGGAGACGAACGCATCCTCGTCGGGCGCGGCGAGCAGGCGATTGTTCCGACGCTCGTCGCCGATGGTGGTCCAGCGCCTTGCCCGGGCGGGCGCCGAGCAGAAGCTGCCGGCTCCGTGGGTGGGGAAGACCATGGTGTCGTCGGGCAGCACGAGGATCTGGTCGCGCAGTGATCTCCACAGCGCCCGGGCCAGGTCCTCTGTCGCCTCGGGCGCGATCAGGTCGGTTCGGGCCACCGCCCCGACCAGGAGAGAACCGCCGGTGAACACGCCGACCGGGCGCTCCCCGTCGGAGAGCAGGTAGGCGAGGTGCTCGGGAGTGTGGCCGGGGGTGGCCAGAGCCGTCAGGGTGAGGCCGCCGAGGTCGATTCTGTCGCTCCCGGCGACCGGATGGTGCGGCCACTCCAGCCCGGCACCTACGGGCGCCACGACGCTGGCCCCGTGGGCGGCCAGCTCGCGGCTTCCGGTGACGAAGTCGGCGTGCAGGTGCGTCTCGATGCTGAAGGCGATCTTGGCATTTCGCCGTTCGGCTTCGGCCAGGAAGGGGCCGGGGTGGCGGCCGGGATCGAGCACCGCCAACCGACCGTCACCCAGATCGATCACATACGAGGAGTTGCCGAGCCCATGGTCGACGATCGGGACGATCGATACCGGAAGGCCGCCCAGATGGTCAGCTCTTGTGGGCGCCGCTTCTTGCACGGGTGAAGGAAACCACGACTGCGGCGGCCTTGTCAAGCGATCTAACGAATTGTTGACAAGGTGCTGTCGGATGTGGTTCTCTGATGGTCGTGGGAGACCGGAGCGCCAAGAACGCCCTCTACGACGGCTTCGCCGAGGTGGCCAAGGCACTGGCCAACGGCCGTCGCGCCGAGATCGCCGATGTCCTCGCCCAGGGCGAGCGATCGGTGGACGAGATCGCCGCAGAGATCGGCCAGAGCGTGGCCAACACCTCACAGCACCTGCGATCGATGGCAGGGGTGGGGTTGCTAACCACCCGACGTTCGGGAACCCGCGTCTTCTACCGGCTGGCCAGCGACCGCGTCGGGGAGCTGTGGTCGGCGCTGCGGGACGTGGCCGCCGACCACGTCGCCGGGCTGGATCGACTGGCCGGCGCCTACCTCGGCGAGCGAGACGGCATCGACCTGGTGGATCGCGACGAGCTGGCGGCGCGGCTGAAGAAGGGAGACCTCATCGTCCTCGACGTGCGACCCGCTCCCGAGTTCGCCGCCGGCCACATCGCGGGCGCCCGCTCGACACCGGTCACCGAGCTGCGCCGCCACCTGCGGGCGCTCCCGAAGGGCGCCGAGGTCGTCGCCTACTGCCGCGGGCCCTACTGCGCGTACGCCGACGACGCCGTGCGTGCGCTGAAGCGTCGAGGTTTCCGGGCCCAACGCCTGATGGACGGGTTCCCCGAGTGGAGGCGCGCCGGCCTCCCCGTGGCCATCGGAGAAGGAGGCTGACTGGCGGTCTGCTGAGAGAGCCTGAAAGAGCGGCAACTCACGTCCCAACCAACCCATGAGAACATCGAGAACGTCGAGAACAAGGAGAGTCAAGAATGCCCGGAAAAGCAGTAGTGAGCCTGAGCACTGGCCTCGAGGACGCCGAGAAGGTGACGGTGGCGTTCCTCGTTGCCGTCGGCGCCGCCGAGTCGGGCCGCCCCACCCTGATGTTCCTCACCAAGGAGGCGGTCCGCCTCGCCGTCCCGGGTGTCGCCGTCGCTGTGGCCTGTGACGGCTGCCCGCCGCTCGTCACATTGATGGAGCGCTACACGGCAGCGGGTGGGAAGTACTTCGTCTGCCCCATCTGCTTCGACGCCAAGAAACTGGACAAGGGGAACTTGATCGCCAACGCCGAGATCGCCGGCACGGTGCCGATGTGGGAATGGATCGGCGACGGGGCGACCACCTTCAGCTATTGAACCGTCTTCTGTGAGCAGCTCGTCCAGGCGCTCGGGCGTGTTTCGTGCACCTGCCAGACTGCCTGGGTGAGCTGCGCCCCTCTCCTGCGCATCTCCGGCCTCACCAAGCGCTACGGGGCGGTGACCGCCCTCGACGGGCTCACCGCCGAGGTGCCACCGGGCCGCATCGGCGTGGTCGGGGCCAACGGAGCCGGCAAGACCACGCTGTTCCGCATCCTCCTGGGCCTGGCCCGCCCCACCGAGGGGTCGGTCGCGGTCGACGGCGTCGCCGTGGCCAGCGATCCCATCACGGTGCGCTCGCGACTGGGCTACATGCCCGAGCATGATTGCCTGCCGCTCGACCAGACCGCCGCCGATGTGGTGGCCACCTTCGGCGAGCTGAGCGGCATCCCGGTCCGGACGGCACGCCAGCGGGCGTCGGAGGTGCTCGACCTGGTGGGCCTCGATGAGGCCCGGTTCCGGCCGATCGGTGGGTTCTCGACCGGGATGCGCCAGCGGGCCAAGCTGGCCCAGGCCCTGGTGGGGAGCCCCAGCCTGGTCCTTCTCGACGAGCCCACCGCCGGCCTGGACCCCGCCGGTCGCGAGGACATGCTGGCCCTGGTGGCCCGCCTCGGCGCGTTCGGCATCTCGGTGCTGATGTCGACCCATCTGCTCGACGACGTGCAACAGGTGTGCGACCACGTGCTGATGCTCGATTCGGGGCGACTGGTGGTGTCGGGGCCGACCGATGCGCTGCTGGAGCGCAGGGGGACGGTCATCGTCGATGTCGGGCCCGGCGCCGGTGCCGACCGACTGGTGGCGGAGCTCACCGGCCGCGGACTGTTCGCCGAGATCTCCGAGGGCCAGGTGGAGGTGACCGTCAACAGTGACGACCAGCTCGACGTCGTGCGGGACTTGGTTGCCGACCTGGAGCTGCCGCTCTACCGCCTGGGCTCCAGGCTCATCTCGCTCGACGAGGTCTTCCTGCAACGAGCCGGCCGGCCTTGACCACCGCCGGAGCCGGCGCGGTATATGACCGCGGCTACCGACCGTACGAAGGCCGGCGTGGTGGCCGTGGCGCGGCGACGGCCGCGCTCTACAGGGCCTCGATCCGCCGGGCGCTGGGGCTGCGCCGCTCGTGGCGACAGAAGGTGGCGCCGTTCGTGCTGCTCGGCATCGTCACCATCCCCGCCGTGGTGAATGTCGGTATCAGCTATGTCACCCGCGGCCGGCTGGCCAGCGCGGTGGAGATCATCTCCTACCGGGAGTACGTCGGCGTGTCCAGCGCGCTGCTGGTGTTCGTCGCCCTCACGGCCCCCGACATCGTCTGCCCCGACCGCCGCCAGCGTGTGCTGGCTCTCCTCTTCGCCCGGCCGCTCACTGGCGTCGACTACGTAGTCGCCAAGGTCGGTGCCATCTTCTCCATCCTGTTCGCCTTCTCGTTCCTGCCCCAGGTCCTGCTCTTCGTCGGGCAGGCCCTGGTCAGCGACCGGGCCCTCGACTACGTCGGCGAAAACCTCGAGGTGGTGTGGAAGGTCCCGGTGGCCGTGGCGCTGCTCGCCGCCTTCTATGCCGTGGTCGGCGTGGCCATCGCATCGCTGGCCAGCCGCCGCATCGTGGCCGGTGCCAGCTTCATCGGGCTCTTCCTGGTGTCGTCGATCACCTCGGCCATCATTGGCGGCGGTCCCGACGAGACCGGCTCGACGGCGGCCCTCATCAACGTGCTCGGGCTTCCCCTGTACCTCCGTGACCTCGTGTTCCTCGGCCAGATCGATCCTGCCTCGCCACTCGGGGGCGTCGACAACGGCGGTCTCTACGCCGTGAGCGTCTACGCGGCCGTCGCCGCCGTGGCCGGCGCCGTTCTGCTGTACCGCTACCGCTGGACCGAAAGATGAGCCGGCCGGGCGAGGCGGAGGATCCCGCCTTTGCGCGCCAGGCGACCGTGCAGGTCGACAACGCCTCGGTCTGGTTCGGCCAGAAGGTGGCGCTGTCCGAGCTGAGCTGCTCGTTCGGTGGCGGGGTCACCGGGCTGCTGGGCCCCAACGGCGCCGGCAAGACAACCCTCATGAGGGCGATCACCGGCCTCGTCCCCGTGAACCAGGGCTCGGTCCGCGTCGAGGGAAGGAACCCACGCCAGGACAGGAGCGTGCACACCCGCGTGGCACTGGTTCCCGAGGACGAGGCCGTTCCCACCGGCCTGTCGGCCCGCCAGTTCGTCGCCTACGTGGCCGATCTCCATGGCATAGAAGACCGGGGAGCGCCGGAGCGGGCGCTCGCCCAGGTGAGCATGCTCGACGTCGCCGACCGCCGGGTGGACGGGTTCAGCAAGGGGATGCGACAGAGAGTGAAGGTGGCCGCCGCCCTGGTCACCGAGCCCGCCGTGCTCGTGCTCGACGAGCCCCTCAATGGCGCCGACCCCGTGCAGCGGGCCGCGCTGATCGAGCTGTTCCGCCGGCTCGGTTCCGAGGGTCGCACCGTGATCGTCAGCTCGCACGTGCTCAACGAGGTGGAGCGGCTGGCCGACCGGATCATCGTGGTCATCCACGGGCGACTTGCTGCCGCCGGGGGCCAGCGGGCCATCCGCGACGCCATGAACGACCGTCCCCGCCACGTTCTCGTGCGCACGGAGGACAGCAGGCGCCTGGCGGCCGGACTGGTGGGGCTGGGCTCGGTATCGGGCGTCCGGCTCGAGGGCCACGACGTCGTGGTGTCCACCAGCCGGGCGGCCGAGCTGGCGCTGGCCCTGCCAGGGCTGGCCCGCAGCCTCTCGGTCCGCCTCGAAGAGGTCCGGCCCCTCGACGACTCCTTGGAGAGCCTGTTCCGCGAGCTGGTGCGATGACGGCGGCCACGTCGCGCAGCACTCAGCCGAGCCGGTGGACCGGCCGCCGGCTTCAGGCCGTCGTCTCCTACACCCTGCGCTCGTGCATCGGGCGCAAGCGCTGGCTCGGCTGCCTGCTCCCCTGCGCCGGAGCGCTGCTCTTCGGCTTGCTCGCGCACGCCATCGATGAGCCTGGTGGCGAGGCTTTCGCCGCCGTTGCCGCCAACGGGATCTTCGCCTTGGTGGTGCCGATCGTGTCGCTCGTCATAGGTGACGCCGTGCTCGGAGCCGAGATCCGCTCGGGCGTGTTCCACTTCACGTGGCTGAGCCCGACGCCCTTCGGCCTCATCGTGCTGGGGCGGTGGTTGGGTGGGTGCATCACCGCCCTGCTGACCGTGGTGCCGGCATGTGCCTTGGCCGCGCTGGTCGCCGGCGAGCCCGCCAGTGCGGCCGCGGCGGCGGCTGGTGCCGCGGCGGGGGTGACGGCTTACATCGCCGTGTTCATCGCCATCGGCTGCGTGGCCCGTAGGGCGGCCGTGTGGTCGCTGGCGTTCGTGTTCCTCGTCGAGCGACTTCTCGGGACTGCCCTCAGCGGCATCGCCCAATGGTCGCCGATGTGGGAAGCAAGGGCGGTCTTCCTGGACCTGGCCCCGGGGGTCCCCGACAGTTTGATCCGGCGCGGTATCCCGGTCGGGGGCGGGGCCATGGTCCGTCTCGCTCTGATAACGGTGCTCGCCCTGCTCGTCGCCCGCCGCCGCCTGGCTCATCTCGCACTGTCGGGCGCCGCCGACTGAGCGGCCTGTCACTGCCGGAAACGGTTGCGGGCTACGTCTCAGGACCCGTCCGGCCGTGGTGATAGCACTCGTTGCGGGTTCGTGCTCGCCCCATTGCCATATCCGGGCGGCGCAGATGTAATGGCAGCGTGAGAGCCGTCGGCTACCGGATGAGCCGCGTGTTGCGGGCCCGTTGGCGGGCGATGTCGACGCTGAGCCTGATCGTGGGCGCCGTCACCGGGATCGTGCTCGCCTTCGCGGCGGGCGCTGAGCGCACGGCGAGCGCCCCGGACCGCTACACCGCCGCCAGCAGGGGCGGGTACGACGCTGAGGTCCAGCAGGAAAGCGGACGGCCCCGAACCTCTGAGGTCGCAGGCCTCCCCGGCGTCTCCTCCATCGAGGCTCTGACCTTCGTCTTCGGGGGACTGGCCGATCCCGAGGGCGCTCCCGTGCCCGACGCACTGGTGTTCACCGGCTCGCACCGGGCCCTCGGGACACGCCTGACCGCCGGCCGCGAGCCGAGCCCGGAGAGCAGGACCGAGTTCGTGGCGACCCGCAGCTTCGTCGACGCAAAGGGGGTGAAGCTCGGTGCCCGCCTCGACCTGTTCACCATCACCCAGGAGCAGGCTGACACCGCCGGCTTCGACGCCTTCGGCACCGAGGGGGCGGCCAGACGAAGCCTGGAGGCGGTCCTGGTCGGCGTCGTCGACGGGCCGGCCCAGCTCAATGACGCCACTCCGCTGGCGGTGATGCCGATATCGCTCCTCGACGATCCCGACATCGGCGTCGCATCGACGATCATGGCCGTCGAGCTGCGCGCCGGGACCAACCGGGACGACTTCCGTGACGTCCTCGACACCTTGCCCAACGGCGACCAGCTCAGCGTCGAGCCGTTCGAACTGATCTCAGCCGAGGTCCGCACCGCGGTCGACGGTCAAGCGCGGGGGCTCTGGGTCCTCGCCGCTGTGGGGGCGATCGCCGCCCTCGTCGTCCTCGGCCAGTTCGTCACCCGCGAAGTGCGGCTGTCCGCCGCCGAGATGCCGCGCCTCGAGGCCATCGGTTTCAACAGGCGCCAGCTCCTGGCCGAGCAGGTGGGCCGCGCTTTGGTGCCCGTCCTCGCCGGCACCGCGCTCGCGGTTGCCGTCGCTACCGGCCTCTCCCCTGCCTTCCCGAACGGTTTCGTCCGCCGGATCGAGCCCCATCCGGGCCTGCGGTTCGACGCCACCGTGCTGGCTCTCGGCGCGGCCGGAATGCTGGTGGCGGTACTGGGTTGGGTCGTCGTGACACTCGCCCTGGCCAGGCCGGTCGCTCGTGCAGGCCAGCCGTCACCGGTGGTCGAGGCGGTGGCCGTCCGCTCCGGCAACTCCGCCTTCTCCACCGGGTTCCGGTTCGCGTTCACCCGCAGCCGGCGCGACCGCGGGTCCATTCGGGGGACCGTCGCGGGGATGCTGGTGACCGCCGCCGTGGTGGTGGGGGCGATGGTGTTCGGCTCGAGCCTGGGACGGCTCCTGACCGACGAGGCGAGGTTCGGCTACAACTTCGACGCAGGGTTCGGCAGCGGGGGCGACACCGTCCCCGACGACGTTCGGGACAGGTTCCGGCGCGATCCCGACGTTGCCGGGCTGACGCTCTACGGAATAGGCCAGGGAAGGGTCGGGCGGATGACGCTGGGGCTGGCCGGGTTCGAGCTGGTCAAGGGGTACGTCGCCCCGAAGATGCTCACCGGCCGCCTCCCGGCCTCCGAGGACGAGATCGCCCTGGGTCGCCTGGCGGCGAAGTCCCTCGGTGCCGGGGTGGGCGACCAAGTCACGATCAAAGGGCCGGGCCCCGCCCGCCGGTTCCGCGTCACAGGCCTGGCCGTGGTCCCTTCGGTCGAGGGCCTGGACGGAGTCGGTCAGGACGGTGTCGTCACCATGCGGGCGTTGGCGCGCCTCGATCCCGAGATCCAGCCGAGCGCGGCAACCGTCACCTTCCGAGAGGGTGCACCGGCGGGCACGGCCGAGCGACTGGGGGTCGGCCCGTTCTCCGACCCGGTCGTGATCACGAACCTCGCCCGCATTCGGTCCATCCCATTCGTTCTCGCCGGGTTGGTCGGCGCCTTGGCGGTGCTGACGGTCGTCCACGTGATGGTGACCTCGGTGCGCCACCGGCGGCGGGACGTCGCCGTGCTCCGCTCCCTGGGCGCCGACAGTCGCTGGATCAGCCGGGTCGTCCACTGGCAGGCAACGACGTTCTCGCTGGTCCCGCTGGCCCTAGGCGTCCCCATCGGCCTGGTCGCCGGGCGGCTGCTGTTCCGGACCTTCGCCGACGCCGTAGGGACCGTGCCGGACGCATCCTTCCCCTACGCCCTGCTGGCCGTCGTCACCCTCGGGATGGTGGTGCTGGCCAATGCCGTCACCGTTGTCCCCGCCCGCCGTGCCCGGCGGTCGGCGGCGGCGCCACTGCTCAGCTCCGAGTAGGCCTCAGCCGCTGTCCCTGAGAAACCCGAGACACCGCCCGTCGCGGGCCAGTGGGGCGGCTGACGAAGTGACGGCGGCTCATCACCGGTTACTTGTCGAGCTCGGTGAGGATCTCGCCGATGATCTTCGTCGTCTCGTGGGCGGGCAAAGGCTCGCCGCCCTCGGCCTCGGCGACCTCAGCGGCGAAGTCCTCAACCGAGTGGACACCTCCGACGAGCACGTGGCGCAGGGCCTCTCCGCTCGCCTGGGGGTCGTCGAGGGAGCCCATGGCCGGGCCGACGGCGTAATCGGGCGACTCGGCCACTTCGTGCACCAGCGTCATGGCTTCCTGGCGGCCGGTTGCCGTCGAGATGACCGGCTCCCGATCCGGGTTCTGCTCCAGGTCCCACTGCGCCAGCGCCTCGTCGTACCCGCCCTCGCCAGGGTGGAGCAGCCGAGTCGTCGGGGCCGTGCTCGCCGGCGCGGTGTCGCCCTCGGCACCGGCGGCCCCGGTGCTCTCGCCGTCCTCGGCCCGGTGCCGCTCCGCCTGGACCGGTACGACCAATGTGCCGTCATCATTACGAACGATGTCCATGCCGCGGCTCTCCTTGTTCAGGTCTCGGTACAAACCTACCTACGGTGAGGACAAGCTCAATTCACCCTGGGGGCGCGACCATTCATAGGGTGGTGCGATGGAAGGCGCCGCCTTGGCAAAGCTGGACCTTCGGCACCTGCTGGCCTCAGCCGAGGCGGCGCCGCCCGTCGACGCCATAGATGTCGTCGGTCGAGAGCTCGGTCGCATGGTCGGGGCGGCGCGGGTGGGCCTCCTGATGGCCAACTTCTCCGGGGATGCGGTGGTTCGAATGTCACACGTGACGGTGTCCGAGGACATGCGAGACGGCAGGAACGAGCGCGCCAGTTCGATCTCGCTCGCCGGCAGTGTCTACGAACAGGTCCTGCTCACCCAAGAGGTCGACGTGCGCAGGGTGGGCACCGGCTGGAACGTGCTCGTTCCCGTCACGGAACGGGGCGACACCATCGGCATCGTGGAGCTCACGCTCTCGCGGCAGCCCGAGGAGGACGTCGTTCAGTTCCTTGAATCGGCAGCGCACGCGCTGGCCTACGTCCTCATTGCGTCCCGTAGGCACACCGACCTGTTCGAGTGGGCGCAGCGAGACATCCCCTTCTCCCTCGCGGCCGAGATCCAGCGGCGGCTGCTGCCCTCGTCTTACTCCGTCGAAGCCGGCCCTTTCACTCTCGCGGGCTGGCTCGAGCCGGCGAGCGACGTCGGCGGCGACACCTTCGACTACTCCATCGACCGGGAGTACCTCTACGCGTCGATCACCGACGCCATGGGACATTCCACGCCTGCTGCCTTGCTCGCCACCTTGACCGTCGGAAGCCTCCGGAACAGCCGCCGGACGCTCGCCTCTCCGAGCGAGCAGGCTGCATTGGCGAACACCGCCCTCATAGAAGGCAGCGGCGCCGATCAGTTCGTGACCGGGCTCCTCCTTCGCATTCGCCTGGCCGATGGTCAGCTCGAGATAGTGAACGCCGGGCACCCACCGCCGTTCCAGCTCCGGGACGGGAACGGCATGCTCGTCGAGATCGACGCGGACCTGCCCCTAGGGATAACCGACACCCCCTACGACACCCATCTGGTGCAGCTCGAAGAGGGGGACCGGCTCGTGTTGGTGACTGACGGCTTCCTCGAACGCAACGCCGACGGCGTGGACATCCAAGCGACGCTCGAGGTAACCGCGGAGCGGCATCCCCGGGAGATCGTCCGTGAGCTGGCGGGGAACGTGCTGCACGCCACCGGGGGCAAGCTCCGGGACGACGCCACGGTGCTCTGCCTCGACTGGTACGGGCCACAGGGCCGCCGAGACGCAACGGCGGGCGCGAGCCGGGCACGGGCCACAGACACCTAGTAGCAGAGGGTGCCCGTGTCGCTCCGTGGCGACGGCGACCGGTAGCACCTCCCCGGCCTAGCGTTGGCCACTATGGGAGAGGTTGCCATCGAGGCCACGGGGCTGGTCAAGTCCTTCGGCGGCGAGCGGGCCGTCGACGGCATCAACCTGGCCGTTCCCACCGGCTCGGTCTACGGCGTGCTCGGGCCCAACGGCGCGGGGAAGACGACCACCATCCGGATGCTGGCGACCCTGATCCGTCCCGACGAGGGAACAGCCACGGTGCTGGGGCACGACATAGTCTCGGAGGCCGCTGCGGTGCGGTCTGGCATAAGCCTGACCGGTCAGCTGGCCTCGGTGGACGAAGACCTCACCGGTCGGGAGAACCTGGTGCTGCTCGGGCGGCTGCTGGGCCTCAAGCGCCCCGCCGCCAAGGACCGCGCCGCCGAGCTGCTCGAGGCCTTCGGGCTTTCCGACGCCGCCACCAAGCTGGTCAAGCACTACTCGGGCGGGATGCGGCGCCGGCTCGACATCGCCGCCAGCATCGTCGTCACGCCCGAGCTGATGTTTCTCGACGAGCCGACCACCGGACTCGACCCCCGCTCCCGCAACCAGGTGTGGGGCATCATCCGGGCGCTGGT
>DATLOM010000014.1:0-39232 GCA_035536185.1 Acidimicrobiales bacterium | reverse complement strand
CTACGACATCGTGCGGAGGCTCCTGCTCGCAGGTCCTTGAACGAACAACCGTTCGTGGTTACACTCGTGAAAGTACGCCGGTGTCACTTGTCACACCCTCTCCGTAGGGTGGGCCTCGAACCAGGAACAGAGGAACAACCGTGAAGAGAGGGGTTCTACCGATGGAACGAGACAAGGCACTCGAGATGGCCCTCGGCCAGATCGACAAGCAGTTCGGCAAGGGGTCCATCATGCGCATGGGCGACAAGACGCACATGGGCATCGAGTCCATTCCCACCGGGGCCATGGCCCTCGACCTGGCCCTCGGCGTGGGCGGCCTGCCCCGCGGGCGGGTCGTGGAGATCTACGGCCCGGAGTCGTCCGGTAAGTCCACCCTGGCCATGCACGTGGTGGCCGAGGCCCAGCGCAACGGCGGCATCTGCGCCTACATCGACGCCGAGCACGCCATGGACCCGGTGTACGCCGGCGCCATCGGCGTCAACGTCGACGAGCTGCTCATCTCCCAGCCCGACACCGGCGAGCAGGCCCTGGAGATCGCCGACATGCTCATCCGCTCCGGCGCCCTCGACGTGCTGGTGATCGACTCCGTGGCCGCCCTCACCCCCCGGGCCGAGATCGAAGGCGACATGGGCGACTCCCACATGGGCCTCCAGGCCCGCCTCATGTCCCAGGCCCTGCGCAAGATCACCGCCACCCTCAACCGCTCCAACACCGTCGCTATTTTCATAAACCAACTTAGGGAGAAAATAGGGGTGATGTTCGGCTCACCTGAGACCACCCCGGGCGGCAAGGCGCTGAAGTTCTACAGCTCGGTGCGCCTCGACATCCGCCGCATCGAGTCCATCAAGGACGGTGCCGAGGTGGTGGGGAACCGGGTGCGGGTGAAGGTGGTCAAGAACAAATGTGCGTCTCCGTTCAAGCAGGCTGAGTTCGATATCCAGTTCGGTCGGGGGATCAGCCGGGAAGGGTCGGTGCTCGACATCGCCGTCGACCTGGGCATCGCCAAGAAGTCGGGAGCCTGGTACACCTACGAGGGTGAGCAGCTCGGGCAGGGGCGGGAGAACGCCAAGCAGTTCCTGCTGGACAACCCCGAGGTCATGGTGGAGCTCGACGAGCGGATCCGCCGCCAGTCGGGCTTGTACGGCCAACCCGGAGCCGAGGGCGGCGCCGACGGGGCGGAAGCCGACATCCCGCTGGGGCAGGGTGTCGGGGACGACGAGCCCATCATGGTCAACGACTGATAGTCAGGTCGTTCTCGAAGTCCGCAACAGATGAAGGTTCTCGGATGCGTAACGGCGATCCACTCCCTGAGGAGATCGTGCTCGACATCGAAGAAGCCAGGGTGGTCTACCTGGCGTTGGTGGCTGCCATCGACGCCTTGGGCCCGGGCGAGGAACGGGAGCGCTGCCGGGGGGCGCAGCGCATCCTCGTGGTGAAGTACCTGCCGGATCTTCCGGAGCTAGGGGAGGCGTAACATGAACACGATGACGAACGAGCTGCTGACCCTCCCGGAGGTGGCACGGCAGCTGCGGGTCACCCTGGACGAGGCGCTCTCCCTTGTCGAATCGCATGTACTACCTGCGGGGCGGGGGCACGATGGCGGGGTCTACGTACGTGAGGATGACCTGCGTGAGTACGAGAGAGAAGATTTTTGAGCCCGTGCCGAAGGTGACAGCGCCCGTCGTGTCGAATCCTCGGTATGAAGTGGTCCCATCCGTCGCAGCCGTAGCCGGGGAGCAGCCGTGGAAGTTCTGAAGGTCAGCAGCAAGTCAAATCCCAACTCCTGCGCCGGCGCCCTGGCCGGCGTGGTGCGCCAGTGCGGGGGCGTGGAGGTCCAGGTCGTGGGGGCGGGGGCGCTGAACCAGGCGGTCAAGGCCATCGCCATCGCCCGGGGCTTCTTGGCGCCATCCGGCATCGACCTCGTCTGCGTGCCCAGCTTCGCCGACATCGAGATCGACGGCGAGCGCCGTACGGCGATGCGGCTGCTGGTGGAGGACCGCCAGCGCCGGATGCCGACGGTGGTCGATGTCCGTGACCGCATGACACTGCGCCCCGTGCCCGACCTGGCCGACGAGGTTGCCCTCACCCGCCTGGAGCGGCCGCAGTCGCTGGCCCAGAGCGCTGCGCCTGCCGACTCCCTTTCCTGACGGCGAGGGCGTCGCCGGCCGGTAACTTGGGGCAGGAGATGCCCGGCACGTACCTGATCCGCACCTTCGGGTGCCAGATGAACGTCCACGACTCCGAGCGCATCGCCGGTCTGCTGGAGGCCGACGGGATGACGGCCACCGAGGACCTGGAGGCGGCCGATGTCGTCGTGCTCAACACCTGCTGCATCCGGGAGAACGCCGACAACAAGCTCTACGGCAACCTCGGCCAGCTCAAGTCGCTCAAGGACCGCCGGCCAGGGATGCAGATCGCCGTGGCCGGGTGCCTGGCCCAGAAGGACAGGGACCTCATCCAGTCCCGGGCCCCCCACACCGACGTCGTGTTCGGCACCCACAACGTGGGGAGTGCCGCCGAGCTGCTGCGCCGAGCCCGGGACGAGGGGCCGCTCATGGAGATCCTGGAGGAGTCGGAGGCGTTTCCCTCGGCTCTGCCCACCCGCCGGGACCTGCCCTACTCGGCTTGGGTCACCATCCAGATCGGCTGCGACAACAGCTGCGCCTTCTGCATCGTGCCCGCCGTCCGGGGCACGGAGATCAGCCGCCCGCTGGGTGAGGTAGTGGCCGAGGTTGAAGCCCTGGCCGCGGCCGGCACCGTGGAGGTCACGCTCCTGGGCCAGAACGTCAACTCCTACGGGCGGGACATCACCCGGCGCTCGCCGTTGTTCGCCCAGCTGCTCGAGGAGGTGGCGTCGGTGGACGGCATACGCCGGGTGCGCTTCACCAGCCCCCATCCCAAGGACCTGCGTCCC
The DNA here is from genome assembly GCA_035536185.1 of Acidimicrobiales bacterium. GTDB lineage: Bacteria > Actinomycetota > Acidimicrobiia > Acidimicrobiales. The sequence goes on along the minus strand of DATLOM010000014.1, from coordinate 36,318 downwards.
GACACCATCGCCGCCATGGCCGCGGCGCCGGCGGTGTGCGAGCACCTCCACCTACCACTCCAGTCCGGCAGCAACCGCACGCTGGCGGCCATGCACCGGGGCTACACGGCCGAGCGGTACCTGGAGAAGCTGGCCGCCGCCCGCGCCGCCGTGCCCGACCTGGCCGTCACCACCGACCTCATCGTCGGGTTCCCTGGCGAGTCCGACGACGACTTCGAGCGGAGCCTGGAAGTGGTCGCCGCCGCCGAGTACGACAGCGCCTACACGTTCGTGTTCTCGCCCCGGCCCGGTACCGAGGCGGCCGACATGGCCGACCAGTTCGTCCCCCCCGAGGCGGTGGCCGAGCGCTTCGACCGGCTGAAGGTCGTGGTCGAGCGCTCCGCCCTCCTGAAGCACCAGGCCCGGGTCGGCCGGGTGGAGGAGGTCCTGGTGGAAGGCCCCAGCAAGCGAGACCCTGCCGTCCTCACCGGCCGCACCCGCCAGAACAAGCTGCTCCACTTCGTTAACGCTGCTTCGCCCGGGCGCGGCCCCAACGTCGGCCTCCTCGCCGAGGCGGCGGCTCCACCCCCACCCGGCGCCGCCCTGGCGCCCGGAACGTTTGCCACCGTGCTGGTCACTGCCGCCGCCTCTCACCACCTCACGGGTGAGCTGCAAGAGGTCACTGCCCGGCCCCGCCATCGCACCAGGATCCCCGTCGCCGCCGGCTGACCCACGTCAATTGGGAGTGCATACCGGGCCGAAAGCGCCCCGTATGTCCTCGCAACGGGCAGACGGCGGTCCCCATCTGGTGCTGGTGGGGCCCACGGCCTCGGGCAAGTCGGCGCTCGCCCTGGAGGTGGCCCGACGGCTCCCAGGGCCGCCGGTGGAGCTGGTGTCGGTGGACTCCATGCAGGTGTACCGGGGCATGGACGTGGGCACGGCGAAGCCCACGGCTGAGGAGCAGGCCGAGGTGCCCCACCACCTGATCGACCTCGCCTACCCGAGCGCCGACTTCTCGGTGGCCGACTTTCAGGCGGCGGCCCACGACACCCTGGCGGCCATCGAGTCCCGGGGCCATCGAGCCCTCCTGGTCGGAGGTACCGGGCTGTACCTGCGGGCGGTGATCGACGGCCTCGAGATGCCGGGGCGCTGGCCCGAGGTGAGGGCTGAGCTGGAGGCAGAACCCGACACCGCCGGTCTGCACCGTCGCCTGGCTGGGCTGGACCCGACGGCCGGTGAACGGATGACGCCCTCCAACCGCCGGCGTATCGTCCGGGCCCTCGAGGTGACCATCGGGTCCGGCCGGCCCTTCTCCTCCTTCGGCCCAGGCCTCGAGGCGCACAGCCCGGCACCGAGGTTCCGCATGGCCGGCGTCTGGCTGCCCCGCGCCGCCCTCGCGGAGCGGATAGAGGCCCGGGTGCAGGCGATGCTCGACGGTGGCCTCGTGAAGGAGGTTCGTTCTCTCGCCACCCACGCCGGCACCGGGCAGGGTGGCCCCGCGCCGACGGAACACGCCGCGGCTGGGGCCGAGGGGTCGCCCGCGACGGAACGGAGCGGCACCCTGAACCTGCCGGCGACGGAACGGAACGGCACCCTGATCCCGCCACCGATTGGACCGGCCACCGCCACCGCCGCCGGCGTCACCAGCCCGGGCGGCCTGTCCCGGACGGCACGTCAGGCCCTCGGCTATCGCGAGATGCTCGCCCACCTGGCCGGTGAGTGCACTTTGGAAGAGGCCATCGAGGAGACCGTGCGCCGCACGAAGGCCTTCGCCCGCCGCCAGCGCATGTGGTTCCGGCGGGATCCACGGATCACCTGGTACGGCACCGGCAGTGACCCGTTCGCCCTTCTCCCTGCCCTGCTGGGAGACTGGAGCCACCCATGACGGCATCGGCCACCCTGCACCTCACCAAGCACCACGCCCTGGGCAACGATTTCCTCGTCCTGCTCGACCCGGACGGCCAGGTGGACTTCGGGCTCGAGATGGCCCGCACGCTGTGCGACCGCCACCGCGGGGTCGGCGCCGACGGGATGATCCATGCCCGCACCGGACCGGCCCCTGCCGACGTCACCATGACGCTGCGCAACGCCGACGGGGGTGTGGCCGAGATGAGCGGGAACGGGATCCGCTGTCTCGCCCAGGCTGTCGTCGACAGCGGCATGGCCAAGGGACCGAACTTCACCATCGCCACCGGCGGTGGCCTGCGGCAGGTGACCGTGGAGGACGAGACCGAGCCTGGGATCCGCCGGGTGAGCGTGGACATGGGCCCTGCCACCCTCGGGCCGGACCAGCCCCAGGAGTGCCTGGGGCGGCGGGTCCGGACCGTCCACATGGGCAACCCGCACCTGGTGCTGCTGGGCCCGGACCCGCGAGAAGTGGATGTGGAGGAGCTGGGGCCGAAGATGGAGGCGCTGACGCCGGGCGGGATCAACGTGGAGTTCGCCATGGTCGGCCCCGGCCGGGACGAGCTGACCATGCGCGTCTGGGAGCGGGGTGTGGGAGAGACCCTCGCCTGTGGCACCGGTGCCTGCGCGGTAGCGGCGGCGGCTCACGGTTGGGGGCTCGTCGGCTCCAACGTCACCGTGCACCAGCCCGGGGGCGATGCCGACATCGAGCTTCGACCGGACGATCCCATCGTGCACCGGTCCTCCGGCGCCGCCGGCGCCGACCTGAGCCCGGAAGGCGCGACCGGGCACCGGCCCTCTAGCGCCGCCGGTGCGGGTGCACCGCCTGGCTCGGTGCTCCTCAGCGGCCCCACCCAGCGCATCGCCCGGATAGAGGTGGACTGGCCATGACCCTGATCGAGCGCTCGTTCCGGGAGAAGATCATCCTCGTCGGGGTGGCCATCGGCCACACGAGGCTCGAGGAGGTGGAAGCCCATCTCGACGAGCTGGCCCAGCTGGTCTCCACCGCCGGCGCCGACGTCGTCGCCCGCACCATCCAGCGTCGCAACTCTCCAGACCCCGCCACCTACGTCGGAAAGGGCAAGGCCGCCGAGCTGGCCGAGATGTCGCTCACCGAGGACTCCGACACGGTGGTCTTCGACGACGAGCTGAGCCCGGCCCAGCAGCGAAATCTGGAGAAGATCCTCGGCCGCACGGCCATCGACCGGACGGCGGTGATCCTCGACATCTTCGCCCAGAACGCCTCCACCCCCGAGGGAAAGGCCCAGGTCGAGCTGGCCCTGCTCCGCTACCGCCTGCCCCGCCTACGTGGTCGCGGGACGGCGCTGTCCCAGCAGGCCGGTGGCATCGGCACGAGGGGCCCCGGTGAGACCCAGCTGGAGGTCGACCGCCGGCGCCTCATGCGCCGCATCACCAGCCTCGAGGCCGAGCTCAAGGAGCTGACCAAGAACCGCCGTCTCCAGCGCAAGGGCCGCCGGCGCAGCCGCCTTCCCTCCGTCTCCCTCGTCGGCTACACCAACGCCGGCAAGTCCACGCTGCTCAACCACCTCACCGATGCCGGCGTGCTCGTGGAGGACCGGCTCTTCGCCACCCTCGATCCCCGCACCCGCCGCCTCGACCTACCAGGTGGGGAGGCGGTGCTGCTCTCCGACACCGTGGGCTTCGTCCGCAAGCTGCCCCACCAGCTGGTGGAGGCCTTCCGGTCGACCCTCGAGGTGGTCTCGGAGTCCGACCTGCTCGTGCACGTCGTCGACTCCGCCGCGCCCAACGTGGAGGAGCAGGTGGACGCCGTACGCGGCGTGCTGGACGAGATCGGCGCCGGCGACGTACCGGAGCTGCTGGCCTTCAACAAGTCCGACCTCACCGACGAGGCCAAGCGCCGCTCCGGCGACCACTCCGGGTCGGTGGCCGTGTCCGCTACCACCGGCGCCGGCATGGACCAGCTGCTCGTCGCCATCGGTGAGCGCCTCCGCGCCGCCTCCAAGGTGGTCGAGCTGGTGGTCCCCTTCGACCGGGGTGACGTGGTGGCCGCACTCCACCGCGAGGGCGAGGTGCTCGTCGAACAGCAGGAGGAAGAGGCGACCCGATTCCGGGCCCGCCTCGACGGCGCCGGGACCGCCCGCTTCCGGGAGTTCCTCGTCTCATGACGGCCGAGCCCTTCCGGCCCCCGGTCTACCCGTACGAACGGCTGGCCGGGGCCCAGAAGCTGGCCCAGGCCCACGAAGGCGGCATGGTCGACCTCTCCATCGGGACGCCCAACGACGCACCCCCGCCGGCGGTGGTGGCCGCCCTGTCCAGCTCCAACGCCGAGCGGGGCTATCCGGCGTCAGTGGGGAACGCCGGCTACCGCGAGGCCGCCTCCGGATGGATGCGCAGGCGGCTCGGAGTGACGGTCGAGCCCGCCGCCGTCTACGCCTGTGTGGGGACCAAGGAGTTCGTCACCACCCTGCCGCACTGGCTCCACCTCCGCCGCCCCGACCTCGACACCGTGCTCTACCCGGCCGTGTCGTACCCCAGCTACGCCATGGGCGCCACCCTCGCCGGGTGCCGGGCCGTCGCCGTTCCCGTCGACGAACGCTGGCGGCTGGACCTGTCGGCCATCGACGAAACCGACGCCGCCCGGGCCCTCTGCCTCTGGGTCAACACCCCGGGCAACCCGGCCGGCCAGGTCGAAGACCTCGCTGCCGCTGCCGGCTGGGGCCGGGCGCACGGCGTCCCCGTATTTAGCGACGAGTGCTACGTCGAGTTCACCTGGCCCACCACAGACGCAACTGGACTACGGGTGCCCATCCCCGGCGTCCTCCATGAAAGAAGAGAGCCAGGGTCGAGCTTCGATGGAGACTCCACGGACCCAACCGGCCAAGAGGGCGGCCGACGTGGAGGCGGGGGAGAGTCGGGTTCCGGAGGAGCCACGACAGACGCAACTGCGCAAGAGGGCGGCCGACGTGGAGGCGGGGGAGGGTCACGTTCCGGAGGAGCCACCACGTCGGCCGCGCCCGGGGTGCGTCACGAGAGAAGTGGATCAGCGTCAAGCCGCCGCACGATCCTCGAGCACGGCCCCGAGGGAGTGGTCGCCGTCCACTCGCTGTCGAAGCGCTCGAACCTGGCTGGCCTGAGGGCCGGGTTCTACGCCGGCGACGCCGACCTCACGCACTATCTGTCGGAGGTACGCAAGCACGTGGGGATGCTCATGCCGGGGCCGGTGCAGGCGGCCGGCGCCGTCGCCCTCGGCGACGACGAGCATGTCGAGGCCCAGCGGGAGCTGTACCGGGAGCGTATCGAGGTCTTCGCCGGCATTCTCGGCGACCTCGGTGTGGAAGCACCCGAGCCGGAGGGCGGCTTCTACCTGTGGGCTCCGGTCCCCGACGGTGACGCCTGGGGTTTCGCCGAGCGTCTCGCCCGGGACGGTGGCTGCCTGGTGAGCCCTGGGGACCTCTACGGCGCCGCCGGCGCCGGCCATGTACGGGTCGCCCTGGTCCAGCCCGTCGAGCGCCTGGCCCTGGTCGCCGAGCGCCTGGCCCGATCGGGCTGAGTCGAGCTGAGCTGGTGCTCCGTCGCTGATGTGGCCTGGGTGGATCGGCGAGTCAGCGGTGCCATCTGGCAAGGCGCGACGACGAAGGAATCCTCTTGCCGGCTTTCGAGGAGGAGCAACGCAGCCAGGGGCATCGCTGGCCGGCGAGACAGCAGGTCATATTGGCGGCGGTGCACTACGGGGCGGAGGGGAGCGTCTCGAACTTCACGTCGAGGGTGAGGCGCTGGAGGAGCTTGCCCTTCTCCTCCTCCGAAGTCACCTCCATGTTCACGGTGCCGGCCGCGGAGAGGCTGCTCCGGGTGGGGAAGACGGCGGCCACGTTGCCGACGATCTCGCCGGTGCCCTTCACCAGGAGATCCTGGAGCTCGACCTCGGTCCCCTCGGGAACGCCGGGAAAGTTCGTCTTCTGTCGGTCGGCGGTCTGTTCGTAGGAGACGTCGAGGGTGTACTGGTCACCCTGGAGCTGGCGCAGCCCGTAGGTGAGAACGAGCTTGGCGTCGATCCCCCCGACGTCGACATTCGTCGTCGCCTGCCACTTCGCCCCGTTGCCCACCGCCTCCTCGGGGAACGGCACGGTGAGGCTGCCGGTCTGCTGTGACAGCTGGTCCACGACCTGCTTCAGGGCCGGCGGAAGGTCCTCGGGGACGTCGATCTCGCTGTCCACGGCCACGCCCCGAGGGCTGATCGTGGTCGTGCCGGTCACGTTGGCCAGCTTGTCGAGGCCGCTCTTCCGTACCTGCTCGATCACCGCCTTGTCGACTGTGCCGTCGTCCACGACGTCGATGCGCTCATAGGAGAACCCGACCTCGGCGTCGCCGTCTTCCTGGATGTCGTTCACCGTGGCACCGAGGTCGACCCGGATGGGCGGAATGGCGTTGGGCGGCAGGGGCTTACCCTGGGCCTCCAGCTCGAAGCCGAACTTCAGGGTCAACGAAGCCCTCAGGGTGGCGCCCCTCACCAGGGCCAGGCGCAGCTTCTTCTGGGGCTCGGCGCCGGCCTCGAGCAGCTTCACGACGGGCGTGTCGGTCTCCGGCCCCGCGGTGCCGCCACGAGCCGGGCTGTCGGCCGCCGTGGTCGTCGAGGTCCCCGTCGCCGCTTCGTCGTCCTCGCCACCGCAGCCGGTGGCCAGCAGGACCAGGGCACAGGCGACAGCAGCCGGACGCAAACGGCGGAACTTGATCATGCGGCCACGCTAGGTGGTCTGTCTTCGCACCCCGGGGCCGGCGTCGGACGTGGTGACGGTCGGTAGCCTCGGGCCATGGCCGAGCTGCGGGACACGATCGAAGAGCTTTGGGCTCGTAGGGACGAGCTGGTGCCGGGCGATCCGGGCGCCACCAAGTCAGTCCACGAGGCCATCGGGCTGCTCGACAGCGGCCAGGTGCGGGTGGCCGAACTGGACGCCGCCACCGGCGAGGTCGTCGTCAATCTCTGGCTCAAGCAGGCCATCCTGCTGCTGTTCCGCCTGTCGGCCATGGAGACGGTGGAGGTCGGCCCCTTCGAGTTCGCCGACCGCATCCCGCTCAAGCACGGTTACGCGGCGGCAGGCGTACGGGTGGTGCCAGGCGGCTCAGCTCGATGGGGGTCCTTCCTCGAGAGGGGCGTCACCCTCATGCCCGGCTACGTGAACATCGGAGCCAGGGTGGGCGCCAACTCGATGGTCGACACCTGGGCCACCGTCGGGTCCTGCGCCCAGGTGGGTGCCAACGTGCATCTCTCGGGAGGGGTCGGGATCGGCGGCGTCCTGGAGCCGCCCCAGGCGGCACCGGTCATGATCGGCGACGACGCCTTCATCGGCAGCCGCTGCATGATCGTGGAGGGGGCCCGGGTCGGGAGGGGCGCCAAGGTCGGCGCCGGCGTGATCCTGTCCTCGTCGATACCGGTCATCGACGTGGAGACGGGCGAGGAGGTGGGGCGGGGCACCATCCCCGACCGGGCCGTCGCCATCGCCGGTACCCGCCGCAAGCAGTTCGCCGGCGGCGAGTACGGGCTCCCGTGCGTCCTGGTCCTCAAGACCCTGGCCGAGGGCGAGCAGCACGACAAGCTCAAGCTGGAGGCGCTCCTGCGCGAGCACGGCGCCACCACGTGACCGGCGGGGCCGACCTGCTCGGGCTCACGGCCCAGCTGGTGGACATCCCCTCGGTGAGCCACCACGAGGAGGCACTGGCCGGCCATGTCGAGGGGGCCCTGCGGGCGGTGCCGTGGCTGGAGGTGGAACGGGTGGGGCACAACGTGGTCGCCCGGACGCGGCTCGATCGGGCCAGTCGCCTCATCCTCGCCGGCCACCTCGACACCGTCCCGCCCAACGGCAACGAGAAGGCCCGCATCGAAGGCGACGTTTGTTGGGGGATCGGGGCGGCGGACATGAAGGCCGGATGTGCGGTGTTCCTGGAGCTGGCCCGCACTGTCGCCGACCCGGCGGTGGATCTCACCTACGTCTTCTACGAGTGCGAGGAGGTGGCCTCGAGGTTCAGCGGCCTGCGCACCCTGGCCGCGCAGCAGCCGGAGCTGCTCGAGGGCGACGCCGCCATCCTCGGTGAGCCCACCGGCGCCGCCATCGAGGCCGGCTGCCAGGGCACCCTGCGCCTGGAGCTCACCTTGAAGGGAGAGCGGGCCCACACGGCCAGGCCATGGAAGGGCCGCAACGCCATCCACCGCCTGGCGCCCGTGCTCGAACGCTGCGCCTCCTACGGCGGGCGGCGCCCCGTCCTCGACGGCTGCGAGTTCGCCGAGGCCATGCAGGCGGTCCACGTCGAGGGTGGAGTGGCCGGGAACGTGGTCCCCGACGAGGCCCGAGTCGTGATCAACCACCGTTTCGCCCCTGACCGGTCGGTGGATGCCGCCGTCGCCCAGGTGCGCGAGGTGCTGGGCGATGCCGTGGACGAAGCCGGCGGGGACCTCATCGAGCTGGTGGACGCGGCCGAGGGTGCCCTCCCGGGGCTGACCCACCCCTTGCTGGCCCGACTGGTGGCCGCCGCGGGATCGGTGCCGAGGGCCAAGCTGGGCTGGACCGACGTGTCGTTCTTCTCCGCCCGCGGCATCCCGGCCACCAACTTCGGGCCGGGCGATCCCTCTCTCGCCCACGCGGCCGACGAGCGGGTCGAACGGTGGGAGCTGGAGGCGGTGCATGAAGCTCTCGCCGGACTTCTCACCGCGGGCCCGTAGCTCAGGCGGTCACGGAAGGTCGCGGCCCCGTGTCACAATATTGACGTGTACGGCTGGGGGTCATCGTCTCTGCGCGTGCTGGTGGCCGCGCTCCTCGCGGCCGCCGCGGTGGTCTCGGCCGCGCCCGCACTGGCCACCAACGACGCCGAGTGGGCCCGTCAATGGGGCCCTCAGCGCATCGGCGTAGAGCAGGCTTTCGCCGCCGGCGTGACCGGCTCCGGAGTGCGGATCGGCATCGTCGACACCGGCGTGGAGCTGTCCCACCAGGACCTGGCGGGCAAGATCGTCGGGAACGCGGCCTGCGTCGGCACCGGTGGAGATCCGGGAAGGTGCGCCGCCGGCGGCGGGGGGGACACCGATCGGCACGGCACCCATGTCGCCGGTATCGCCGCCGCCTTCAAGGACAACGGCGCGGGCATCTCCGGTGTGGCACCGGGTGCCGATCTGGTCGTGGCCAGGGTCTTCGAGGGGTCGGCCCGCGACGGGACCTACGTCTCGGACGTCACCGCCGGGATCAAGTTCGTGGTGGACAATGGCGCCAAGGTCGTGAACCTGAGCCTGGGCGATTCCACGCCGCTGCGGGGAGAGCTGCTGGGCAGCACCTCGCTCAACGCCGGCATCGCCTATGCCTGGGAGCGGGGCGCCGTGGCCGTCCTCGCCGCCGGCAACACCAACTACTTCGGCCTCGGCTCGGCCAACTACGGAGATGTCAACGCGGTCGTGGTCGGTGCCACGGGCCGGGACGACGAGCCGGCCAGCTACTCGAGCCCGACGGGCAACGCCAAGTGGGCTCTCGTCGCCCCCGGGGGCAACAACGCCCGGGGCGGCCAGAGCGCCCAGATCTTCTCCACGCTGCCTGACAACCAGTACGGCTACCTCCAGGGAACGTCCATGGCCGCTCCCCACGTCACGGGTGCTCTGGCCCTGTTGATGTCGAGGGGACATAGCAACAGGGAAGCGGTCTCGACGGTGCTGGCCACCGTGAACCGCAGTGTGCCCTGCGGGCCCAACAGCCAGAACTGCCGGGGCCGGCTCGACGTGGCCTGTGCCCTCGGGAGCTGCGGTAGTGGTTCCCCCCCGGCCTCTTCGACGGTGGCGTCGCCCCAGCCGAGCCCGGGAGGGAACCAGCAGACCGGCACCTCGGGCTCCGGCTCCTCGGGGGCACCGGCACCTTCCGGATCGGGCGACGCGCCGGCGGCGACGGGTGGCTCAGGCTCTTCCGGCGGCTCGGGCGCGCCGGCCGGCGGCTCCGGCGGTGAGGCACCGGCCGCGTCCGGCGCCGGCGGTAGCGCGGCTGCAGCGGGCGCCCGGCCCACTGCCGGCATAGCCGGCAGAACGGCGTCGAGCCGCCCATCCGGGATGAGCGGCCGGTTCCGGCCGGCGAGGCCCACCACGGCGGCGTCACCGGCCGCCACCGCCGATCCGGCCGTGCCGGCGCCTGGTGACGCACCTCCCGCCCAGGTCGGGGGCGGGGAAGTGGCCGGCGAGCCTGACCCCGGCCTGATCAGCCTGCCGATCCTCGACTCCAGGCCACGGGGCGACGACGGGACCGATCGCGCCCTGGTTGTCACCGCCGCCGGGCTGCTCGTCCTGGTGGCCTTCTCCGGAGAGGGCCTGCGCCGGCGCCACCGCCGGCGGTCGCTGCGCCCCGGCCCGCGCTGACGCAGCCCCCTCCCTGAGTGCACCGTCGCCGATATCGCCTGCTGCCTCGCCGGCCAGCGATGTCCCTGGCTGCGTTGCTCCTCCTGAAACCGGCAAGGGTTCCTTCGTCGTCGCGCCTCGCCAGTTGACACCGCTGACTCGCCGATGCACCCAGACCACATCAGCGACGGAGAACTAGGCCGCGCTGAGCCTCGGCGTGGGAGGGCTCAGGCCCAGCGGGAGCGGCGGAACATCCAGGCCGCCGCCATTCCCGAGCCGGCCAGCGCGAGGGTGGCGCCGCCGAGGGGCGCCCAGGGACGATCTTCATCCCCATCGGCGGCCCGGCTCGAGGCGAGCGTCTGGTCGGCGGGCGGTGGTGACGCCGCCCCCGGTGCCCCGTCCGCGGGTAGTGAGGTACCGGGCGCAGGCTGGGGATCCACCGCGGGGGCCGGCGCAGGTGCCGGCGCCGGCCCGGTGGCGGCCGGCGGCTGGGCCGGCGCTGCCGGAGCGGGCTTGGGCGCGGCCGGCGCCGGCGTCGTCCTGGGTGCCGGTTTGGGACTGGCGGCACTGGCGGGAGGGGTGGTGGACGGAGGGAGAGCCGGCGCCGCGTGGCCGCCGACCGCGGCGGCCAGGTCGAGGCGGCCGGCGCCGTAGCTGCTGTCACGGCCCGGAGGGCCGAGGTCCTTGGCCGTCGACAGCAGCCGCTCCACCGTCTGCTGGGGGCTCAGGCCGAGGCCGCGTAGGACGGCGGCGGCGCCGGCGACGTAGGGCGTGGCCATGGAGGTGCCGGCCAGGAACTCGTAGTCGTTGGGTGAGCCGGCCTCCCAGTGGGACGACAGGATGTCGTCGGCCGGCCTGGAACCCCCAGCGCCACCGGGCGCCGAGATGCCCCACTTGGCCGAGCCCACGCCGCTGGCGTAGCCGGCCTGGCGGTCCTCCCTGGTGGTGGCGGTGACGACGACGGCATTGACGGTGGAGTACGACGAGCTGAACAAGAAGTCGTTGCCGGCGGCGATCACGACCACCGATCCCTTGCTCCAGGCTTCGTTCACCGCGCCCTCGAGACCGGACCCGAGAAGCGTGGCGAGAACGGCGTTGGGCCCGAGGGAGAGGTTGATGACGTGGGCCCCGTTGGCGGCCGCCCAACGGATGCCCTCGGAGATGTCGTCCACCGACCCGCTCCCGCCGGAGTCGAGGACCTTCACGGGCAGGATTCGCGCCCCGGGGGCGGTGCCGGCGACACCGACACCGTTGCCGGTGGCCGCCGCCGCGATGCCGGCGACGTGGCTGCCGTGACCCTGGTCGTCCTGAGCCGAGGCGGCCGGATCGACGAAGTTGCGGCCGGCCAGCAGCTTGGGTCGGAGGTCCTCGTGCTCGAAGTCGGCGCCGGTGTCGACCACGGCGATGGTGATGCCACTGCCCGTTCCCACCGACCAGGCGGCGGGCGCCCCGATGGTGGTGAGCCCCCACTGTTCGGGTAGACGTGGGTCGGTGACGGCACCCGCGGGTGCCGGGGCGGCGACAAGCGACACTGTGGCGACGGCGGCGAAGAGGAGCGTGGAGCGCGAGGGCATGGCGCCCATTGTCGCTCGTTTCCCGCTCCCTACGCGTTCGCGCCTGAGAAACCTCAGCGCAGGCGGCGCATGACGGTGACGACCTTGCCGTAGATCGTGACATCGGCGGGGTCGAGCTCGATGGGGGAGAGGCGTGGGTTGGCCGGTACCAGCACCACCTTGGACCCCTTCCTGGTGAAGGTCTTGACCGTGGCCTCCTCGCCGGGGATGCCGGCCACGACGATCTCGCCCTTGCGGGCTTCGGGCTGCTGGTGGACCACGACGTAGTCGCCCTCGAGGATGCCGGCGTCGATCATGGAATCCCCCCTGACCCGGAGCATGAACAGGGGACCTTCGCCGGTGAAGTCGGCGGGCAGGGGGAGGAGCTCCTCCACGTTCTCCTGGGCCAGCACGTTGGCGCCGGCCGCCACGTCGCCCACGAGGGGGACGTGCTGGGTGGGCCGGCGCTCGATGGCCGCACCGGACGCCGCGTCGTACCGCACCTCGATGGCCCGCGGCTTGGTGGGGTCCCGCCTCAGGAAACCCTGGCGCTGAAGGGTGGCGAGGTGGGCATGGACGGTGGAGGAGGAGGCCAGGCCCACGGCCTCGCCGATCTCCCTGACCGACGGCGGGTACCCCCGCTCCTTCAGCTCCCCCGCGATGAAGTCCAGGATCTCCCGGCGCTTGCCCGTGAGCACCTCGCTCTGCTCCCGCCGCTCCGCCTTCTGTTGTGCACCTGGTCTGCCCGGCATACCGGCCCCTTTCGTCGAACGTGCGTTCAGATTAGCGGCTATGGTCGGGATCCGCAAACATCTGTTCGGAATGGCTTGACAGGAGCCGGTGGGGAACATACGTTTGGTTGTCACACCCACCGGGCACTCTGGTGGCGTGAGATCCCAGAGATGGAGCAACCAGATGCATACGAACAGCGGCCCACACCACATCCGGCAGCGCCGGCGCCACCGGTTGGCCGGCACCCTCTTCGCCGTGCTGCTCGTGGCCGCATGGCTGATGGCGGCAGGAGTGCTCGGAGGGCCCGGCTCCGGGGGCGGGCCCTCCACCACCTCGGGGATGGCGCCCGGCCGCCTCCTGCCGGTCGCCTCCACCTCCTACGTGGTGCAGCCGGGCGACACGGTGTGGTCGGTGGCCCGGAGCCTGCAGCCGAGTGGCGACCTCCGGCCGCTCGTCGACCGGCTGGTCCGCCGGACCGACGGTGGCCCCCTTCGAGTCGGTCAGCGCATTCCCCTGTCCTAGAGGCTCATCGCTCTGGGGTGCGGGCCGTGCCGTATCTTTGTGGCGTGCGCTGTCCGTCGTGCTCGACCCACGACGACAAGGTGGTCGATTCCCGCACGGCCGACGAAGGGGCGGCCATCCGCCGGCGCCGGGAGTGCCTGGCCTGCGGGCAGCGCTTCACCACCTTCGAGCGCATCGAAGAGCTTTCCATGGTGGTGGTCAAGCGGTCGGGGCTTCGGGAGCCATTCGAGCGGGCCAAGATCGTCGCCGGCCTCCGGGCGGCCACCAAGAACCGGCCGGTCGTCACCGAGCAGTTGGAGTCGCTGGCCGTCGAGGTGGAGGACGCCCTGCGCCTCGAGGGCACCCAGGAGCCGACGAGCCAGCAGGTCGGCCTGGCCGTGCTCGACCGCCTCCGGCTGCTCGACGGCGTGGCCTACCTGCGGTTCGCCAGCGTCTACAAGGGCTTCGAGGACATCGGCGACTTCGAGCGCGAGGTCGGGCTGCTCACCAAGTCCACCGAGCCGAAGCGCCGTCCCGATAACCCTCCCTCCGAAGCCGGGTAGCGCCGGAGCTCTAGGCCAGCACGCCGGTCAGGTGCTCGAGGCGGGCGGGCACGGCGCGGTACCAGACCCAGCGGCCTCGCTTCTCGCCGACGATCAGGCCGGACTCGGCCAGCACCTTGAGGTGGTGAGACACCGTCGGCTGTGATCGGTCCAGCGGCTCCACGAGCTCGCAGACACAGGCCTCGCCGGCCGGAGCCGAGGCCAGGAGGCTGAGAAGGCGCAGCCGGACAGGGTCGCCCAGCACGGCGAAGTCCCGGGCCAGCTCGTGGGCCCTGTCCTCCGACAGGGCGGTGGCCAGCATGGCGGGGCAGCACCCCTCGGCGATCCTCGTCGTGTGAGATTCTTCCTCGGGCATCTCGCCTCACCCATTGACATTGATCGATACGTCTGGTTAACTAATCGATGTCAGTCAATCTATCCGATTCAGGAGGTCACCATGTCCCGTGTGCAGCTGGCGTTGAACGTCGACGACCTGGAAGCAGCGGTTTCGTTCTACGAGAAGCTCTTCGCCACACCGCCGGCCAAGCGCCGGCCCGGTTACGCCAACTTCGCGGTGGAGAACCCTCCGCTGAAGCTGGTGCTGTTCGAACAGCCCGGAGCGGGGGGCACCATCAACCACCTCGGCGTCGAGGTGGACAACCCCGAAGCCGTGGGCACGGCCCAGGCCCGGCTGGCCGGCGAGGGCCTGGCCACAGTGTCCGAGGAGGGAGTGTCCTGCTGCTACGCCCGCCAGGACAAGGTCTGGGTGGACGGGCCGTCGGGCGAGCCTTGGGAGATCTACACCGTGCTGGAGGACGTGGAGATGCCAGCCGGCCAGCTGCGTACCGTGGACCCCGAGACCGGCGCCGCCTGCTGCGGCACGAGCGCCGGCGACCGCTGTCTCACCGGCGCCTGAGCGGGAGCCCGCCGATTGGACCGATCAGCCGGCGGCCACCACTTCGGCGGATACCGGGAAGACGCCGCCGGCGCCGAGGGCACGGGCGGCGGCGGCGCTGAGGTCGAGCACCCTGCCCTCCACGTAGGGTCCGCGGTCGTTGACCAGCAGGAGCACCCGCTGGTCGCCGCGCCGGACGACGAGCAGGGTGCCGAGCGGCAGCTCCTTGCTGGCCACCGTCCACGCCTCCTGGTCGTAGATGGCGCCGCTGGCCGTCGGCCGTCCGTTGAAGCCCGGCCCGTACCACGAGGCCAGGCCGTCCACCCGCCCGCCGGTGGTGCGCAGCCCGTTGGGCAGCGGAGCACCCGGCGCCAGCGGCCCGAAGGAGATCCGGCGCATGAGGGCGAGCTGGCGCTCGGTGGCCACCTTGTGGCGCGTCACGAGGGCGTTGGGGTCCAGTGGGCTCGGCGCGTACCCGCCGGGGGAGGCGGTACCGCCGGGAGGTAGGCCCACGCGGGCCCTTCCGCGGGCCGCGGCCTGGCGGGCCACGGCGGCGCGGCGGGCTTCGTCGGCCCGGCGCTGCTCCTCGGCCCGCCGGGCGTCGTCGGCGGCGATCACCGTGTCCAGCTCGGCCTGGATCTCCGCCAGGTGGGCGCTGGCCTGGCGGAGGTCACCGCGGAGCAGCTCGGCCCGCCGCTGCTGGGCGCCGGCCTCGCTGGCCGCGGCCCTGTGGCCGGCGATCAGGCGCCGCTCCTTGGCCGCCGCCACCTCCAGGTAGGCCCGAGGGGCGCCCAGGGCGGCAACGGTGGCCCCGGCGCCGTTCATGTAGGCACTGACGGCCCGGGCCCGCATCCGGTGGCGGACCTGGGCCAGCGAGCCGGCGGCCCTGGCCTGGCGCAGCTGGGCCGCCACCACCCCGGCCTGGACGTCCTCCAGCCGGTCAGTCAGCTCGGCTGCCTTCACGAGCAGGGCGCTCCGGCGCGCCCGGGCCTGATCGGCCGGCGTGCCCGGGGCAGCAGCCCCGACCGCGGCCGGGAAGACGCAGCTCAGCGACAGGAGGACGGCCACAGAAGCCAGGGTGTGGCGCATCAGTAGAGTTCCTCGGCGGGGTACGGGCGGTCTTTAGTCGTTCCTCGCCAGCGAGAGGTAGATGCCATGCGCGTAGGAGTACTGACCGGTGGGGGCGACTGCCCGGGGCTCAACGCCGTGATCCGGGCCCTCGTGCGCAAGGGCGAGCGCCACTTCGGCGATGAGCTCGTCGGGTTCACCGACGGCTGGCGGGGCGTCATCGAGGGCAAGACGCTACCCCTCGACGTGGAGCGATGCCGAGGGATCCTGCCTAGAGGCGGCACCATTCTCGGGTCGTCCAGG
Source organism: Acidimicrobiales bacterium (assembly GCA_035536185.1). Classification (GTDB taxonomy): domain Bacteria; phylum Actinomycetota; class Acidimicrobiia; order Acidimicrobiales. The sequence continues at coordinate 20,505 of DATLOM010000014.1, read as the reverse complement.
ACGAACCCGTACAAGGTGGATGGGGGTGTGGAGGGGGTGAAGGCCAGCCTGGCTTCGCTCGAGATGGACGCCCTCGTGGCCATCGGCGGCGAGGACACCCTCGGTGTGGCCCACAAGCTGTGGAACGAAGGTGTCGACGTGGTGGGTGTTCCCAAGACCATCGACAACGATCTGTCCGCCACCGAGCTCACCTTCGGGTTCCACACGGCCGTGCAGATCTGCGTCGACGCCATCGACCGCCTGCACACCACGGCCGAGTCACACGATCGGGTGATGGTGTGCGAGGTGATGGGGCGCCACGCCGGCTGGATCGCCACCTACGCCGGCATCGCCGGTGGCGCCGCGGAGATCCTCATTCCCGAGGAGCCGTTCGACATCGCCGAAGTGGCGGAGCGCGTCAAGGCCCGCCACGACAGTGGCCGCTACGCCACGATCATCGTGGTGGCCGAGGGTGCCGCCCCCAAGGAGGGCACCCTGGCGCTGCAGACCGGCGAGGTCGACCAGTTCGGCCACGTGCGCCTGGGCGGGGTCGGCAACCTGGTGGCAAAGGAGATCGAGAGCCGCACCGGCTTCGAGACCAGGGTCACCATCCTCGGCCACATCCAGCGCGGTGGCACGCCCACCGCCTTCGACCGCGTCCTCGCCACCCGCTTCGGCATAGCCGCCAGCGAGGCCGTCCACGACGGCGCCTTCGGTCACATGGTGGCGCTACAGGCCGGCAACATCGTGCGGGTCCCACTGGCCGATGCGGTGGGGGAGCTGAAGACGGTGGACCCCGACTTCTTCAGTCACGTAGCCGTTCCCTTCTTCGGCTGAGCTCATGCCCTAGGCGACCCCGCCGCCGGCGCCTCGGAGCAGCTCGAGGAAAGGCCCTGACAGTCGGGGCGACGTGGCCACCATCGTTCCGTCCTCCAGTGTCTGCACGGCGGCGCCGGCTTCCCTCGCCACCAGGGCGCCGGCGGCGTGGTCCCAGTGCTGGAGGCCCCTCTCGTAGTAGATGTCCACGCGCCCCCGGGCCAGCCAGCACAGGTCCACCGAGGCGGCGCCAGCCCGACGGATGTCGCGCACCGACGGCAGGAGGCGGGCGACGATCTCCGCCTGATGGGCCCGAACGGCCCCGTCGTAGCCGAAGCCGGTAGCCACCAGTGAGGTGGCCAGGTCGGCCGCCCCCGTCACCTTCAAGCGCTCGCCGTTGCACCACGAGCCCTCCCCTCGGACCGCCCTGAACGTCTCGTCGTGGGTCGGGTCGAACACCACACCGATAGCCGGTTCCCCGTCGATCTCGGCGGCGACGGACACCGCCCACGATGGGAAGCCGTAGAGGTAGTTGGTCGTGCCATCGAGCGGGTCGACGACCCAGCGCACGCCGGTGGTGCCGCTGCCCACGGTGCCTTCCTCGCCGAGGAAGGCGTCGCCGGGCCGGGCGCCGAGGACGAGCTCGGCGATGAGCGCTTCGCTGGCCCGGTCCATCTCGGTGACCATGTCGGTGGCCGTGGTCTTGGTCTCGACGATGGTGCGCAGGCGGGAGGCGCCGTCGAGCAGCAGGGCACCGGCGGCGTGGGCCGCCTCGACGGCCAGATCGGCCAGGGTGGGGAGGGGCGGGATGACCGCCGGCTCGGCGGCGTCGCGCAGGTCGGGCACCCGCAGTGTTTACCCTGTGGCATGGACGGTGGATTCGTTGACCTGCGATCCGACACCGTCACCCGGCCCACGCCGGAGATGCGCCGGGCCATGGCAGAAGCCGAGGTGGGCGATGACGTCTACGGCGAGGACCCCACCGTGAACGCCCTCCAGGACCTGTTCGCCGAGCGGGTCGGCGTCGAGGCGGCGCTCTTCGTGCCCAGTGGCGTGATGGGGAACCAGATCGCGCTGCGCGTCCTGACCGAGCCCGGCACGACCGTCGTCGTCGGCGCCCGCCAGCACGTCCTGCTCTACGAGCAGGGGGCCGGCGGCGGCCACGTGGCCCGGTTCCACGCCGTTCCCGACGAGGACGGCACCATCCTGCCCGCTTACGTGGCGTGGGCCGTCGAGGCTGCCCTGGCGGGCGAGGACGACGACATCCGTCCGGGGCTGGTGTGCGTCGAGAACACCCACATGGCCGCCGGCGGCGTGCCCTGGCCCATCGAAGAGCTGCGTGAGGTGCGCCGGGCGGCGCCGAACCTTCCCCTCCACATCGACGGCGCCCGCCTGTTCAACGCCGAGGCGGCCACCGGCACCCCCGCCGACGAGTACTGCGCGGAGGCCACCACGGTGATGTGCTGCCTGTCCAAGGGCCTCTGCGCACCGGTGGGGTCGCTGCTGGGGGGGCCGGCGGAGGTCGTCGCCGAAGCGCGCGTGGAGCGCCGGCGCATGGGCGGGGCCATGCGCCAGGCCGGCATCGTCGCCGCCGCCGGCCTGGTCGCTCTCCGGACCATGGTGGAGCGCCTGAACGAGGACCACGAGCGGGCCCGGCGGCTGGCCGAAGCGGTGGCCGAGCGGTGGCCCGGAGCGGGCGGCGAGCCGGTGACGCGGCGCACCAACATCGTCACCTGGCGACATGCGGACCCGCCGGCCGTGATCGACCACCTGCGCTCCGAAGGAGTCCTGGCCGCCGCCATCGCGCCCGAGGTGCTGCGCATGGTCACCCACCACGACGTGGACGACGCCGGCGTCGAGCGGGCCCTCGAGGCAGTGGCAACAGCCCCCTAGAGTCGGGCGCCGATGGCCGACCCGGTGGAGATGGTGGAGGACGCCCCGGCGCGGGCCCTGGCCGTCTACGCCCATCCCGACGACGCCGATGTTTCCTGCGGCGGCACCATGGCCCGATGGGCGGGGGCGGGAGCCGAGGTCCACGTGGTGATCTGCACCGCCGGGGACAAGGGTTCGTCCGACCCGGCCACCGACCCGGCCGAGCTGTCCCGCCGGCGGGCCGGGGAGGCGGCCGCGGCCAGCGCCGTGCTCGGCTTCGCCGGCCACCACCTGCTCGGCCACCCCGACGGCGAGATCGACAACGACCTCGGCTTCCGCGGCGAGCTGGTGGGGCTGATCCGCCGCCTGCGGCCCCAGGTGGTGGCCTGTCCCGACCCCACCGCCGTCTTCTTCGGCGGCCGGTACTTCAACCACCGCGACCATCGCGAGGTGGGGTGGGCGACCCTGGACGCGGTGTTGCCGGCCGCCGCCAGCCCCCACTACTTCCCGGATCAGGGCCCGCCGCACCAGGTGGAAGCGGTGTACCTGTCGGGCACCCTCGAGCCCGACGTCCTCGTGGACATCTCGGAGTTCGTGGAGGTAAAGGCCGAAGCGCTCCTGTGCCACGAGAGCCAGCTGGCCGAGACGGGGGAGTGGCTCCGCCAGGTCGTGCGCCAGCGGGCCGAGGACGCGGGCCGGGCCGCCGGAGTGCGCTACGCCGAGGGGTTCCGCCTCTTGCGCCTCACCGGCTGACCGGGCCGGCTCGAGGAGCCCGGCCGGCGTCGTCGCTGTCCTTGACGCGGTTCCACTCGCCCATGGCCCGCAGGACGAGCACGGCCACCACGGCAACACCGCCGGCGGCGGTCAACCCACCGACGATCGCCCCCAGGCCGCTGCTCGTCTCACAGCCCCCTTCGCACTGGAGGCTCACGAAGGAGGACCCGATGAGCGCCCCGCACAAGCCGGCGACGAGGATGGCGGAGAAGGCGAGGGCCCGCGCCTTTCGCGATGGCAGGGCGGACAGCGGCCGATCGTCGTCGTCCGGGCGGGCCGCGGGCACACCAGCATCGTAGGGACCGATCGTGTGCAGGTGGCGGCGTCGACGGCGGGCAAGAAATCGTTCAGTGATCCTCGCCCCGGATCCCCGGTATCGGGTACTGTCCGGCGCCAGCCGGGGTGGGCCCGGCGGCTGACTCAAGGGAGAGCGGATGAGAAAGCGATTGGCCACAGCCCTCGTCGTGCTGGCGGTTATCGCCGCCGCGTGCGGCGACGACGAAGATGCCCCGACGGTCGGGGAGGGAGCCGAGGACACCGAGAAGGCCGGGGCCCAGACGCTCCCCATCCGGGTCGACGCCCAGACCGCGCCGTTTGCCACGTCGTGGATCCACTTCTTCCCGTCCAAGGTCACGGCTCGCCCCGGCGACTCCCTGGAGTTCACATCCGAGTTCACCGGCGAGACGCACACCGTCATGGCCGGGACACTGGTGGACGAGATCCTCGAGGCCCAGAAGAAGGCCGGCCCGCAGGAGGATGGTCCCCCACCGCCGGAGCTGCAGGCGCTGTTCGAGAAGATCCCGAAGACCTTCATCGAGGGGGAACCCAAGGAAGGAGAGGAGTTCCTCCTGCAGCCAGGCAACCAGCCCTGCTACTCGGCCACCGATGACCCCTCCACCGACGAGCCGTGCCCCGTGAAAGAGCTGCCGGAGGAGTTCACCGGCAAGGCCCGGTTCATCAACACCGGGTACATGGAGGACGAGGACACCTTCAAGATCAAGCTGGCCGACGACCTGAAGACGGGCACCTACACCTTCATCTGCGCCATCCATGGCAGCGACATGGCCGAGGAGGTCACGGTGGTGGCCAAGAGCGCCGACATCCCCACCGCTGAAGAGGTCAAGGCGGCCGGCGAGAAGGAGCTGGGCGACTTCATGGCCAAGCTCAAGCCGGCGGCCGACGAGGTGCTCGTCTCGATCGACGCCAAGAGCGCCAAGGCCGGCACCTTCTTCGAAGGAGAGGAGCCGGTCCCCAGCGCCGGCATCAACGTGTTCCCCACGGAGCTGCCCATCAAGGAGGGCGAGTCGGTCACCTGGGAGGTGAACGGCTTCCACAGCATCTCCTTCAACGCCCCCGAGGACGCCCGTCCCTGGATCCTCAAGGCCGACGACGGCACGGTCTCCAGCAACCAGAAGACCCTCGCGCCGGCCAACAGCCCGAAGCTCCCGGCACCGCCGGCACCGCCCGAAGGTGAAGGCGGTGGCGGCGGAGGTGGCCCTGGTGAGGAAGGGCCGCCACCCCAGGTGAAGGTCGACGGTGGCCGATGGGACGGCAAGGGCTTCATGAGCAGCGGAGTCATCCTCTCTGAGGCCCAGCTGGTGTACACCCGGACCTTCACCGAGGCCGGCACCTTCAAGTACATCTGCCTCGTCCACCCCGACATGGAAGGCACCGTCAAGGTCACCTGAGATTGAGCATGCAGTTATCAGCAACGGCGACCCGCTCCCGGCTCTTGCGCCGGGAGCGGGTCCGCGTCACCGCCCTTGTCTCCGCCACCCTGCTCGTGTTCGGGATGACCGCCCCCGCCGGTGGGCAGGAGGAGCGCCCCGGCTCGGAGAGCGCCTGTGAGCGGAACGCTCCGGTGCGGAGCTACGCCGCCGCCGCCATCCGGGTGGACATCACCGTGAACCGCTACCTCGACCACGATCCCGAGGGCCGGATGTTCGTTCTCGAGGAGGAGCTCGAGCGGGTGCGGGCCGAGGAGGCGGCCAACGCCGCGGCGAGGGCCGGCCGGGGCGAGCCCGCCGTCACCTCTGGTCTCCAGGGCGACGCCATCCAGCCCCTCACCCTCCGGGTGCTCCCCGGTGAGTGCCTGCGGATAAGCCTGCGGAACGCCTTGGGGGGCACCGAGGCAGCCAGCCTCCACGTGCACGGAGCCGACCTGCGGGTGGCGGGGTCAGGTGGGCCGGCCATCGCCACCAACCCGCTCGCCGTCGCCCGGCCGGGGCAGAGCGTCACGTACGAGTGGATGGTGGGCCCCGAGGAGCCGGAGGGCACCCACCACTTCCACAGCCATGGCGACACGCGGGCCCAGACCAGCCACGGGCTCTTCGGCTCGATAGTGGTGGAACCGCCAGGTTCGTCGTGGTTCGACCCGAGGACGGGGGCACCACTCCGCAGTGGCTGGGACGCCGTCATCCGCTCCGCCGCCGGCAGCGACTTCCGCGACTTCGCCCTCTACTACCACGAGGTCGGCCACGAGAACTACCAGCTGCTCGACGCCGCCGACCGGCCGATCCCGCTGGTGGACCCTGTCACCGGCGCCTACCGTCCCGGCGCACGGGCCCTCAACTACCGCAGTGAGCCCTTTGGCAACCGGCTGGCTCTCCAGGTGGCCCGAGCGCCCGTAGGGGCAGGCACCTTCGACGAGGCCGTCGCCTACAGCTCGTACTCCTTCGGCGACCCCGCCACCCCGATGATGCGCGCCTATCTGGGCGATCCAACCAAGCAGCGGGTGGTCCACGGTGGCTCGGAGGTCTTCCACGTCCACCACGTCCACGGCGGCGCCACCCGCTGGCCCCGCCAGCCCGGAGTGGAGGGCACCCGCTTCGACTCGGGTGAGGACAAGAGCCCGCCCTTGCTGCCCGAGGCCACCGAACGCACGGACAGCCAGAGCCTCGGCCCCTCCGAGACATTCGACGTCGTTCCCGAATGTGGCAGTGGCGGGTGCCAGGGATCGGTGGGCGACTTCCTGTTCCACTGCCACGTGGCCGAGCACTACTTCGCCGGCATGTGGGGGCTGTGGCGCACGTACAACACGCTCCAGGGCGGCGCCACGTCCACCGACGCCCTACCGCCCCTGCGGGAGCTGCCCGAGCGCAGCGGCGGCGTGGCGGCCTCGGTGACCTCCGCCGAGCTGGTCGGGGCCACGGTCGCCTCGGCCAACACGGACTTCACCATCTCCGGGAGCGAGCTGAAGCGGTGGGTGGAGCGCCAGCTGCCTCCCCCCGGGGTACCCCGGGGCTACGACGCCGCCGTCCTCGACTGGGCCCGGGAAGGCGACACCTATCTGGGCGAGCCGGAGACCGACCAGGTGTGGCCGGGGTACCGGTCACCGGCACCGGGTCGACGATCACCCCTGCGCTTCGACCCCGAGACCGGGAAGCTCGCCTTCCCCTTCCTCCGTCCCCATCTGGGGAAGCGCCCGCCGTTCGCTCCCAACCACGGGCCCTCCCCGTTCCTGGAACCCGACCACGAGGGCACCGACCCGCCGGTTCCCGGCGCCAACGGGAAGGAGAGCCTGTGCCCGGCCGGGTCGAAGACGAAGAAGTTCGACCTGCAGGCCGTCAACGCCGCCATTCCCATCAACGAAGAGGAGGGGATCGTCGACCCGGGAGGGCTGCTCTTCGTGCTCAAGGAACAGGAGGCGGCGGTGCGGGCCGACCCCGACCTGCGCCGACCGCTGGCCATCAGGGCCAATGCCGGCGAGGACTGCGTCGACATCGTCCTCACCAGCCAGCTGGAGGACACTCCCGAGAGCCACGGGTTCTCCAAGGTCAACGCCCACATCCACTTCGTGCAGTTCGACATCCAGGCCAGCGACGGCGTGGTGTCGGGGTTCAACTTCGAGCAGTCGGTGCGGCCGTTCCGCCTGGAGGGAGCGGCTCTCTCCGCTCCCGCCGGAGCCGGCGCCACCACCTTGCGGGTGGCCGACAGCTCGAGGTTCCAGCCGGGCGTGGTGGTGGGGCTCGGGATGGAGGGGGGCCGGAGCTTCGAGGCCCTGGCCGTGGCTGCTGTCGACGGCCCGGTGATCACCCTTACCAAGCCGCTCGAGTCGGATCACGAGGCCGGCGAGATCGTGAGCACCGAGTTCGTCCGCTACCGCTGGTACGACGACACCCAGTTCGGCACCGCCTACTTCCACGACCACGTCAACGCCATCGGCACCTGGCAGCACGGCCTGTTCGGCGCCTTGATCTCCGAGCCGCCGGGCTCGACCTACCACGACCCCCGGACCGGCGAGGAGGTACGCAGCGGCGCCATCGCCGACATCCACACCGACTCGCGGGTCTCGGCCGACGTCAAGGGCAGCTTCCGTGAGCTGGTGTCCTTCGTGCAGGACGAGAGCCCGGTGAACCACGTCGGCCGGTCCACCGGCAGCGCCCTCAACCTGCGGGCCGAGCCTCTCGCCGGCCGCAAGGGCGATCCGGCCATGGTGTTCAGCAGCCGCACCCACGGTGACCCGGCCACGCCGGTGATCGAGGCCAACGTCGGCGACCCCGTGGTGGTGCGGAGCCTGGTCAGCGCCACCAACGACGTGCACACCTGGCACGTGGACGGCCACTGGTTCCGCAAGGAGCCCCAGAGCCTGCGTTCGCCGCCGGTGAGCACCGTCCACCTCGGAATATCCGAGCGCTACGACCTGGTGGTGCCGGCCGCGGGCGGCCCCCAGGGCATGCCGGGCGACTACCTCTACGGCAACGGGCGGTCGTCGAAGCTGCGGGAGGGCAGCTGGGGCCTTCTGCGGGTGCGGCCGGGCCCCGGTGAGGGGACGGCCACGGCCGCCGGCGCCGGCGCCGGCGCGGCCTCCGGTGCTCCGGGAGCGCCGGCCGAGGATGCGGCTCCGGCGCTGCAGCCCCTCCCGGGCCACGAGGTCCCGCCCCGACCGGCTACCGCCGTGTGCCCGCCCGCCGCCCCCGTGCGGGAGTTCGACATCGTTGCGACCGAAGCCCCGTTGCCGATGCTCGCGGGAAAGCCGGGGCGGCTCTTCGTCCTGGCCCGGGACCTTGAAGCCGTTCGTGCCGGTCGCCGCCCGGCTGAGCCGCTGGTTCTGCACGTGGGTGTGGGGGAGTGCCTGAAGCTGAGCCTTCGCAACGCCGTGTCCAGCGGCTCGGTGTCTCTCCGGTGCGACCTGCTGGCCGCCGACCCTCTCGACTCGGGAGGCGTGGCCGCCGGGTTCAACCCAGACCAGTCGGTGGCGCCGGGCCAGGCCCGGACCTCCACCTACTACGCCTCGCCCGAGGTGGGCGAGACCGTGTCGGTGCTGCGCGACGGCGGCAACGTGGTGGCCAACTCGGAGCTGGGCCTCTACGGCGCCATCGTCGTGGGGCCGGCAGGCGCCAACTACCGCGATCCCGCAACCGGTGAGGACATCGGGGACCGCTCGGCATGGAACGTGGTGGTGCAGCCGCCCTCGGCCCGGGCCTACCGGGACTTCACCCTCCTGTTCCAGGACGAGGACGCCTCCATCGGCACCCACCGGATGCCCTACACGACCCAGGTCCAGGGCACGGTCGGCGTCAACTACCGCAACGAGCCCTTGAAGGGACGCCTGAACGCCGATCCCGATCCGGCAACGGTGTTCTCGTCGTCCACGCCCGGGCGGCCGCTGCCGTCCACGCCCCTCCTGGAGGCCTTCGCCGGCGACCCGGTGAGGATCCACGCCGTGGCCCCCTGGAGCGAGCAGTCCCAGGTGTTCAGCGTGGAAGGCCACCGCTGGGCCATGGAGCCCGGCCGGCGGGGGACCAACCTGCTCAGCTCGGTGCCCCTCGGTGGGCTCGACGTGGTGACGGCGCGCCTCGAAGGCGGCGCCGGCGGGCCCGGGCGCCAGGCCGGCGATTACGTGTGGGGGGACCATCGTGAGCCCTACCGGGAGGCCGGCCTCTGGGGCCTGTTCCGGGTGCTGGAGCCGGGCCGGCCGGGCGCCACCCTGCGGCCTCTGCCGGTCGCCCGCGCCACCGGTGGGGCACCGGGCTCAGGCCTCGGGCCCGTGCTGAGCCTGGCCGGCATGGCCGCCCTCCTCGCCCTGGCCGCCGGTATGGGCGGTCGCCGGCGCCGCCAGGGACCTCCGCGGCACGAACCGTGATCCCTGCCAGAATCGGCGAAGTGATGCGCCCGGCAGGGACCGAACGCTCGATCCTGCACGTGGACATGGATTCCTTCTACGCGTCGGTGGAGGTCCTCCATGATCCCGAGCTGGCCGGGCGGCCGGTGGTCGTCGGCGCCGCCGGGAGCCGCGGCGTGGTGGCTTCGTGCACATACGAGGCCCGGGTGTTCGGCATCCACTCGGCCATGCCCTCGGCCCACGCCCGCCGGCTGTGCCCGGACGCGGTGTTCGTGCCCGCCCATCCCCACCTGTACGCGGCCTACAGCCGGCGCCTCCACGACCTGCTCACCGACTTCACCCCTCTGGTCGAGGGCATCGGTCTCGACGAAGCCTTCGTCGACGTCACCGGGGCCCGCCGCCTGTTCGGACCGGCGCCGGCGGTCGCCGCCCGCATCCGGGAGAAGGTCGCCGAGGAGCTGAAGCTGGCGTGTGCCGTCGGAGTCGGGACCTCGAAGCTGGTGGCCAAGCTGGCGTCGAGGAAGGCCAAGCCCCGGGTGGTCGGCGGCCGTCTGCAGCCCGGAGCGGGGGTGTTCGTCGTGATGGCCGGCGAGGAGCTGGACTTCCTGCACCGGCACCCGGTGGCCGCGCTGTGGGGCGTCGGCCCGGCCACCGAGCCGCGCCTCCACCGCCTCGGGGTGGCGACGGTGGGCGACCTGGCCGCCGTACCCCGCTCCACCCTCGTCGCCGCTCTCGGGGCGTCCCTCGGCAGCCACCTCCACGAGCTGTCCTGGGGCAGGGACGACCAGGAGGTGGTGCCTCACCGGGAGCCCAAGTCGGTGGGCCACGAGCAGACCTATCCCCGCGACCTGGTGGAGGTGGCCGAGCTACGGAGTGAGACGGTGCGAATGGCCGACTCCGTGGCTGCCCGCCTCCGCCATGGGGGACTGGGCGCGCGGACGGTGACGGTGAAGGTGCGCTTCTCCGACTTCGCCACCATCACCCGCTCCCAGACGCTCCGCGGACCGGTCGACACCGCCCTCGAGGTGGCGGCCGCCGCCCACAGCCTGCTCGACGCCGTCGACCCCACCCCCGGCGTACGGCTCCTCGGCATCAGCGTGTCGACCCTGTCCGCCGGCGGGTCACGGCAGTTGAGCCTGGACAAGGTGGCGGGCGCCGGCGGGGACAGCTGGTCGCCGGCATGGGGCGAGGCCTGGCAGGCCGTCGACGAGGTGCGCCGGCGCTTCGGCGAGTCGGTCGTGCGCCAGGGTGTCGGGCGTGACGGTCGGAGCGCACCTGGTCCCTAGCGGCACTCGCGTTGTTGACTCTGGTTGGGTGCGCGAAGATGGGGGTAGTCGGACTGAGTGGCGCAGAAGGGTCTCTGAGTTGCCTTTATCGGAAGACGAGCAGCGCATCCTCCACGAGATCGAGCGCAGCTTCTACGAACACGATCCTGCCTTCGCCAAGGGCGTGTCGGAGACCTCGCTCTACCGCCACGCCGGTCGCAACTGCAAGTGGGCCGCCGCCGGCTTCTTTGCCGGCCTCGTGCTCCTGCTGGGGTCCTTCGCCTCCAATCGCTTCCTCGGCTTCTTCGGCTTCCTGCTGATGCTGGGTTCGGCCCTGGTGTTCGAGGCCAACCTGCGCAAGATGGGCCGGGCCGGGTGGAAGGACGTGAGCCGCACCGTGCGCGAACACGGCTTCCCCAGCGTCCTGGGCGACACCCGCCAGCGCCTCCGCGACCGCTTCAAGAAGGACGACACCTGAGCCAGGCGGGCTAGGAGCGGACGGGCTAGGAGCGGACCAGGGGGCGGGGGTCCACGGCCCGGGCCACTCGTTGCGCCGGCGAGGCCGCACCTCTGACCGCGGCTTCGACCACGGCCGCCGATCCCTGGGCCCGGGCCGCCACCTCGGGGCCCAGCTCCCGCTCCGAGTAGCTGGCCGCGGCGGCGTCGCCGGCCAGTGCCCGCAGGGCCCCGGCGGCGGGCGCGGGAAGATCGGCGTTCGCCACCGCGCGCTGGGCGTGCTCGTCGAGGGTGTCGGACGGCCGGCGCCGGGCCCCGGCCTGGGCCAGCACCTCGGTCGCCTCGGCCCACGCCACCAGGACCCGGTCGGCGTCGGTGGGGGCGGCCCGCCGGCGCCGGCGCCGGCGGGCCGACTTGGCCACCGGACCGGCCGCGGCCAGCACGAACGTCAGCGCCGCGACGAGCAGGACGGCGCGCAGGGCGATGTTGTCCAGCAGGGACGGCCGCCCCTTTCCTTCACCGCTCCCGGGCGGGACGGTGGCCGCGGGGGTCGAGGTCGGTGTCGTCGCCGGGCCGGGAGCCGCGGTCGTGGCTGTCGTCGCCGTGGTCGCCGTGGACGGGCTCTCCGGGCGGGCCTGAGCCTCGGGCACGCCGGTGTAGGACTCGGCGCCCGGCGCGCCCCGGCCCGGCGTCGGCTCGAAGTTCACCCAGCCGGCACCGGCCAGGTACACCTCGGGCCAGGCGTGGGCGTTGAGGCCACGGACGTGGAAGACGCCGTCGCCGTCTACTTCGCCGGGGGTGAACCCGACGGCTACCCGGGCCGGCAGCCCCACGGCCCGAGCCATCACGGCATAAGCGCCGGCGAACTGCTCGCAGTACCCGCGGCGGGTCCGGAACAGGAAGTTCTCGAGGGCCTGGTCGCCGTGGCCCGCTTCGACCTCGAGGTCGTAGGTGAAGGCGCCGCTGCGGAAGAAGTCCTGCAGGGCGAGAGCCCGGGCGTAGGGCGTCGACCCCCGCTGCTGGAAGGCGATCGACCGGGCCAGGGCCAGCACCCGGGGCGAGATGGACGGGAGGCGGCCGAAGCGTCGCGCCTGCTCCCGGGTCAGGTCGCTCCCGGCCTGGGCCAGCTCTGTGGGGGAGAAGCGGGGGAGGGCGGACTCGACCCGGTAGGTGAGGCCGTTGGTCGTGTCGTCCTCGGTGATGAGGCTGCCGAGGTCCTCGTTGTAGCTGACGTCGTCCACGCCGGTCACCCGCTCGGGCCGGTAGGCGGCGGGGAGCCACAGCGAGGAAAGAGACGAGATCCGGTACTCCTGGACGACGCTGTCCGTGCGGCCGCCGGAGGCCAGGCCCCGGGGCAAGGAGCGCCGCACCGGCCGGTGGCTGGCGTCCGACGACCAGATCTGGCCGTCGAAGGTGTCGAGTGACGTCAACCGCCAGTAGGACCGGTGGGTGGACCTCACGGTGAACACCTCGGCGGCCGACTGGTTCACCAGCCGACCCCGTATGTCGACCAACGGGCTGATGGTGGTGCGCCGCCCGTCGCGCCCGATCAGATCGCTGTCCCTCCACGCCAGGAGCGGTGGTTGCTCCGCACCGGGGATGGCCGGTCCCACCGCCAGCCCGGCGACCACGGTCACCACTCCCAGGGCCGCGCCCCGTTGCAGCAGCGCGCCGGCTCCTTCGCGGGAACGGCTGGCGAACCACGACGAGGAAGCGGCCAGGAGGCCGGCCTGGTGGACCAGCAGGAACAGCAGCAGGGCAGCCACGTAGAGCCCGACGAGAAGGGCCCTGCGCTGGGAGCTGCCGAGGGTGGCGGTGAAGATCAGGAGGGTGAAGGAGGGCAGGACCGCCTCGAACAGGGCGGCCATGCGGAAGGCGGCCCAGTCGGCGAGTACGGCCGTGACGGCGATCCCGGCCATCCCTGCGATGAGGAAGCCGTCGGTGACCGGCGCCGGCGCGACGACTTCAGCGAACTCACGCCAGGCCTCCGAAAGGGCCAGACGGGCCGCGTCCAGGGTGGCGGTGCCGGGGATGCCGAGGGTGGTGGTCTCCGGCAGGACGAACCAGGCCACGCACAAGGACGCCCCTCCCATCGCCGCGAGGGCGGTCGCGGCCAGCGGCGCTCCCATCCGCCGGCCGGCCCACAGCACGGCGTGGGTGGTCAGGGAGACGGCCAGGAACGGCACCAGGTAGTCGTGGCCGGCGAAGAGCCGCCCCATCCCCAAGGCAGCAGCCGCGGTCAGGGCGGTGAGGGCCAGGGTGGGGGCCCCCGTCGGGCGGGCTTCGGGGTTCAGCGGGAGCCTCCGGCGGGCGTCGTCCGCGGCACCGGCCGGTGTCGCGACCCGGCCCGGTGCCGGCCACCGGTGCCGGCCGAGGCCTCGGCCCAGGCCGTGGCGAAGGGGACCGAGGCCGTAATCCGCACCACCGAGGAGAGCGAGGGGACGGCCCGGGCGCCGGCGCCCGCCCCGACCTCGATCAGCACCAGGGTCACCGACCCGAACCGGCTCCGCATCCGGGTCACGCCGTCCAGATCCCCCTGGGACACCGCCGTCGTGGTGACGACGATCAGGGCGGCGCCGTTGCCCTCCCGCCGCAGGGGCCCCAGCACCGCGCCCAGCGGCAGGGTGCCCTGGGCGCCGGCGCCGGCCAGGTGCTCCAGCATGGCGTCGAGGTGGGCCGAGCCCGAGCCCGCGCCGGAGTCCACTCCGTCCGTGCAGACGAGGCGGACCACGGAGCGCCGCCGCCAGCAGGCGGTGACGATGCTGGCCGCGGCCGACACCGCCACCTCCAGCGAGCTCTCGTCGTGGGCGGCGCCGTTGAGGTCGAGCACGACCGTCGTCCGGCCCTGCCAGGGCACCTCGTCCTGGCGGATCATCAGCTGGTCCAGCTTGGCGCTCGACTTCCAGTGCACCCGCCGCAGGTCGTCGCCCACCTCGTACTCGCGCAGAGCGTAGAAGTCCTCACCGGACGAACCGAGAGCGGTGGGATGGTCGGCTGAGGCGAAGGCGTCGTCCCCCCGGGTGAGGACGGGAGCCTCTATGGGGTCCACCCGTGGGAAGACGGTGAGGCTGGTGAGGGGCGCGGCGGGCACCGACCGGCGAGCCAGCCCGAAGGGGTCCGACAGCTGGAGCGACAGCGGCCCCAGGTCGTATATGCCCCGTGCATCAGTGGGTAGCCGGTAGGCCGCTCGTGCCGTCTCCCCCGGCTGCAGAGGCGCCACGAGGAAGCTGGCCAGGCGCTTGCCACCGTCGAAGGGGTCGGTGGCGGCCAGCACCGGGGAGCGCCGGCGGGAGGTGTTGCGCACGGCCAGCTCGACGCGGCTGTCGGTGCCGGCGGGGACGCGTGGAGGCCGGAGCTGGCGCGTGGCGTCGACGGAGAACGAGGTGAACTTGACGTAGGCGACGGCGCCGGCCGCCATGGCCACGGCCGAGGCGGCCAGCATGAACAGCTCCACCAGCCCGAGCAGGCGGCCCACCACGGCCATCACCACGGCCCCGAGGAGCAACATCCAGCCTCGCCGTGTCAACACGCGGTCAGAAACCCATCAGGGCTGCGGCGTCAGCCCGCCCGACCGGCGGGCACGGGCACGGAGCTCAGAACCTGGCCGAGCACCTCGGCCGCGGCCATCCCGCCGATGGCGGCCTCGGGAGTCACCACGAGGCGGTGTTCCAGGACGGGCCCGGCCAGGGCCTTGATGTCGTCGGGCACCACGTACTCCCGGCCCAGCGACGCGGCCCGGGCCCGGGCCGCACCCTGCAGGGCCAGAGTGGCGCGGGGCGACACACCCAGGGCGAGGCTGGGGTGCCGGCGGGTGGTGTCGGCCAGGTCCACCAGGTAGCCCTTGATGGCCGGGGCCACGTGGACCCCCCGGGCCGTCGCCGTCATCGCCTCCACCGCCTCCACGCTCACCACCGGGGCCAGGTCCTCCACCTCCGTGGTGGAAAGGCCGCCATGGGTGTCGAGCATCTGGATCTCGCTGGCCCGGTCCGGGTAGCCCATGGGTATGCGCATCAGGAAGCGGTCGAGCTGGCTCTCGGGAAGCGGATAGGTGCCCTCGTGCTCCACCGGGTTCTGGGTGGCGATCACCATGAACGGAGTGGGGAGGGCGTAGGTGGTGGCGTCCACCGTGACCTGGCCCTCCTGCATGGCCTCGAGCAGGGCCGACTGGGTCTTGGGTGAGGCCCGGTTGATCTCGTCGCCCAGGACGATGTTGGCAAAGATCCCGCCGGGGCGGAACTCGAAGCTGCCGTTGGTGCGGCTGTAGACGGTCACGCCGGTGACGTCGGAGGGCAGCAGGTCCGGCGTGAACTGGATCCGGTGCCAGGAGCAGCCCAGCGACGCGGCGATGGCCTTGGCCAGCGTCGTCTTGCCCACCCCGGGAACGTCCTCGATGAGCAGGTGGCCTTCAGCCACCAGGCAGCACACGGCGAGCCGGATGGCCTGGCCCTTGCCCTGGATCACCTGCTCGACGTTGCCCACGATCGCTTCGAAGGTCGAGGCGAAGGTCGCAGTCATCGTCGCCACCCGCTGCCTCGCCACGGTGGGAAACCCTACGGCAGGTACCGTCCGATGGTGCGGCGCGCCCTGGCCCTCGACATCGGCGGCACCAAGCTCGCTGCCGGCGTGGTGAACGAGGCCGGCGAGGTGTTGCGGTCGTCCGTGGCACCCACGTCGGCCGGCGACGCCGAGTCGCTGTTCGAGAGCCTCCTGGCCGTCATCTCGGAGGTGCAGCAGGGTGAAGAGGTGGTGTGCGGGGTGGGATGTGGAGGACCGATGACCTTCGGACCGGAGGGTGGAGAGCTGGTATCGCCGCTCAACATCCCGGCCTGGACCGACTTCCCCCTGCGCCGGCGGCTGAGCTCGGCCCTCGGCGTACCCGTGTTCATCGACAACGACGCCAAGGCCCTGGCCCTGGGGGAGGGCTGGGCCGGCGCCGCGCGCGGCGTCGACGACTACATCGCCATGGTGGTGTCCACCGGCGTGGGCGGAGGCATCGTCTCGGGTGGGCGCCTGCTCGACGGCGCCGCCGGCAACGCCGGCCACATCGGCCACGTCATCGTCGAGCCGGTTGTCGGCCGGATGTGCGTGTGCGGTGCGCGGGGATGCCTCGAGGCCGAGGCGTCGG
Source organism: Acidimicrobiales bacterium (assembly GCA_035536185.1). GTDB lineage: Bacteria > Actinomycetota > Acidimicrobiia > Acidimicrobiales. The sequence continues at coordinate 4,154 of DATLOM010000014.1, read as the reverse complement.
GGCCGTCCATCGCCGCCGTCACCGGGCGCCCGCCGGCGGAGGCGGGCCCTGAGATCGTGGCCCGCACCGGCACCCTGGTGGGGCGGGCGGTGGCGTCGGTGGCCAACCTGCTGGACCTGCGCTTGGCCGTGGTCGCCGGCTCGGTGGCGCTGGGCTTCGGCGAGCCCTTCTTCGCCGCCGCTCAGGCCGAGCTGGATCGCTCGACCCGTCTCGCCTTCTCCCGCGGCGCCCGGATCGTCCCTGCCGCGCTGGGTGCCGGCGGCGGGCTGGTGGGCGCGGCCAAGGTCGGCTTCGACGGCCTCGCCCGGAGCGGCAGGGCCCCCGCGAGCGAAAGCCCCGGATGACCCCACCGGGCCTCTCCATATTGAAGATCCTGCCGGCTCTCGCCGTGCGCCCCCACCTGTGGGTGACGGCGTTGCGACAGGTCTTGGTGCTGGCGCCTCCCGGGTGGTGGCGCCGGCGCCCGTTCCTGCCCCTCCCCGATGCCGCCTACCTCGCCTTCCGGTTGGAGACCATGTACGGCGACAGGGCCGCCCAACCGGCCCCGGCCGACGTCGTCGCCTACCTCGAGTGGTGCCGGAGCCACCGCCAGGTGCTGCGGTAACCTTCGTAAATGCGGGTGCCACCAGCGCCGACGGCCATTTAGATACCGGCCGTGTCCAGAGCGCTCCTCCTCAATGCCACCTACGAGCCGCTCTGCGTCGTGCCCACCCGACGGGCACTGGTCCTGGTCCTGTCCGAGAAGGCCGAGATGCTCGCCGCCGGCGAGGCCGTCTTCCGGTCGGAGCGAGCCGTGTTCCCCGAGCCGTCGGTGGTCCGCCTCTCCTACTTCGTGAAGGTGCCGTACCAGACCCGTGTCGCCCTCAACCGCAGGGCCGTCTTCGCCCGCGACGGGCATCGTTGCCAGTACTGCGGCGGCGCGGCCGAGAACATCGACCACGTCGTGCCCCGCAGCAAGGGCGGCGGCCACACCTGGGACAACGTGGTGGCCGCCTGCCGGCCCTGCAACACCCGCAAGGAGGACCGCCTCCTGCACGAGACCAGCCTCATCCTGCGGCGGGCACCCACCGCCCCCCGGGAGGGAGTGTGGGTACTGGCCGCCGACGGCCGGGCCCGTCCCGACTGGGAGCCGTACCTGGGGCTCACCTCCCTGTCGGCCTGAGGCGGGCCATCGCTCATTCGGCTACGGGCTGGGCCACGGCCCGCCTCCGGGCGCCGGCAGCGGAGCTGCATGGGCGGGACGTCGTCTGGCGGGAACGATCGGTCACGTTCTGCGAGGTGACGGCGCCGGCACTGGTGCTCGGCTCGACCCAGTCGGCGACCGACGTCGACGTTGCCGCGGCCGAGGCCGCCGGCGTCGAGGTGGCCCGCCGGCGCAGTGGTGGGGGAGCCGTGCTGGTGGGACCGGGTCGCATGGTGTGGGTGGACGTCGTCGTCCCGGCCGGCGACCCGCTCTGGCAGCCGGACGTGGGCCGGGCCTTCTGGTGGCTGGGCGAGGTATGGGCTTCGGCCCTCGCCACTCTCGGCGCCACCGGCGCCACCGTCCACCGGGGGCCCCTGGTCTCGTCCCCCTGGTCGCGGATGGTCTGCTTCGCCGGGCTCGGTGCCGGTGAGGTGACCGCCGCCGGCGGCGGGAAGATCGTCGGCATCGCCCAGCGCCGGGCCCGCCATGGCGCCCTCTTCCAATGCGCCGTCCCGCTGGCCTGGGACCCATCGGCCATGCCCCCGCTACTCGCTCTGGACGCCGCCGGGCGCGCTCGCCTCGAGCGCGACGGCCGCCACTTCGGCACCGGTCTGGAGGCCGGGGTCACCCCCGCCCAGGTCGAGCAGGCGCTGCTCGCCCAGCTCCCGTCCGGCTGATCCCGGTCAGGAACAGAAATACCTTGACTCTTGGAGGGAAGGGGTTTACTGTGGAGCGAAGTGGAGTAAAGGGGAGGGCGTTCCCCTTCGCTCGAGAGGGAGTCGACGGTGAGGAGCACGATCGCACATGGCCAGGTTCTTCGGGCGCCACGAGCACTCGCTGGACCCCAAGGGTCGGGTCATCCTGCCGGCGAAGTTCCGCGCGCCGTTCGAGCGCGGCGCCTTCCTGACCCAGTACCGGGGCCGGTGCCTGGCTCTCTGGACCCCCGACGAGTTCGAGGCCCAGACCAGGCTGATGCAGGAGTCACAGGGGAGCCGGGCCGAGCGGGACCTGGCCCGGGTGTGGGCAGCGGGCACCGAGGAGATCGACATCGACAAGCAGGGCCGGGTACCGATCGCCCAGCACCTGCGGGAGTACGCACGGCTCGTGGACGCCGTCCTGGTGAACGGGGCCATGGAGCGGGTCGAGCTGTGGAACCCGGAGGTCTGGGCCCGGAAGGTGGCCGCCGCCGAACGCGAGCTGACCGAGGAAGACGACGACTAGGAGAACCGAACGCGACTACGGACGCAACCACCACCTACGCCTGGCCCATGCGCTGCCTCTCGACTGCTGAGGCTGACGGCCACCTCTCCGCCCCCGGTGCCGTGGCGCCGGTCGGGAGGCTGCGGATGAGCCAGGCATTCCAACACCGTCCGGTGATGCTCGACGAGGTCGTCGCCACCTTCGCGCCGGTTCCCCCCGGTGTGCTGATCGACGCGACCCTGGGCGGGGCGGGCCACGCCCGCGCCCTGCTGGAGGCCCACCCCCATCTCCGCCTCCTGGGCATGGACCGCGACCAGGCGGCGCTGGCCGCGGCGTCGGCGGCCCTCGCCCCCTTCGGGGATCGTGTGGCCGGCCTGGAGCATGCCCGCTTCGACCGGATCACCGAGATCGCCGAGCGGGCCGCTCTTCCCGTGAGCGCGGTGCTCTTCGACCTCGGTGTCAGCTCGCCGCAGCTGGACCAGGCCGAGCGCGGCTTCTCCTACCGCCTCGACTCCCCGCTCGACATGCGGATGGACCGGTCCACCGGTCGCACGGCGGCCGACGTGGTGAACGCGACCACCGAGCTCGAGCTGACCCGCCTCATCGCCGACAGCGGCGAGCGCCGCTTCGCCCGCCGTATCGCCCGCCGCATCGTGGAGCGACGGCCTCTCAGCACGACCGTCGAGCTGGCCGAAGTGGTACGGGACGCCATCCCGGCCGCGGGCCGCCGCACCGGAGGCCATCCCGCCCGCCGGGTGTTCCAGGCCATCCGCATCGCCGTCAACGACGAGTTGGAGATCCTCGGGCCGGCCCTGGACGCCGCCCTTGCGCTGCTGGCCCCCGAAGGACGGTGCCTGGTCCTCGCCTACCACTCCGGGGAGGACAGGATCGTCAAGGAGCGCTTCGCCGAGGCGGCATCCGGCGGGTGCGTCTGCCCCCCGACCCTGCCCTGCGTCTGTGGGGCCCAGCCCACCGTGAGGCTCCTGACCAGGGGCGCCCGCAAGCCCTCAGCGGCCGAGGTGGCGGTGAACCGGCGGGCCGAGAGCGCCCGCCTGCGCGCCTGCGAGAGACTGCCGTGAGGGGCGCCCGCCGGCTGGTGCGGCCATGACCGCCCCGCTTTCGAACCGCCGGTCAGGCGCGTCACCGGCGACCACCGCACCCCACCCCCGGCCCGCCTCCGCCCCGAACCCCGCCCCGCCGCCGCTGCGGGTGGTGCGCCCGGCGCCTAGCCGGCGCCCGCGCCGGGCCCGCGTCGTCACCGTGCTGGTCGCCGTCGGCGTGCTGTTGGGCCTCTTCGGGCTGGTGGCGTCCCACGTGATGTTGACCCAGGGCCAGTTCCGCCTCGACGGCCTGCGGGCCCGCGCCGCCATCGAGCAGGCCCGCTACGAGCGGCTCCGGCTCAAGGTCGCCGAGTTGGAATCCCCCTCCCGGATCGTGGCCACGGCCCAGGAGCGCCTCGGGATGGTCCCCCCTCCGAGCGTCACCTATCTCTCGCCCACCGGAGCGGTCTCGGCACCAGCCGAGGAGCCGGACGGCGACGAGGGCGAATCGACGGCCGAGGATGACTACGCGCGGGTGAAGCGGTCTCTGGCGAGCGGGCAGTGACCGTCGGGCGCCGGCGGCGGTCTAGGCCGGCGGCGCCGGCGGTGCAGCGGCGTTCGTCGGCCCGCGCCCGGACGGCCCCGCCGGCACCGCCGGCGCAGAGCAGGCCGCCGGCCCGGGCCCGCCCGGCCGCCCGCAAGCCGGCCGACCAGGCTCGCCGGCGACCTGC
>DATLOM010000013.1:0-6770 GCA_035536185.1 Acidimicrobiales bacterium | reverse complement strand
GCGGAAGCCCTTGGGGAACGACGGGCGCAGGGGCCGGTCGATCAGGCGGCAGGTGAGGATGGCCTGGTCGCTGGCCTTGCCCTCCCGGCGGAAGAACGAGCCGGGGATCTTGCCCGCCGCGTACATCCGCTCCTCGATGTCCACGGTGAGCGGGAAGAAGTCCACCCCCTCCCGCACGGATCGGGCCGCGGTGGCCGTGACCAGCAGGATCGTGTCCCCCATGCGGACGACGACGGCGCCGTCGGCCTGGGGGGCCAGCTTCCCTGTCTCGAAGGACAGGGTCTTGGCGGTCCCGCTTACGGGACCTGAGACGGAAATGGCAGTGGCCACTTCTGCTCCTCTCATGAGGGCCGGCGCCCGGGCCAGTTCCCAGTGGTGGCGCTCCCGAGCTCCCGGGCCCGTCACCACTGGCAGCTGACGCCTGTGCCGCCGGCGTTGTTGTTTGTCTTGTTGTTCTTGGTAGTTACCGGCGCAGCCCGAGGCGGCCGATGATCTGGCGGTATCGCTCCACGTCGTTGTTCTTGACGTAATCGAGCAGGCGCCGGCGCTTTCCGATCAGCTTCATGAGGCCTCGGCGGGTGTGATGATCACCTTTGTGCACCTTGAGGTGCTGCGTGAGGTGGTCGATGCGCTCGCTGTGGATGGCGATCTGCACCTCAGGGGATCCCGTGTCGGACTCGTGGAGTCGATGGGTGGCGATTGTGGCGGCCTTGTCGGGCATACGTTCGTTGAACCCTAGCAGGAAACGGCGGAGCAGTACCGTGCCCCGGTGCCCGAAGTCCTGCAGGTCAACCGGTCCTGTGCCATCTCGCTGGCCGAGCTGGAATGGCGGTTCTCGGGCAGCGGCGGGCCGGGCGGCCAGCACGCCAACACGTCCAACACCCGGGTCGAGCTGGTATTCGACGTCGAGCACTCCCCCTCCCTGGGCCCTGGGCAGCGGGAGCGGCTGCTCAGGCGCCTGGGCCCGGTGGTGCGGGTGGTGGCCTCCGACGAGCGGTCGCAGGCCCGGAACCGCCAGCTGGCCCTGGAGCGGCTCCGGGTCAGGCTGGCCGACGGGCTGCACGTGCCCACCGCCCGGCGCCCGACCCGCCCCACCGCGGGGTCCCGCCAGCGCCGCCTCGACGCCAAGCAACGACGGGCGACCCTCAAGCGGCAGCGGTCGGCCCGGCCCCACGACGACTGACGTCCGGTTCCCGCGCTATCCGGCCGCCCCCGCCGAGTGCACCTGGCGGGTGGCCTCGGCATCCTCGGCGATCTGGGCGATCAGGGCGTCCACGCTGTCGAAGCGCTCCTCGGACCGCAACCAGGAGGCGAACCGGACTCTCGCCGGCTCCCCGTAAAGGTCGCCGTCGAAGTCGAGGAGGTGGGCCTCCAGGACCGGGACCGGCGCGTCGACATGGAAGGTGGGCCGCCGGCCGACGCTGATGGCGGCCAGATGGAGCTCGCCCGAAGGCCGCTCGTACCAGCCGGCGTAGATCCCGTCGCCGGGGAGCAGGATCTCGGGAGGGACCTCGACGTTCGCCGTGGGGTACCCGAGCTGTGCGCCCCGGCCGTCGCCCCGCACCACCAGCCCCCGCACCTCGTAGGGGCGCCCGAGCAGGACCGTGGCGTCCTCGATCCGGCCGTCGCGCAGCAGCTGGCGGATCCGGGTGGACGACACCGGCTCGTTCTCCGGCCCGCCCGGGTGCAGGCTCACGCCCAGCACGTCGAAGCCGAACTGCTGGCCCAGCTCCTGGAGGAGCACCACGTTCCCCCTCCGGCGGTGCCCGAAGTGGAAGTCGTGGCCGACGACCACGGCGCGCGCCCGCAGGCAGCCCACCAGGATCTCGGTGACGAAGTCCTCAGCCGACTCCCGGGAGCGGGCTTCGTCGAAAAGGACGACGACCGTGTGGTCGGCGCCTGCGGCCTCCAGCAGGCCCAGCTTCTGGTCGAGGTCGGTGAGCAGCAGCGGGGCCGACTCCGGCCGCACGACGCTGGCCGGGTGGCGGTCGAAGGTGACCACGGCGCTGGCGCACGACAGCTCCGTGGCCATGGCCCGGACCCTGGCCAGCAACGCCTGGTGGCCGACGTGCACCCCGTCGTAGGCACCGATGGTGACGACGGTCCCTGCGGGGGGGCGGGGGCAGGCCTCCAGATCCCTGATCACCTGCACGCCGGCGAGGTTAGGTTCCGGCGCCCTCGGGCCCCAGTACCACGGCCGGCTTGGCCCGGTTCTCGCCGTGGCGCTCGTAGACCGCCAGCAGGCGGCCGTCGGCATCCACGACCGGCCATGGCCCGTCGCCCGAGACGGCCAGCCGGGCCTCGTCGAGAACCTTCCCATGGGACACCGCCAGGGCCACTTCGGCATCCACGGTGACGGCCGGATGGTCCCGTAGGGCCGCCGCCGGCGGGAGAACGGCCTCCTGTCCCAGGGCGGCGATCAAGGTCGCCTCCTCCGCCGTGAACGAGCCGATGGCGGTGCGGCGGAGCCGGCGCAGGTGGGCTCCGCCGCCGAGGGCGGTGCCCAGGTCCGCGGCCAGCGTGCGGACGTAGGTGCCCGACGAGCACTCCACCTCGATGCGCACGACATTGGGCTCGTCCGACGGCTGGATATCGAAGCGGTGGACCACCACGGGGCGAGCCTGGCGTTCGATCTCCAGGCCGGCACGGGCCAGCTCGTGGAGGCGCCTGCCTCCCACCTTGACCGCCGACACCATCGGCGGGACCTGCAGTATCGGCCCGACCAGTTGAGCCGCCGCCGCCTGCGCCTCCTCGGCGGTGAGGCCGCTCATGTCCCATTCCCCGGTGACCTCGCCCGAGGAGTCGAGTGTGGAGGTGGCCACTCCGAAGACGACTTCAGCCGTATAGGTCTTCGGCAGCGCGGTGAGAAAGCGCAGCAGCCGTGTCACCCGCCCGAGGCCGACCAGCAGCACGCCCGTGGCGTCCGGGTCCAAGGTGCCGGCGTGGCCGACGCGGCGCTGGCCGAAGATCCCCCGGCACTTGGCGACCACGTCGTGGGAGGTCCAGGCCGGCTCCTTGTCGACAACCACCAAGCCGTCCGTCGGCACGGTCAGGTGGCGGGAACGGGTGGGCGGAAGCGGAAGGCGGGCGCCGCTTCGTCAACCAACTTCGTGCGAGGTGGTGGCTCGCTGGGCCCGCAGCTCGGCCTTGATCTCGTCGACCACGGCACCGACGCTCCCCTGGGCCACGAAGCCCGCGGCGTACCGGTGGCCGCCACCGCCGAAGTGGGCGGCGATGGCGCTGACGTCGGTGTCGGATACAGCCCGCAAGGAGACCCGAAGCCCCTCTGGCGCCTCCTTCACCACACACGACACCTCCGCCTCGGTGGCGCGGCGCAGCAGGTCGATCAGCCCCTCCGTCTCGTCGACCTGGCAGCCATGGGTGTGGAGGTCGCCGGAGGTGACGGACGTGGAGACGAAACGGAGGTCGTGGTCCAGCTCGGCCCGGCCGATGCAGTCGCCGACCAGCTTGAGGTACTCGAAAGTGTGCTCCTCGAACAGCTGGCGACTGAGCTCGGCGATGGGCAGGTCGAAGGTGGACAGCTCGTGGGCCAGCTCGAACACGTCCGGTGTGGTGTTGGAGTACTGGAACCGCCCGGTGTCGGTGACCAGTCCGGTGTAGAGGCAGATGGCGGCCTCGCGGGTGAGGGGCCAGTCGAGGAACCGGGCCAGGCGCCGGACGAGAACGGCGGTGGCGGCGGCGTCCGGGTCGATGACGTTGATCGCACCGAAGTGGTCGTTGCTGGCATGGTGGTCGAGGACGATCAGCGTGCCCGCCGCCGAGGCGTTCGCCTTGAGGTCACCGAGGCGCCCCAGGGAGCCGCAGTCGAAGCTGACCATGACCTCGGGCTCGGCCGGGAAGTCAGCCGGCTTGGTGGCGAGATCCAGGCCCGGAAGGAAGCGGTAGTGGGGCGCCACCTCGAACGGCTCCGACCACGAGGCGACGGACGGCTTGCCCTGAGCCAGGCACAGGTGGTGCAACGCCAGCATCGATCCCAGCGCGTCGCCGTCGGGCGAGACGTGGCAGGCGAGAGCGACCTCGGGTGCATCGAGAATGGCGGTTGCCGCCTCTTCGAGCTCAGTCTCCAGCATCACGCACCTCCCCTACATCGCGAGGGACGTCGAGTTGGCGGAGGATGGCTTCCACCCGTCGCCCATTCTCTATCGCAGGGTCGACGGCGAAGCCAAGTAGAGGAGTGCGCTTGAGGCGGACCTGGCGACCGATGGCCCGCTGCAACTTGATCCGGTGCTCCATGAGAGCTTTTTCGGCTTCTTGCGACAAGGAACTGAGCAGCACCGTGGCGTGGCTGAAATCGGAGCTGACGTCCACGTGGGTGATGGTCGCCAGCTCCAGGCGGTCGTCGATGTCCGACAGCCGCTCCACCTCCGTGGCCAGGACCTCACGCACCAGCTCGTTCACCCGCGCCGTGCGGGGATAGCGGCGGCGGGCGGAACGGTCAGGCATCGTCCAGCCAGCGTCGCTCGGCGGAGAGGACCTCGACCTCCGGGAAGGACCACACGAAGCGCTCGACCTGGTCGAGCACGTCGGTGACGTGACCCGGGGAGCCGGCCACCGCGGCGATGCCCAGGACAGCGCGCTGCCACTGGTCCTGGCGGTCGACCTCGGCCGCGGCCACCCGGTACCGGTGCCGGGCGCCCTCCAGGATCGGTTTGACCATTCCCCGCTTCTCCTTCAACGACCGGCACTGCGGCAGGTGGAGATCAAAAGCCAGAGCCGCTACGTACGTGGAACTTCTCGCTCCTCGTAGGTCTCGATGATGTCGCCGGGGCGGAGGTCCTGGAAGTCCGAGAGGCCGATGCCGCACTCGAACCCCTGGGCCACCTCACGGGTGTCGTCCTTGAAGCGACGCAGCGAGTTGATGGTCCCGTTCCAGATGACGACGCCTTCCCGCAGGAAGCGGACCTTGGAGCCACGGGTGATGACCCCGTTGCGGACCCAGCAACCGGCGACCTTGCCGACGCGGGGCACGCTGAAGACCTCGCGGACCTCGGCGTCGCCGGTGACGACCTCCTCGAACACGGCGGCGAGCATGCCCACCATGGCCGACTGGATGTCCTCGATGAGCTTGTAGATGATCTCGTAGGTCCGGATCTCCACGTTCTCGGACTCCGCGAGAGCCCTGCCCTTGCGGTCAGGGCGCACGTTGAAGCCGATGATCGTGGCGTTGGAGGCCGCCGCCAGCTGCACGTCGTTCTCGGTGATCCCACCCACGGCACGGTGCACGAAGCTCAACTTGACGTCTTCGCGCTCGAGCTTCCTGAGGCTCTCGGTGACGGCCTCCAGCGAGCCCTGCACATCGGCCTTCAGGATGACGTTCAGCGTGGCGGTCTCGCCTCTGGAGATCTGCTCGAAGATGTCCTCCAGGCGGGCGCCGGTGCCGGCGGCCACGGAGGGGGTCTTGCGCAGGTCGCCCAGGCGGTAGCGCTGCTCACGCTGCTGGGCGATGTCCTTGGCCACCTTGTCGCTGGAGGTGACCCGGAACTCGTCGCCGGCGGTGGGCACGTCGGAGAAGCCGAGCACCTGCATGGGAGTGGAGGGCGGCGCCTCCTTGATGATGTCGCCGTGCTCGTCGATCATGGCCCGCACCCGGCCCCACGCGGCGCCGGCCACGACGGGATCGCCGACCCGCAGGGTGCCTTCCTCCACGATCATGGTGGCCACCGGGCCACGGCCCACGTCGAGGTTGGCCTCGAGGACACTTCCCCGGGCGCGGGCCTCGGGATTCGCCGTCAGCTCCTCGACGTCGGCCACGACCAGCAACTGCTCCAGCAGGTCGTCGATGCCGAGGTTCTGGAGGGCCGAGATCTCCACCATGATCGTGTCGCCGCCCCAGGGCTCGGGTACCAGGCCCTGCTCGGAGAGCTGCTGCATGACCCTGGTCGGGTCGGCATTCTCGCGGTCGACCTTGTTGATGGCCACCACGATGGGGACGTCGGCCGCCTTGGCGTGGTTCAACGCCTCGACGGTCTGCGGCATGACGCCGTCGTCGGCGGCCACCACGAGCACGACGATGTCGGTGACACGGGCACCACGGGCCCGCATGGCGGTGAACGCCTCGTGGCCGGGGGTGTCGATGAAGGTGATGAGGCGGCCTTCCTTCTCGACCTGGTAGGCCCCGATGTGCTGGGTGATGCCGCCGGCCTCGCCGGCCACCACGTTGGCCTCACGGATACGGTCGAGCAAAAGGGTCTTGCCGTGGTCGACATGGCCCATGACGGTGATCACCGGCGGCCGCGGGCGCAGCATCTCCGGGTCCTCGTCCTCGTCGTCCTCCTCGAAGTACTTCTTGTGGAGGGCGGCCTCTTTCTCCTCGCCGGGCTGCACGAGGCGGACGCTGGCACCGATCTCCTCGGCGAAGAGCTCGATGGCCTCGTCCGACAGCGGCTGAGTAGCGGTGACCGGCTCGCCGTGGAGGAACAGGAAGCGGACGACATCGCCCGCCGAGCGGTTCAGGCGGGGACCGAGGTCCTGGGCCGTCGACCCGCGCTCCACGAGGATCTCGCCTTCGGGCACGGGCTCGTTGGAGGGCGCGTAGCCCTGGCTGGGATCGAATGGCTCGAGCTCCTCGAGCGGCCGGCGGCGCCGGCCCCCTCGCCGGCGGGGCGGGCGGCCGCGGCCGCCGGGGCCGCCGGGGCGACCTCCAAAGCCGCCGGGGGGACCGCCGGGCCCACCGGGGCCGCCACCGGGGCGACCACCGAAGCCGGGACGGGCGGGAGCGCCGCCGCGGTTGGCACCGGCGAAGCCGGCAC
>DATLOM010000012.1:0-2108 GCA_035536185.1 Acidimicrobiales bacterium | reverse complement strand
CGAGCGTATGCCTCCGCCGGCGTTTCTCCCTGAAGCACGATTCGGGGCCGACCGTTGAGCTCGGCGGCGACGGAGTCAAGGTGGTCCTTGGTGACCAGATCGAGGTCCGTGCCCTTGGGGAAGTACTGGCGCAACAGCCCGGTGGTGTTCTCGTTGGTGGGCCGTTGCCATGGCGAGTGCGGATCGCAGAAGTAGACCTGAACGCCAGAGTCGACGGTGAAAGTGGCGTGCATTGCCATCTCCTTGCCCTGGTCCCAGGTGAGCGATCGAGCCAGGTTGGCGGGCAGGGTTCGGATCAACTCCATGAGGCAGGCGTAGACCTCCGAGGCGCTGTGGCCGCCCGGCAGATCACCCAGCAGGGTGTAGCGGGTGGCACGCTCGACGAGGGTGAGGATGGCCGAGCGGTTGAAGGCGCCCATGATGAGGTCGCCCTCCCAGTGCCCAGGCACGGCCCGGTCGGCAACCTCCGGGGGCCGCTCGCTGATAGGCACCATGTCGCCGAGCACGTTGTGCCGCCTGGCTTGTTCGCCACGGCTGCGGGGCCGGCGCCGGGCTCGGCCCGAGCGCAGCGCTGAGATCAGCTCCTTACGCAGACCGCCCCGGCCCTGGCAGTACAGCGAGGCGTAGATCGTCTCGTGGCTCACCCGGGCCTCCGCGTCGTCGGGGAACTCCCGGCGCAGTCTGGTGGCGATCTGGCCAGGCGACCAGCGCTGTTCAAGGCCTTCGCTGACCCGGGCCGCCAGCGCCGGGCATCGGAAGAACTTGCGCTTCTTGGGTCGGCGCCGGTGCCACCTCGCCTCTCGCTCTGCCGCCGTCGCCCGATAGCGGTCCTTGCCGCCATGGCCTGCGACCTCACGGCTCACTGTCGACGTCGGTCGGCCCAACCTGCGGGCGATCTGGGCGAACGGCTCCTCCCGAGCCAGTCCGATGGCGATCGTCTCGCGCTCCTCCAATCCCAACCGCACTCCCGGCAAGGGGTCCTCCGATGGATCACAACGGACCGATCACCCTGACCGGTCCGTTGCAACGACCGGTGGACCCCGCCCTGGTCCTCTTTCGCTGGCTACGGGAACGTATGTTCGATACGATGATGGCATGGAAACGACCCAGACCAGCATCGTGAACGTGAACGAGGTCCCCGCTCGAGCACCTCGAGCACGAGATCTGCGAGCTGTCGGCCCATCTGTCGGCGGCCATGTGCCGGTGGCTGGTGCTGGTGGCCGAGTTCGACCGCCGGGAGGGCTGGCGGGGGTGGGGGCTGCGCTCGTGCGCCCAATGGCTCAACTGGAAGTGCGGACTGAGCATGGGCGCAGCCCATGAGCATGTGCGGGTGGCGCACCGGCTGTCGGAGCTGCCCGTGGTGCGCCGTGCCTTCTCCGTCGGCCAGCTCAGCTACTCCAAGGCCCGGGCGCTGACACGCATGGCCACGCCCGCCAGTGAAGCGGAGTTGGTGGACCTGGCCCGTCACGCCACCGCCGCTCATCTCGAGCGACTGGCGAGGGCTCGCCGGGCGGTGCGGGCCGGCGACGAGCGGGAGGAGGCCAACCGCCGTCACGAGGCCCGCCACGTGCACTGGTTCTTCGACGACGACGGCTCCCTCGTCCTCACCGCCCGCTTAGACCCCGAGGAGGGTGCGCTGGTCCTCCAGGCCCTCGACGCGGCCGCCCACGCCCTGCGCTACCCGGCCCAGACGTCACAGTCTTCCGCGGAAGACGGCGAACGCCAACCGGCGCCGTCGTGTTCAGGCGGCCACGGGGCTGGGGAGGCGGCCGACGATTCCCCGGAATCGTCCCGGAGAAGAAGCGCCGCACCTGCACGCCAGCCGGCCGACCGGGCCGACGCCCTGGTGGCCATGGCCGACCCCCATCCGCCGGGCCCTGCGCCCGCGCGACGGCGGCTGTCGCTTCCCCGGCTGCACCCAGACCCGCTTCGTGGACGGCCACCACATCGTGCACTGGGCCCACGGCGGGCACACGTCGCTGGCCAACCTCGTGCTGTTGTGCCGGTTCCACCACCGGGCCTTGCACGAGGGCGGCTACGGCCTGGTGCGCACCACCACCGGTGGGTTCGTCTTCACCACGCCGGCGGGAGACGTCATTCCCCCTGTG
>DATLOM010000011.1:0-35394 GCA_035536185.1 Acidimicrobiales bacterium | reverse complement strand
CGGAGCTGCTCGAGGTCAGTCTCGCCTCGGTCAACAGCGCCCTTCAGCGGGCGCGAACGACCCTGGCCGGGCTCGATCGCGACTCTTTGGACACCACCGCCGATCCCGAGCACCAGGCTCTGCTCGCCCGCTACGTCGACGCCTTCGAGCGCTACGACATGGAGGCTCTCGTCTCGCTGCTCCACGACGACGCGGTGATCTCCATGCCGCCATACGACCTGTGGCTCCAGGGCGCGGACCAGGTCGTGGGGTGGATGGTCGGGCCCGGCAGCGGGTGCAAGGGCTCGAAGCTGATCCCGGTCGACGCCAACGGCACCGCCGGCTTCGCCAGTTACAAGCCGGCCGGCACGGACGTCTGGGAGCCGTGGGCGCTGCAGGTCGTGGAAGTGCGTGACGGCCTCATCTGCGGCCACCACAACTTCATCTACCCGGAGCTGTTCGCCGCCTTCGGGCTCCCGGCCAGCCTCCGGGCCTGACTCCCCGGCGACCGGCTCGGACCGATGAATTCTCCGTCGGTGCGCCGTCTCCCTTCTCGACAACCGCATGAGCACCCCGACCATTAGGAGCCAGATGACACCAACCTCACCACTTGCCATCGAGGCCACCGGGCTCGTCAAGTCCTTCGGCAGCGAGCGTGCCGTCGACGGCATCAACCTCGCCGTTCCCACCGGCTCGGTGTATGGCGTGCTGGGACCGAACGGCGCGGGAAAGACGACCACCATCCGCATGCTGGCGACCCTGATCCGTCCGGACGAGGGGACGGCCACGGTGCTCGGGCACGACATCGTCTCGGAGGCCGCCTCGGTGCGTGCCGGCATAAGCCTGACGGGTCAGCTGGCCTCGGTGGACGAGGACCTCACCGGTAGAGAGAACCTGGTGCTGCTCGGGCGCTTGCTGGGCCTCAAGCGCCCGGCAGCCAAGGACCGCGCCGCCGAGTTGCTCGAGGCTTTTGGGCTCTCGGACGCCGCCACCAAACTCGTCAAGCACTTCTCGGGTGGTATGCGGCGCAGGCTCGACATCGCCGCCAGCATCGTGGTCACCCCCGAGCTGTTGTTCCTGGACGAGCCCACCACCGGCCTCGACCCGCGCTCCCGCAATCAGGTCTGGGACATCATCAGGGTCTTCGTCGCCGAGGGGACGACGATCATGTTGTGCACCCAGTACCTGGAGGAGGCCGACCACCTGGCCGACGCCATCGCCGTGATCGACCACGGCCGGGTCATCGCCGAAGGCACGCCGGCCCAGCTCAAGGCGTCCGTCGGGACCGGCTCGCTTCAGGTCCGCCTGCTCGATCCGGCTCAGAGACCTGACGCGGCGGCCGCCCTCGAGCGGGAGCTCGGAGCGGTGACCCTCGAGGCCGACCCCGCCGCCCTGTCGGCCTCCTGCTCCGACGGGGGCCGGGCGGCGGCGGCTGTTGCCCACCTGGCCGGCACCGGCATCGGTATCGCCGCGTTCTCGCAGGGGCAGCCGAGCCTCGACGAGGTGTTCCTGGCCCTCACCGGTCGTCCCGCCAGCCCTGACCCTGTCGGAGAGCTCGACGGCGTCGAGGAGGAGGAACCGGTATGAGCAATCACGTAACCGAAATGGGGACCGGCGCGGACGAGGCCGCCGTCCGTCGGGCCATCGCCTCCATCCCGCGCCCACCCGAGGCTGGTCGTTTGTCGGCGGCGTTGACCTTCGCCTGGCGGGGGATGCTCAAGGTCAAACACGTGCCCGAGCAGCTTCTCGACGTGACGATCACACCGGTGATGTTCGTGCTCATGTTCACCTACATCTTCGGAGGGGCCGTCGCCGGCTCCACCGGCGAGTACCGCGACTACCTCCTCCCGGGGATCCTGGTGATGTCGGTGCTCTTCACCACCGTCTATTCAGGGGTGGCGGTGAACACCGACCTGACCAAGGGCGTGGTGGACCGGTTCCGCTCCCTACCCATCTGGGGCGGTGCCCCTCTTCTCGGCTCGATGCTGGGCGACAGCGTGAGGTACCTGGCCAACGGCACCGTGATCATCGTGCTCGGCCTGATCCTGGGCTTCCGGCCCGGCGCCGGGGTGGGCGGCGTCCTGTCGGCGCTGGCGCTGGTCGTCACGTTCGCCTTCGGCCTCTCGTGGGTCTTCACGACCGTCGGGCTGGTCCTGCGCTCCCCCAGCGCAGTGTTGAACGCCGGTTTCATGGCGATCTTCCCGCTCACCTTCCTCTCCAACGTCTTCGTCGATCCTGAGACGTTGCCGGCTCCCCTCGAGGCCTTCGTCGACGTCAACCCCATCTCGATCCTCGCCACCACTTCACGCGGACTCATGGAGGGCAACGCCGCCGGCAGCGACATCGCCATCGTCCTGGCCGTCGCCGTCGCATTGACCGCGGTCTTCGCCCCCCTGACGGCCCGACTCTACCGCAGGACCTGAGCCGGCGACCCCTACTGCAGTTGGCGCCGCCGGCGGCAGCGCAGGACCGACACCCCGCCGGCGCAACGCCGGTCGGAATGTGCAGTTGGCGTCGTGATCCGGCGCCTCGTCGGAAAGATCACGACGCCAACTGCACACCGAGGGAGAACGGCCCACGAGTATCGACGGGGGCAGCGGGGGTACGGTCGCGCTGTGAGCGGCCCGCGGCTGCCCGGTGGAGCGGTGCACAAGCTTCCAGGAGACCTGCGCGAGGCGCTGATCGCCAACGCGACGGCGCTCGATGCCTGGAAGGACGTCACATCTCTGGCGCGCAACGAGTTCATCTGCTGGGTCGAAGATGCCAAGCAGGCGACGACCCGAGAACGCCGCATCCGCCGGACGGTGGAGGAGCTGGAGGAGGGCCAGCGTCGGCCCTGCTGCTGGCCGGGGTGCAAGCACCGCGAGCGGACCGGCCGATAGTGGTCGGCGCCGCTCATCAGGGCCGCGGCTGTCAGGCGGGCTTGATGTTGTAGCCGTCGATGGCCGCGTTCCACAGCTTTCGTGCCTCGTCGTAGTCGGGATCGTCCTCGTCGATGACCGCGCCGGACATCGACGCCCGGAGCCCCTCGGTGTTGATGCGCATCTGCTCAGTCCCCTCCTCGTTTGAGCGTCCCCGGTCTTCCCTGGCCAGTCAAGAGATGCCGAAGCCCTGCGGACATTACCGGCCGGTCGGCTCCGAGGCCACCGAAGTTTCGAGCCCGAGTCGGCAAGGCCCAGATCCTGAGCAGCCTCCGCTTAGTTGGTCGTCCCCAACGGGTAAGGCTGGGCCCATGGATGCCGAGCCCGTCTTCAACGAGGTGGTTGCCGATACCGACTACGCGATGTATGTGGTCACCGCGGCCGACGGGGACGATCGTGCCGGGTGCCTGGTGGGCTTCACCACCCAGTGCAGCATCAGCCCGCCGCGCTTTCTCGTCTGCCTTTCCAAGGCCAACCGCACCTACAGCTTGGCGTGCCGGGCACGTTCCCTCGGGGTACACCTCCTTCGCCACGATCAGCGAGAGCTGGCCAGCCTGTTCGGGGAACTGACGGGCGACGAGGTCGACAAGTTCGCCCGGTGCCGCTGGGAGGTCGGGCCGGAGGGCGTCCCCCTTCTGACCGACTGCGACAGCTGGTTCGTGGGCACGGTCCTGGGCCGCTTCGACCTCGGCGATCACGAGGGATTTCACCTGGCCCCGGTGCAGGCCGAGAGGCGCACCCGGCTCACGCCCATCACCTTTCAATCCCTGAAGGACCTGGTGCCCGGCCACCGGGTCGAGGAAGGATGATCCCCTCGTTCTCGTTGCTGAACGCTGAGTCATTTAGGTGACCGGGCACCGCCACGACGAGCGATGGGCGGAGGACGCTCGGATTGGGTACGAGGGAGGAACGTGAAGCAAGAATGATCGGAGGCGCAGGATGATCGGTTTTCTGGTGTTCGGCTTGGTGGTGGGCGTGGTGGCGAGGCTTCTCGTCCCTGGTCGCCAGCATCTGAGCGTCGTCATGACGCTGCTGCTCGGAGTGGTGGGTTCGGTGGTCGGCGGCGTCGTTGCCAACGCCATCGGCACCGGCGACGTCTTCGAGCTCAACTTCATCGGCTCGGTCGTAGCCATTGCCGCCGCGGTTGTCCTCATAGTCATCGGAGAACGGGTCGGAGCGGTATCAGACCGCAGGTCGCGCTGAACGACCGGTGCCGGTGGCGGTGGAGCCGGGCGACGTGGTGGTGATGCACCCACAGCTCGGCCACTGGGGCGGGCTCAACCGCGGCCCGTCGATCCGCATGGCCGTGTACTTCCGGCCGCTCGCGTCGGGGGCCGACGCACGGCGTACATGATCCCCACATGACGACCCTGCTGTTGGTGGACGACGATCCCGACCTGCGGGCGATGTTGGCTCTGTCCCTCGCCGATGAGGGCTACACGGTTGTCGAGGCTCAGGACGCAGAGTCAGCCCTGTTCGAGCTCTCGCGCCGTGCCATCGACATCGCTTTGTTGGACATGCGCCTGCCGGGCATGAGCGGGTTGGAGCTGTGCCGTGAGATCCGCCGCCGCGGCCGGACACCGGTCGTCGCCGTCACCGCCCACACCGACAGCGCCGACGTCGTGGAGTGGCTCGATGCCGGTGCCGACGATCACGTGAGCAAGCCCGTGGACGTCTCGGAGCTCGCCGCGCGAGTCCGGTCGCTGTTGCGGCGAACAGAGGGCGACCTGGCGCCGCCGACGATCCTGCGCGTCGGGGACCTGCTCGTACACCTCCCGGCCGGCGAGGTCGAGCGGGCCGGCGAGCGGGTGGCGCTCAGCATGGTGGAGGCCCGCCTCCTGGCCCTGCTCGGCGAGCGGGCGGGCACGGTCGTCGGCCGGGAGGAGCTGCTGGAGCGTGTGTGGGGGCGGGACAGCACCGACGACCTGCGCATCGTCGACCGCCATGTCGAGCGCCTGCAGGAGAAGCTGGCCGGCGAGCGCGGGGCGCCGGTGATCGTGGCCGTACTGGACGCGGGGTACCGGCTCGACACATGAGCCGCAGCCCGCGCCTCGGCCTGCGGGCCCGCACCACACTCGGGTTCGGCCTCATCGGGCTGGTGGTGTCCGTAGTCCTGGCAGGGCTGTCCTACGCCGTCGCCCGCCAGTTCCTGGTCTCCGAACGAGAGGACGCCGCGATCCGGCAGTCGTACGTCAACGCCAGGCTGGTGAGGACCCTGCTTCGCGACCCGCAGCCCGACGTGCGCTCCTTCCTCGCCGGCCTCGGCGGCGGTACCGCATCCTCATCGGTGCTCCGGTATCGCGGCGAGTGGTTCTCGACCTCGGTCGCCGCCGGACGTGACGCCATTCCCGCCGACCTTCTCAGGCAGGTCACCGGGGGCCACGCCGGGCGGCAGCGGTACCGCGGTCCCGGCGGGGACCTGCACCTCGCCGTCGGCGTCGCAGTTCCGGCCGTGGACGGCGCCTACTTCGAGCTGTTCCCGCTGGACGAGCTCGAGCGGACACTGGACGTCTTGACCCGTGCCCTCTCCATCGGCGCCGCAGCTGCGGCCGGCACGGCGGCTCTGCTCGGCTACGCCGCCGCTCGCCAGATCGTCCGCCCGCTGCAGCCGGTGGCCGATGCCGCCGAGCAGATCGCCGAAGGAAGGCTGGACACCCGCCTCGACGCCGCTGCCGACCCGGACCTGCGCCGGCTGGTGGACGCCTTCAACACGATGGCGTCCTCGCTGGAGGAACGCATCCAGCGTGAAGCCAGGTTCGCCGCCGACGTCAGCCACGAGGTGCGCGCTCCGCTGGCCGCGCTCAGCGCGGCGGTTGACGTGATCGACCGCCGGCGCCATCAGCTCCCCGATCAGGTTCTGTCGGCCTTCGAGATCATGGTCGCCAAGGTGGAGGGCTTTCAGCAGATGGTGCTGGAGCTGCTCGAGATCTCCCGCATCGACGCCGGTGCCGCCAGCCTCAGCCTCGACCGCTTCGACCTTCGCCAACTCCTGGAGCGCCTGATCGAGCTCCACGGCCAGAGCGGGGTGGAGATCCGGTTCGAACCCGGCGCTCCGACCCACGTGGTTGCCGACCGCCACCGTCTGGGGCAGGCCCTGGGCAACATCATGGACAACGCCCGGCGTTATGCCGGGGGTCTCGTGTCCATCACCGTGGACACCGACGGTGACCTGGTGCGCATTGCGCTCGACGACGACGGACCGGGAGTGGCCGTCGAGGAGCGGGCCGCCATCTTCGGGCGCTTCGCGCGCGGCGACGCCGGCCTGCGCGCTGGTACGACGACGGGAACGGGGCTCGGCCTGGCATTGGTCGCCGAGAACATTGGCATGCACGGCGGGAAGGTACGCGTCGAGGTGGCGCCGGGCGGTGGCGCCCGGTTCTTGGTGGAACTGCCACAGGAGGTGGAGTGAGAACCCAGCTGCTGGCCGGCCTCTTGACCCTCACTGTCTTCGCTGGTTGCTCGGTGGACCCGGACAAGAGTGCCCGCGTCGCTGAAGACGACCAGGTCCCCTTTCGTCTGCTCGACAGGGCGGCACCACCCATCGTTTCGACAACCGAGCCTCCAGGCGGCGGAGAGCCGGTGACGCTGTATTTCGTACGCGAGGGTCGGCTCGTGCCCATCGAGCGGGAGCTGGATGAGGGGGTGACGCCCCAGGATGTCGTGGCCGCGTTGGCTGCGCCCCCTACCGGCGAGGGGGTACCGGCACGCACGGCGCTGAGCGATCCTCTCGTGGTGCGGGATATCGCCGTGGTGGCGGGGATAGCCCGAGTCGACCTGGCGCAGTCGATCGCCGAGCTCGGTGGTGGGGACCAACTGCTGGCCGTCGCCCAGATCGTGTGCACCCTCACGGCGCGGCCCGGCGTGGGCCAGGTGGCCTTCACCCTGGAGGGCAGCCCCATCGAGGTGCCGCGAGGCGACGGCTCGCTGGTGGCGCACCCGGTGTCCAGGGACGACTATACGATCCTGTTCACGAGCTGATGCGCCGCCTACCGTCTCCCGTGGTCCATTGATGGCAATCCCTGCAATGCCGCCGCCGGGACGCTCTGGCCGGCCCGTGTCCGGGCCCAGGGTCGTGCTCGGCCTCCTGTTCGGGTCCCTCGTGGCGCTGCTCCTCTCGGCGAGGGCGATCGCCGGGCTCTACACAGACTGGCTGTGGTTCGGTTCACTGGACCTCAGGGGCGTGTGGACCAACCTGCTCGGCACCAAGATCGGGTTGGCGTCACTGTTCGCCCTGGTGTTCGTGGCTGTTCTGGTCCCCAACACGCTGCTCGCTCACCGCCAGAGGCGACCGTCGCTGCCCCGCCACCCTGCCGACGAGATCGTGGAACTGGTCCGCCGGGTGGTGGACCGCCGGCCAGTCGTGGCGTGGGCCGGTGTGGGCATCCTGTTGTCGTTGCCGTTCGCCGGCGCCGCCGCGGGGCACTGGGACGAATGGATCCTGTTCCGCAACCACGTCCCCTTCGGCGTGGACGACCCGCAGTTCGGCCGGGACGTCGGCTTCTACGTGTTCCGCCTCCCGTTCCTCACCTTCCTCACCGACTGGCTGTTCGGCGTCGTCGTCCTGGTCACCATGGTCACCGCCGGCGCCCACTACCTCAACGGCGGGATCCGCCTGCCCACCGACCGCCGGCCCGTCCCCGGTGGCGTGGTCTCCGGAGCGGTCAAGGCCCACCTCTCGGTGCTCTTCGCCGCCCTCGCCCTGCTGAAGGCGGTGAGCTACTGGCTCGACCGCTACGAGCTCACGCTCTCCACCCGAGGGGTGGTGCGGGGCGCCAGCTACACCGACGTCACCGCCCAGCTGCCGGCCATCCAGCTGTTGATGCTCATCTCGGTCCTCGCCGCCGGGCTGTTCCTCTACAACATCGGGCGGCGGGGCTGGCTGCTGCCGGCCGTCGCTGTGGGGCTGTGGGGCCTGGTCGCCGTGCTCGTCGGTGGTGTCTACCCTGCGCTGATCCAGCGGTTCCGAGTGGAGCCGGCCGAGTCCACCCGCGAGGCCGAGTACATCGCCCGCAACATCAAGGCCACACGGGCGGCCATGGGCCTCGACAAGGTGGCCGTGAAGCCCTTTGCCTACGACGAGTCACTCAGCGCCGAGGCCCTGCAGAACAACGTGGAGACCATCCGCAACGTGCGGCTCTGGGACCCGCTCATCCTGCGCCGCACCTACCAGCGCCTCCAGGAGGTCCGCACCTTCTACCGCTTCACCGACGTGGACATCGACCGCTACATGGTCGAAGGCGACCAGACCCAGATCGTGCTGTCCGCCCGGGAGCTGAACCCCGACAGCCTGCCCTCCGACACCTGGGAGAACCGCCACCTGGCCTTCACCCACGGCTACGGCGCCGTCTTGTCCCCCGCCAACGCGGTGACCTCCGACGGCCAGCCCGACTTCCTGGTCAAGAACATCCCTCCCCAGGGCGAGCCGGCCATCAGCCAGCCCCGCCTCTACCACGGGGAAGCCATCGGCGGCTACGCCATCGTCAACAGCGGGCGCGACGAGATCGACTACCTGAAGGAGGACGGGACCGCCGTCACCAACCGCTACGACGGGACCGGTGGCGTCAGCATCGGCTCGGTGCCGCGCCGGCTGGCCTTCGCCCTTCGCTTCGGCGACATCAATCCCCTGATCTCAGGCTTCATGACCGGCGACTCCAAGATCCTCTACATGAGAGACATCCGCCAACGGGTGGAGAAGATCGCCCCGTTCCTCCACTACGACGCCGACCCCTACCCGGTGGTCATCGACGGGCGGATCACCTGGCTGATCGACGCCTACACCACCACTGACCGCTATCCCTACGCGCAACAGGCCGACGCCGGGCGGGTCAGCGAGGGCAGCGGCCTCGGCCATGACTTCAACTACATACGCAACTCGGTCAAGGTGGCTATCGACGCCTACAACGGCGACGCCACCTTCTACGTGGTGGACCCCAAGGACCCCATTGCCGCCGCCTACGCCAAGGCCTTCCCCGACCTGTTCACCTCCGGCAACGAGGTGCCCGACGACCTGCAGGCCCATTTCCGCTATCCGGAGGACATGTTCCGGGTCCAGACCAACATGTGGGGCCGCTACCACATCGGCGACCCGAAGGAGTTCTACTCACAGTCCGACCGCTGGAACATCGCCCAGGACCCCAGCGGCGGCGGCGAGCCGGTGGCGCCGGCGAGGCCGGTGGCTCCGGCAGGCCAGGCGAACCAGGGGGCCCAGGCGCAGGGCCGCATGGACCCGTACTACCTGCAGATGCGCCTGCCCGGTGACGCCTCCACCGAGTTCCTCATCCTCCAGCCCTTCGTGCCCTTCTCCGAGGACGACAGCCGCCGGGAGCTGTCGGCGTTCATGGTGGCCAAATCCGATCCAGACGACTACGGCGCCCTCGAGGTGTTCGTCATGCCGCGGGACCGCCAGGTCGACGGACCGGCCATCGTCAGCGCCCGCATCAACCAGGAGCCCGAGGTGAGCCAGCTCATCACCCTGCTCAGCCGGGCCGGCTCGGAGGTGCTCCAGGGCAACCTGCTGGTCATCCCGATCGAGCAGTCCCTGATCTACATCCGCCCCCTCTACGTGCAGGCCACCGGGGCCAACGCCGTTCCCGAGCTCAAGAAGGTCGTGGTGGCCTTCGGTGACCGGATCGCCATCCACGACACTCTCCAGGCCGCGCTGGCTTCGGTGTTCGGAGATGCTCCGGAGACACTCGAGGAGGGCCCACCGGGCGCGGGCGCGGCCCCGGGTGGGGGCGCAGGCGGTGACCCAGGCCAAGACGGGCTCAGCGACGAAGCCCGCCGGCTCCTCGACGAGGCCGCCCGGGCCTTCGCCGCGGCTGACGCTGCCCTGACTTCCGGCGACCCCGTCGAGTACGTGCGCAGGCTTCAGGAGGGTCGCCGGCTCTTCAACCAGGCGCGCGAGGCCGGCGCCAACGCGGGAAGCGAGGAGTCGGCGACGACGACGACCACGGCGCCACCGGCGACCACCACCACCACGGCTCCTTCTGGCACATAGCCGAACCTTCTCGTGGCGGTGTATAATATGGTGTATGCATCGCACCAACATTTACCTCGATGAGGCGCAGCGCGACGCACTCGACCGGCTCGCGGCCGAAGAGGGGACGTCACGTGCCGAGCTCATCCGGCGCGTGCTCGATCGGTGGCTGAGGGGCGACCACCATGATGCCAGTGACGATCTCGAGGCGATCGATGCCTCGTTCGGTGCCCTCGCCGGCCTCGACGTTCCCGAGCGAGGCGTCGACGAACGAGCTCGACACCTCGAAAAGGTCTGGCGCGCGGGCACGTGATCCTCGTCGACTCCGACGTGCTGATTGCTCATCTGCGCGGAATCGAGAGCGCCAGGAAATGGCTCCGGGAGCAACGGGCCTCGTCGGGCCCACTGGCCATCAGCGCTGTGACCCTTGCCGAGATTACCGGCGGCATGCGGTCCGGCGAGCGCCGCGAGGTGTGGCAGTTGCTCGACTCGTTGCGCGTGGAGCACGTGACCGATGTGGTGGCCCGCCGGGCGGGCGAGCTGATGCGCCGCTATCGACGGTCGCACGCCGGCATCGGCCTGGGGGCCTTCCTCATTGCCGCCACTGCTGATGCGCGGGGCCTGGAGCTGGCGACGCTCAACGTCCGGCACTTCCCCATGTTCGGCGGCCTCCGACCGCCTTTCAAGTTGTACACGTGAGGGCGCGGGGTCGAGCCTCCGCGTCCTACAAGGGCGGCTCGATGGCGTGCAACTGGAGGATCGTGATCTCGGCAGCGTCGGGGTGCGGGAATCCGGCAGACGTCAGAATCTCGATGAACCCGGCGCTGCGCCAGCGGTCCCGTATGTGATCCTCCGGCTCCCAAACGCCGATGAGGACAGGGAGTCATTGCTGGCTGCGCAGTGATGACGAAGCTCGCCACTCTGCACTGCTCCGCCCCGCCTCATGATAAGACGTTTGCCCCGCAGTTGAGGGCGTTGATCACCATCTTGCGCTCGGTTGGACCGGTGATCTCCACGCGACGGTCCTGGAGGTCGTGGGGGACCTCCGCCACCCGCCAGTCCCCCTCGCGGACCCCGGCGGTCTCGGGGAGGACGTCGGGCATCTCGCCGGCGTCGATCCGCTCCTGGCGCTACGGCCTCCGGCGCAACAGCTCCTCTCGGGCGGCTCCGAAGTGCGCTGTAGACCGCCGAGGAACGTCTTGGCGTCCTCGGTCAGGACCTCCTCCTGGCGGGGCACGGGGCGGGCGTGGACCTCGACGTTGCTCACGCGCCGAGGGGACACCCAGAGGATCGCCGGACGATCGAACACGGTCGTAGGACCGGGAGGTGAGGGGGGGCCGGCGGAAGGGAAGGAACCGGGCGTGGAAAAACTGAACATACCCCTCTGCGGCGCGGTCACCTTCGACCCTCCGAGCTTCTTCGCGCCGGCCATGGAACGAGCCGACGGCGGGCTCACGACGCGGCTGTTGATCGGAGGGGAGTGGTTGCCAGCCGCCGGCGACGAGGTGTTCGAGGACCGTTCCCCCATCGACGGCACTGTGCTGGCCCGGCCGGCCAAGGCAACCGCCGACGACGTGAAAGCCGCCATCGCCGCCGCCCGCGAGGCCCGTGACGGTTTCCGGGCCCTGCCCGCCGCCGCCCGCCTGGAGACGTGCCAGCGGGCGGCCGAGATCCTCGGCGATCACCTCGACACCCTCGTGGCCGCAGTGGTCGCCGACCTCGGCAAGACGCCGGAGCAGGCGACGTCGGAGGTCAAGACCACGCGCGAGCGCCTGGGCCTCGTCCGAGAGGAGGTCCGCAAGATCTTCGGCGAGTACCTGCCCGGCGACTGGATGGCCGAGACGGCGGGCAAGTCGGCCATCGTGCTCCGTGAGCCGGTGGGGACAGTGGCGGCCTTCGGGCCGTTCAACTACCCCTTGTTCCTCGTGGCCTCGAAGATCATCCCGGCCCTCGCGGCGGGGAACACCGTCGTGGCCAAAGCCCCGTCGGAGGCTCCGCTCGCCCTGGTCATGTTCGCCAGGGTCCTGGAGGAGGCGGGGCTGGCACCCGGCGTGCTCAACGTCATCACCGGCCCGGGCGGGGAGATCGGCGACGTATTGGCCTCCCACCCGGACGTGTCGATGATCTCGTTCACCGGGTCGAGTGGCGTCGGCCGGAGCATCGCGGCAAGCGCTGGCCCGAAACCCATGCACCTGGAACTGGGCGGCAACGCCGCGGCCATCATCCTGGCCGACGCCGATTTGGAGCTCGCCGTCGACAAGTCCGTGCTGGGCGCGTTCAAGAACGCCGGGCAGCGCTGCGACGCCGTCAGCCGGGTGCTGGTGGTGGAGTCGGTCTACGACGAATACCTCGAGCGGGCCCTGAAGGAGGTGGAGCGCTGGCCGGTCGGCGACCCTCGCGACAAGGGAACCAAGGTCGGGCCGATGGTCAACGACAAGGCGGCGGCACGGGTCAATCAGCTCGTCGAGGACGCCGTGGGCAAGGGCGCCCGGCTACTGGCCGGCGGAGGTTTCGCCGACGCCTATCACGAGCCCACCGTGCTGGCCGACGTACCGCTCGACGCCGACATCTTCTGGGAGGAGACGTTCGGGCCGGTTCTGACCGTCACCCCGGTCGCCGACCTGCAAACGGCCCTCGAGCTGGCCAACCGGTCGCGCTACGGACTGGACTCCGCCGTGTTCACCTCCAACCTGGAAGCGGCCTTACGGGCGGCGCGGGCACTGGAGTGCGGCCAGGTCACGATCAACGACGCCCCCGCCCACGGCGTCGGCCATTTCCCCTTCGGTGGTCGCAAGCCCGACTCTGGCATCGGCCGGGAGGGCCTCGGCTATTCCATCGACGAGTGCACGGTCCTGAAGACCGTGGTCATGCCGGGCTGAGGCCAGTAGACCGGCATGTGAAGAGCGACCGGACCCAGCAGTGGATCGCCCTCGGCCGGACATCGCCCGACGAGGTGGTCGATCCGCCGGCAGGCTCGACGGACGACTCCTGGTCCCTGCTGCGCGCCGGCTGCGTCGCACCGGCGGTACAGCTGATCCGGGCGTGCCACCCTCGGGTGTTCGCCATCTCCGGCCCCGCCGGCGCGGGGAAGTCGACAGTTGCGGAGGCGGTGTCGCTTTCCCTGGCCAATGTGGGGATGCCTGCCGTCGCCCTCTCGCTCGACGACTTCTACCTCTCCCGCAAGGAAAGAGAACGTCGGGGCCTGGCATGGCGCGCCGCGCCGGGCTCGCACGACATCGACCTGATGGTCCGGACCCTCGCCGCCACCCAGAACGGGTCGCGCCCACTGGTCCTGCCGCGGTTCGATCCGGCCCGGGACGACCGGAGCAGCGACGAGTGCCTCGAAGATGCTCCCGACGTGGTGCTGTTCGACGGGTGGATCATCGGCTACGACGGCCAGGGCTACGGGGGGATCCTCCCGTACATCGATTGGCACCTCCACCTCGCCGTTCCGACCGACGTCGCCCGCCAGCGTCGATTTGCCAGGGAAGCCAGACTGCGGGAGGAGACGGGAGGAGCGTTCACCCCCGAGGAGATGGAGCAGTTCTGGGACCAGGTGCTCGGGCCGGGAATGGACACCTGGGTTCGGGCCTCGGCCGAGCACGCCGACATCGTCGTGCGGTTCACCGAGACCGGTCCGTCGTGCCTGGCCGAACCACGACTGGACGAGTTCCTGCCCGACGCCTGAAGGCCGCTCAGGGCCGGCCCAGCCCCCGGATGGACCGGTCGAGCAGCTCCACCGGGTGATAGATCGGCAGCAGATCATCCACATCTCGGCGATACGGCTGCCCTCGAACCGGTAGACGAACGCGTTATTCGTCTCCAGTGTCTCGCCGCCCCCGGCGATCTGCACGTGGCCTTCAACGACATCGGCTACCTCCTCGCCTGGTGGGTACGAAACTGACCCCTGGGGACCGAGTCAGGTGGCCGATTCGGCCGCCTTCGGGTTGACTCTTGCTGATGCCAGTGATTGAGGTTGTTCGGGGCGACATCACCGAAGAAACCGCCGATGCCATTGTCACGGCAGCCAACCAAGCTCTTTGCGGCGGTGGGGGTGTCGACGCCGCGGTCCACGCCGCCGCCGGACCAGAACTTCTCCAGGCCTGCTCTCAACTCGCGCCGTGTGCACCAGGAGACGCCAAGGCCACCTCGTCCTTCGGTCTGCATCCCCATGTACGCTGGATCATCCACGCGGTAGGGCCCGTTTGGGATGGGGGGACCAACGGCGAAGCGGAGATCCTCGCATCCTGTTATCGCAGGATCCTCCAGGTCGCCGACGAGCTGGGAGCGCGCACGCTGAGCGTCCCCGCCATCTCCACTGGTATCTACGGCTACCCCAAAGATGAGGCCGCGGACATCGCAGTTCGCACCCTTTTGACCACTCCCTCTGTTGTCGAGCTGGTCCGTCTCGTCGCCTTCGATGGCGAGAACTACGCGGCTCTTTCCGAAGTCATGCAGCGAAGTGGACCCGGAGGTCCGTGAGACCCCGGAGGGTGAGGCTGTCCCGATAGGTGGGCGGCGGGCCCACCAGTTCCATCGTGCCGAAGCGGTCGAGCAGGCGGTCGAGCACGATCTGTCCTTCCAGGCGGGCGAGCGCCGCCCCGAGGCAGAAGTGGATTCCCCCACCGAAGCTCATGGGCGGCCCCTCGTCCCGCCCGACGTCGAGCTCCTCGGGATCTCGGAAGCGGGCAGGGTCACGGTTGGCCGCACCGAGCAGGGCCAACACGAGGTTCCCCTTCTCGATCTGGTGCCCGGCGATCGACAGGTCTTCGTACGTCGTCCGGAGCGCGATCTGTACGGGGCTGTCGAACCGCAGCAGCTCCTCGACCCCCGGCCGGACCAGCGACCGGTCGGCCCGCAGCCGCTCGAGCTGGTCGGGATGGCGCAGCAGAGCCAGCAACCCGTTTCCGATGAGATGGGTCGTCGTCTCGAACCCTGCCGCGAACAACAGGATCGCCGTGGAGATCAGCTCGTGCTCGCTCAGCTGATCACCCTTGTCCTCGGCCTCTATCAGTTTGGTGAGAAGGTCCTCCTGGGGGCGCACCCGCCGTTCCGCCACCAGGCCGGCGAAGTAGTCGGTCAGCTCGATGTCGGCGGCGGTGGCCTCGGACAGAGCAGCCGGCGTGGCCGCGAGCTCCAGCACCGCGGTGATGGACCGCACGAGCGGCCGGAGCGCAGGGCGGTCACCCACGGGCACGCCGAGCATCTCGCCGATCACCGTGACCGGGAGGGGGAAGGCGATTGTGTCCATCACATCGACCTCCCCGTCCCCGAAGCCATCGAGCAGGTCGTCGACCAGCGACACGATCCGACCCCGCAGGGTCTCCACTGTCCGGGGCGTGAAGGCCCGGGTCACCAGGCTGCGGAGGCGGGTGTGGTCGGGCGGGTCGGTGGTCAACATGTTGGACCGGTCGTTGCGGAACCTGGCCTGCTGCGCCACCTGCTCGTCGGTGAGCCCCACCATGCTGCCGGCATTCGAGAAGTCTTTTCCGACGCCCGAGTGGCGGAGCAGCTGCTGGCAGTCTTCGTACCGGGTGAGGACCCAGAAGCCCAGGGCGCTGTGATGCACCGCTGCCACCGCCCGCAGGCTGGCGTAGCGAGGGTACGGGTCGGACCGGCCCTCGGGAGTGGTGACCAGCTCGACGAGGAGGTTGTCGGGCTCTACCTCGGAGACCGTGCTCATAGCTCTGTACTACCAGGCCGGCGACGACTCGCCCCGTCACCAAGAACCTCATGAACGCGGACCAGTCCTCCGGCGCGGGGAGCGTTCACGCCGCCTTCGGTGGTCGATGTTCACGACCGACCCGACCGGCTTTGGGTGGCCGACATAGGGGCTCGCCGCCTGGGAGAGGCCGGCCTGGTGGGCTCCATGGGCTCGGTCGGCGATTGCTTCGGCACCCCCGTGCCCGAGAGCTTCTTCGCCACCCTCGAGTGCGAGCCCCTAGACCGCCGCAGCTGTCCAACCCGCCGGCCTCCACCACGCAGGGGAGCAACAGTCCCACCGTTTGTGAAGTGACGGGCGCGGGTACCACGTGCTGCGTGCCAGACAACAAAGAGCTGACCAGCGAAGAGCTGGAGGCGCAGGAGGTCGCTGCACTTCCTGACAAAGAAGCGATGTCCACCATCAAGGCCGGTTTCGGTGGTGGGATCGACAACTTCGCCATGCCCATCAACGAGGCGATCGCCATCAACAACGAATCCATCGGTTCGTACGCCATCGCCGATGCCGACCAGATCGTCATTCTCGACCAGACCGACACCGACTGAGCAAGGAGCGCTCATGACCACAGAACGTACAGAGCTGTCCCCCGAAGAGGTTCAAGCCCAGGGCGCCGCCGAGTTGCCGGACAAGGAGGCGATGTCCCTCCTGGACATCAATGCCGACCTCGACCTGGCCCTCGACCTGGCCGCCCCGGTGGATGCCGCCGTGGCCGCCAACGCCAATGTGGCGGCACCGATCGACGCCGCCGTGAGCGCCAACGTCCTTTCCTTCGACTCCACCGCGGTGGCGTCGGCGGACCAGGACTCAATCATCATGCAGAACCTCGAGGGTGAGGCCACCGCCACCGCCGTCCAGGATGCCACCATCGACCAGTCAGGGGAGACAGCATGAGCGAGGAACTGACCAAGGCCGACCTGGACGCGCAGGGCGCCGCCGACCTTCCCGACAAGGAGGCCATGTCCCTCCTCGACCCGGTGCTCGACCAGTCACTGCTGAACCTGAACGTGGACCTTGCCCTCGATGCCGACGTGGCCGCACCGGTCGATGCCGCCGTGGCCGCCAACGCCAACGTGGCTGCTCCCATCGACGCCGCCGTGGCCGCCAACGTGGCCTCGGTCGGCTCCACCGCGGTGGCCTCGGCGGACCAGGACTCGATCATCGTCCAGAACCTCGAGGGCGTGGCCACCGCCACCGCCGACCAGGACGTGACGATGGACCAGGGCAACTAGCCCGACCGCCCGGTCGCCGCTTTCCCCCACACAACCGATGAGAGAGACGGAGTCGGGGGCGGCCACCATGGTCACCCCGGCCGACGGTGTTCCCGCACTGGCCGACGGTGTGCAGCTGCTCGGCGCCATGGAAGCGTCGGGGTTCAAGGAGCCGCCGTGCCTGGCCCGCCGCGCCGACGGCCAGACCATCCAGCTCACCGACCTCCTCTACCGGGTGCTGGAGGGGGTGGACGGACGCCGGGACGCGGCCGCCATCGCCGCTCAAGTAAGCGACCACATCGGAAAACAGGCCTCGGCCGAGGACATCCGCTTCCTGATCGACGAGAAGCTGCGGCCCCTCGGGCTGCTGAAGCTCCCGGACGGGTCCGAACCTCAAGTCGAGAAGCTCAACCCGCTGCTGGCCCTGCGCTTCCGGTACGTCCTCTCCGAGGAGCGAACGACGCGCCGGATCACCTCCCCGTTCGCCCGGCTGTTCACCCCGCCCCTGGTGCTCGCCGTCCTCGTCGGGTTCTTCACCATGACCGGATGGCTGCTGTTCAGCGAGGGCATCGGGGGCAGCACCCGCGAGGTGATGTACCAACCGGGCCTGCTCGTCCTGGTGTTCTTCCTGGCCGCGGCCTCGGCCGGGTTCCACGAGTTCGGCCACGCCGCCGGCCTCCGACGGGGCGGGGGCACCCCGGGTGCGATGGGCGCCGGCATCTACCTCGTGTGGCCGGCCTTCTACACCGACGTCACCGACTCCTACCGCCTCCCCCGAGGGGCCCGCCTGCGCACCGATCTGGGCGGCCTGTACTTCAACATGGTGTTCGCCCTCGGCCTGTTCGGTGTCTGGGCGGCCACCGGCTTCGACGCTCTCCTGTTGGTGGTCCCGCTGCTGCTGCTCCAGATGGTCCAGCAGCTCCTGCCCTTCGTCCGCCTCGACGGCTACCACATCCTTGCCGACCTGACCGGCGTTCCGGACCTGTTCGCCCGGATCCGGCCGACACTGGCCAGCCTGAAGCCAGGCCGCGAGAGGGACCAGCGGGTGACGGCGCTGAAGCCCTGGGTGCGGGTGGTAATCACCCTCTGGGTGCTGGCCGTGGTGCCGCTGCTGCTGGTGTCGCTGATGTTCGCCGTTTTCACTCTGCCGCGGGTGGCGGCCACCGCCTGGGACAGCCTCGGCCTTCAGCGTGAGGCGGTGTCGGGAGCTGTCGGCGAGGGCGACGTGCTGGCGCTCCTCGGCGGAGTCCTGTCCATCGTCGCGCTGTGCCTGCCGGTCCTGAGCACGGTGTACCTGCTCGGGCGGCTCGCCAACCGCGGCGGCCGCGGCATCTGGCAGAGGACAGAGGACCGTCCGGTGCTGCGCGGCGCGGTTGCCGTTGCCGGCGTGGCGCTGGTGGGTGGAGCCACCTTCGTGCTGTGGCCGAACGGCGAGTACCGGCCCTTCCAGCCCGGTGAACGGGCCCGCCTCCAGGAGACCGTGCGGGCCGTACGTCACCTCCCCAGTGGTAGGCCCAGCCTCACCAAGGAGCGCCAGCAGGAGCTGGAGGGCGCGCCGTTCCGCAGCGAGGTCACAGCCGACGAGGCCGACACCGACGCCGTTGACCCGACCGCCTCCACGACCACGACGAGCACCACCGTGGCGGCGGAGGCATCGAACGACACCACGGCCACGACCGTAACCCGCCAGAGGACCCCCAGCGACGCGCCGGCCACGACGACCACTACCAGTGAGCCGGCCACGACGACCACAACCGAGATCACCACCACGACCACCACGGAGCCCACCGAGCCATGACCCGCTTCTCCCGCCCCGCGGCAATCACCGCCCTGCTGCTCACTGTCTTCATAATTTCCGCTCGTCCGGCGCTGGCCGACGACGCGCCCGGCGGTGAGGACAACGCCGCTGTCGCCGTCAACACAGAGGATGGGGCCAGCGTGTTCCGCCTTGCCTTCTCTGTACGGATGGTGGCCAACGGCGTGATCGACGAGGACAACCGGGCGTACGCCCTGGCCAGCTGTGCCAACTGCCAGACGGTGGCCCTCGCCTTCCAGGTCGTGCTGGTGTGGGGTGACGTCGACGTGGTCATCCCGGAGAACCAGGCGGTGGCCTACAACGACCAGTGCGTCGAGTGCCTCACCTACGCATCAGCCAGTCAGATCGTCCTCGGCTTCGACGGCCCCGTCCGCTTCACCGCCGATGGCCGGAGGCGGCTGGCCGAGTGGTACAGGTCATTGAGCGAATTGGAGGAACGGGTGGGCGAACTGTCGGTGATCGAGCTCAACGCCGCCGTCGTCTCGGCCAAGGCCGCTCTCGTCACCATCTTGAGCGAGGAGCTCGTGACGGCCCCGGCGGGCCAGGGAGGCCTGGCCACCACCAGCACCACCACTTCAACCATTCCGGTGGGCGCAACCACCACCAGCGATGCTCCGTCGTCCTCCACCACGTCTTCGCCCTCCACGTCGTCTTCGACGACCTCGGCTACCTCGACCAGCTCGACCGGCTCACCCAGCTCCTCATCCACCACCACCACCACCAGCACCACCGAGGTACCGACCACCACCACGGCGGCCGGGTAGTGCGCCGTCGGCTCCCCGCAACCGGCCTCTTCCGCGCCGGCGCCCTGTCCATGGCGTTACTGCTGGCCGCCTGCGGGAGCCACCGGCCCCTCGCCGATGCCGACGACGCCATGGCCACCCTCGATTCGGGCCGGCTGCGGCTTCAGCTCAGTGCTACCGCAGGTGCTGAGCAACCAACTGGCCCTGTTGGGTTCCGGATGGAGGGGCCGTTCTCGACGGCAAAGGGCGAACTGCCCCTCCTCGACCTTCGCTACACGCGGCTGCTCGGCGGCGACGAGGTGATGACACGAATCGTCTCCACGGGGGATGCGGTGTACTTGGTCGCGGACGGAAAGGTGAGCGAGGTCCCGGTGCAGAAAACCGCCCAGCTCCGGTTGGGCGACGGCGACGGCGGCATCGCCGACCTGGGGATCGCTGGATGGATAAAGGACGCCGTGGTGGAAGAGCGGGACGACGGCACCAAAACGGTGAGCGGCGAGCTCGACGTTGCCGACTTCCTCTCCGACCTGGCCCGCGTGGGCGAGCAGGTGGGCGGTGGCGGGGGAGGCAAGGAGCTCGACTCCGCTGCCGCCGGACGGCTGCAGCGGTTGGCCCGTTCCAGCGAGCTGACGGTGGAGCTGGGGGCCGACGACCTGCCCCGGTCGCTGAAGGCCGTGGTCGACTTCGGCGACAGCGTGCCCGAGGAGCTGCGTCAGACCCTGGGCCAGTACGCCTCGGTCCGACTCGAGTTGACCCTGGCCCTCGAGCGCCTCACCGAGCCTCTGGTGGTGAAGCGGCCGCTCAACTGAGTGCCAGTCGTCTAGGGCCCGGGGCCTAAAGGCAGCAACCACCGCCGCCTGTGTGTACTGCCTTCTTCAACGGTAGCGAGAACGGAAGGGCGCACAAGTACCAGGCTGGCCCGTTCGTGAAGGGCCCGTTGAAGTGGCCGAGGCCGAAGCAGATGAGAACACCGACAACGATCCGGATAACGACGTTTCCGGCATCGACGCCGTGTTCAGCCACGCACCACCAGCGGCGCACCGTCGGCTACGAG
Source organism: Acidimicrobiales bacterium (assembly GCA_035536185.1). Classification (GTDB taxonomy): domain Bacteria; phylum Actinomycetota; class Acidimicrobiia; order Acidimicrobiales. Next base: position 14,975 of record DATLOM010000011.1, on the reverse strand, counting down.
AGCGGCGGCAGTGCGCAGGACGACACATCGTACAACGGGTAGGCGGTGCCCGATGCCCACCACTTTCACAGCGTGCTCCGTCATTGCCTATCGCTACCTTCACATACCGGACCATTCGCAGACCGACCTCCGCCGAGCCTCGGCCACGGGTCCAAAACCAGTAGCAGCGGGCCGAACGGAGGGTGTCAGCTAACTCTTCGGATGACGCTGCCTCGCAGACCATCTGGCGATGCTGCCGTTGTCCGGGAGGCTGTCGCTGACCGTCCACCCCAGGACGGGTCGGTAGATCTCAGCCGCGACGTGGCCACGTAGGACTGCGCCTCGTTGACGACGTACGTCACGCGGTAGCCCGACGGCGACAGGTCCTCGAACATCTCGGCGCCGAAGACGAGGTGTCGGTGCCGCTAGGCGGACGCTCGTGGACCCCTCATGCAGGAGTCCGTCGTGACTACCAACAGAACTCGATCCGAATCCGGGTGCCGGCGGTGGTTCACAGCAGGTCGGTGCTGAGGAAGACGAGGGTTGCGGCGAGGCCGAGGAGCAGTGCGCCTGCGCTGCGGCCGACCTTTTCGCCATGCGCGCCGACCTTCTCGTAGGTCATGAGCGCGGTGAAGGCGGCCATCCACCGCAGGTCGTTCATGCCGGCGGCGAAGGCGACGAGCATGAGGGCCCAGCAGCAGCCGAGGCAGAAGAGCCCGTGGCTCCATCCGAGCTTCCACGCAGCTGGGACGCCGCGGCGGTAGTGGGCCAGGAGGTAGGCCGCTGGGTGGCGGCACGTGGTGAGGCAGCGATCCTTCAGAGCGCTGAACTGAAAGGCGCCGGCGAGAGCGAGCACGGCAGCGACGATGAGCTGGGGGCGTTCGTCGAGCCACGGCGTCGCCTCGACGATCGAATGGAAGACGCCGTCGAGGCCGAGCGCCAGCCACCCGAAGAGCACCCAGACCCCCAGGTAGCCGCTCACGAAGGCGCCGAGCACGAACCCGGGATGCGGTTGCTGTCGGGAGGCGCCGACGAACAACCTCATGAGGGGGACAGCCGAGGGCAGCATCATGGCCGCGATCATGAGGATCCATGCGGTGGCATACACGGCGAGGCTCCCGACGCTCAGCTGCGCCTGCTCGCCGACGAGTGCGTCGTGGTCGAGCGCGTCCCCATGACCGCTGGCATGGAGGACGATGATCACCGACCACGCCAGCGCGATCGCCGCCGGTACCGCCAAGGGCATTCGCGGTCGCCCCGGCGATGCGGGTCGGTCGACGTCTGCGACCGCGATGGTCGGGGCCGTGGTCATTTGCGATGGGTGATGTGGTAGTCGGCCTGGATGGCATTGCGGCCCTCGAACGACCACTCCATCCCGTACTGGGGCAGCGTGACCGTGTGGGAGTGGGCTCGGGCGACGTACGCCGGCGAGCCGGGGACCGTCGAGAACAGCGAGTCGCGCAAGGTCGTGATCGTCGTGCCGTCTGGGCTGCGGAACGGCTCCATCTCCGCGGCCACGACGTCACCGATGCTCACGATCCCCTTGCCGTTACGCGTCTCATGGGTGATCGGCGCCCGCTCCACTGCGACGACCTCACCCACGAGCGCCGCCAGGTCGGCCAGCGGCCCGCCGAGCCGGCCGTGGTAGGCGTCCAGGATTGCGTGGTGCTGCTCGTCCGAGGCGCGGTCGTCGACGAAGCTGACGACCCGCCAGGTGCCGGGCGCTAGCACGTTCCCGGGGATGTCGCAGACATTGATGAATGACAGGCCACTGACGTCGATCCCGTTGATCTCGCCTCGGTCGAAGCGGTAGGCGTTGAACGACGCGCAAGTGCCGCCGTCGGGGTCGGCGCCGACCCAGCAGGGGCAGAGGACGCCGCAGGAGCAGGCTTCGAGCAGGGTGCCTTCTAGGTCGTAGACGACGGTTGACATGGTTGATCCTTTCGTTGGTTGATGGGTACTGATTGGTTCGTGCTTCGGTTCAGCGGACGGCAGCGACAATCTCGAGGTAGTCGCTGGACGCGACGAGGGTGCCGTCGGTGGCCCGGTTGTAGGTTGCATAGACCTCCAACAGATCGACGGCGAGGCGAGCCCCGCCGTCGGCGTCGAGAGCGTCGAACGCGGCTCGGGTGGGGCGGTCCCAGGTGCGGAGGTGGTCGAGCATGTGCCGGGTTGTGCGGTATCGGAAGGTGAACGGCCGGGTCGTGATACGCAGGCTGTTGATGCGGTTGCCGAACAGCTCGCGGACTCTCTCGTGGCGGCCCCACTCCATCGGCGGACGAGTGCCAGGGGGTGGTGGGACGTGGCGTGCGATGACGTTCCACGCGTAAATCGCTGACCTCTACTCCGGACATGGCCATCCCCTCTCATCTGGGTGACTTCACCGTCGCGCCCGACGCTGGAGGATCGCTGGAGGCGGCCTGGAGTCCGCCGCTGGGGCGTTGGCGCAATACCGTCAGGGGCATGTGGGCGGGCTCGGCTACGGAGACAGGCGAGCGACATGCCGAAGAGCGCTGAGAAGACCCGCCGCGTCCATTACCGGATCCTCGGTCCGCTGGAGGTCCTCCGAGACGGCAAGCGGATCGAGCTGAACAGCCCCAAGCAGCGGACGCTGCTGCTCGACCTGCTCGTCAACCGTGGCCGCTCGGTGAGCCGCGACCGACTGATCGACGACCTGTGGGCCGAAAACCCGCCGGCCACGGCTCCCGGTGTGCTCCAGAACTACGCGTCCGCGCTGCGCCGAGTCCTGGGCGCCGACGCGATCGACACGGTCGGCACGGGCTACGCGATCGCCGTGGCAGCGGAGCAGGTCGACGCCGACCGCTTCGAAGCCCTCGTGGAGTTGACCCGGTCGGCGCGGTCAGCCGGCGACGCCGAAGGGATGGGCCGGCACAGCACAGCGGCACTGGCCCTCTGGAGGGGGCAACCACTTGCCGACGTCGCCTACGAGCCGTTCGCTCGTGCCGCGATCGCCCGACTCGAGGCGCTGCACGGCGAAGCCATTGAGCTGCAGGCCGAAAGCCAGATCGCGGCCGGACGTCCCCGTGAGGCGATCCCGGGGCTCGAGGAAGCCGTCGGCGACCACCCTCTGCGCGAAGAGCTGTGGCGGCTCTTGATGATCGCTCTCCATCAGTCCGGCCAGCAGGCCGACGCCCTGCGGGCCTTCCAACGAGCACGCCGCGTCGTCATCGAGCAGCTCGGCCTCGAGCCGTCGGCGCGCCTGAAGGAGCTCGAACGAGCGATCCTCGCCCAGGACGAGGCCCCCGACCACGCCTCCCGGCCAGCACTGGTTCGACGAAGCCACTGGATCGCCGGAAGCAGCCGCGCTGCGCCCGTCCCGCCGGCACTCGCCGGGCGCCGCGCCGAGCGAGCCGCGTTGCTCGCCCATCTCCGTCGCGGGTGGGCCAGCCAGGCCACGGGCGTGTGCGTCCTGCAAGGCGAGCCCGGCATCGGCAAGACACGTCTCCTGGAGGAGGCCAACCTCGCGGCGATCGAAGCCGGCTCGACCGTGCTCTCCGGCAGGGGCTACGAGGCGGAAACCGGGCGACCGTTCGGCGCGTGGATCGATGCCTTGCGGTCGGTGGGCCCCGACGACCTGCCAGAAGCCGTTCGCCGTGAGCTGACGCCGCTGCTCCCTGAGCTGGGGGACGAGCGGCCCGCCGTCGAAGATCCGGCCCGGCTCCACGACGGGGTTACCACTGCGGTGGCGACGATGGCCGCGAAGACCCCGGTCACCGTGCTGGTCGACGACCTGCACTGGCTCGACGAGGCGTCGGCGTCACTCCTGCACTACCTGGTCCGGCACCTGCCGGGTCGGCCGGTCGCACTGGTGGCGACGACGCGCGTCGCCGAGCTCGACGCCAACCCATTCGCGGGCCGCCTCGTCGAGGCTCTGCGGCGCGACGACCTGCTCCGCACGATCGCCGTCGGGCCTCTCAGCGCCGACACGATCGCAGAGCTGACGGGCCCGATCGCCCCCGGCGCCGACGCGGCGATGATCGCCGAAGCCAGCAACGGCAACCCGCTGTTCGCCATCGAGATGGCGCGCGGTCTGGCCCGGGGCGACGACGCGCTGTCCAGTCGTCTCGACGCGCTCATCGGTGACCGTCTCGGCCGCCTCAGCACCGAGGCGTCGACCCTCGTCCCTTGGCTCGCCGCCTTCGGTCGCGGCGTCCACCCGTCGACGCTCGCCGAGATCGTGAACCGACCGCTCGAGGAGCTCGTCGAGCCGCTGGGCGAGATGGAGCAGCACGCGGTGGTGCAGGTTCGGGCTGGCGGGACCTACGACTTCAACCACGATCTGGTCCGGACCGCTGCGTACAGGCGGTTGTCGACGCCCCGGCGGTCGATGCTGCACGCCCGCATTGGTGTCGTGCTCGAGTCGTCTCCCGACCCCGACGATGCACTCGCCGCCGATGCCGCCCGCCACGCCGAAGCCGGCGACGACAGCGCGACGTGTGCTCGGGCCAGTGTCCGGGCCGCTCGGCGTTGCCTCCGGCTCGGGGCGCACCGTGAAGCCGAGGACCACGCCCTCCGCGGCCGCCAGCACGCCAGACTGTTAGCGCCGGCCGAGCGGGTCGCCGTTGATCTCCAGCTCATCCACACCCTCCTGCACCCGGCGCTCCGCCTGCACAACCCAGGCAATCTCGCTAGCGACCTGACCGAGCTGTGCGCCGACGCCCAGCGGCTCGATCTTGGGGCCGAGCTCTCGTCAGGGCTCTACTTGCTGGCTCGGATCCACCATTGGGGATGGGGCGACATCCCTCGGGCTCGGGCTCTTATGCAGCGTGCTCTCGACGTGATCGAGTCGGCCGGCGGGCCCGACATAGACCCGATCCTGGAGGGTGCTCGATGCCTCGCCTACCTAGAGATCGACATGCCGCGCACGACCGAGCTGTTCGAGCAGCTGTCCCGCCTCCACGACCTGGCCACGCGTTCCCACCAGTACCAGTGGGGCCTTGGTCTCGTCCGCACGTGGAACGGCGACCTCGACGGCGCCCGCGCGGCGTTGACCCTGGCAATCGCTCTCGCCGGTGCCAAGGAGGACCACTGGGTCACCTTCGAGTGCACGGCACGGCTCGCCCTGCTCGAGATCGAACTGGGCGACCCCCACAACGCCGCTCCATTGCTCGACGACCTCGCCACCAGCGCGGATCGGCTCGGCCAGATCGGCAGTGAAACAAGGTTCGCGGTGGCGATCACGGCTCTTTATCGTTTCGTCGACGATCCAGCCGCATCCGCCCAGCTCCAAGCGGCCATCGGCGCCCTAGAGGCGATTGACGCCCGGTTCCTGATACCCGAGCTGCTCGGGATCGCCGCCCAACTCGCTTACCGCCGAGGGGACCTAGACCAGTCGACCTTGTTCGCGCAACGTGCCGTGGATCTGGCCGGTGACGTCGACAAGCCCAACGAAGCGGCCCGGGCGCACGCCCTGCTCGCGTGTGTGGCCGCCGCCCGACACGACCACGACAGCCTGGTGGCGCATGTCGATGCAGTTCCGCAACGTGGCAACACCCTGCCCGCCAACGTGGAACACTGGCTGCACGAGGCCGCCCGGCTTGGCGGGTCGTCAAATCCATGAGGGAGGCATCCACGTGGCAGTGATAATGGTCGAGGAGCGGTTCAACCCGCCGATCGACACCAGCAAGGGCAGCCCCGTCGCCGACAAGGTCTCGCCTTGCCTCGGCGTGTACGACGTCGAGTGGCTCAGCTCCTACATCGCCAGCGACGGCAGCCGCTGCGTCTGCGTCTACCAAGCCAAAGACGCCGAGACCGTGCGCAAGGTGTACCGAACCGCTGGTGTGCCCTTCGAGAACGTCTGGGCCGCCAGCCCCTTGCATCGCCACGCGGGGTCCACCTCCGCCTGAGAATCCGCACAGCGCAGCCTCCAAAACGGTGACCAGGCTCTCAAGCCGCTATCGCTACGCGATACGGCAAGTCTGTGTCGGCCCAGGAGGGGGTTGGTCACCAGAGGCCTTACATCCTGGGCCATGCTGTGTGCTGCCACCGAAGGACGGCCATGTCGCGTTTCGGGCGCTCAGAGCACCTACTCACTCCTGAGAAGATCCTTTCGCTCGAGCGCACCTCTCGCCTTGAGTCCAGTTCGCCGCCGTGCCAACTGAAGGAGGTCAGAGCCGGTGCGAGAGCAGCGGCTCTGACTTGTGGCCCGACTTCATATGTGACGTTATCTGCCGAGGGGTTCCTCAGGGCAGGGGGAGGCTCAGCCGAGATGCACGTCATAGGGCACGCCGCCGCTTGCGAGAGCATCGATCTGGAGCCCAGGTAGGGCTTGAGGCGTCGCCTGGGTCGATGGCGGATTCGAGTGATAGCGAGGCCAGTGTCTCCTCGGCTGTGAGAAGAACCAGCGTTGCGGCAGCACGGCGCAGCACTGTTGCCGCGTCTTGAGCTACGTGCCTGCTGCTGCCTTCCTCTGCGCTTCGAAAGTCACATCCGTGAGGTCGCCTCGGTACAGGTCCTCGTTCAGCAAATGTAGGAACGAGAAGCGGCCGGCTGGGTCAAAGACGAGCTTCCCGTTGTGGACGATGGCCTGTGGGTCGAGCCCGACCTTCTTGGCATACTTCCTCACCTGTGCGAGATCGACCTTGGCGAGGTGACCACGACGGCGGATCTCCCGAAGCCTTCTCCACGTACGGGAGTCGTCCCGCGCGACTCGGAGGAGCTCGGCCTCGCTCGCGGGTTCCATCTCGAGATGGTCGGTGATCCCGGTGACCCAGCCGCGGAGGTGTTTCTCGATCAGTCCGATCTCTCTGAACAGGCGCTCGAAGGACGCCTGATTGAGAATCACAGCCCACCCAGGCCCGAGCAAGAAGTCGAAGCCCGGGGCGAAGCTGAACGCTGGCTCCTCGAGCTTCGTCAGCCGCTCACCGGCAATGGCCAACCACCGACCACGGCGGTAGGCGATTTTCGGGTCGGACCGTCGCACAAGGGTAACTCGAGCAGCGTCTCCAAAGACCACGCCGTAAAACTGGATGCCAAGGCCGAGGTCGCGCGGTGGTGTGATCGGCAATGTGGCGGCGAGGTCTGCGAGGGCAGTGAGGTCCGACAGCTCGGCGAGGTCGTCGGGGTCGTCAAGGACGAATGCTTCGTTGCGGTCGAGTTCGGCATCGACCGTGTATGGCACGGCCCTTCTTCGTCGGAGGTCCTGAAGGCAGTCGTGGCCTTGGTCACGGAATGCTTCAGATGCATCGTGAGCGAGGGCAAGCTTCGCTGCCTCGATATCGCCATCGGCGCCCTGGCGGCCGACGACCACCGAAACCGACTCCGTGAGGCGTTCCGTGAGGACTTCTCGGATGCCCTCAAGGTCAGCCACGGGCCACTCCTGCGGCCGACCTCATCGAGTCACCCCTAGTACCCCAGATCCTGTGAGCGTTCGATGAGGAGCGAAGCTCCGAGCGGCACGAGTCGACGAGTGGTGTCCCAGCCGCTTACGTCGGTGCGAGCAACCAGGTAGTAAGTAACTCCGGTTATCGAGGTCGCCCTGTACATCCGAAAACCAAGCAAGTACAGCAGGGGGTTCACGTGGACGCGTCCGGTTGTGATGTGGATCTGGACGATCAGCGTCAAGACGATCGCTGCGATGATCGCCTGCTCCATCGATTGCCCTACGTCGACCACAGCCGGCAGCAGGTAGCTGCCGACGTGCCCGACCACCTCATCACCAGCGTCCTCGATTGTCGCGAACGCAAAGGGTTCCGCGTTCCCCCGACGGACCACCACCTGAGCGACGATGGCGACGAATAGCCCTATGGCCGCCGGGACGCAAAACAGCAGAACCCAGAGCTTGTCTTCACGCGCCCGAAATGCCAAGAGCGCCATCGCCGGGGCGAAGGCCATTAGGCCGAGCTCGAGGCGCACGGCGGGAGAGCCCAGCCGCGGCGGCCGAGTCATCTTGCCGACGATCCCTGTGATGGCGACGGGCCGAGCGCGGCCTCGTAGCTGCGGTCCGGGCGCGGACGCCCAAGACACCGACGAAGCCCAGCGGTCTGACCCGCTGGTGAACTGAGCGGAATCTGGCCCATCGGTATTCATGCTCCTGTCCCACCGTACCGGGGCGGTGTGACGACATGGCCATGGCCAAGTGGAGAGCGCGGCCGTACACAGCGGCGGAGTGGTGACCTCAAGTCGAGGGAGCCGGGGGTCCTTGCACGTCTGCGTCTGGTGCTTCCACGGGCGGAGCCGGGTCTAGGTTGCGCCGCCCGTAGAAGAACAGGGCGATACCGGCAGCCGCAGCGGCAACGCCACCCACCATGTAGTCCGACTTGTTGGATTCCCGCCTGGCTAGGCCCTGGCGGCAAATCTCGTCGAAAACTCCCTCTCCAAGACCAGGACCGCCGACCTGGTCCGCTCCATGGCACTCCACGATGATTGTCTCCCGGGTCGCGATATCCGAGAACGGCGTCTCGGTGAATCGATCGTCGCTGTAGTCGTAGAGTCCCGAGAACACGCCGATGCCGCCGAACACCAGCAAGGTGTACGCCAAGAACCGCCACGAGCCCCAGCTCTTGCGCTTGGGAGGCTGGTTTTCGGGAGTCGGCACCGAAGACACAGCGACACCATAACGACCCCTAAACCATGGGTTTCAGCCTCCCGCTGGGTTGGGGGTCCGCTCTGTCGACCAACAGGCGCACCTTCACCGAAACCCTGTTGCGATCCATCGCGCCAAGGCTCATACTTACAGGCGTGTCATTTCCGGGGAACGCCTACGGTGGCGTGCTCGACTACGGGCATCTCTTGCCGAGGCGCGTGCGGAAGTGGGTCTGGCGAGGATTGCTCGCTCTCGCCTTCTTCTCGCCGACAACGTTCCTCGCTCTCAACACCGAGTACTCCACGCGGGCCGTGGGCGACGTCTTGACGCGGCTGGAGCCGCTGCTCACGCCTTCCACAACGTCCACCAGGGCCCCCTGAAGTGGCCCCGGGGGGCGGCGGTGAGGGTTCGGGACCGTTCTCTCGTGCTCGGTAGATAAATGGGTGGTTTGTCCCGACCCTGCTGCAGGTACAGCTCGGTCATGAACGCCAAGGTGTGTTCCCAAGACGAAAGACGGGATCGGAGCGCCCATGCGGCCAGCGCCACCCGCTACGAGAGGAAGAAGTGCGCCTTCATGAGTTCGCCTATGACACTGCCGTAGTCGCCCTGCTTGTCGTAACGGTGGTCCTCGTGGCCGCCACGGTCATCGCACTGGGGTTTACAACGGTTGACGCCGTCCGCAACGGGATGACGTCCAAAACTTTTTGGCCCGTCGGAGGCCTCGTCGCCGCGGACATCGGGGTAATCCGCCTGCTGCTCCAGGCAGCGAGGACGCCGCCAGCACCGCCACTGCCCACCAACGGCCCCCCAGGATTTCCACTTGCGTGGCTCAGGGCGCTGAGGCGACGGCCAGGGTCCACGTAGTCAACTCGCACCAGGCCCGCCCACGGACATTTGACACACCCCGATGCACGTGGAGTGCTGTTCCTGGATGAGATGGGCGAGTTCCCGATCCACGTCCTCAATGCGCTGCGCCAACCTCTCGAAGAGGGCGTGGTTCGGGTCTGCCGCGCCCGGGCCAGTGTCGCCTTCCCGGCCCGGTTCCTGCTCGTAGCCGCCACCGACCCCTGCCCCTGCGGGCAGGGAGGCCCCCGCGGCTCCTGCAAGTGCAGTGACGTGGCCCGTGCCCGCTACGCCCGCCGGCTGTGCGGCCCCCTGCTCGACCGCTTCGACCTGCGAATCCCGGTCGCCCGTCCCGACATCACCGAGCTGATGGGAGGCACGCCGGGGGAGGGATCGCGAACGGTGGCCGCCCCGGGTGGCGGCCGTCCGTACCCTCTCCTCCGAGCGGGGAGTGAGGGCCAACGCCGAGCTCTCGCCGGCCCGGCTCGATCAGGTCGCGCCGCTGTCACCCGCGGCGAAGCGGGTGCTGGAACGGCGGCTGCGGCTGGGGTCCCTCTCTGCCCGTGGACTGCACCGGGTCCGCCGGGTGGCCCGCACCCTCGCCGACCTCGACGGCGCCGGCACCACGGTCGGGGAGGAGCATGTGTGTGCCGCCCTGGAGCTACGTGTCGACCCGCAAGCTCTGGAGGCGGCGTCGTGACCGCGGGTCTGCCGGAGTGGGCATACGCCGCCGCGCTGGCGGGGTTGCCGTACATGGTGTGGGACCGCCTCAGCGCGCTGATCGCGGAGGCGGGTGACGACGCCCAGCGGGCATGGGAGAGGGTGCTCGGCGGCGCGGCCGCGGCCAGTTGGTCCGGGGCCGACGCGGCTGTCTCCGTCGAGGCCGTGGCCGCCGCCCATGTCGCCGCCGGGGTGACGGTCCATCTCCACGGCTGCCCGGGACGACGAGACACCAGCTGAGCCACCGCTCGATCAGGAAGACAAGCCAGCCGCCGCCTCCGGTGGAGCATCGGTGATGCCGTTGCGGCGGTCGCCGTCGTGCGGTCGCCGTCGGAGGGCCTTCTCCAAGAGGAGCGTCTCGGTGCCCGTTGTGAAAGGCGTCATTCCGAGCCTCGCGCGAAGGCTGTCCGTCCTCCGCTCGACCACCAAGTGCCAGTGCGGCAGCCTGTCCGACGGCAGCCGTTCGGGTCGAACCGGTCACTGCGCAAGGAAATCATCATCCCCGAGCTCTTCCGCTGCCGAAGGGGGCCTGAGCCGGCTGTCGCCCCGGAGAAGTTTCGCCCATCGAAGGGGACATGGTGAAGCCCTCAGCGCAAGAGTAACCGCGCTCGGGGTGAGTGCCTACCGGGTCGGATCCTTGAGCAGGGCGGACGGCTACTGCGCAATGCACGGACCGACGCTCTGTCGCGTGACGCGGACGAGTCGTTCGATAGCGGGCCCGGCGCGGCGGTGCGAGGATCAGAGAAGTGACCGATCAGCGTCGACAGCCCCACCGCAAAGGAGGAGGCCTCATGCCCACCGGCCCACCGCGCAAGGAGGAGGCCTCATGCCCACCGGCCTAACGCATCAACGCGTTAGATAGCGATTGTCGGCATCCAGCCACGGCTGCCTTCGCCATGGCACCCTCTACGACGAGGGCACCGCCTGGGGCCTACGCGCTTCCAAACAAGTTGCTCGACACCTACGCCCGTGGGATGTCTAGCTACGCGCGAACGCGATGAGGTCGCCGATGTCATCGCCGTCCGCATCGGCCCGGCGCAGCGCTTGGTGGTAGGTATGGCGCAGATCCTCAGTGGACATCTGGAGACGGGCGCCCCAGCTGAAGCGCCTCTCGCCGAGAGCGACCACGAGCAGGTCCGCAGCGATGCGCCCGTGGCGGCCGTTGCCGTTGACGAATGGGTGGATCTTGACCAGGCGATGGTGGAATCGAATGGCGAGTTCGTCCGCCTCGAAGGTCCCTTCGCGCAACCACGCATCCACATCGCCGACCAGGGCTCGAACATCGCCAGCGATGGCCTCGGGCGCCACGCCCAGGTTCGTCTCGCGGATGCGGTACTGGCCGGCCCAGCGCCACACGTCGGCGAACATGCGTCGGTGGAGACGCCGAAGGTACAAGTCGTCGGCGAGGTCGGTGGCGCGGGCGCTCAGGCCGAAGGTCGCCTTGGTGATGGCTGCCTCTTCGGCGTCCCACAGTTCGCCCCGGGTCGAGATGTAAGTCGGGATGAGGCCTTGGCGGTCCTCCTCGGAGATCTCGGTCTGCCCGTCGCCGAGCGGGAGGAGCGGGTCGGTCACCCCTGCGACTCGGTCCACAAGCCGCGACGATCGATCAGCCGCTCCACCAGCTCGGACTCCATAGCTGAGGCAGCTTCATCCGAGCTGAGCTGCGCCTCGAGGCGGCCATGGTGGGCGACCATGTTGCGGTGCTGGCGCGCGACCCGCAGCGCCTGATCCCGAACGGCGTCGTTGAGGTCGCGACGGGGAACCAGGAAGTACACCAAGTCGCAGTCGAGCGCGTCGGCGGCCCGGTGCAAGGTGTCGAGCCGAACCGTCCCCGCCTCCTCGTTGCGCTCGATGTCGACCACAGTCGACTGCGAGACACCCATCCGTCGGCCAAGCTCGGCGGCCGGCATCCCGAGAGCGTCGCGAATGGCTCGGATCCAGCCTCGAGGTGGACGGTGTTCAGCCGCTACCAGCGGTCGCAAATCACCGAGGCGTTCATCGAGCCGGGAGCGGGCTACCGCCTTCCACGTACGCATAGGCGCCATCTTACCAGTTCCGGCCGGAATTAACGAGCCGATTTACCGGTAGTAACCAGCATGACTGGCGAAAAGTAACGACCGTAGCCATGGATGAGAAACGGGGTGCTCCACGGTACGACGCGCCATCGTGCTGTGTTTCCTCACCGGCTAGCCGTCCTCGGTAAGCGTCGCCCGCTGTCTGGCGCCTGAAAACATGCCGATTATCTTTAGAGGGCATCCGACCACCCTCTGAGAGGAGGGCCTAGCCTGGACATCATCGAGGAGGACCCCACGATGGACAACCAGCAGGTGCCCGGTGATCGCGAAAAGACAGGCGGACCACAAGTGGCCCCCGAACAGGACCGGCGGGTCGAGGACACGATGTACCGCCAGTTGGGGCGAACGCTGAGGAGCAGCAGCGATACGCCTCCTCCGGACACCATTTACACCGCCAGCATCGAAACCATCGACAACGACCTCGCCACTGCCCTCCTCCCCGGCGGCTTCGGCTTCTAGCCCCCGCCCTAGCGGCACGGTGCCGGCGTCGGCCGTGGTCGTGGGAAGCCGCGACGATCCGCACGTCGCCGCCGTCCTTGAGGCCCTCGGCTCCCGAGGCCAACCGAGTCCCCTCGTAATCGACGCGGAGGTCCTCCGCCACGCCGAGTACCTACTGTCAGCTGGGGACATGTCGGTGCGTGTGCCGGGCCAACAGCCAACATTGGTGTCGTCCCTCGCCTCCGTGCCAGGCTGGTTTCGCCGACTTTCGCCCGCTGGCTGGGCGGCGGGGCTGGTTCTCGGAAGCCACGAGGCCGCTGTCAAGTCGTCGTGTCTTGCCCTCGTCGCCGCCTTCGCGCGCACGTGTGGCGTGGCGTGGCTCACGCCACCCGATCGGCTCGCCGCCGCTGAGGACAAGATGAACCAGTACCTGGTGGCCCAGCGTCTGAACGTGGCCGCGCCCACCGCTGTCGTTTGCTCGAGTGCTCCCGCGGCAGCAGACATCGTCGGTGACCCCTTGGTGGTCAAGGCGCTCGGCCCTGGTCACTTCCAGGAGGACGATGGCAAGTCCCGCGTCGTGTTCGCCACCGCCGTCGAGGCCAAGTCAGCAGCAGCAGCATCGCTCGGAGGTGCGCCCTTCATTGTCCAGCGCCGGGTGGAGGCGGAGCGTCACCTGCGCGCTGTGACTGTGGGAGACCAGCTGTGGGTTTGTGAGGTCGCCGCCAACCAACAAGAACTGGACTGGCGCGCTGACCCTGGAGCTCACCGCTCCTTTCGCCCGCTCAAAGTCCCCCGACAGAGGTGCTCGACGGAGCGCCGGCGATGGCGGGTGCGCTCGGTGTCGGCTACAGCAGCCAGGATTGGGTGGTCGACCGTTCCGGCCAGCCCTGGTTCTTGGATCTGAACCCGGGCGGCCAGTGGCTGTTCCTACCCGAGCCGGCCGCCTCGGCCGTCACGGCCAGCGTGGCCGCGTGGCTGGCGGGGCCGACGTGAGCGACTGGCGGGACGAAGCCGTCATGTACGGCCGCTACGTCGCCGCTCTTTTCCGCCCTGGCCACCGGGTACCCACCTTCGACGTCTACCGCATCGTCGCCGGCGATATGGCGGGCTGGAGTGCCGAGGAGCTCCGCCTGCTCGTCGAGGAAGGCCGCCGCCAGGTCGACCGCCATGCTCGCGAACTCGAGCGCATCCAGAGCCGCGCCCAGTTCCTGTTCACCACCGCGCTGGCGCTATTGATCGTGCTGGCCGCTGCCGGGAGGCGAGTGGCCACCAGCGAAGGTGTCGTCATGCTGTTGGTGTGGGGTCTCGGCACGGCTGTCGTGGCCGCCGGCATGCTCGGCGCCAGCTCGCTGCTGGCCGTGCGCGCCGAGGTATCGGGGATCGAGACCGCGCTGTTGAGCACACAGGCTCCAGGAGGGGTGCTCGAGGCACTTGCCCGTAGCTACGCCGGGATGATGAGCAGGGGTGAGAGCAGCGTTGCCACACGCCTCACCCTTATCGCGACGCGGTCACCCTCGTCCTTGTCGGGGCCGGCGTCAACGTCGTGGTATGGGGAGTGACGCTGCATTGACATCGAGGCCACGAGCTACCGAGTCGCACCGTCGCCTCGTTGCCGGCAACTGGGACTCGACAGGCGACGGAGCCATGCGCCGCGGAGGTCGGCGGCTATGGCAGCGTGATACAGCGCCTGCGGTGCGCCGAACGTCTCCGTTACTCATGATGAGAGGTGACCTGCCCCCGGCTCCGCACCGGGGACAGCTCACCCTCTTGGTTAGTGCTTGGTCTTGTCGACCAACTTGTAGCTCTGTCCCGGACGTGGCGTGGGGGGGAGCGGTTCGCCCTTGACCACCGTCACCTCCTTGCCGGTGCCAGTGTTCTTGTACTGACCCGAGGAAGGAGCCGTTTCACCCGGCTTAAGTGCTTTTGCCATCAGGCCTCACCTCCTGACCGAGCTGGACACCGAGGGGGTACTTGACACCAGATGTACGGTGAAGTTGCGGATTTGCCCACGGCGTCACCCCATGCTCCGCCGGATTAGGCCCCGACGGTGAAGTTTCGCGCACCCCAACAGACTACGTAGATCGGGGGACTCTTTACAAGAGCGTAATTTCGACAGTGTTGTTTCGGGTTCCTCGCTCCGGTGGCTCGCATCGGGCCGGCAGTGCTCGGTAGCGAAGTCGTGACCGTGACGGCAGCGAGGAAGATCTGGTTGTCGACGCCCGTCGAATGTCAGAGTGGGGTTGACCCGGTTCGCCGGACAGGTTGATTATGCCGCCTGAGCGGCCTGGTGCTGGTGGATCTGACGTTCCTCGTACTCCGCTGGGCAAAGGTAGCCAAGCGAGGAATGAAGACGCTGGCGGTTATAGAAGACCTCG
>DATLOM010000010.1:0-2139 GCA_035536185.1 Acidimicrobiales bacterium | reverse complement strand
CTTGCGCGTCAGGTCGGGCAGGGGCCTGCTCACGACGCCCTCGCTTCGACAGGCGCCTCGGTCGACGGCACCGACTCACCCCGGGCGAGAGGGGGGTCAGATGCCGCCGACGAAGGCGCCTCGATGGGTGGGGGCGTAAGCTTGGAGCGAGTGAGCCTGTAGTCGACGATGCCCATCTCGACCAAGCGGGTGTTGTTGTCCAGCCAAAGGATGCGGCCGGCGGTGTAGAAGCTCAGATGGCCGACTGAGTGAGAATTGGCGAGCGACCAGAAACAGGCGACGGCTTCCGCCTCCGACGTCGTGGCCATCGCCACGACAGGCAAATCAGGGTGGTTGCCGTCGATTCCCACGACCCACCACCCGTAGTCACTCACGACGCGGCCTCGGCGGGGCCGATGTACCGGGCGTAGACGCCGAACTCGCCCTCTCCCCTCTTGCGGGCGGCGAACTCCCACTGCCCGGGCGGTACCCGCACCTTGAACGCGGTCAGGTTGCCTTTGGTGGCGTAGGCCGCCTTAGCGGAGGGCTTCGTCGCCACCAGCGCCCACCGGCCAGGGTGAGCCAGGAGGGGCGACAGAAGGTCGAACCACTTCGGGAAGTGCGGGCCACGCGCGGGCGGGTCCTCCCATACGACGTCACCCGGTGTGCTCACGACGCGGCCTCGGCGGGCTGCTCGATGGCGTAGGGGTCGGAGCCGAGCACGCAGGCCAAGAGGTGCCGCTTCGCGAGGTTTGGCTCGCGCTCGCCGGCTTCCCAGCGGTGAAGAGCGGACTGGTCGACGCCGACCTTCATTGCCAACGCCGCCTGGCTCAGGCCTAGGCCCTCTCGACCGGCCCGGAGTCGGCGCCCGCACTCGGAGAGTCCTGAATTACTCATGCCGGGACAACATAACGATGCCCGCACGTCATGTCAATGATTTCTTGTCATGAGAGTGGTAGCACCACCCCCCGGAAGTGGTGCCACCACCATGACGACGTGGCATAAGTCGTGGTAGAGCTACATGCGGTGGCGGATTTTCCTCTTCATGTGCGGCTGCGCGAACGACGGCGCGAGCTAGGCCTCAGCAGTGAGTCCGCCGCCGCGCTCTGCGCCGTGACCCAATCGGCCTATTCGCGATGGGAGAACGGCAAGCAGTCCCCGAGCAGGCGAAGCCTGGAGGGTGTCGCCGGGTTCCTGGGTGTCCCTTTAGCCGAAGCCGCTCGGATGTGGGCCGAGGATTCCGCTCCCGACGACGAGGTAGACCAGCTGCGCCAGGAGGTGGCCCGCCTCATGGAGGCGGTGGCGGAGCTTCAGCGCCGGATTCCGCCCCCGGACATGCCGTGAGGTGGTCCTCGAGGATGACCGCCAAGCGGTGCACCTCCTCCCGGAGCTCCTCGACCTCGGCCCTCAACACGCCCAGCTCGTCCAACAATTCGCCGTACCCCAGCTTTCTCCCGCCTGAGAGAATGCGATTAGGAGCCGGGGCGGAGCAGGGTTTGGGCCGCCGGGCCGGGGCTCGCTGGACACCCTACCCACGGGTGCCGGTTCTACGCCATAGAGCGTTCATCTTCCCGCCCGCGACGGTCCGCCGATGAGAGGCGCCCTGCGACGAGCATGGACCGCCTTCCGGGGCTGGCCGACGTGGGCGCAGGCGGCGTCATGGGTGGTTCTGGGGCTCGTCATCCTCGGGGCTGCGGTGACCCCGCCCGAGGCGGACAAGGCGACCGATGTCGTGGCCGACACTGCGACCACGGCAACGCCCGCGCCCGCTGCGCCGGCCACCGCCACCCCCCGCACGACTCGCACCACTGCGGCCCGAACGCTCTCAGAACAGATCACCATCATTTCCAACCGGTTCGACGGGATGCGCGAGAGCCTGGCTGAGGCCATCGAGAGCGATTTTGGCCCGTCTGACGTGCAGTCCGTGGATCGTCTGGTGTTCGACCCGGCCGTTCCCGCTGTCCTCGTCGACCTCACATCTGCCTACCGCGGGGAGGAGCTCGTGGCGGATGCAGCGTGGGAGGTAAGGCGGTCAATGGTGGCGGTGTGGCAGATCGACACCTTCACGGAGTTCCCCGACGCAGCCCCAGCGCTGCACCTGACCATCAACGACCAGGCCTACCAGTGCCCGGCCGCCTTCATGATCCGGCTGAGCGACAA
>DATLOM010000009.1:0-54808 GCA_035536185.1 Acidimicrobiales bacterium | reverse complement strand
CCGCGCCCCCCGCCCCCGCCCGGTCCACCGCGCCCCGGGGGGCCGCTCTCTCTCCCGCCGGGCTTCCCCGGGGTGTTGGGCGGCGCGGGGGCGCCGCCCTCCTGGGTTCCCCGGGGGGCGCCGACGTACGGATGACAGCCCGACACGAAGCGACTCGCGCCGGTGTAGCTCTCAGCCGCGGTTAGCTACTGCGACACCCTCGTCGAAGATCTGGCCTCCGGCATCGGGTTCAGCAACCTCGGCTGAATGGTCCTTGTCGTCCAAGTCGTCGGAAACCGCCGTAGGCAGGCTCGACAGGGTCGTAGCATCGGCCTTCGACTGCGAAGTGTTCCAAGTGTCGGTCTGCGTGCTGTCGGTGTCGTTGGGATCAGGCATGGCTTGCCTCTCTGTAGCGAAGATGGATGGAGTGAGCAGACCCCGCAACCAGTAGTAGCCAACTTCGCTGAGCACGCGCCGCAGGCGCAATCCGAACGGAGAAGGGCGGACGAGTTACCGGGCCCGTTGCCCTTGTACCCACCATCAGCAGGGCGTAACCAGAACGGTGCCCTCGGCACCGACGATCACCGTGACGTCGAGGGCTGATTCTGTCGCCGGCTCGACGAATCGTCCCGGACCGGCCCCGACCACGGGGGAACCTGTGGGGGCAAGGCGGTGGGCGCGGGGTCAGGGCACCGCCGCCTGAACACCGGCAGCGCTCCGCTCGAGCGCGGCGATCAGGTCGGCGGAGTTGGACACCCACCCGAAGAGGACCTCGATGACGAGCAGCGAGGCGTCGTGGTTGCTTCGAGTCAAGCCGTCTCCAATGGGTTCCGCGGTGCAGTCCTCTAGGAGAAGACACCTGTAGTCGCGGAACATGGCGTCGCGAAGGGTCGACTCGACGCAGACGCTGGTCGTGCAGCCCGTGAAGATGAGGTCCGTGGCGCCGAGGCTCCGGAGCAGGGTGTCCAGCTCGGTTTCGAAGAAGCCGCTGAAGCGATGCTTGTACACCACCTTGTCCTCGGGCGCCGGTGTGAGCTCCGACACGATCTGGGTGTTCCAGGTGTCACGGATCAGAAACCTGCTCTTGGTGCCGTCGGGCGCGTCGGTGCTCTGGCCCGCACCAAAGAACAGGTGGCGGTCGCAATTGGGTGCTCCCTCCGCACCGATGTCCGAGAGATCCGCCCGGAAGGCCATCGAGAGGTACACCACAGGGATGCCGGCCCGGCGCGCTGCTTCGAGGACCCGGGCCGTGGGGGCGATGGCGGCCTGGATACCAGAGATGTCGAGCCCGGCGCGGTGGAACATCCCTCCAACGGCGCCGAAGTCGTTCTCCATGTCGACGACGATCACCGCAGCCTTACTGGGGTCGAGCGGCATTGGCTGAGGCCTCGCGTTGATCTGAACCAGCTCGTCTGGTGCCATAGGTACTCCTCTCGCCGGACTCACCGGCCTCGTACTAGGAAGACCCTCTTCCTACTTTCCGGTATAGTAAGGTAGTCTTCCTAATGAGTCAAGAGGGTGGCGCGCTGAAAAGTTCCTCGACGTCGACTGGTGGTGGCGGTGCGGCAGATCGGCCTGACCCCAACGTCGCCATCCTGCTTCGCGAGCCGTTCCTCGCCTTCATCGCCGAGTTGCTACGGCGTCTTCACGACGCGGGCTATGACGACTTGCGGATCGCCCATCTCGTGGTGTTCCAACACATCGACCCCGACGGATCTCGCGTGACCAGCCTCGCGGCCAAGGCCCAGATGGCCAAACCATCCATGTCCTACCTCGTCGAGCACCTGGAGGAGGCTGGCTACCTGGAACGTCTCCCCGATCCCTCCGATGGACGGGCCCGGCTGGTTCGGCTCACCGCTCGGGGCTGGCGGCAGGTCGAAGACGCCCTCGACATCATCGCCGGCATGGAAGCCGAGCTGGCTTCTGCCCTGCGGCCGGAACGGATGGCCAGCCTCCGCCGCCTCCTCACCGCTCTCGGCACGATCACCGCGCCGTGGCGCGCCGGGGACGTCTCCCCTGTAGGACGCAAGCGAGGAGACATCGTCGTGACCAAGGCGACGTGACATCTCCATGTCGCCCGCGGCAGTGACAAGGTCGGAGAAGCCGCCGCGCTCAGCGACCCGTGCACGACGGTGCGAGTGGGCCCAAGGGTCGTGCCGCCATCCCCGTCCAACTTCACGCCATCACTCTAAAACAGGTCGCTCTTGGCGAAAAGGCCCTTCCGCGTTGTAGTGTGAAGCGATTGACTCTTAGCAGCAGGATCTGGCCGGCAGGAGCATGAGCCTCGGGAAAGTAGATGGAAGCGGTGCCTGAGGAGTTCGAGTCGAAAGTTTCGGGCATCGCTATCCTCAACGACCCGGTCCGGCGATCCTTGTACCAGGTGGTGGTTCGGTCCCGAGAGCCAGTCAGCCGGGACGAGGCGGCTGAGGCGGTCGGTGTGCAGCGCTCGCTCGCCGCGTTCCACCTCGACAAGCTGGCTGAGGAGGGCCTTCTGGAGGTGACGTTCAAGCGCCTCACGGGTCTTTCCGGTCCAGGGGCAGGACGGCCGGCGAAGCTGTACCACCGGAGCGAGCGTGAGCTCCAGGTGTCCGTGCCGCCTCGCCAGTACGACCTCGCCGCGCAGCTCCTCGCGGCCGCCGTTGATGGTGCGTCAGAAGCGAATGGTGACGTCAGAAAGGCACTTGAGCGCGTCGCCTTCGAGTTCGGGCGCCAGTTGGGTGAGGACGCGGAGGGCCGCAGCCGGCCCAGACCGTCGCCGGCCAAGCGGCGTGATGCGGTGCTCGAGGTGCTGAGAGAACATGGTTTCGAGCCCCGCACCCGCGACGGCGAGATCGTTCTGGGGAACTGCCCGTTCCATGCTCTCGCGCAGCAGTTCACGGATCTCGTATGCGGCATGAACCTTCATCTGATGAGCGGCTTGCGGAGCGCTGTTGGCCTCAGGGAAGGAGCGTTCCAACCTCGCCTCGACCCGGAACCGGGGATGTGCTGCGTACGCTTCGGCGGCGCCGCGTAGTAGTAGCCGGTGCCGTCGTCGTCAGTCTCGAATGATCCAGAAGAGGCGGGCCGGCTCGCCGAGCAGGTTCCGCCATCCCACAACGGGGACCCTCGAAGCAAGCAGGGCGTCACCCGCGCGCATGACGGGAGTCTCCACGCCGAGGTCAACCTGAACGAGGCCGCTGGCGACCAGAACGAGCTCGGCGCCCTTGTGATGGCGCGGAGGGGCCCCTGACTCGGCCGCGCCGAGGTTGACCAGGTAGGCCCGTAGCCCGGCCTTCGGATCATCCAGGAGAGGAACCTGCTTGGACGGCCCGCCGCTGCGGTCACGCCTAGCCAGGACGTAGTCGCCCTCGTGCACGTTGCCCAAGATGTCGTCGATGCCCACGCCGAGCTGTTCGGACAACCCGAGGAGGGTGTCGACCGAGAGCCCGCGGAGCCCTGCTTCGGCTTGGGAGATGGCGCTGGCCGACACGCCGGCGAGGCGGGCCAGGTCTGCCTGGCTCAGGTGACGCTCCTCTCGTAGCCGTGCCAAACCTTCGCCCAGTCGGCCGAGAGCACGTTCGGCGTGGATCTTGATCCCCCGATCGTCGCCGAGCTCGACGCGAAAGAGCTTGCCCTGAAGGCTCGATGGCCTCCCCTCGGCCTTGACCACGCGCAGCTGCCGGCGGCGCTCCTCCACTACGCACTGTGTCACCTTGCGGACCTCCTCGATGAAGGCGGAGCCGAGGGCACGCCGTGGAGCTCGCCAGTACGCGATGGCGCCAAGGTCGAACAAGCGCGGGCAGACCCTGGTGAAGAAACCAAGAGCTCGAGGAGCGCCCCAGCGGCGAGCAAAGACGTGGAGCCCGTCGATGGCGACACGACCTGGCGCTTCCCGTGCCGCCTCGACCAGCGTCTGCTCCAGCAGCATCGGGTCGGAGAACTTCCCCTCGGGACGGGCATCTAGGACGACGGCTTCCCTCCCCAGGCGTCGCCCCACCTCCCGAGGTGACGACTCGGTGGTGACGTAGCAGCTCGGGACACCGGTGCGTAGGCCCTCCTCGATGAAAGCGTTCTCGAGGCGGGTGAGCAGTTCCTGATAGTCGCTGACCCACACGATGTTGTCGCCTGGGATCAAGTCACCGAGAAGGTCGTCGATGTCGGCGACACCGCTGCTCACGTGTTCCATGGCTGGCCCGAGCTTCCTCGACGAGAGTCGTTAGCGGCGCTTACTGACACTACCTCATCCGCTTAGCAGGGTGTTTGCTGGTCCGGAGACGCCAGGTACCAGGCACCCGTTCGTCAGCCCCAGGAACAGTCACGGGGAGCTCTTGGCCTACGAGAACCCCATCCGAAGGAGACCCCAGCATGTGCTTCAAGAACCTGCCCATCGAGTTCGACGAGACCGGTAAGGCCAGTCTCAAGGAGGGTGTGCGTGACCCCTACGCCGTCGAGGTGGCCGCGCCCAAGGGCTATGTCCGCCGGAGCGAGGGCCCCGGTGCCCAGCTGGCCGCGCCTCCGCGCCTGCGGGACTGGAACATCGACCCGATGACGCGTGTGGCCGGCGCCCTCGCCGTGCACACCGTGCTCGACCTGGAGAACCGCAAGGCCGTCGAGGCCCACGCCCGGGCCATGTTGTTCCGCGGCTACGAGATCATCCTGCAGGGCCGTGACCCCCGGGATGCCATCGACATCTCCTCCCGGGCCTGCGGCGTGTGCGGCGGCGTGCACGCCACGGTGTCGGCGCTCACGATCGAGCAGGCCTTCGGCATCTGCCCGCCGCCGCTCGGCGTCGAGGTCCGCAACCTCGGCGAGGTCGGCGAGATGTTCTACGACCGCCCCCTCCACCTCGGCCTGCTGGCGGGGCCCGACTACTCCACGGCACTGGTGTCGGTGACCAACCCGGAGCTCGTGACCCGAGCGGAGAAGACGCTGGCCCCTCACGGGGACATCCACGGGTACCGCACCATCAAGGACATCATGGATGCCCTCAACCCCCTCACGGGGCAGATCTACCTGGAGGCCCTGGAGTGGACCCGGGTGGGGCGCATCATGTGCATGCTGATGTTCGGCAAGTTCCCCCACCCCTCCACCATCATGCCCGGCGGGATGTCGACGACCATCTCCACGTCGAGCTTCAACGAGTACTACACCCAGCTCGGCAAGATCTTCGACTTCGCCAAGGTCATCTGCCGCATCTGGGACGACATCTGCGACTTCTTCCTGGAGGCCAACCCGGCCTACGAGCAGGTGGGTGCCCGGGAGATGAACCTGGCCCAGACGGGGATCTGGGACGACTCCACGGCCTACGACGCAACCTATGAGAACGTCGACGCCTGGGGGAAGCGCCGCTGGTCCAAGCCGGCCATGATCATCGACGGCAAGGTGGTCACCAACGACCTCACCGCCATCAACATGGGCTACGAGGAGTTCATCGAGCACTCCTTCTACGAGGACTGGACGCTCGCCGGGGCACCGCGCTACCGCACCGATCCCCTCGGCAACCCGCTATCGCCGCATCACCCGTGGAACAAGACCACCATCCCCAAGCCCCAGGCCACCGACTTCCGGGGCAAGTACACCTGGGACACTGCTCCCCGCTGGGACCGGCGCAGCATCGAGACCGGTGCCTACGGCCAGCTGTGGGCCACGGCTCTGACCGGCGACAGCCAGGAGAACCCCTTCTTCCATGCCACCGGCCACAGCATGCGGATGATCATCCCCCGCCACGGCCTGCCCGAGACCGAGCTCGAGTGGAAGGTGCCCCGCACCATCAACGCCCTCGAGCGCAACAGGGCCAGGGCCTACGCCATGGCCTTCACCTCAGTCGTCGGGATGAACTGCATGATGAGGGCACTGGAGTACTGGCGGCGGGGTGAGACAAAGGTCCACACCGACTACAAGATCCCCCAGAACGAGCGGGTCGCCGTCGGCTTCTGGGAGGCCAGCCGAGGCTTTCTGGTCCACCACATGGTGATGGACAAGGGCCGGATCGTGAACTACCAGATCACCACCCCCTCCACCCTGAACGCATCGCCGCGCGACCCCTTCGGCGGGCTCGGCCCCTACGAGCAGGCCATCGTGGACACTCCCATCCTGGAGAGCGTCCCGGACGACGAGATCAAGGGCATCGACGTGCTCCGGGCCATTCGCAGCTTCGACCCGTGCATGCCGTGCACGACCCACATGGACACCGGCAAGGGAGTGATCGTGCGGGAGGTGAACTCATGCGGCTGCACGCTGGAGTGACAGACTCTGCCACGGCCTCGAGATGCCGGGCCCTCGTCGGCGGGTTCGGAGTGCCAGGACGGCGAGACCTCGACTTCGGAGAGAAGTTCATCCGCTATGCCGAGACCTTGGAGTGGCCAGATGGGGTGGTGGTCGAGGACCTCTCCTACGCGGCCCACATGGCGCTCCACCGTCTACAGGAGCTGCGGCCGGCCAAGGTCGTGCTGGTCGGCGCCGTCTCTCGTGGGCTCTACCCGCCGGGCACCATCCGGCGGTACCGGCTCGGCGCTGTGACGGCGTCTCCCGACGAGGTTCAAGCCCACCTGGCGGAGTCGGTCGGCGGAGACGTCGACCTCGACCACACCCTCGCCGTCGTGCGCCACTGGGGTGCGCTGCCCGAGGACACCGTCGTGGTCGAGGTCGAAGCGGCCGACTCCTCGTTCGGGCTCGGCTTCAGCGAGGCTCTGGCGGCTGTCATGGACCCGCTCCTGGATCTTGTGCGCCATGAGCTCGACGATCAGGAGTGGAGCCAACTTGCCCCGGCGCCGCTTGTGTCAGCGGTCGACTCGGCGGCCGGTGCTGGCGCGCCGCCCGCGCCCGGTAGCGGGACTCGACGGATGGCGAACCCAGCGTCACAAGCTCCTCCCGGGATCGACCAACTGTTCGATTACGCCGCCGCCCACGACCAGGTGAGGGCTGGAAAAGCTGGGAAGCTGTCTGCCCGCCACTCCCGGCCTCGCCGTCGCCGGGCGGTTCTTTCCGGCGGGCAGGGCCTTGCGGACCACTGGCAACTGGTACGACGTGATCCCCTTGCCGCAGGGGACGGGACTTGTCATCGGAGATGTCGTTGGCCGCGGCGTCCAAGCGGCGTCGCAGGTCGCCCAGCTGCGGTCCGCCGTGCGGGTTCTCGCGCTCATCGACGGGTACAGGCCGTCGCGGCTCATTCAGCTTCTCGATCAGCTCGTGGGCGGGACGGACAAGATCGAGGAGACCACCCTCGCCTACGCCAGCGTGGACGCCGGCAGTGGCGAGGTGGTGTTCAGCAACGCCGGGCAGTGCCCGCCGCTCCTGCTGACCTCCCCGGGGGCCGCCGAGTTCCTGGGTGGTGGGCTGTCGGGCCTGCTCGGCGTTCTTGGCGGTGGGCCGAAGCCGGACGCCGAGGTCCGTCTCGTTCCCGGATCGGTTCTTCTCCTGTTCACCGCAGGACTGGTCCAGAGTCGTGACACGTCCATGACAGAAGGCCTTCAGCAGCTTCGACGGGCCGTCGCCAACGGTCCAGCCGATCTGGAGGCCCTCTGCGACCATGTCCTGGAGGTCTGCCTACGCGAACCTCGAGACGACGACGTATCGGTGCTGGCCGTCAGCTTGTGTCCATGAGACGCCACGCAGATCTACCAAACCGCGGCGCTGCAGATCATGGCTGAGGTCCACCGACGCCCATGTCCAGCGGCAGGGACGCCGATCCAGCTTCATCACCGTGTCGCTCGTCAGTCGTGGTGCCCTGGGAAGACGTCGGTCTCCGACTTGTGCCACACCGGATGGTCACCGGAGGTCTCCACGTTGAACCCGTAGTCGTAGACGAGGCTGCCCCCGTAGACCGATCCCAGCGATACCATGGCGGCGACGACAACCGACAGCGCCAGTACGCCCGCAGGCGTGGATGCCTCGCTGTTGTAGCCGCTCAACCGCCAAGCGATGTCCACGAGGGCCAGGACCGTAACGGCGATCATGATCCAGGCGTGGGTGTTGATGGTGCGCCGAGCCTGCGTCCCCGGCTCGGAGGACTTCCACCAGTCCCAGAACCCCGTCAGCGCGGCCAGCACCGACACCGCCGCACCGCCGATGAAGGTGTACGTGCCTGCGTGCCAGAAGTCACGGGCCCAGGACTTGTCGGAGCCCCCGACGACCGAGATGACGTCGAAGACGGCGGCGAAGATGTAGGCGGCGACGGGGAAGTCCGTCAGAGGGGGGTGAAGGGGTTTGCCGGCCCAGCCCCGCAGGCCCTTGAACTTGCGCCCCCGGATGGTGAGCGACGGGCGAACCGAGAACTTCCTCATGAACTGCTCCTTCCTGGTCGCTGGGAACGTTTCAACGCCCGCACCCCGTCATCGCAAGAAACTCGTGGCGGGAACGGGCATCGGTGCGAAGCAGGCCGTGGAGGGCTGAGGTGACGGTGTCGCCGCCGTGCGCTCGTGCTCCCCGAATCGACATGCACAGGTGCTCAGCTTCGATCACGACACCCACTCCCTTGGGGGCCAGGTTGTCCTCGATCCAGTCGGCCACCTGTTTGGTCAGCCTTTCCTGCACCTGCAGGCGCCGAGCGAACAGCTCCACCACTCGGGCCAGCTTGGAAATACCGAGGATCCGGTCGCCCGGCAGGTAGCCGACGTGGGCGACGCCCCGGAAGGGAAGCAGGTGGTGCTGGCACAGGGAGTGGACCGGGATGTTCCTGGCCACCACCAGCTCGTCGTAGCCCTCGTCGTTGGCGAAGGTCGTCAGGGCGAACGGCTCGGAGCTCAGCAGCTCGGCGTAAGCCGCAGCCACCCGTCGAGGGGTGTCCACCAGGTGCTGCGAGTCCGGGTCCTGGCCGAGGGCTATGAGCAGATCGCTGACCGCACGGGCTGCCGCGTCCAGGTCCACCGCCTGGTGGTCTGCAACGACGCGGAGGTGCGGGGAAGCACACTCATCTTCGCTGTCGGGCATGAGTGGGTCGACGGGCCGCACTGGGAATGTGCGCGCGCCCCCACCTAACCCTGGTGTTGCCGAGACATTCATCGGACGGGGCTCCGGAGCCGTGTGACCCTTATGACGTGAGTCATGGCGATTTCTACTCTCTATCAACTATGAGAGTCTACTTTAGAACAGCCGCCGTAACTCAGTCAAGGCTGGGTCGTGGGTAACTCACAGAGCTTCCGCAAGGCGGCTCGCGCCCACGTTGGCTCGGGGCCGTGCCACACTCGTTGTATGCCCGTACTGACTCCTGAACGAGAGGAAGTGTCGGCCGCGCCTCGCACCGCGGATCCCGTCACACAGCCGAGCCCCCGACGGTGGCGTGCTGTCACCGCCGCAGCAGTCGTGGCCCTCCTTGTCTTCGGCCCCGGCCGTCTGTTGGATCTGCTGCCGTCCCTGCACAACCCCTTCACGACCGAGTCGGTGGACCGCACCCAGCCGGCGGTGCTGCATGCCCTCGAGGACCTCAGCCGGTACCAGGCGGCCACCGGTCAGTTCCAGGTGATAGTGGACCTGGAGAAAGACGCTCGGTTCCTTCCCGACTTCATCCGGGGCGAACGGACCTTGTTCGTCGCTTCGGGCTCGGTCGACGCCTCGGTGGACTTCTCCGGGCTCGACGACGGAGCCATCTCGGTCTCCGCCGACAAGGACGCCGTCCACATCTCGCTGCCCGCCGCCCGCCTGTCGAAGCCAAGCGTCGACCCCGGTGCCAGCCGAGTGGTCTCGCGTGACCGGGGCCTGTTCGACCGAGTGGGGTCGATGTTCTCGGACAGCCCCACTAGCGAGCGCCAGCTGTACCTGCTGGCCGAGAAGAGGCTGGCCACCGCGGCCAAGTCCGGCGGCGTGGCCGAGCGGGCGGAGGAGAACACCCGCGCCATGCTCGAGACGATGCTGCGCGCCCTTGGGTTCTCCACCGTCGACGTCACCTTCGCCACCGCGCCGCGTTAGGCCGCTGCCACCCGCCGCCTTTTCGTCCGCTGACCTACGGCAGAGGTAGCTCAGCCGAGTCCGGCGGTCCTCCCAGCAGGGGTCCGGTACGGCGCCCAAGGCGACAGCCTGTACCTGGACCGGCCGAGCATCAGGGCGCTGCCTCCTCGAGACACTCGCCGTCGTTCGGCACGTCGCGATCCTGTAGCTCATCCGCCTCGGGGTGTGGCCAAGGGCCCCAGAGGGAGAAGTGCGAGTATGAGCCATGCCTGAGGTACGAGAGACCCTGCTACCCGGAGTAGGGGTACGCCACGAGTTCACGACCGAGACGGGCGAGCGGTTGGCCGTTCTCACCCATCGCGGTGGACGGCGGGAGATAGCGGTCTACGACCGCGCCGACCCGGACGCCTGCAGCACGGTGCTCCACCTGAGCCCCGGTGACACCAGGACCCTGGCCGAAGTGCTGGGGGTGAGCCAGGTGAGCGAGGCACTCGTTGCCGTGCAGCAACAGGTGGAGGGGCTCGCCATCGACTGGGTAAAGGTCACCGCCGGATCGCCGTTCGACGGCCGCACCATCGCCGATGGCCAGTTCCGCACCCAGACCGGAGCATCGATCGTGGCGGTCGTCCGTGGCGACATGACGATCCCCGCGCCCGGACCGGACACTCGCTTCGTCGCGGGTGACGTGGTGGTGTCTGTGGGAACCGCCGACGGGCTTTCACGGCTGCGCCACCTTCTGGCGCCGTGATCGTCGCGGCGGCGGACTCCGACGCGGCGCTGACCTTCATCGAGATCGGAGCCATAGCCGTTGGCCTCGCTGGCCTTGCCCGGCTGGCCGGGCGCCTCGGCATCACCGCCATTCCCTTCTATCTCCTGGCCGGTCTGGCCGTAGGGGAGGGGGGCTTCGCCCCA
The DNA here is from genome assembly GCA_035536185.1 of Acidimicrobiales bacterium. Classification (GTDB taxonomy): domain Bacteria; phylum Actinomycetota; class Acidimicrobiia; order Acidimicrobiales. The sequence continues at coordinate 44,056 of DATLOM010000009.1, read as the reverse complement.
CTGGATGTCAGCGCGGAGTTCATATCCACTGCCGCGGAGATAGGGGTGCTCCTCCTGCTTCTGGCCCTTGGCCTGGAGTACAGCTCAGATGAGCTCCGTCACGGCCTGCGCACCGGGCTTGTACCCGGTGTTGTCGACGGCGCCGTCAACTTCGCGCCCGGCTTTCTCGCTGGGATCTTGCTCGGTTGGGAGCTGGCGGCGGCAGTGCTCCTGGGGGGAGTCTGCTGGGTCAGCTCCTCGGGCATCATCTCCAAAGTCCTGGCCGATCTGGACCGACTGGCCAATCGTGAGACGCCGGCGATCCTGAACCTCCTCGTCATCGAGGACCTGGCCATGGCGGTGTTCCTGCCGGTGGCGGGGGCGATGGTGACCGGAGGCGACCTGGCGGGGTCTGTCGTGACCGTGGGGGTGGCCATAGCCGCAGTGGCAGTGATCTTGAGCATCGCGCTGCGCTACGGCGGGCACCTGAGCTCACTTCTGGCGGGGGGAAGCGACGAGTCGCTGCTCCTTGCCGTTTTCGGACTGACGCTTCTGGTGGGTGGCCTCGCTCAACAACTCGACGTCTCTGCAGCCATCGGTGCCTTCCTCGTCGGCCTGGCCTTGTCGGGGTCGGTGCAGGAGCGTGCCGGCGCGTTGATCGGCCCCTTGCGCGATCTCTTCGCTGCGGTGTTCTTCTTGTTCTTCTCCTTCCAGATCCGCCCCGGCGATCTGGTCGGAGCGCTCGGTCCGGCCGCTGCGTTGGCAGCCGTGGCCCTCTCCACCAAGCTCCTCACCGGCTGGATCGCCGCGGGCAGAGCTGGCGTAGGACGAGCGGGCCGCTTGCGTGCGGGAGCGACCTTGATGGCCAGAGGCGAGTTCTCCATCGTCATCGCCAGCATCGGTGCGACTCTCGACGATGGCGCCGACCTGGGTGCCCTCGCCGCTGCTTTCGTGTTGCTCACCGCCATCGCCGGCCCCCTGGGGGCGAGGTTCATCGGCAGTGTGCCTCGTCGCAACCAGCGCGCCACCGTCTGAGCCCAGTCACCCAACGACGGCAGTCAACGGGATCTCCCGACGAGTCGGTGAACAGCTGGCTCATTCATACGTGGGCCATGGCCCGCACGGCGTCCTCCGCCTCGGTGGCCATCCGCTGAACGATCTCGGCCGCGGGCAGTATCTCCCGGATCGATCCCGCCACCTCACCGGTCACCACAAGGAGCTCGTGAACCGTGCCGTCGGCCATGGCGGCTCGCATCCGTTCACCCAGCGGACCACGGTTCTGGCGCACCGCGTCCTCGCGCCCGTGCCACTCGTCCACGAACGGGTTTCGCACCACCCGCGGCGACGTGGCATAGGCGCCTTCCGACGCGGGTGGCAGGAGGTCGTTCATGAACGCCGCCCGCAGCGTCTCGTCGGACCCGGCGGCGAGCACCGCCTCTTTGTACCCGTCGCTCAGTTCTGCCTCTTGCGACGCGATGAAGCGGGTTCCGACGTTGGCGCCCTGTGCCCCGAGCGCCAGCGCCGCGGCGAGGCCCCGACCGTCGGCGATACCGCCCGCGGCCACGACGGGAACGGGGGCAACCTCGTCGACCACCTGGGGGACGAGCACCATGGTGCTGCAGGCGCCGCCGAAGCCGCCCGCTTCGCCGCCTTGGGCGATGATCACGTCAGCGCCGGCCTCGACGGCCTCCGCGGCCTGAGCGGGGCTGTGGACCTGCTGGACGAAGAGGCCTCCGGCGTCGTGCACGCGTGCGATGAGGTCGGCCCGGCATCCGAGGGCGAACGACACGACGGGCGGTGATGCCCGCACGATCTCGGCGAAGACGTCCTCGACGAACGGCTTCATGGTGTGGTTGACGGCATAGGGCCCCTCGGTGCGGTCCCGCAGCGCGGCGATGTCCTCACGCACCTGTTCCGGCGAGCGCAGCGCGGTGGGCAAGGTGCCGAGTGCCCCCGCGCCCGATACCGCCGCCGCCAGGCCTACCGAGGGAGGCCACGGTCCGCCCAGTGCGCCCTGGATGATTGGCACCCTGATGCCGAGCAGTGAACAGAGGGGCGTTTGCAACATGAGCCATCTTCGATTTCAGCCTCGCGGACCGGAGAAGATACCCGACCGGCTCGTTGGGGATCAGAGGGCCTACGAAGCGGAGACGAGGGGTAGGCCCCGGTTGGAGATGCCGCTCGAAGGGGCACTGCTACCCAGATTTGGATGTAGTCCAGAGATGGACGAAGCTGATGTCATCTACTCGGGCCGGTCCCGAGTGCGCAGCTTTGGAGTCAGTCGTCAGAAGGAACTAACGAGACAGGAGAAGAACCGACGTGTCTGAACGCGGCAGTGAGAGCGAAAACCCGGCGATCGACGCCCCGGAGCCCAAGCCGAGCCGGCCGAGGTCGAACCGGGACTGGTGGCCCAATCAGCTGAACCTGCAGGTTCTCCACCAGCACTCGCCCCTGTCCGACCCGATGGGCGAGGACTTCGACTACGCAGAGGAGTTCAAGACCCTCGATCTCGACGCGCTGAAGCAGGACATCTTCGAGGTGATGACGACGTCGCAGGACTGGTGGCCGGCCGACTACGGCCACTACGGGCCGCTCTTCATCCGGATGACGTGGCACGCCGCCGGCACCTACCGCATCGCCGACGGCCGGGGCGGTGGCGGCAGCGGCGACCAGCGCTTTGCCCCCCTCAACAGCTGGCCCGACAACGCCAACCTCGACAAGGCCCGCCGGCTGCTCTGGCCGGTCAAGCAGAAGTACGGCCGCAAGATCTCGTGGGGCGATCTGATCGTGTTCGCCGGCAACTGTGCCATGGAGTCGATGGGGTTCAAGACCTTCGGCTTCGGCTTCGGGCGAGAGGACATCTGGGAGCCCGAGGAGATCTTCTGGGGACCTGAGGACACGTGGCTCGGGGACGAGCGCTACAGCGGCGACCGGGAGCTCACCGGTCCCTTCGGGGCGGTGCAGATGGGCCTGATCTACGTGAACCCGGAGGGTCCCAACGGCAACCCCGACCCGCTGGCGTCGGCCAGGGACATCCGGGAGACCTTCCGCCGTATGGCGATGAACGACGAGGAGACGGTCGCCCTCATCGCCGGCGGCCACACCTTCGGCAAGTGCCACGGCGCGGGCGACTCCGACCTGGTCGGCCTCGAGCCTGAGGGCTGCCCCGTCGAGCACCAGGGCATCGGGTGGAGGAACGCGTTCGGCAGCGGCAAGGGTGCCGACACCATCACCAGCGGGCTCGAGGGCGCCTGGACCAACGAGCCGACCAGGTGGGACAACGGCTACTTCGACAACCTGTTCAACTACGACTGGGAGCTGACGACGAGCCCCGCCGGTGCCAAGCAGTGGACGCCGACGAACCCCGAGGCCAAGGACACCGTGCCGGATGCCCACGACCCGTCCAAGCGGCACGCCCCCATGATGTTGACGAGCGACCTGGCGCTGAAGATGGACCCGATCTATGCGCCGATCGCCAAGCGCTTCCACGAGAACCCGGACCAGCTCGCCGAAGCCTTCGCCAAGGCCTGGTACAAGCTGTTGCACCGCGACATGGGCCCCGTCCGGCGCTACCTGGGGCCGTGGGTCCCGGAGCCGCAGCTGTGGCAGGACCCGGTCCCCGAGGTCGATCATGAGCTGATCGGCGACGAGGACGCCGCTGCCCTCAAGGCCAAGATCCTCGCATCGGGATTCTCCATCTCCCAGCTGGTCTCCACCGCCTGGGCGTCGGCGTCCACCTTCCGCTTCACCGACAAGCGGGGCGGCGCCAACGGGGCACGGGTTCGCCTGGCTCCGCAGAGGGACTGGGAGGTCAACGAGCCGGGCCAACTGGCCGAGGTGCTGCAGACCCTGGAGCAGGTCCAGCAGGAGTTCAACAGCTCGCAGTCCGGAGGAAAGCGAATCTCCCTCGCCGACCTGATCGTCCTGAGCGGTTGCGCGGCCGTCGAGCAGGCGGCGAAGAACGCGGGGCAGGACGTCACCGTCCCGTTCACGCCGGGGCGCACCGACGCCTCGCAGGAGCAGACGGACGCGGAGTCGTTCGCCGTCCTCGAGCCGACGGCCGACGGGTTCCGCAACTACCTCCGGCCCGGCGAGAAGTTGTCCCCGGAGACCCTGCTGCTGGACCGGGCCAACATGTTGACCCTCACCGCTCCCGAGATGACGGTGCTCATCGGCGGCATGCGCGCCCTGAACGCCAACTTCGGGCGCACCCCGCACGGCGTCTTCACCGACCAGCCGGAGAGCCTCACCAACGACTTCTTCGTGAACCTGCTCGACATGGGCGCGGAGTGGAAGGTGTCCGCCTCGGCTGAGAACGTGTACGAGGGTCGCGACCGGGCCACGGGCGATGACAAGTGGACCGCCACCGCCGTGGATCTCGTCTTCGGCTCGAACTCCCAGCTCCGGGCTGTCTCGGAGGTCTATGCGTGCAGCGACGCGAAGGAGAAGTTCGTGAACGACTTCGTGGCTGCGTGGGACAAGGTGATGAACCTTGATCGCTTCGAGCTCGCCTGATTGGTAGTTCCGGGTGCACCCCGCGGGTCAGCCGGAGATCAGCCCGCTGGGTGCACCCGGAACGCGGGCTCGTCTATCCCTGGACCACTTCGTAGATCTCGTCGGCGGTGAGCCCATGGGCCTCGCGGTGGCAGGCCTCGGCTGCTTGGGCGTCGGGGGCGTCGACGAGGCAGAACACCTTGCCGCTCTTGTCGTCGAGCCAGTAGTTGATGTAGTTCACCGCGAACTTCTCCTGGACCCGCAGGTCGGCCATGTGGGCGTCGCTCACGTCCTTGGCGGTCGCTCCCTCGGGAAGCTTGTGGTGAACGTCCATGAACAGGGGCATCTGTTTCTCCTTTGTCTGAAGGGGCCCATCCGGTCCCGAGCGGGACTGTAAGGAGTGGACCTTCCTCAAACCTTCCCGGCCACCTCCGCGGCGGTGATGGCGTCGAGCTGCTGGCGGCAGCGCACTTCGTCGAGGCGCTGGCCGAACTGTTCGAAGGCTTCGACCGCGGCCCGAAGCAGCCTCACGGCCCCCTCCACGTCGCCTTTGGCCAACTCCACGTGGGCCCGGACCTCGTCCAGCGCCGCCTGCCATCCTCCGTGCGGATAGAAGGCGGCTGCGACCTGCTCGGCCCCGCCGAGGTAGGCGGTCGCCCGAGGCAGATCACCGGCGCCGGCGCAGGCGATGGCCGCGGGGACGGTGAGGTTGATCGAGCATGGCGGACAGGTCTCGAAGGGCCCCCGAACGGCACGGGCCGCCTCGTCGACCGCGGTGATGGCCGCGGCGGGATCGGAGGCTGATCGGATCAACGTGCCGTGGACTCGGTCGAGGAGGTGCCGTGTACCGACCGGTGAGCTGCGCGCCGCGAGCAGCGCGGCCGACAAGGCCGTTCTGGCCTCCTCGGCGTCTCCCTCGGCCACCCGGGCCTGAGCGAGCCGCTGCAGGCTGAGCGCCTCGCCGCAGAGGATGCCCACCCGCCGATGCTGCTCCACCGCCGAGCGCAGGTGAGCGGTGGCCGCTCCGGTATCGCCCATCAAGAGGTGAGCCTCACCTAGCAGGGTTGTGGCGAACGCGTCGGCACGGGGTGACCCAGCGGCAGCCGCCTGTCGTTGCAGGTCCAGCGCGAACTCGATGACCTCCGGGTACGGGACACCGCCGTAGAGATAGGACTCGGCGACGCAGAGGTGGGCGTCGATGACCACCGCGGCGAGGTCGGGCCGGACGTGCAGGTCCAGCAGGTCCAGCGACACCCGCTGGGGCCATACCCCCCGCTCATGGGCGACCATCGCCAGCACCATCGTGGCGTCGACGAAGTCGCGGACGTTCCCCGTCTCCTCGGCGAGCTGCTTCGCCCGCTGTCCTGCCTGCTCGGCCTCGTCTAGGGCGCCGGTGCACCAGTGAGCGAGACCACGAGCAACCTCGAGCTGGCCGAGCAACGATGCGGGGACGGAGCCGACGGTGGCGAGGGTGTCAGTCGCCGCGGGAACGTCGCCCGCGAGGATGAGCGCCTTGGCCCGCCGGACGGCCAGCGATGCCCGATGTGGGCCCGCAGACACCGCCATGGCCAGCGAGTAGGCAGCCGGCGCGCCGGGGTCCCCCAGACCGTTCATGGCGTCGGCGCGGAGGGCGAGCAAGGCCGGATCGTGTGGGTTGATCGCCAGTGCACGCTCGGCGGCGAGCAGGGCGTCGGCGTAGGCGCCCACTCCTATGGCCTCTCTGGCGGCCGTTGCCAACCACGGCAGGGCGTCGTCTTCCCGACCGGCGGCCAACAGGTGGTGGGCCACCCGCGCCGGTGGGATCCCCAGATCCACCAGCCGGTCGGCGGCGGCCGCATGAGCGGCAGCCCGTTCCGGCTCGGTCACCGTCTCGGTCAAACGGTCACGAACGAGATCGTGCCGGAAGCGGTAGCTGCTCCCTTGACGAGCCACGACTCCGGCCGACATCGCAATGTCGAGGTACCCGAGGGCCTCGTCGGCGTCGAGGGTGGAGAGGGCCGCGAACTCGTCGGCGGTGAACTGATGGGCAACGACGGCGACGGAACGAAGCGACTCCCGCACCGGCGGCGGCAACCGTTCCAGCCTCGTGTCGACGGCCCCGTACGCGCCGGTGGTCCTGGCCGCGTGACCGGAGTTGAAAGCGGCTGCCAGCTCGAGCACGAAGAAGGGGTTCCCATCGCTCAGCTGCCAGGCCATGTCCAACTCGAGATCGGACGGAGGCCGGTTGAGCGCGTCGGCGACCACTGCCTCGGTCTCGGAACGGGTGAGGGCGCCCAACCGGACCTCCACGCCGACGCCGCGGGCAATCATGGCGCTGGTGATGGAGGAGCCGTGGCCATCGATCCCCGGTCGACTGGCGGCGAGGAACACCAGGCCTCGCGGCGCCGGCGCGCTGGACATCACCTCCGCGAGGGCGACGGTGTCCTCGTCGACGTACTGCAGGTCGTCGAGGAACAGCATCGTTCTGGAAGCTCTCGTCGCGGCGACCACCTGGGAGACGAGGTGGAGGACGGCGTGACGGTGGACAGGTTCACTCTCGTGATCGGTCGCGAGACCGGTGAGGCGGGCCAGAAGACCCCTCTCAGGATCACCGAGGGCGTTGGCCAGGTAAGGCCGGTCCATCATCACACCCTGGATGGCCTCGACCAGGGGCCAGTAGGGGACCGACTGCGTCTGCTCACGGCCGGTGGCCCGAAGAACGAACCACTCTTCGTCCAGGGCCTGCTCGACGAGCTCCTCGCACAACCGGGTCTTTCCGATGCCGGCGCGGCCGGTGACGAAGATCGCCGCCGGCCGGCCCTCGGCGGCGCGGCGCAACGCCGCCCGCGCTCGCAACAGTTCCTGCTCGCGTCCGACCAGCCCGGGACGACCCCGTCCAGCCGTGGCCGTGCCCACGATCTCCCGGTAGAGCGTGAGTGTCTGCGGGCTCGGCGTCACTCCCAGCTCGCGGGCGAGAATCGTGCGTAGGCGCTGGAACTGGCGGATCGCCGCATCGAGGCGCCCGGCCTTCACGTGCGCCGTCATCAACTCGCGGTGGGCGGCCTCGTCGGTCGGGTCCGCAGCAACCAGCTCGTCCCAGAGAGCGCCGGCCCGCAGCAGATCGAGGTACAGCATCTGGAGCTGATCCCGGCGGGTGATCGTCCACTCCTCGTAGCGCTCGTCGGGCAAGAGCTCGCCACGGTACCGACGGGCCACCTCGGCACACCCTCGTCGTTCGCCGGACGCCAGCGCGCGCCGGGCCGCCCTCTCGAGCTCCACCACGTCGACGGTCACCTCAGCCGACGGCCACAGGTTTACGGTGTCGCCCCGCAGGACCACGGAGTCCTTGGAGCCTAGGGCCTGGCGGGCGAGCGTCGCCGTCTTGTGGAGGTTGGCCCGAGCGGCCTCGGGAGTCAGATCCGGCCACAAGATGTCCATCACCTGCTCCGTCGCCAGTCGCCGGTTCGGCGCCAGGGCGAGCAGTGCGACGAGCTGGGTGGCCCGCCGGCTCCTCCAGGCACCGCCGTCCACGGGAGATCCGTCGACGGTGACGCCAAAGCCACCGAGGAGCGTGATCTCCACCTGCACGGTGTCATTTTCGCGCCGTCGCGGGCGGCGACACGTAGCGTTGATCGACAGCCGGTGTTCGATGAGAGGAGCCCGAGCCGATGACGGAGCTGACGCCGAAGCAGGAAGAGCTGTGCCGCCAGACCCGGTGGGACTTCAGCGACCTGCGCGCCCTTTTCGTCAACTGCACGCTGAAGAGATCACCGGAGCAGTCGCACACCCAGGGGCTGGCCGACATCTCGATGGAGATCATGCGCCGCCAGGGCGTCACCGTCGATGTCCTGCGGGCCGTCGATCACGACATCGCCACCGGCGTGTGGCCTGACATGACCGACCATGGATGGGAGCGCGACGAGTGGCCCGCCATCTTCGAGCAGGTGCAGGCCGCGCACATCCTCGTGCTGTGCACGCCGATCTGGCTCGGCGAGAAGTCGTCCGTGTGCACTCAGGTGATCGAACGCCTCTACGGCAACAGCCATCTCCTCAACGACGCCGGCCAGTACGCCTACTACGGAGGCGTCGGTGGGTGCCTGGTCACCGGCAACGAGGACGGCGTGAAGCACTGCGCCATGAACATCCTCTACTCACTGCAGCACCTCGGCTATGTCATCCCGCCCCAGGCCGACGCCGGCTGGATCGGTGAAGCAGGGCCGGGGCCGTCGTACCTGGATGACGGGTCAGGGGGCCCTGAGAACGACTTCACCAACCGCAACACCACCTTCATGACCTGGAACCTGCTCCACCTCGCCCGCATGCTCACCGACGCCGGCGGGATCCCGGCCCACGGCAACCAACGTTCCGAATGGGACGCAGGGTGCCGGTTCGACTTCCCCAACCCCGAACACCGCTGACCCGCGACGCATGACCAGTGATCCCCCGTCGGCTACGAGGCCGGCTTCGGCTCCCGGGACTGCGCCCGCACCTTCCTGGCCGTGTAGGTGTCGCCCGTCTTGGCGCCCTTCACCATGGCCTTGTCACCCTTCTGGATGGCGCTCAGGGGCACCTTCTGACCGTTGCGCATGACATTGGCATCGGCCGGCACCGCGAAGCTCTGGGTCTTGCCCCGGAGCTGACGGCTCGATCCGCCCTTGACGACCAGGGTGATGCTGGCGGCGGAGACATCGGACACCATTCCCACGGCCACGAACCGGGCCTTGCGCCGGGCCTGGCCCTCCGCCTTGCGGGCCTTGGCCTCCTCGCGCCTCTGCTTGGCCTCGGCCCTGGCCGGCTTGGCCTTCTCAGCTGACCTGGCCCCGCTCGGCTTGTCGGCGGGCTGGGCCAGGCTCGGCCCGACGGTGCCGAGGCTGAGGGCTATCGCTAGTGCTGCTGAGGCAAAGGTTCGCAGTCTCATGAGCCGCGGATCGGCACGAAGGGCCGAATCCTTTAGCCAAAATAGACGGTTGCCCCGGATCGGCTGCTCCACCGGCCGTTGTTCGGTGGGCGCGGGAGGCGGTGATGGTCCATCATCGCCTGCCCTCCCTGAAGGCGACCGATGCTGCTCACGATCTCGACAACCACTAACCCGCCAGGCGCTCGCTGGCCCTGCGCGAGTTCGCCCTCGGCATCGAGGCACTACAGCGGTTCGTAGCAGCGGAGCCGCTCTACCGCGTCCACGAGTGCGTGTTCGGGGTGCTCGCCCTGGAGAGCGAACCGGTCGACCCGAGGCTCTGCTCGTAGCGCTGGGATCATCCCGTCTGGTCGTGGTCGCCGGAGATCCCGATGACCCAGGGCCTCGTGTCGGTGCTGCGGTAGCGGCAGAAGGTGCCGGTGAGGACGGTGGCGTCGAGGTGGGTGGCCAGCGCCGGCATCTCATAACCAAGCTTGCGGATGGCGTCCCGCAGCCGGCCGGCGACGGCCTTGCGGGCCCGCTCGGCTGGGTACGTCGCGAACGAGCGAGCGGCGTGGCCGGGCCGGGAGACCCGGCGTAGCTCGTCGAGCAGCGCGGTTCGCTCGTCCTCGACGCGGGCCAGTCGTTCCATGTCGTTGTGTGACTCGGCCTCGGTGGCTTCCTCGTCGAGGTCACTGAGGCGCCGGCGGTATGAAGCGAGCGCCTGACGGTCCACCATCTCTCCTGCTCCACCGGACTGAACGACTGACCCGTACAGGTCCAACACGTGGATGTCCTCGCCCGGCCGGCCGAGCAGCTGGGCCAGGTCGGCCATGCCCTTCGAATGAGGGACCGTCGCCTGCTGGCCGTCGTAGACGATGTGCCAGATGCGGCCGTGGCGGCGCATCGACCGGCCCTCGGGCGCACCTCCGACTCGCACCGGCCCGGCACCAAGACGTTCGATCTCGGCGGCCCAGCCCGGCGCGCCGAGTCGTTCGTAGGTGGCGCCGGCCTGGTCGAGGGCGGCCCGCCCATCGCGACCCAGGGCTGTCATCAACATGCCGGTGGTATGGGCATGGCTGCCGGCGAAGGCGACGACGGCGCCGTTCACACCGCACGACGCTCCCAGAGGGGCGAGGTCGGCGAGCAGCTCCTCGCACAGGTCGGTGCCCCAGAGGGCCATAGCCGCCATGGCGAGCTCGCGTACGAGCACCGACCACAGGTAGGACCGGTCGGCGCGCCAGGTGCCGAGATCCATGACCATGTTCACGTGGCGGCGGGCACCGTCCACGTCACCAGCGCGAGCCCGGAACCCGGCGGCCACGGCGTGGGCATGGACGGGCGCGCCCGTCCAGTGGGCGACCGCGTCGTCGGCGAAACGGACCAGGTCCTCGGGAACGGTTTGCGCCCGCACCAGCTCGAGTCGCTGGGACATACGAACGTTGTGAGTGTCGGGCTCACGGATCCGCTCACCCACGGCAGCCGCCGCCTCGATGCGTGCCTCTGCCTCGTCGAAGTCACCAACGAGAAGGGCAAGGGCGGCTCGGCGGGTCTCGGCCGTGTAGCGGTGACGGGGCTGGCCGAGGCTGTCGGTGAGCGCCAGGAACTCGTCCAGGGCCGGCCGAAAGGCGGACGAGCCCTCCTCCAGCAGGGCATTGGCGAGAAGCAGGAAACCCTCTGCCCGACGCTCGTCGTCCCCCGATCGTTCCGCCACATCGACGATCTCCCTGGCGATGTCGACGCGCGCCGCCCCCTGCCCGGGTGTCCAGAGCACGTCGTGGCGGGCGAGAAGGCAGGACACCAGCGTGGCCGGGTCAGCAGCCGCCCGCCCCAGCTCCAGGGCCCGCTCGCTGAGCGGTTGTGCCCGCGGGCGGTCGGCGGCTACGGAATGCTGGAGCTCCCGGGCCAGAGTGGCCGTCAATCGGGCCTCGATGGCCGGAGACAGTGCCGTCGACGAAAGAGCCTGCTCCAGCTCGCGCACGACGTCGTCCCGCCGCGCCGAGAACTGCGCCCCGAGCTCGGCCACCGCCAGTGCCACGGCGGCCACCCTTTCGCCGGGCCCGTTGCGGGTGGCCACCTCGCGGGCGAACCGGAGCAGGCCCCGGGCGTCGAGAACGTCCCCGGCGCGTGCGAGTGCGCCGGCTTCGGCCAGAAGGACGTCGAGAAGCAGTTCGTCGTCGACAGCCACCCCGGCGTCGGCCACCGCGGATCGCCACCGTCTCAGATGTCCGGCGGCCTCGGCGAAGGCCAGCGACTGGTGCTCACGTGCCGCGGCGGCGAGAGCCCACCGCCCGGCCCGCTCGGAGCCGTCGGCGGCAATGGCGGCGGCGAAATGGTGGGCCAGGTCGGCCGGCTCGACGTCGTCGCCCCGCCCGGCTCTCGCTTCCAGGGCCACACCGATGGCCTGATGCCAATGAGGCCGTTGGTCGGCACTGACCGAGGCGGCCAGCGTCTCGCGGTAAAGGTCGTGGGCGAAGCGTGCGCGGCCGCGGGAGGCGGCGGTCAGGACACCGTGCTCCACGGCGACGGCGCAGGCCGCTTGGACCGAGGCAACCGAGGTGTCGAGGACGTTGGCGACCACGTCGGGGTAGACCTCGTTGCCCACCAGCGCGCTCACCTCCAACGCCCGTTGGGTGGACTCGGGCAGGCGCCGGACCCGCCGCTCGATGGCGTCGCGCACAGCGCTCGGCGCCAGCTGGGCCGGCTGGTCCGCCCCCAGCAGCGCCAGCTCGCGGGTGAAGACGGGATGACCGCCGGCCCGCCGGTGGAGCCGCTCGACCACCGCCGGCGACACCGGTCCGGCCACGCTCGCCACGAGCTCCTCGACGGCGTCCCGATCGAGGCCACGGAGCTCGATGTGCTCGGCCCGCACCACCAGGTCGGCGAGGCGGTCTCGGGCGGTGGGGCTCAGCTCCCGATCCCGGTACGAGCCGACGACGCAGAGCGGGACCTGTCGGGGCGCCCGGGCCACGAAGTCGAGCAGGGCCAGCGACGAGTCGTCCGCCCATTGCAGGTCGTCGAGCACCACGACGACGGGGGCGATCTGCGCCACCTGTTCGACCCAGCGGGTGACGGCGTCCATGAGCAGCAGCCGCTCCCGGCCCGAAGCCTCACTGGTTCGGGCCGAACCGAAGAGGGGCGCGATGATCGCCAGGAGCGGCCCGTCGTCGCCGGCCAGGTCCCGGGCCCGGTCGACGCCGACGCTGCGGGCCAGGTCGTCGAGCACCCGCGACCACGGCCAATAGCCCGGCGCGCCGGTGTCGTCGATGCAGGTGCCCCACGCCACCGGGTCGCGCTCCTCGGATGCGGCCCGGACAAGGCTCGTCTTGCCGATCCCGGACTCGCCCGTTACGACGACCACCTGGCGGGCGCCCGCGGCCGAGCGGTCCAGCGCCTGGTGCAGGCGGGCCAGCGGCTGGTCCCGCCCGACGAGCCGAGGGTGGGTGGCGTTCTCCGTCACGCCGCCATTGTCTCGCGTCCGGCGCCACGGCGATCTGGCGATGTGCCAGAAGGGATCTTCCGGTTCGGCCACCCGATCTGTCGCCTTCAGGTCGAAGGCATTCGACAACCAGGACAACAAGGAGGAAAGACGATGGGATTCGACCCGGTCCAGTACAAGGTGACCACGAGGCAGCAGTGGGAGGACGCCGCCGACGCCTGGCATCGGTGGGGGCCAACCCTGGAGGAGTGGCTGGGCGCGGCGACGGAACGGATGCTCGACGCCGCGGGGATCGGAGTGGGCAGTCGGGTGCTCGACGTCGCCGCCGGCGCCGGCGGCCAGACCATCGCCGCCGCTCGCCGGGCCGGGACCGAGGGGAGGGTGGTCGCCACCGACATCTCCCCGACGATCCTCACCTACGCGGCCAAGGAGGCGGCCGAGCACGGGCTCACCAACGTCGAGACCCTCGAGGCCGACGGCGAGGCACTCGACCAACTGCCGGAGGGCTCCTTCGACGCCGTGATCTCCAGGGTCGGCCTCATCTACTTCCCGGACCAGCAGCAGGCCCTCACCGGGATGCGGCGAGCCCTGCGGGCCGGTGGCCGTATCGCCGCCGTCGTGTACTCGACCCCCGACCGGAACGAGTTCTTCTCCATCCCGGTCTCGATCATCCGCCAGCGGGCCCAGCTGCCGGCGCCCCAGCCCGGCCAGCCCGGCCCGTTCAGCCTGGGCGCCCCCGGCGTGCTCGAGGCGGCCCTCACCACGGCCGGGTTCCGCGACGTGCAGGTCGACGTGGTGCCCTCCCCGCTCGTGCTCCGCGATGCCGCTGAGTGCGTGCGCTTCGAGCGCGAGTCTTTCGGTGCCCTCCACCAGATGCTCGCCGCTCTCCCTGAAGTGGAGCGGGACAGCGTCTGGGTGGAGATCGAGGAGGCGCTCTCCCGCTTCGAGTCGGCCGGCGGCTTCCACGGCCCGTGCGAGCTTCTCGTGGCGTCCGGGACGAAGTAGCCGCTCCGCCGAGGCCCAGAGAATCTGAAGATTTTCCGGAATTGCTCCTGATTCGGAATATCAGTGGTGGGCCGCTGTTGGGAGGACAGTTACGGCAGCGGCGGGGTCTCGGCGGTTGTACGGCCTCGCTCCCAGCGATCACGAGGAGAGAGACCAACTATGCCCACCCGCAAGCATGGCCGTGCCCGAGCGGCGATCGGTTTCCTGACCGTTGTCACCGCACTGGGCACGGCCACGGCCGGGGCCGGCGCCGACCCGGGCGAGGCACCCGGCCAGGGCCGACGCCCGGCCGAGGTGGTGGGCACCGACCGGCCCGACGCCATCGAGGGCCGCTACATCGTCGTCTTCCGCAAGGGCAGCCCGCGGGCAGAGGTGAGCTCGGCCCGCAACGACGCCGAACGCCGGGGTGGCCGGGTCCACTTCGAGTACGGCGACGCCCTCTCCGGCTTTGCCGCCACCCTGCCGCCCAACGCCCTGGACGGCGCCCGTCGCAACCCCCACGTGGACTACATCGAGGCTGACGCGGTGGCCCGGGCCGACGACACCCAGACCGGCGTCACCTGGGGCCTCGACCGCTCCGACCAGCGGGGACTGCCGCTCAACGGCAGCTACACCTACGACGCCACCGGCGCCGGCGTGAAGGCCTACGTCATCGACACCGGCATCCGGTCCACCCACACCCAGTTCGGCAACCGAGCCGTCCCCGGCTACACCGCCGTCAACGACGGCCGGGGCACCACGGACTGCAACGGTCACGGCACCCACGTGGCCGGCTCCATCGGCGGTTCCACCTACGGCGTGGCCAAGCAGGTGTCGCTCGTGGCCGTGCGCGTGCTCGGTTGTAACGGGTCCGGCACCACCTCGGGCGTCATCGCCGGGGTGAACTGGGTCACCTCGAACCATCAGGCCGGCCAGCCGGCGGTGGCCAACATGAGCCTCGGCGGCGGCGCCTCCAGCTCGCTGGACAGCGCGGTGTCCAACTCCATCGCCGACGGCGTCAGCTACGCCGTCGCCGCGGGCAACGAGAACGCCAACGCCTGCTACTACTCGCCCGCCCGGGTCGGCGCCGCGTTGACCGTGGGTTCCACCACCTCCTCCGACTACCGCTCGTCGTTCTCCAACTACGGCACGTGCCTCGATCTCTTCGCCCCCGGCTCGTCCATCACGTCCTCGTGGTACAGCAGCGACAGCGCCACCGCCACCATCAGCGGAACGTCCATGGCCGCGCCCCATGTGGCCGGCGTCGCCGCCCTCTACCTGCAGGCCAACCCTTCGGCCACCACCACGGCCGTGCGTGACTCGGTCGTGAACGCCACCACCACCAACGTGGTCGCCAGCGCCGGCAGCGGGTCGCCGAACCGGCTGCTGCACTCCCGCCTCGGTACCACGACGACTCCCACCCCGGCGCCGACGCCTGACCCGGTCACCGGCTGCGGTCTCCCCGAGTCGGCCACCGGCTCGCTCTCAGGCGCCGGCGACTACGACATCCATCCCAACGGCACGTACTTCAACAGCGCCGGCGGGACCTTCAAGGGCTGCCTCCGCGGCGCATCGGGCACCGACTTCGACATCCGCCTCTTGAAGTGGAACGGCTCCTTCTGGACCACAGTGGCCAGCGGTACCACCGCCAGCTCGACGGAGGACGTGGTCTACAACGGCACCTCGGGCTACTACCAGTGGCTGGTGGAGTCCTACAGCGGGTCCGGCACCTACAGCTTCGGGATGCAGCGCCCCTGACCGGGGGAGGAGCCGGGGGGCGGGCCTGATCGGCTCGGGAGGCACGTGTACGGTCGCTACGTGGCAGTAGGTCGCCCCACCCCTTTGAACCTGCTCGACATCGGGCTCCTCCTCGGGCGAGCAGCCGAGGGGTACGACGGCGGCAGCCATCGGGTTCCCCGCCGGTGGCCCGCTCAACGCCAGCCCGGCCGTGGTGACTGCCGGCTACGACGCCGTGGGGCGCGACATCTACAGCCGGGGCCTGGCCAAGCGGCCTGTCTACGAGCTGCGGGCGGCTGTGAGGCCGGGCAACTCCGGGGGGCCTCTGGTGACGCCGGCGGGCGGCGTGATCG
This sequence comes from Acidimicrobiales bacterium, assembly GCA_035536185.1. Taxonomy (GTDB): domain Bacteria; phylum Actinomycetota; class Acidimicrobiia; order Acidimicrobiales. The sequence continues at coordinate 28,197 of DATLOM010000009.1, read as the reverse complement.
GCGTCATCTTCTCGCGCTCGGCATGGCACGACGACGTTGGCTTCGCCATCCGGGGCCACGAGGTCGAGCGCCGGTTGCGCCAGGCGCAGAGTGCGGGTGCCGCCGTCGACACCGGCGGGTGCACCCTCTGATCGCCGTCCAGGCGAGGGGGGAGCAACTGTCCGGGCGGCCCGGCTTTCGCGGACGAAGGTAACGGCTCAGCCGCGTTGACGCGCCGGTCGGATCAACGGCCTGGTCTCAGCGGGAGAGCATCCGCCCGACCGCCCCCATCAGCTCCTGCACCTGTTCCTCGGGATCGGTGGGCCCGCCGCCGGCACCCCCGAGCAGGCAGTGGCGGGCGTGGCCGTCGAGCAGCCCCAGCGCCACCTTGTCCAGAGCGGCCCTGACGGCGTTGATCTGGGTGAGGATGTCGATGCAGTACCGGTCCTCCTCCACCATCCGGGCGACCCCCCGCACCTGCCCCTCGATACGGGCCAGCCGGGCGGAGAGCTGGTCCTTGCCGGCGGTATATCCACGTGACTGTGCCATGGCTCGGTTCCTCCCTGGGGCGCCTCGGGCCTCGTCGCGACCATGATACCCCCCTCCGGTATGTGAGCCATCCGAAGCAGGAGACTCCGTGCCGCGATTCGGTCGGCTAAGCCGAAGCTTGGCCTCAGCCGTCCAACAGCTTGCTCAGCGGGCTCACGTCCAGGTTGGCCAGCAGCTCCGCCACGTCCTCGTACACGGCGACCGCCCCTGCTTCGTCCAGCTGTTCACGGGTGGCGCCACCTGTGAGGACGCACACCGTCCTGAGGTCCAGCTTGCCGGCGGCCTCGACGTCCCAGGGCGTGTCGCCCACGACGAGGGCCCGGGCCGGATCGACGTCGAAGCGCTTCAAGGCAGCCTCGAAGATGTCAGGCGACGGTTTGCTCTGCTCCACGTCACCCTTCGATATGGCGTCATCGATTGAATCGTCAGCGCCGACAGCCTCCCGCAGCCGCTTCAGGTCCTCCTCGTCGGAGGACGTGGCCAGCACGACCCTTGCGCCACGGCTGGACAGCTCGGCCAGAAAGTCGGCGGCCTTCGGGAAGGCGATTATCTCCTTCTTGAACGGTTCGTAGTGCCGGGAGTGGGCATCGCTCGCCTCTTCGCTCTCGCGCCCGATGAGCCGGTGCACGAGCTGGTCGGATCCCATCCCGATCAACGGGTGGATCTTGCTCATCGGCACCGCCTCCCCGATGTCCCGGAAGGCCCGCCACCACGCGACGGCGTGGAAGTAGTTGGTGTCGACGAGCGTGCCGTCGACGTCTACGAGGATGGTGGCACGGTCGTCATTCACGGCGGCAGCCCTACCCATCCCTCACCGATCCGGAACTCCTCCCGCTACCCCGCAGCCGTCAGCGCCGGCCGGCTTCCTCCCACTGGCGAAGGCGGCGGAGGCGCTCCCTCCAGGCCAGGCGGGGGGCGCCAAGCCGCGCCTTGGGACTGCTCCTTGTCGACAGTCCCGGTAGGTTTTCAACCAACGATATTCGTCACCTTCGCGGCGACGTCCGCCATGCCCGAGATCGACGGAAGTGCGTCTGTCAATCCATTCCACAAGCGGCGCAGCACGTTTTGACGTGGCTCCGCCCGATCAAGTTCCTCGTTGAAGACTGCGAACAACTCCGCTGCCTCACGGCTACCACTAGAGGCAACGTGCTCCGCCAACCGAACCAAGGCTTGCGCTGAGTCGTCATCGAACCTTTCCCTCACGACGTTGAACGATCGCTCGACTTGAGCCTTGTTGACGATTGTTGAACCCTCGATTTCCTTGAACACGTCTCCCACCACGAACTCCTTCACATGTAGATGAACTCCGTATCGTTGGAACTCAGCAACGTAGCTGTTCAGCTGTCCCATATCGGGGCCATGGGACATGAGGGTACGTATGGGAAACTCGATCGGCTCAGCGAAGTGGCGGTGCAACTCGTCGAAGTCGCTCAAGATGACCGGCTGGGGCAATTGCGAATGACGCTCGATGTACTCCTTGAGCCATTCGACTGCCGTATGTAGCGCTTCGCTTCCCATTGAGGGGCTGAACGAACAGAACGACCACAACTTGGAAAGGCTGCTATCAGCCTGCCCTTGGAAAAGCACGGCCACCGTCGTCAACAGCCGTTGCTCGGGTTTCCTGATATGTTCGAGGCCATCCGCAAAAACGCAAAATCGAGGAATTCTGCCATCGTATTGTACAACTTCAGCCGACGATGGAAACATACGGACCGAACCCGCCACATCGACTAGAGCTGCGCCCTCCTCCCTTATCAGCTCAATCAGGTCCAGGTAGAGCGATTCGGGGAGAACGACGGGGACGCCCTGGTGGGAGATGCCGGTCGACGTTGCGCCAAGCAAGTGCGACCGTTCGCCCTCAACGTGTCTGGAACCAAGCCTTATTGAACCAATGCCGCCGAGAACCATCTCCAACTTGCCGAGTGGGAGGTACTCAGAGTGGGGACCCATGAAGTCGCGGGCCATGTCTCGATGGCGGGCGGCATCCTCAGTGAAGTAACGGCCGGGCGCGGCGGGAAGCCACTCCATGAGGTGGAAGGCAGAAAGTACGACTCGCATGCCCTCGTAATGCTGGCCCGCCAAGGCCTCAGACCAGTATTGCTGATTATCACGGTATGTCTTTATGGAGCGCTGGGTTGACGGTGGAATGTTCTGCGGGCCAGCGGAAAGGTTGCGGTATAGAAGGGTACCGAACAGATCCCCCAACATCGTTGCGAGGTCCTCGGGGGCCACGTGGCGGTCGTTCCCACCACGAAAGAATCTCATTGAGCGCTCTAGATCAGGCATCGCGGCCGGTCCCCTTCACGATCTTTGTTCGCCTACCGAAATCAAGCAGAAGTCAACGAATGGAAATTTCCACCAACAGCCCTGAACGCGGAGCCTGACCGATCCGGACCTCCTTCCGCCCCCGCAGCCCTCAGCGCCGGCCGGCTTCCTCCCGCTCGCGAAGCCGGCGGAGGCGCTCCCTCCAGGCCTCGAGCCCTTCCTGTTCGTCGGATTCGCCATCGCGGCCTCGGCCGTTGCCGGCGTCGCCCTCCCGGTTGCTGCGGGTATCGGGCCCGCCACCGGTGTTGGCCGGCGGGTGCTTCATCTTCCGGGTGTCGCGGGGCTCCAGGAAGGGCTCCACGTCCGCCGGATGGCCGGCCTCGATCTGGCGCCCCCGCTCCAGCTCGGCGTCCAGCTCGGCGCCGAGGAGGATGGCCACGTTGGTGAGCCACAGCCAGACGAGGAAGACGATCACGCCGCCGAGGGCGCCGTAGGTCTTGTTGTAGGAGGCGAAGTTGGCCACGTAGAGGGCGAACAGGCCCGACGCGACGACCCACAGGACGACGGCGAAGAGCCCGCCGGGGCTTATCCACCGGAAGCCGGGTTGCTTCACGTTGGGGGAGGCCCAGTAGAGAAGAGCGAACATCAAGCCGACCACCACCAGCAGCACCGGCCACTTGAGGATGCTCCAGGCGGTCACGGCGGTATCCCCAAGGCCCAGCAAGCGGCCCGCCTGCTCGGCCAGACCACCGGTCAGCACGACGGCGACCGCGGTGACGGCCAACCCGACGACCATGGCGATCGTGACGCCCAGCCGCACGGGCAGCTTGACGGTGATCGGCCGTCCCTCCTCCACCTCGTAGATGGCATTGGAGGCCCGCATGAAGGCGGCGACGTACCCGGATGCCGACCACAGCGCCCCGGCCAAGCCCACGACGAAGAGGAGCCCGCCGGCGCCCCGGCTCCTCTGCAGGTTCTCGATGGTGCTGGTGACGACGTCCTTCGCCGCTCCGGGCGTCACGTCGGTCAGGTTGCCGAGCAGGGGCTGGGTCGCCGACCTCCCGATCAGGGCCAGGACCGACACCAGGGCCAGGAGCGCCGGGAATATTGCCAGCACCCCGTAGTAGGTGAGGGCGGCGGCGCGGTCGGTCAGCTCGTCCTCCTGGAACTCACGAATGGTGCGCTTGACCACACCTGCCCACGACCGGGCCTCGAGATCGGTGGGCCCTTTCGGCGCGTCTCCAGCCATGTCCTCCTCCTTCTCTCGCCACGCGCACCTACCCGAAGTTCCCGCCCAGTACGCCATAAGGCTGGCTTCTACCGCCGGCGCCGTCCGCCCGAAGCAGGCGCCTCGCGTTGCCCGGTTCAACTTGGGCCGACGCCGCAGTCAGGGCCGCGGTGTGTCTGCCCCGAGGGCGATCGGGTAGCTGGCCGACGTCGAGCGCCTCGGCGGCGGGGCCTGTGCGGCAAGGGCGAGTACCCCGAGTCCGATCGCGACGGCGCTCGCGATGTGCCAGAGGGCGTGCGGCTGCCAGAGGCTGTCCGGCCAGCAGAAGCTCGACGAGGTTCTTCCGGCGGCATAGGCCACCACCGCCACCCCCATCAAGGCAGCAGCCGACGACCACATCCGGCGGGTCATGGCTCTCTCGGGCCAGTCGGCGAGCCACAGGCATTGGATGACCGAGACACCCACGACGCCGGCGATGACGAGCGTCACAAGGAGGAGCCGGTCGTCGCCGGCGAGGCCCAGCCCCGGCACGATGGCCAGGCACGGTGCGCCGTATGCGGCGGCGAAGCCGGGACGGTGGCGGGCGAGGAGCCAAACGTTGCGTACGACGAACACCGCCAGCAATGCGAGGATCGAGCCGTCGTGGGCGGCGCCGGCCCACGCCGGCTGCGGGCCGTGGTACGCAACGCTCCCCAGCCCGACGGCGACGAGCCCGAGTCCGGCGGCCGTGAACAACGCCCGGCTGGGCGGGGACTTCACCGCCCGGCGCAGGAGCCACACACCGACTACTGCGTACGCCACGCTGGAGGCGGCATTGGCCGGCTGGGCCAACCAGCCCCCAGAAACGCGTTCGCAGTCGGAGCCGGCGAGGGCGGCCACCACAACCGTTTCCGTCACCCCAAGGATGCTACGGCCACGGCTCGCGGTGCCGGACGCCCATTTGGCCTCCCCTCTGGCTGTAGGTGCCTACCTCCTCGCGCTTCTTCCAGCGAGCACGCCCACGGCCCGATACATCATGGGATAAGCGCCGTTATGTCCTGCTGTTGGCCGTCGGAGTTACGGATTCGCGGCTGCAGGTTCGGGTGCAGCTGGGCCCTCCGGCATTCGATGGGCACCCCGCCGGGCGCCTGTCCGCGGCCGTAGAAACGTAGCCGGAGCTGCGCAGCACGCTGGAGCGTAGCGCTCGCCACCTTCGTGCCCAGGCGCCGGAAGGGGGTGACAGGTCCGCCTCCTCCAGACCAACCGCGCGCGAAGAGATCTTCGGTGCCTAGCCCGTGTTGGCTATCGGCGCGTCGGCACGTCGGGGCGCGCGTCCGACCCCCGCGCGATCGCCGACTCTCCGGTAGCCCCCGAAGGAGCGGTGACCGCGGAGGCGCTATGCCGCTAGGTCAGAACATCGTGAGGAGTCGGAGCCGCCGAGCCTCGGATTCGTAGGCCAGAGCGGCCATGAGCTTGACCGGTCGATCGCGCCCGTCGACCTCGAACTCGAGGATGACGTTGAACTTGCTGAGGCTGTGCTCGACGCGCTGCTCAAGCGCGTAGATATAGTTCTGCTGAACCTTCGTTCCGATCTGCCGTTCAAGTTCCTGCGCGGTGACTTCAGTGAGCCCCGCCACGTCGAGACTTCCAGCCTTCATTTTGCGGAGGTAGTCGACCTTCGGGGGGTCGACGAAGACTCTGAAGTCATCGAGGCTCTGTGGATCGACGGAGATTGTTGAGAGCCCGTGCAAGGTGTCAGATTCGAACCCAGGAAAGATGGCTCGTTCGATCTTGTACGACAAGAAAGGATCGAAGTGCAGGTCGCTCGGAAGGCTCACACAGCGATAGCCATAGTCTTCCAAGGGCCACCAACCAAGGTTGTACTCAGCGGCATGCTCGATGTCGGGTTCATGCCGCCCGATGAAAGTGTCCCCGTGCTTTACATAGGTGTTCCCAAGAGTGACGCTCAGCCAGTTCTTGTGTCGGGACTCGTAATGCGCCTCCATGAACCCGATGAACGGCTCGTACTCCAGCAAACCGGTGAGGACTTGCACCTTGCGGCGCTCGTTGAGGTTCGTCAGGTAGATAGTGAAGAGCTGCCGGGTGCTACTGATGTCGGCGGGCCGGACGCATCTAAGTGAGCGTTGGAGCGTGAGGAAAGCATCGTCCTCGTCAGGGTGGATCAGGTCGCCTTCGAGGATGCTGCCGTTCCAATCCCGGTCGACTAGCGGTAGCACTCGCTCTGCGATCGCCAAGCCGTAGGCGCCTGAGTCGACGCGGCTGGTGTCGAACACGAGGGCGATGTCGGCCAGCTCAGGATCCGTGTGGGGGACCAGCGCCGACCGTAGGTCCTCGTAGCGGACTCCCTTACTGGCGAGCATTTGAACGACCTCGGCGTGCACCGCACGAATCTCAGGGCCGAGGTCAGCGAACGAGAGCCCGGAGTGGCTCATCATGACATCGAAGAGCACAGTGTCTCGTGCGTTCAGGGTCCAGATCTTGGTCATAGCCGGTCCGTACGATCTCCGCTTGAAGGGGTGGCTCAAACCACTTGACCGGTCAGTTGACGCTCCTGCTCGTAAGTTCGTCTGAGGCTGACCCGGTTTGACGGACATCCACGATAAGGGGCGAAGCCCCAGAAAGGATGTCCATTAAGGAGACCATGGGAAGGAAGAAGGCCCGCCACCGGCGGTCGTTCTCCAAGGAGTTCAAGTCGGAGGTGGTCGAGCGGGCGGCACATAACACCAGCGGCTAAGGCCCGAGCCGTCGACGGGGGAAGGTCTTCAGCCGCCAGCGGGCACGGCGTACCTATGCACTTCTGCCGCCGAATAACTCTGGAGCCGCCCGCACCGAGGATCGGTTCGCGTGTCGGCTCTGAGTCCACGTGCTGCCGTCTGCCCCGGGAGGATGGGCGCAGTGGGGCAGACTCAGGCCGCGGCGCCGCCGAACTGCAGCCGCACCACACCTGGGGGGTAGGTGACGAAGGTGTGCCCCGAGGGGTCGGTGATCTGCAGGGTTCCGTCGGGCTCCATCTTCTCGGACCACCCTGGTTTGTGGCCGATGTGGTGGTGGCGGGAGCATTTGAGGACGAGGTTGGCCAGATGGGTCGGCCCGCCCTCTGACACCGGGATCACGTGGTGGGCCTCGCACCACTTGGACGGGCGGTCACAGCCTGGATGGCGACAGTGGCGGTCTCTCAGCACCAACGCCGAGAACAGCCCGTCGGAGACCACCCTGGTGGCCACGCCGAAGTCCAAGATGACCGACCGCCCCTTGGTGATGAGGCGGTGGAAGACCGAGTCGCACAACAAAGAAGCGATCGACTCAGAAGCGATGGGGCTGCCGTCGACCAGCTCACCGGGAAGGCCCCCGAGCAGATCGTGGTAGTCGATGACCACGTTCAGGTGCGGCCGGGCCCGGCCGGCGGGAGTGGCTCCCTGGTGGTCCAAGAAGAACCGGCAGATGTCGACCAGGGCGTCGCCCCGGCGCTCGGCGGGGCTGCGGGGCTCCTCGCCCTCGGCGTCTTCGGAGCTGGCCAGGCCCAGTGCGGTCTCTACTACCGAGCCGCCCTCGGCGTCGAGGTCGCCATCGAGGCGCCGGCGCCCTTCCATCAGCTTGGACAGGTGAAGCGCCCGAGGCCGCTCCTTGGGCTCGGGGTCCTCCAAGAGCGCCTCTGCTCGAGCAGCCCAGCCCTGCATGGCCAAAGCGGTGTCGGCCACCGAAAGCTCAGAAAGGCTGGGGACCACCTCGGCTTCGTGCTCGGCGAACATGGCAAGGGTCTTCTCGCCCACGTTGGCCACCACCGCCTGGACTTGGCCCGAGGACAGCGAGCCGGACAGCCATGCTGCTGAGGTGACGGGCAGCTCCTCGAGGCGCCGGGCCGTGCGGGTCATCGAGGCGGCCGCGCCTCCGCTCATGCGGGCATGGTGGCGCAGCCAGGCCGTCATGGAGGTGGCGCCTTCGATGGCCCAGATGCCGTCGTTGTCGAAGGCGGCCACGGCCTTGGTGATCTTGGCGCCCAAGCGGTCCATGAGCCCGATGGCCGCGGCGATGTCGTCGCCGAACACCGGTATCTCCAGCTCCTCCACTGCTGCCGCCAGCTCCCTCAACACCCCATCATCGTACACCTGTTCGCCTACGAAGTCAAGCAGAAAGCCAATAAAATCAAGGAAAATTCCGGCAAACACCCCGACCCGGAGTGCCTTCAAACCCAGCGGCGGCTGCCGCCCAGGAAGCGTCAGCGCCGCCGCCGCCGGCCCTCATCCGCCAGCAGGGCCCGTGCCGCCTGGCGGCCTGGCGTGCCGGCGATGCCGCCGGTGGGGTGGGTGCCGGCGCCGGAGATGTACAGCCCCTGTATGGGAGTGCGCCAGCGGCCGAGCCGCTTGGTGGGACGGAAGGGGCCGAGCTGGTCCAGGGCGATGTCGAGGTGCATGGGCTGGCGCTCCGGCCAGCGGCCGACCGCTCCACCTCGTCAGGCGTCCAGGTGACGGAAGTCCGCCCGCGCCCCCGACTGCGCCGCGGTGTCAGTAGTCCGTCAAAGGGACTGGCGGGCTAGCTCGGTGGCGAGCTCGGCGACCCGCTTCTGCAGGGGCCGTTTCCTCCAGGTGTCAAGATCGATCTCACGAGACATGCGGAGATCCTCGCGGAAATGCCTCCCCAGCTCCTCGACGAGACTCCGGTCGAAGATCGCCGTGTTGATCTCGAGGTCGAGGTCGAATGAGCGGCTGTCGAAGTTCCCCGACCCGACGTTGGCCCAGCAGTCGTCGACCAAGAGGACCTTGGCGTGCAGCATGGTCTTGTCGTATTCATACATTCGTGCCCCGGCCTCTAACAGCTTGCCGTAGGAGCGGTGCCCTGCCTGACGGGCGACCTCCTTGTCCACCTGATGGCCGTTGACCAGGATGCGGACGTCGACGCCTCGCCCGGCAGCAGCACACAGGGCGTCCTCGAAACCGCGGTCGGGTGCGAAATAAGCGGTCGTCAACCAGAGTCGCTCACGCGCCCCGGCGATGGCAGAGTAGAAGAGCTGGGTCGAGGCGGTCGGGCCACCTGTCGGCGTGCTCCGCGTCACCTGCAAGGGCACTCCGTCCTCGAAGGCGGCGATATCGGGGACGTGGGTCGCGTTCAAGAGCCCACCGGTGGCCTCTGTCCAATTTTCGAGGAACCCGCCGAAGAGGTCGGTGACGGCTGGCCCCTCGACGCGGAGATGGGTCTCTCGCCAGTGCGAAGGATCCTCGGCGTCCCCGGTCCAGACGTCGGCGATGCCCACCCCACCGACGAAGCCCAAGCTGCCGTCGATCACGAGGATGCGCCGGTGCATCCGGTTGTTGAGCTTCCTCATCTGGTACCAGCTCGGCGGGCGAAAGATGGCGATGTTCACCCGCGAGCACTCCAGGCGATGTAGACGGCCGCGGTCCAACTTGGCAGAGCCGTAGCCGTCGAGCACCACGTTGACCTCGACGCCAGCGTCGGCCCGTTGGATGAGCGCCGCGCTGAAGCGGTCAGTGACGTCGTCGGGCCAGTAGATGTAGGAGGAGAGATCGATGGTGGCCTTCGCCGAGGAGATGGCCTCGAGCATGGCGCCCAGGGTGGTGCCGTTCCGCATGATGGCGACCCGGTTGCCCGGACGGAGGGGCGCTCCGCCCATGGCCGAGACGAGGCGGGCGAACTCGGCGCTGCCCGGCGCGGGCGCGTCCCGCAGGTCGAACCGCCGCTGCGTGCGCCGTCTGGACCTTGCCACCTGGTAGGCCAGGAGCGCGGCCGCGCCCAGGCCCGCACCGGCGACAGTTCGGCGAGCGGGAACCGGCGACACTTCACCCTCTTTCTAACGGGCCCGGCGTCGGAACCGACCGAGGATCGTACCCGGGCATCGGTCGCGAACGACGGCTCACAAGCCGGACGGGCTCGTTACCTGGACATGTGGCGGCAGCGGAGGCAGTGCCGGGAAGCTTCGTGCTGCCGCACAGAAGCGTCAGCGCCGCCGCCGCCGGCCCTCATCCGCCAGCAGCACCCGTGCCGCCTGGCGGCCTGGCGTGCCGGCGATGCCGCCGGTGGGATTGGTGCCGGCGCCGGAGATGTAGAGGCCCTCGATGGGAGTGCGCCACCGGCCCAACCGCTTGGTGGGACGGAAGGGGCCGAGCTGGTCGAGGGCGATGTCGAGGTACATGGGGTGGCCGCCGGGCCAGCGCCCGACCCGCTCCATCTCGTCCGGCGTCCAGGTGGCGATGCCCTGGACCGAGCGGCCGAAGCCGGGCGCCCGTGACTCCAGCACCGAGAGGCAGCGTTCCACCAGCTCGTCCCGCCGAGAAGGCCAGCCACCCTCGATCGTCGATGGCGCCGCCGGGCAGGCGATATAGACGGTGTGGTGGCCGGCCGGCGCCAGCCGGTCGTCCAGCGCAGACGGTGTGAAGGCATAGAGCGGCAGAGGGTCCGGCAGGCGGCCGACCTCGGCCTGGGCCCATGCAGAGGTGAGGTCGTCGAGGTGGTCCACGTAGCTCTGCAGACCGTTCCAGTCGCCGGGCCGGCTGCCGGCGTACTGCGGAAGGCTGTCCGTCGCCACGTGCACCACGGCCTGCACCACGTTCGACCGGCGGGCCGCGGCCAGGTCGGCGCCGGCCTCGCCGGCGAGGGGCGGATCGAGCAACCGCAGCAGCGCCGTCCGGGGGTCCATGGCGGTGACGACGGCTGCCGCGGCAAATCGCTCACCGCCCTCCAGCACCACAGCCCGCACCCGCCCCGCCGGCGCCTCGATGCGCTCCACCGCGGCCGAGCAGCGCACCTCGCCCCCGAGCGAGCGCAGCCGCGCTACCAGTGCATCGGTCAGGTTCTGCGCGCCGCCTTGGCCGTGCCACTGCCCGAACAGGTGGTACGCCGCCTGCCAGAAGGCGAACAGGGCGCCGCCCGGGACCGAGGGCCCAACCCCGGCATGAGCGGCGAAGGCGGCCACCGGCCCCCGGGTCAGGTCCGACGGCAGCCACCGGCGCAGGAGCGGGTCGTAGGGGCTGAGGACGTCGCGCAACGTCGATAGGGGTTGCCGGCGCAACGATCGCACCACCTGACCCACCTGGCCGGGCAGCACCCGGGGCGACATGTCACCCCTGATGGCGGGCAGGACGGTGCGCACGACGGGCAGCGCCTTGCTCATGAAGCGCCGGTAGGCCTGTGCCTCCGCCGGCGAATGCTCGGCGATGGAGTCCACGGTGGCCTCGATGGAGCGGAAGAAGCGCACCCGCCGGCCGTCGGCGTGAATGGCGATCGAGAACGGGTCCATCTCCTGGTACACCAGGCCGGCGCCGGCCAGGTCCAGCTCCGACGGGATGTCGGTCATGTTGATGATGTTGTGGGCGGCGGAGTGAAGGTCGAACCGGTAACCGGGGACCGTCTCCTCGGTGCGGGCGCCGCCACCCGGCCGGTCGAGCTGCTCGACGACCACCACGTCCCGGCCCGCCTGCGCCAGGTAGCAGGCGGCGACAAGGCCGTTGTGGCCGGCGCCCACCACCACGATCGGGTCGGTCACCGCCCCTGTTCTACCGGTGCCGGTGCCGGCGCGACACACGTAGGCTCGACCGCTGATCGCAGTGACCCAACGAGCACAAGAGGAGGCCTAGATGGCGCAGCGCAAGGCAAGTGCAACGTGGGAGGGTGACCTTTTCAAGGGGAGCGGAGTGGTGTCGGCCCTGAGCAGCGGCCTGTTCACCGACGCCGCTGTCACGTGGCCCGCACGCACCGAGGACTCCGGCGGGCTCACCAGCCCCGAGGAGCTCATCGCCGCCGCCCATTCCGCGTGCTTCTGCATGGCGCTTTCCAACGAGCTGTCCAGCCGCGGTCACGTGCCGTCGAAGCTGCAGGTCGAGGCGATCTGCACCTTCGAGGACGGCAAGGTCACCGTCATGGCCCTCGATGTCAGCGCCACCATTCCCGGCGCCGACGAATCCGCCTTCCGTGAAGGCCTCGACGCGGCCGAGGGCTCCTGCCCCGTCTCCAACGCTCTGCGCAACAACGTCGCCATCACGGTGGACGGCCGCCTCGTCTGACGCGTTAGCGTCGTCGCCATGGCAACCGAGCAGCCCAGTCACGGCGAGGTCGTGGAGGCGACGGAGGCCACCGAGGCCACCATGCGCCCCCAGACCGTGCCCGTCAACGTCCACGAAGCTCCCGAGGCGCTGGTGGTGGTGGCGCCTCTTCCGGCCGTTGCCGCCGACGACGTCACGATCGAGCTGCGCCCCGGCAAGCTGCGCTTCTGGGCCGGCCTCCGCAGCTCCGGACCCAGGGAGTACCTGATCCACGAGTGGGAGTACGGCGGCTACGAGCGGGAGATCGACCTGCCCGACGGCTATGGCGGCGGCGTCGAGGCGTCCCTGGCCAAAGGCCAGCTGGCCATCCGTGTCCTGAAGGGTGCGGCGACAGAACTGCGCACCATCAAACCCACTGGGATCTGACCCGCGGTTCCTGGTGCCGGAAGCGGCGCACTGGCGCCGCTCCGGTCACCGGGTTCGGAGGTCGACCCGGCGCAGGAGTTGGGCGTTGAGGGCCACGACGATGGTCGAGGCGCTCATGAGCACGGCGGCGGCGGCGGGGGAGAGGGTGATGCCGGCGAAGGCCAGCACCCCGGCGGCCAGGGGGATGGCGAAGAGGTTGTAGCCGGCGCCCCAGGCCAGGTTCTGGAGCATCTTGCGGTAGCTCGCCCTGGAGAGCCGTATGACACCCAGCACCGATCGGGGGTCGGAGGACGCCAGCACGACACCGGCCGACTCGATGGCCACGTCGGTGCCGGCACCGATGGCGATGCCGACGTCGGCCCGGGCCAGCGCAGGGGCGTCGTTGACACCGTCGCCGACCATGGCGACCTTCAGCCCTCTCTCCTGAAGCTGCCGAACGGCGGTGTCCTTGTCCTCCGGCAGCACCTCGGCGAACACCTCGTCGACCCCCAGATCGGCGGCGACGGCGTCGGCAACCTGGCGGGCGTCGCCGGTGATCATGACGACTTTCACGCCGAGCCGGTGCAGCTCGTCGACCGCCTGTCGTGACTCGGGACGGACCTCGTCCTCGAGGGCCAGCGCCCCGACCACTTCGCCGTCACGCACGACCGACAGCACCGACGCGCCGCGGGCACGCCATTCGGCGGTGCGGGCGGCCAAGTCGTCCGGCTCCGCGAGCCCGCGCTCGCGCAGCAGAGTCGGCCCGCCCACGGCCACGGTGGCGCCGGCGACCGTCGCCTCCACGCCCCGCCCCGTGAGGGAGCGGAACCCGGTGGCCAACGGAAAACCAGCGCGGTCGGTGGCGTAGGCGACGATGGCCCGGGCGAGGGGATGCTCCGAGTCGGACTCGACGGCGCCGGCCAGGGCCACCAGCTCATCCTCGGACATGCCCACGGCGGCGACGTCGGTCACGGCGTGGTTGCCCTTGGTGAGGGTGCCGGTCTTGTCGAACAGCACGGTGTCGATGGTGCGCATGCGCTCGAGGGCGAGACGGTCCTTCACCAGGATGCCCGCCTTGGCCGAGATCGACGTCGACAGGCTGATCACCAGCGGGATGGCCAGCCCCAGTGCGTGGGGGCATGCGATCACGAGGACGGTCACCGTGCGCACGAAGGCGTCACTGGTGTCGCCGAGGGCGGTCCAGCTGGCGAAGGTGGCGACGCCGGCGACGACGGCGACGTAGAAGAGCAGGGCGGCCGCCCGGTCGGCCAGCGCCTGGGCGCGAGACTTCGATGCTTCCGCCTCGGCCACGAGGCGCTGGATGCCGGCGAGAGCCGTCTCCTCGCCCACCGCCTCCACCCGCACCCGCACGGCCGAGTCGGTAGCAACCGTGCCGGCGACCACCCGTGCGCCAGGGCCCTTGGCGACGGGGCGGGACTCGCCTGTCACCATGGACTCGTCGAGCTCCGCCTCGCCTTCGAGGATGGTCCCGTCGGCGGGGACCCGGCCGCCGGAGCGGACGAGCACCACGTCCCCGGCCCGGAGCTCGGTCAGCGAGACCTCCTCGATGCCTGTGTCCGTGACCCGCTCGGCGGTGTCTGGGAGCAGCGCGGCCAGCGCGGCCAGAGCGCCCTGGGCCTGACCGAGTGCCCGCATCTCCAGCCAGTGGCCGAGGAGCATGATCGTGACCAGGGTCGCCAGCTCGGGCCACAGGTCGACGTCGATCAGGTCGAGGGTGGTGGCCGCCGATGCGCCGAAGGCCACCAGCAGGCCCATGGAGATGAGCAACATCATGCCGGGCCGGCGACCCCGCAGCTCGCTCCACCCGCCGGCCAGGAAGACCCGCCCGCCGTAGAGGAACACGGCCGTGCCGAGGACTGGGCCGATCCAGTGGTCGCCGGGGAGCTCCGGAGGCGTCCAGCCGGTGAGGGTCATCAGCATGTGGCTGTAGAGCACCACCGGAACGGTCAGCGCCAGGCTCAGCCAGAACCGCCGGCGGAACATGGCCACGTGGTCGCCGTGCCCACCGTGCGCCATCCCCGCCTTGGCCGCGCCGTGCCCGCCGTGCGCCATTGCCCCGTGCCCGCCGCCGTGGCCCTCGTGCCCGGACGCTGCGCCGTGCCCGCCGCCCGCCCCGCCGTGATCTTCGTGCCCGCCGGCACGGCCGCCGGCACCCTGACCGTCCATCAGGAGGTCGTGAATGGTCTGCTCGCGCATCTTGCTCTCCTCACCTCGAAGGGCCGCTACAAGATGTCCAACGATACCCCCAGGGGGTATATTCCCGCAGACCCCTCCTAACCTCGCCTCCGCTTTTCGGAGCTCCCCCGCCGGTCGGACCGGAAGATGGCGAACAGGAGGGCGAACCCGCCGGCGGCGGCAGCCAGGAAGCACACGATGGCGACCGTCGGATAACCCATCAACCGGGACGAGGTGGGCACCCGCATCAGCATGGCGGCACCGACGATCAGCGCCGCCAGCACCAGCCCCATCGTGAGGCGGTTGGCCAGCTTCTCGAACCCCCGCATGAGCTCCCGCTCGTCGAGGGCGTCCACCTTCAGCCTGAAGTTGCCTTCGGCCACGGTGTCCATGACCTTGTTGACCCGCCCCGGCAGCTGCTCGATGAAGTCCCGCGCCTCCAGCAGCGTCGAGAAGGCGCTGTCGCTGGACGTGCTCATCTGGGCCTGCATGATGGTGTTCGAGTGCTCGTTGATGGCCGCCACCGGATCGAACTCTGGATCGAGGGTGTGGGCCACCTGATCGAGGTTGAGCAGGGCCTTGCCCAGCATCGAGAGCTCCGGGGGTAGCCGCAGGCCGTTCTCCCCGGAGATGCGCATCAGCTCCATCACCATCGAGCCGGCATCGAGCTGGTCGAGGCTGAGGCCATGGCTGCGCTCGACCAGCTCGGAGGCGGCCGAGCAGAAGCCCTCTCCGTCGAAGCTCTCCAGAGGCCGGCCGATGGTCACGGTGGCGTCGGCCGCGGCACGGCCGTTCCCTTCGCTTAGGGCGAGCAGCAGCTTGACCAGCTGGCTGCGCATCGGCTTGCTGACCCTCGCCACCATCCCGACGTCGATCAGGGCGAGACGTCCGTCGTCGGTGAGCAGGACGTTGCCCGGGTGGGGGTCGGCGTGGAAGAAGCCTTCGACGAGGATCTGGTCGAGGTAGGCCTTGAACAGCTGGTCGGCCAGCTCTCTTCCCTCGAGCTCCAGGCGGGCCAGCGGCCCGAGGTCGGTGACCTTGCGGCCGGGCACGTACTCCATGGTGAGCACGGTGCCGCTGGTGTAATCGTCTATCGGCGCCGGCACCACCAGCCGGTCGTACGGCTTCAGGATCCGCCTCAGCTCCCGCAGGTTGGCCGCTTCCCTTCGGTAGTCGAGCTCGGCGTACAGCGATCTGCGGAACTGCTCGAGCAGCTCGGCGAAGCCGTACTGGCGTCCGGCCTCGGTGTGCTCGTCGGCGAACTCGGCCAGCTCGGCAAGGGCCTCCATGTCGGCGGCGATGCAGTCCCTGATCCCTGGGCGTTGAACCTTGACGACCACCTGCCGGCCGTCACGCATCTCGGCCCGGTGCACCTGGCCCAGCGACGCCGACGCCAGCGGCTCGGACTCGAAGGAGGCGAAGCCCTTGGATATCCGCACCCCCAGCTCGGTGGAGACCACCCGCTCCACCTCCTCGAAGCTGATGGGCTCGACGCTGTCCTGCAGGCGGCTCAGGGCCTGGGCGTAGGACGGGGGGATCAGATCGCCACGGGTCGACAGCAGCTGCCCCAGCTTGATGTACGTGGGGCCGAGCCGCTCGAGATCGTCGGCCAGCTCCTCGGCCTTGGCCGACACCTCCGGAGCGCTGCCGTTCGTGCCCGCCTCCAGCACCTCGTCCAGGCCGGCCTGCTTGACCAGGTCGGACCGGCCGTACTTGATCAGCAGGCGGGCGAGGTCGCGGTAGCGCGCCAGGTTGTGGGGTCGCAGGGAGATAGCCATCTGTTCCGGCTGTACCCGCCTGGTGGCGGGCCAACCGCCGCCGCCGGCTTCAAAAAGCCAGCCACTTACCGCCGCCGAGGGTCTGCAGGTCGCTGGACATCAGGCCGTCCTCGGAGAGGGTGAGGACCGAGTCGTTCACCACGAGCGACCGCCGGATCGGCATGTCGCCCCGGTGGCGGATCCGGCCCAGCTCCTTGACCTCGGTCTCGCCCACCGTGAAGCCCACTGCGCCGACGAACTGCTGGCCGCGATCGGGCGGCCTCGAAGCGATCGTCGGCTCCGGGGACGGCCCCTCCTGGATGATCACGTCGCCGTCCCCGTGGGACTGGACCGGCAGCAGGGTCAGGCCCGTCTTGGCCCAGTAGAGGAAGGCACGGTGGTCGAGCTCCGCCTCGGAGCTGGCCCGGGGCAGAACGGTGTGGGCCAGGCGCTTGGGATCTCCGGGATCGGAGACGTCGAACAACGACACCTGGGTGCCGAGGGACCGGCCCTCGTCGGTGGCGTCCTGGCCGACGCCGATCAGGCGGTGATCGCCGACCGGGTGGAGATAGGCCGAGTAGCCGGGGATCTTCAGCTCGCCCCTGACCGCCGGGCGGGCCGGGTCGTCCAGGTCGATCACGTAGAGGGGATCGGTCTGGCGGAAGGTGACCACGTAGCCGCGGTCACCGAGGAAGCGCACGGCGAAGATGCGCTCGCCCTTGCCGAGCCCGCCGACGGAACCGATCGTGGCCAGCTTGTCGCCGTCCTGGCGCAGGACGCTCACCCGGCTCTCGGAAGCCGGCACCCCCGCCTCGGGCCGGCCCTGGGCGATGCCTTCGGTCGTGGTCGCCACCCGGAGGTCACCCTCCAGCTCCGACATGGAGAACTGGTTGAGGAGGCGCCCCGGCACATTGCCCGAGGCCAGGTAGCGGGTGCGCACCTTGTCGCTGATGTCGAACTTGTGGATGTCCGAGGTGCCCGGGTCGGGGGCGATGCTCCGGCGGGGGCGGTCGCCACGGCCACCGGTGTCCTCGAGGGGGACCGGGCCGCTCCAGCGGCTGGTGGTGACGTAGAGGTTCTGGTTGCTGGCGTAGACGGTCTCACCGGCACCGAGCACCGTGGCCGCCGGCCCCGGCCTGGGGTCCTTGGCGTCGACGGAGAGGACCGACACCATCCCGAGGCCGCTGAACTCGGAGGGTCGCGCCACTTCGTTGCAGCCCACGAGCTGGCCCGACGAGGCCGCTTCGGCCCGGCCCGGCTCGGAGTAGCTGTAGGTCGGCAGCCAGTCCTCCACCGTGCTCTTCTCCACGATCGCCTTGTTGGTGGCCGTGGCCTGGTTGAAGCTCTCCTGGTTGCCGGTGGGATAGGCGAAGCCGATCCGGGGCGGCCCGGACCGCAGCACCAGGCGGGCCACGCCGTCCACCATCCGCGCCGTCACCAGCGAGCCGTCCATCTTCACCTCGGCCACGACCTTCGGCGAGCCGAGGTCGGCGATGTCGACCACCGTCACCTGGGCCCGCCCCGCATCGGGGACCGGGGCGATCATGGCGACGCCGTCCTCGGCTCCGGTCGGCGGCGCCGGCTTCTGCGGAACGTTCTGGGGCTCGGCGGCGTGGAGCACGAGGACCCGGTCGCCCTCCAGCAGCAGCTCGGCCTGCTGGTACTGCTGGGCTATGGGCAGCGTGGCCGTCACCCGCGGGGAATCGCCGGTGAGGTCGAGGATCCGCAGCCGCCCGCCGGCCATCGTGACCAGCCGGCGACCGTCGGTCTTCACCAGGTCGGGCTCGTCGACGCCCGCCTCCTGGACGTTGGTCCCCGAGTAGTCGACGCCGGCCTTCGGCGCCTCCGTGGGCGGCGGCGCCCCCACCGAGCTCTCCTGGGCCGCGCTACCGGCGGCGGCGGTGGAGCGGGCGTCGTCGGTGGTGGCCAGCGGCATCGGGAAGCCGACGTCACGGGCGCCGCCACCGAGGCCATAGGGCCCCACCAGCTTGGCGGCTTCCGTACGCAGGTACTCCTGCAGGTCGCCACACGCGGCGAAGGGCGTGAGGGCACTGGCCAGCCGGAACGTCGGCGCTCCGCCTTCCGGCCCCTTCCCTGTGTCGTCCCCGTCGGTGCACGCTCCGCCGGCCACGGCCAGTGCCGCCAGCACCGCCAACCCCCGCCGGTTCCTGCGCGCCCTCTTGCTGCCGCGTGTCTCCATGCTCCTTCGACGCCGCCGACGCCCCCTGCGGTTCCCGGCCGCCGCCGGCAGCGAACTCAGTCCTCGGAGAAGGCGTCCTTGTCGAGCAGGCCGTTGGCTGCGGCCAGCGCCGTCGCCGTACGCACCGCCTCCTCGTACACCACGGCGAGATGTCGCTGGGCGGCGGCCGGGCTGGGGGCCATAGGCGGGTCACCGAGCGAGCGGGGGACGGCGTCGGCGTCGCGCGTGGGACGAATGGGCTGGACGGCCACCGGTGCCGGGTTGTTCTTGCCCCAGAAGGCTTCCACCGGGGAGACCTGCTTGGCGGGGCGGCGCCGCCTGCTCATGCGGCTGTCTCCTCACTGGTGACGCCGGCACCCATGAGGCCCGAGTCGGACTCGGCCACCAGGGCATCGGGACGGAGCCCCAGCGCGGCCCGCAGCTGCTCGGCGCCGAGGTCGCCGAGGGAGCTGCTGGCGGGAAGGGCGAGGTCGGCGATGACCCGCTTGCCGGCGACTACCTCCTCGACCCGCTCGTCCACTGTGCCGGGGCACACGAGGCGGTGGCTGATGACCGTCTTGTCCTGCCCGATGCGCCAAGCCCGGTCGCGGGCCTGGTCCTCCACCGCCGGGTTCCACCAGCGGTCGTACAGGACGACATGGTTGGCGGTGGTCAGGTTGAGCCCCGAGCCGCCGGCCTTGATGGACAGCACCAGGGCGCCGGCACCCTTCCCTTCCTGGAACTCCCGGATGAGCCGGTCGCGCACGGTGCGGGACAACCCGCCGTGGTAGCAGGCGATGGGCATCCCCGTGCGCTCGCTCAGGTGGTCGGCGAGGCGCTCTCCCCAGCGGGCGAAGTGGGTGAATACGAGGACGCGCTCGCCGGCGGCGAAGATGGCCTCCAGCAGCTCCTCGAGGCGGGTCAGCTTGCCCGATCGGCCATCGAGGGGGCGGGTGTCGTCGCTCAGGTAGGCGGCGGGGTGGTCGCAGATCTGCTTGAGGGCGGTGATGGCGGCCAGCACCTGGCCCTTGCGGGCATCCTTGTCCCCGTCCAGGTCCTCGGCCGAGGTGGGCACCAGGCGGTCGAGCACGGCCTGATAGAGGCCGATCTGCTCGGGCGTCATCCCGCAGTGGTCCATCTCGTCGATCTTGTCGGGCAGCTCTGCGGCGATCTCGGGCTCCATCTTGCTGCGGCGGAACACGAGCAGGCCGTTGAGTGCCCGCAGCGCCGCCTCACCCGCGGCCTGCTGGCCGCCGTCGCTCTTGGAGAGCTGGGCCACGAAGGCCGGCCGGGGGCCGACCAGCCCCGGGTTGGTGAAGTCGAGGATGGCCCACAGGTCGCCCAGCCCGTTCTCGATGGGCGTACCCGTGAGCGCCAGCCGGGACCGGGCCCGCAGCCGGCGCAGCTGCTGGGCCGTCTCGCTGGCCGGGTTCTTGATGGTCTGGGCCTCGTCGACCACGACCCGCTGCCACTCGACGGCGGCCAGGGCCTCCACGTCGCGGACGGCGGTGGCGTAGGTGGTGACGATGAGGTCGGCGCTCTCGGTCATGCCCACGATCTCGTCGGCGCTGGCACGCGCCGTTCCGTGGTGGACGCGGACCCGCAGGTCGGGCGTGAACCGATGGGCCTCGGCCGCCCAGTTGCCGAGCACGGCCGGCGGGGCGACCACGAGGGATGGCCCGTTGCCCCTGGTCGCCAGCAGGTGGGCGAGCACGGTTGGTGTCTTGCCCAGGCCCATGTCCATGGCCAGGCAGCCCCCGAGGCCGCCGCGGTCGAGGAACTCGAGCCAGCCCCTGGCCTCCGACTGGTAGTGGCGCAGCTCGCCCTTGAACCCGTCGGGTGCCCCGATGGGCTGGGGCGGGTTCTCGGTGGCGCCCCTCACGAGGTCGACGGCCCAGCCTCCGCCGTCCACGGCGACGGTGCCACCCAGGGCCGTGCCCTCGAGGCCGACGGCCATCCGGATGATCGCCGCGCCAGACAGCTCGGTGGTGGACGATTGCTGGGCCAGGGCCCGGGCGGCGGCGTCGAGGTCGGCCCGCTCGAGCTCGACCCAGCGGCCCCGGACCTTGACGAGCGGGCGGGCCTCGGCGGCGAGGCGGGCGATGCCGGCGGCGTCCAGCTCCATGTCCCCGAAGAGGACCGACCACCGCACCTGGGACAGCTGCTGGGCCCCGACCTTCGAGGGGCCCCCGATGTCGCCGGCCCACAGCTTCAACTGCGGGCTGGCCCGGCGGGTGGAGATGGCCGGCACCTGCACGTCGAAGCCGGCCGCCACCAGGGCGGCGCCCGTCTCCGTGAGCAGCTCCCAGGCCTCGTCGGTGCCCAGCACGACCTGGCCGCGGCGGCTGCTCGGCCGGCGCAGGGCGGGCAGGAGGCGCTCGAGTCGGCGCAGCTGCGTCTCCACCTCCTGGGCTCGCGCCCGCCCGCCGGTCGCGAGGGCCCGCTCGACGGGAAGGGGCTGGCGTTCGACGCCGGTGGCCTCCACCGTGAGCAGCCAGCCACCATCCTTCTCCGGGGCTTCGAGGCGGACGGTGAGACCGATGGTGCGGTCGGCGGTGACGGGGGTCGCCCATCTCCTGAGGTCGTCGGCGAGGTCGGCGGCGGGCCGGGCGTTGGCCGAGAAGGGCGTGCCGGAGAGGCCGGCGAGAACCGCCTCGCACACGTCGGCCCGGCTCCGGGCGACCGAGACAGTGGCCGCCGGCACGAGCCGGGCGGCGCCGACGCGGCAGACGGCGTCCACGGCGGCGGCCAGCAGCGAGCGGCACACCCGTTCGGGGACGGGGGAGGAGTCGAGGACGGCGACGGCGCCGGGCATGCGCGTGGCCGTGCTACGGAGCCGGGGGCTGTCGATGACTGCCGGCGCCCAACGGACACTGAACTGTGAGGTGCCGGCGTGGCCGTTGTTGGAGTCGTTGGAGCCGTTGGTGGCGTTGGTGGCGTTGGCGCTGTTCGGGTCCACCCTTGCGAGCGTGGGCACCATCCGGCCCTGGGCCACCAGCTCGGTGGCCCAGACGGCGACGTCGCCCAGCCAGCGCACGCTCGGGCCGGCATCGTGCCCGAGCTGGCCGGCGCCCACGCCCACCAACCAGCCGAGGGCGCCGCTGATGGGGGCGGACAGCGCCGGCGCACCATCGCCGGAAGCCAGGAGGACGTCGTGGCTGGTGGTCCAGTCGATGGCGGCGGCGCCGGCGGCGTCGAGCAGGGCGACCAGCTCCTCCTCGGCCGCGGGGGGGACGGCGCGGTTGCCGGCCCACACGATCACCCGGCCGTTGGCCCAGGACGCCTGCAACGCCGGCGGGGCGGCAGGACCGTCGTCGACGGGTGCTTCGTCGGCCGGACGTGACCTGGGGACGCGGCCCCGGTCCCGACCGCTGCCGTGGCCGTTCTGCCCGTTCGGGCTGGTGACGGCGGCGGGGGTGGGAGGGGCATCCACGTCCTCGCCGGTGAGCCGCCGGATGGCGCCGGCCAGGCTCTGTCGCTCGTTGGTGAGGTCGTCGAGCACCTGGTCCCGCTCGTCGCCGGTGATGCGGCCGGCGGCCACGAGGGCCTCGTCGGTCTCGCGGAGGAGCCGCCAGAGGGACGCCGCCCACCGGTCGGGGGCAGCCTCGAGCGCGGCCAGCTCGTCGGTGGACGCGTAGCCACCGGCTTCGGCCGAGACGAGCGTCTCGAAGTTGATGTGGTTCAGTTCGGTCTCCGACTTCTCGCGGCCCGGGACGTCCGCCGCCACGGGACCGCACGCCCGCAATCACCAGCCCGCTCCGACCACCAGAGCCGAGCGCCGTCGACCCGGCGGGGGGACAGCCCCAACATGGTACAGCAGTGAGGGCCATCTGACACCAATCAGGGACACGAATGGTCACCAGGTTCGGGGCCGGCGCCGGCGGCGGCGCCACACCAAACCGAACTGGGTCACCAGAGCGCCGCCCGACCGCCGCCCAGTGCACCAGGTTCGGCGCGGGACGAACCGGATGCCCCACGGTGCCACCGTTCGACTGCCTCGGCCACCAATGGTCCTGGAGACGGGGGGCGCCGCGCCGACCACTGAATCATGCACACAAACGGCGCCAGGGCGGCCAGGGGCACCGGGTTCGGGACCCGAGCCGGCGCCGGCGTCGTAGGGTCGGCGGGGTGGTTGCGCCTGGACCCGCGGTGCTGGGCCGGGGGGTCGTGGTCACGGCTGGGGACGAGGTGCCCCCGGCGTGGGACGCATGCCCGGTGGTGACGGTGGACGAGGCCGCGCTGGCCGACCCCGGCAGCGTCGTAGGCGAGCTGCACGAGTCATGGGCCGGCCGGCGGCCGGTGGTGGTGGTCCTCGAGGTGGACCCGGCGCGGTTCAGATCGCCGGCATCCTGGACCGACGAACCATGGGTCGTTGGCGCCGAGTTCGAGCCGTGGCTGGACCGCCTGCAGTTCCTGGTGTGGGCCAACACCTACGACGCCCGCGGCGGGGGAGAACCCGTCTGGTGGTGGGCCCGTAAGGCCGAGCGGGTGGGGGCGGGGGCGCAGGCCACGCCCGAAGGGCCGGCCGACATCCTCCTGCCCGACGGCAGGCCGGCATGGGTGGACGGCGGCCCTCGTTCGGCGGTCGACATTGCCGTCGCCGGCGCCGCACCAGGGTCCGATCCCGGCGCCACCCCTGCCGCCACCCCCGCCGGCGCAACCTCACACGCAGATGACGGCACCGGAGTTGCTGCCATCGTCATCCATGCCGAGTCGATCGAGCTGGGGCGTCTCACCGAGATCCCGCCGCCGGCGCCACCGGCCGCCTCCGTCACCTCCACACTGGCGCCCGACCAGCTCGCCGCCGTCGCCCACGCCGGCGGCCCCGCCCGTGTCATCGCTCCCGCCGGCTCGGGCAAGACACGGGTCCTCACCGAGCGCCTGCGCCACGTGATGGTGGACCGGGGCTTCGAGCGGGAGACGGTGCTGGCCGTTGCCTACAACAAGAAGGCCCAGGAGGAGCTGGAGGAGCGTTGCGTATCGTTCCGGCCCCGGGTCCAGACCCTGAACGCCCTCGGGTACGCCCTCCTGCGAGAAGCCCGGGGTCGGGCCCCCCGTGTTCTGGAGGAGCGTGAGGTCCGCCACATGCTCGACGGGCTGCTGCCCCGCCGGCAGCGCCGGGCCAACACCGATCCCATGGCCCCCTACCTGGAGGGCCTGTCGCTGATCAGGCTCGGCCTCCGGGACCCCGACGAGGTCGAGGAGGAGCGGGACGATGTCCCCGGCCTGGCCGCCGCCTTCGCCCCCTACCGCCGCCAGCTGCTCGCCGCCGGCGCCGTCGACTTCGACGATCAGGTCTACGCCGCCATAGAGACGCTGCTTCGTGACGGCGACTTCCGCCGGCGGGCACAGGCCGGCTGCCGCCATCTGCTGGTCGACGAGTTCCAGGACCTGACACCCGCCCACCTCCTCATGCTGCGCCTGCTGGCCACCCCTGGCCTGGACGTCTTCGGTGTGGGCGACGACGACCAGGTCATCTACGGCCATGCCGGCGCCGACCCCGCCTTCCTCGTCCACTTCGACAAGCACTTCCCCGGAGCGGCCGACCACCGCCTCGAGGTCAACTACCGGTGCCCGGTGGCGGTGATCGATGCCGCCCGTCACCTCCTCTCGTACAACCACCTCCGCGTGGTCAAGGAGATCCGCCCCGGCCCCGGCTCGGACGATTCCGCGGAATCGCTCCAGGTCCACCGCCACGCTCCCGAGGCCGGCGCCACCGCCCTCGCCGAGGTGGTGCAGGGGTGGCTGGCCGACCCTTCGCCGGCAGCTGCCAGCCCCGCGCAGATCGCCGTCCTCACCAGGGTGAACTCGCTGTTGCTGGCGCCCCACGTCGCCCTGGCCGAGGCGGGGATCCCCATCAACTCGGTCCTGCGCCCCCAGGTCCTCGAGCGCACCGGCGTGCGGGCCGCCCTCGCCTACCTCCGCATCGGCGCCGACCCCGAGCGGGTGAGCGGCGCCGACGTCATCGAGATCTACCGCCGGCCCTCGAGGGGCTTCCCCCAGTGGTTCACCAAGTGGCTGCGGGGCCACTCCAGCCTCGAGGCGCTCCGCCGCATCGGCGACAAGATCGACGACGACAAGGTGGCGGCCAAGGTCGACGACCTGGTGGACGACCTCGAGTTGGTGGCCAAAGCCGTCCAGGGCCGCACGACCCGCCACGCACTGACGGTGATCAAGGACCGGGTCGGCTTGGGCGGCGCCATGGGCCTGCTCGACGGGTCGGCCACCGGCGAGGGCGGCTCCAGCCATCTGGACGACCTGGAGGCGCTGGAGCAGGTCGCCGCCCTTCATCCCGACCCGTCGAGCTTCGAGCCGTGGCTGCGGGGCGTGTTCCACCGGGAAGCCGAACCCGGCGGCGTGACGTTGTCGACGGTGCACCGGGTGAAGGGCCGCGAGTGGGACCGGGTCGCCGTGTTCGGCGTCACCGCCGGCATCGTCCCCCACCGGCTGGCCGTCGACGAGGAGGAGGAGCGGCGGGTCCTGCACGTCGCCATCACCCGGGGCCGCCACCGCGTCGCCGTGCTGGCAGACCAGTCCCGCCCCTCACCATTCCTCGACGAGATGGCCGGCACCGCCCCCCACCGCCCCAAAGGTTGGCCGGTACCGACCCGTGCCGGCGTGGGAGCGGCCGACACCGAGGTTCTCAGCCGCTCGGGCATCTCCGGCACCGGCGCCGGCGGAGCAGGCCCACCGGTGCCCGCCGCCGCGGCTGGTGGCTCCAACGCCACCGCTGCCCGCCGCGGCGCTGCGGCCGCGGCCAGAGCGCCACTTGACCCGCCCGCTACCCCCGAGATCGCTCAGGCGGAAGCCGCCCTGAAGGCCTGGCGCACCGACCGCAGCCGGCGGGACAAGGTCCCCGCCTTCATCGTCCTGAACGACCGCTACCTCCGCGCCGTCGCCACCCGCCGCCCGCACACCCTGAAGGAGCTCCGGACAGTGGACGGCATCGGCCCCACCAAACTGGATCTCTACGGCGAAGAGATCCTCGCCGTTCTGGAGGCTGCCGGCGCCGGCATCGCCGCCGAACCGGCCGAGCCGGATCTTTGACGGCAGAATCCGACGAACAGCGACGGATCCGCCCACCAGAACCGTTGTTCCGTGTCAGACGACCTGAACGGCGTCCTTCAGGTGACGGAGACTTTCTCGGGGGAACGGTCGGTGCGGAGCAGACGGCGCCGAGCCTGTCAGTTCTGGAACACGTAGATCACGCCCGCGATGTTGACGCCGGCCAGGACGGCGAGCAGCGCGTAGTTCATGGCCCGGACCTTCATCCACCATGGTGTTGGCTTCCCCCGCCAACCGCCGGTCGACCGAACCGATAGCTCCTCCACGCCCAACTCTTGGGCGACTTTCTTCACCTGAGCTCTGGCTGCGTGCTGGCAACCGACCTGGGTGGCGGTTGCGCGGGCCGTGAATGCTGCGAGAACCGCTCCGACGACAAAAACCAGGGCGGTCAGCCGCTCGCCGCGGTCGCTGCTCGACAGGCGCAGGAGCCCTGTACCCACAGTGATGAGCGCGACATCGATTGCGACGTACCACTGAAAGCGCTGGTTGTTGAGCAGCACCTGGAAGCGGTACTCCTCGACTCCAGTCTCGTAGAGCTTCCACAGGGCCTCGTCGCCGAGGCGTGGCTGCGGTGCCGGAACGTCCATCTCGTTCGAGACTAGGCAGTTGCGCCGCTCACCTCAACTACCGACGCGGCAAGATCCTCCAGTAGGCACGGGGCTTCGTCGGCGACGGCCCGCTACCGGATGACGTCAGCCGTTGGCGCGGCGCTGGCCCCGTCCGCGACCGGACGAGGACGACGCAGAGCCTGCCGCCGCCGAAGCGCCGGCCCGGCGACCGCCGCCACCGCCGGGGCGACCACTGCTGCGACTGCCGTTCCAGCCACCGGTGCCACCGGCGCCGCGGCCGGCCGGCGTGCCACGGCCACGGGAACCCCTCGAACGAGGAGTGCCACCGCCACCGCCGCCACGACGAGACGTGCCACCGCCACCGCCGCCGCGCTGCGAACCGCCGCCACCGCCGCCGCCGCCAACGGTGGCGACCGGACGGGCGAGATGGCGATCGTCGCCCAGACCACCGTGGTCAGGGGCGTCGACACCAGTCGGAAGCGCCAGCCTCACCTGCAACTTGCGCACGTCGGCCACCTGCTCACGCCCCACCAGGGACAACACGGTCCCAGAGGCTCCCGCCCGGCCGGTGCGACCAGACCGGTGCAGGTAGTCCTTCTCGTCGGCCGGCGGGTCGAAGTGGACCACGCAGGCCACACCGTCGACATGGATGCCCCGAGCGGCGATGTCGGTGGCCACCAGGGCCTGCACCCGCCCGGAGGCGAAGGAGGCCAAGGCCCGCTCCCGCTGGTTTTGGGACCGGTCACCGTGGATGGCTGCGGCCGTCACGCCGGCCCGGCCGAGCTGAGTCGCCAGCCGGTCGGCCCCATGCTTGGTCCGGCAGAAGACCATGGTGGGCCACTCCGCCTTCACCACGCGGGCCGTCAAAGCCACCCGATCCTCCCGCTCTGCCTGCCAGAAGACGTGGCGGCTCTGCGCCGCATCCTCCTCGGCTGCCAGCTCGTGGGTGACAGGGTCCTTCTGGTACAGCCGGATGAGAACGTCGACGTCACCGTCGAGGGTGGCGGAGAACAAGAGCGTCTGGCGGTCGGGACGGACCTGGTCGAGCAGGCGGCGCACCTCGGGCAGGAAGCCCATGTCGGCCATGCGGTCGGCCTCGTCGAGCACCACCATGTCGACGTCGTCGAGCTTGCACTCACCCCGGTTGACGAGGTCGGCCAGCCGGCCGGGGCAGGCCACGGCGATGTCGACGCCCTTGCGCAGGGCGTTGAGCTGGGCGCCGAAACCGACGCCTCCGTAGAAGGTGGCGACACTGCGCCCCCTCGGCCCGGCCAGCAGGCTCAGCTCCTTGTGGACCTGGGCGGCCAGCTCGCGGGTGGGCACCAGTACCAGCGCACGGGGGCGGCGGGGCTTGGCCCGGCCCTGGCGCTGGACCAGCGGGATGCCGAAGGCGATGGTCTTGCCTGATCCTGTGGGGGCCTTGCCGCACACGTCACGCCCGGCGAGGGCGTCCGGCAGGGTAGCGGCCTGGATGGGGAAGGGCTCGGTGATCTTGCGCCGGGCTAGCCGCTCGACAGCTTCGGCAGGCACGCCGAGGGCGGCGAACGTGGTGGTGGTCACCGCAGGCCCGCCGGGAGTGGCAGGCAGGGCAGGAAAGGTGGACGAGGCAGTCAAAGGGATGGGCTCCTGAAGGATCCGCGGCGAAGCGCAGCGGGGGACGGCGGGCGTGATGAACCCGGTGGGCAGGCTCTCGTCGACACGGTGCCGGCGGCGAGCGTGGCCGCAGACCGAGAACATCTCGGGGCACGACCCGTCGGAGGAGCAGATGCGATTCCGACGATCACCCGGCGTACTCCACCGGGCAATGAACCGCCCACTGTAGCAGGCAGGGTGCCGGCCCCGCGAATGTGTCCTACACTGGTGGAGACGAGGAGTCAGTGGGACTTGCTCGCAGTGAACAGTTAGGAAGTGCATTGGCAACAGGAACAGTGAAGTTCTTCAATTCGGAGAAGGGCTTCGGCTTCATCTCACGCGAGCAGGGCGACGATGTCTTCGTCCACTACTCGAACATTCA
>DATLOM010000008.1:0-139932 GCA_035536185.1 Acidimicrobiales bacterium | reverse complement strand
GCTTGATACCGTCGGCCATCGGGCCTGGCTCCTCTGTTCGATTCTTCGCGGAACCGAAGCTTGGGAGCCGGGCCCACCCTTGTGGTGGACCCCTCAGGCCTCTACGCCCACGACCGGGCAACCCTCATTCGCGTAGACCCTAGAAATGGGCTTTGACCAGGACTTCTTGGGGTCCTGAAGCGGTACTGCAAAGCCCTGTACACCGGTTCGATTCCGGTCGCCGCCTCCAACCGGATCTTCATGCATAATGGCAGTCAGGGGCCATTTTCGTTCTGTCCGGCATTGACCGGCGGGACCGGCGACTGACCGTCCGAACCCCCTGGTTTCAGGCCGAGCGCTCCCAAGGCGCTCCCAAGGACGCGCAGATCGCTGTGCCTGAACCGCACTGGGATCCGCGTCAACTCCACGGCTCAGCTCGCTTTGCAAGAGTGTGCACCTTCCTGGACCGTGCTGTCAGTAGACGTAAGCGGTCTTCCGGTTCGTCGGTTCCTCCGCTCCATTGGCTACGGATCGTCGTCGCCTTCTAGTCGTCCCTTGTCGGGGGGTCGTCATCGTCCTTTGCGCCGTCCGGCCCCCGTCAGCCGAGCCGGTCAAATCGAGAAAGCCCAACAATGCGGCCAGCGGCTGTGGCGGCTGGCCTGGTTGCTCTCGATGTCACAAGCCGCCGAGCGCCGCTGGAAGCCGTGCGTACGCGACAATGGACACGTCAACTTGAGGAGGCGAGGTGACGGACGCGACCAAGCATGAACAGGCAGAGTGGCCGTTCGACCCCGAGGCCTTCTGGCGCAACCGGACGATCGACGAGCAGATGGCGAGCGTCAAGCCGTTGTCGACCGACGAGTCGTTCGTGATCGAGGACCTGACTGATGAAGAGTCCGAAGCGTTCTGGGCCGCCGTCAACGAGTGATCCGTCCGTCGACGCCTGTCGCCGCTGCTACGTAGCCGCGGGGGGTGGGCATCGGAGGCTTCTCAATCCACGATTCCTCTACGGGATCGTAGGCCTCTACCGTGTCGAGATACCTCGACGCGGTTCCACCGATGACGTAGATGAGCCCATCCGGGCCGGCGGCTACATCGAAAGTGACTCCGCGTTTGGTGGGGACGGGAGACAGGCTCTGCCACCCCTCGTCCGGTTCATCGGGGTCGAAAACACCGAAAAAGTCACCCGAACCGACGATCAGGTAAATTCTTCCGTCGGAGCCGGTGGTGGCCTCGGTGGCGGGCGGCACGGCCAGGTTGCCCAAAAAAGAGCTGTTCGGCGGCACGCCAGTGTTGCCGCCAGGCAGCGTCATGCTCGGCACCTTTTGCCATCCCTCGTCCGGTGCCTGTGGGTCATAGACCTCCGCCGTAATGCCCACCGCCGGGGAGCCGCTGTTACCCCCGATGACGTAGATGCGGCCATCGTGGTCCGTCACGGCGCTGGGATTGGTGCGCGGCTCGTTGAGCTCCGCCACCCGAGCCCAGGTGCCGGTAGAGGGCTCGTATGCTTCCACCAACGGCGAGGGCACGTACGACCCGGTGGTGGGGTGGCCAAGATTGCCGCCGATGAGATAGATCCGTCCGTCCAAGTCCGTCACCGTCGCCACCGCCGAGCGCGGCGCGGTGGCGTCCTTCAGCACTGTCCATTCGTTGCGATCGATGTCGTAGACCTCGTTGCCGGTTCCGCCCCGGATGTAGTAAATGCGGCGGTCTCCGCCGACACCGGCAGTGGCTTGGGACGACTCGCCTGGAGCAAGGAGGGGTGCCAGCGTCTGCCAGCCGGGCGAAGTTTGCGCGCTGACCGAAGCCACCGTGATCACGGGCACGGCCGCCACTAGAGCCATGAGCACGCAGAAGACCGCGCCAGTCCGGCGGGTGCCGCGTGGCCGCTCCACTGGCGGCAGCAGGCCTTGATTCATAGCGCCGTGGTTTCTCTGGTCCCAGCAGGATTGATCCGAGGGGGCCCAGTGCCCGTTGGAGTTATCGCCCCCTGAAGCCCCTCGTGGAATCTGATGCTGTTTAGCTGTACGACGGCACGACGGCGGCTTGTGGTCTTGGCTCCGCCGGGGCATGTGTCTCCAACCCCTTGTCTCACTGGTCTAATTCCTCGGCCTCTGGTTCGTCGTTCTGGTACCTGGTGCTGACGGTCCCTCAAGAACGCAGCTAGAGGCCACTGTGACGGGTGCGCCGCGAAAAAACATCCCCCATTTCGGGTGAATCTTCCTCGTCACCCGTTTAGTCGGCGCCGAGGGCGAGGTGATGTTCGGCGACGGCCACTCGAGGCCCACGAGCCGCCTTGGCTCGTAAGACTCCGATAGTGGGAGGTCAGGTTGTCTTGACTGTCACGACGTTGCTCGAGGTGGCGGCGTTGCCCGTGGCGTCGAAGGGCTGGACGTAGAACTGGTAGGTGGTGCGACGGGCCAGGCCGCTGGCCAGGACGCCGGTGGCGGCCCCCGCCGGGCTCGAGACCAGGCTGTAGCTACCGGACGTGCCGAGCCTGCGGTAGACGCGTACCCCGGCCACTCCCCGCTTGTCGACCGGGACGCTCCACTGGAGCGAGACGCTGGACGAACCGGCCGAGGCCAGCCGGAGGTCGGTCAGGCGGAAGGGCGGTGTGATGTCGGGTGTGGAGCTGTGGTCGATGAAGGGGACGTAGTTGGCGGCGAGGTTGAGCTTCGTGGCCAGGTAGGAGCCGGCAGGGGGGTGGGGGTGCATGTAGTCGTCGTTGCCGCAGTCGATGTGGCGGTAGTCGAGGCAGTCGTGGTTGCTGGCGTAGAGCTCGCTGTTGGGGCCGCCGTCGGCGTAGCACATGAGGTCGTTGTACTGATAGCAGTGGTGGTAGCGGCCGGTGGACTTCACCGCCGTCGGCTGGACGAACCCGAGGGTGTGGACCATCTCGTGGAGCATCGTTCCTCCGGTGTAGGAGGGGGGCGTGAGCACGCCGCCGTTGCTGCAGGCGCAGAACTGAAAGGCGTAGTCGTGACTGGTGAAGTTGGGGTTGCTCGCCGACGGGGTGTCGTCGTTGGCCACGGCCGAGACTCCGTTGGGCCCCTTGACCTGTCCGCCGTCGCAGTTGTCCACCGTCTCGGGCTGCTCCCGGCAGAAGTCGGCGAACACCACGTACTTGGTGGTGGGATCGGCATAGCCCAGGGCACCCAGCTCCTGGGCGGCGAGGAGCGAGGTGACGCTCGCCCGAGCTGTCTTCAGCTGGACCGGGGTCACATCGACGTCGGAGCCGTCGGCCAGGCACTTGGCCCGCAGCCGGGCGCCGACTGTCGTGCTCTTGGCCTGCACCTCGGCGTTCAGGTTGCCACTGGCTCCCTTGAAGGCCTGCTGGATCTGGGCCCGGAGGGTGAGGGTCCCGTAGGTGCGGTCGAGGTTGTTGGCCGCTCCTGCCGGATAGGCGTAGAGGACCTGGAACCGCTGGGTGCCGGCTGGTGCGCAGGCGACCGACTCCATGCCGAAGTTCCTGGTCGGCCAGTTGTAGCGGGCCGTCAGGGTGGCGGTGCCCTCGCCGTGGGTGTTGTCGAGGTTGGCGTCGGCGTGGTCCGCCGTGGGAGCGACCACGGGAGCGGCCACGGGAGCGGCCGAAGCGGCCGGAGCGGAGGACACGGTCACCGGCGAGGCGATGGGTGCAACCGAGGACGAGATGGCCACGGCGACCAGGGCGGCCCTGGCGGCGAGATGAGCGAGAGACATGGGAGGAGGTCCTTCCGGAGAAGGAGGACCGACCGGTTTCGGTAACCCGGCTGGGTACGTGACCCCCGTGGCTTTGCGGCCCTGCCTCGCAGCAGGTGTGCCCTTCTCGACCAGCCCTCACGAACGAGGATTGCACTGTTCTCATCGGTGCATGAGCCCCGTCGGGTTTATCAACTACCTCTCAATTTCCCGGTAATTCCGCCGATCGTCATCGGCCGAGCGGGCACGATCTGCCCAATGCGCCCAGGAGGGACCTCAGCTGACGGCGGGTAGCGTGCGGGGATGAAGCTGTGGCCAGGACAGCCCTACCCGCTGGGCGCCAGCTACGACGGCACCGGCACCAACTTCTCCGTCTTCTCGGAGGCGGCCTCGCGGGTCGAGCTGTGCCTGTTCGACGACGACGGTGTCGAGACCCGCTTCGACCTGCCGGAGGTGACGGCACACTGCTGGCACGGGTACGGGCCCAACATCGGCCCCGGCCAGCTCTACGGCTACCGCGTCCATGGGCCCCACGACCTGGTGACCGGGCATCGCTGCAACCCGGCCAAGCTCCTCCTCGACCCGTACGCCAAGGCCGTCGAGGGCAGGGTCCACTGGGACGAGGCTCTTTTCCCCTACCGCTTCTCCGATCCCGACACCTCGGTCAACCACCTCGACAGCGCCGTCCACATGCCCAAGGCCGTGGTCACCAATCCGTGGTTCGACTGGGACAACGACCGCCACCCCCGGTCGCCGTACCACGAGGCCATCATCTACGAGGTCCACGTCAAGGGCTTCACCGCCCGCCACCCCGGCATCCCCGAGGAGCTGCGGGGCACCTACGCCGGCATGGCCCATCCCGCGGCCATCGACTACCTGACCATGCTCGGCGTGACCGCCGTGGAGCTCCTGCCGGTGCACCAGTTCATCCACGACGCCCACCTCGAGGAGCGGGGCCTCTCCAACTACTGGGGCTACAACTCCATCGCCTTCCTCGCCCCCCACAACGAGTACGCGGCCAACGGCGACCGGGGCCAGCAGGTCCCCGAGTTCAAGCAGATGGTCAAGACGCTGCACGAGGCCGGCATCGAGGTGTACTTGGACGTGGTCTACAACCACACGGCCGAGGGCAACCACCTGGGCCCGATCCTCTCGATGAAGGGGATCGACAACGCCGGCTACTACCGGCTGGTCGACGACGACAAGCGCTTCTACTACGACACCACCGGCACCGGGAACAGCCTGGACATGCGCCATCCGCACGTGCTGCAGCTCATCATGGACAGCCTGCGGTACTGGGTCACCGAGATGCACGTCGACGGGTTCCGCTTCGACCTGGCCGCCACGCTGGCCCGCCAGTTCCACGAGGTCGACCGGCTCTCCGCCTTCTTCGACCTGATCCAGCAGGACCCGATCGTGAGCCAGGTGAAGCTGATCGCCGAGCCGTGGGACCTCGGTGAGGGTGGCTACCAGGTGGGCAACTTCCCGCCCCTGTGGTCGGAGTGGAACGGCAAGTACCGCGACGAGGTACGCGACTTCTGGCGCGGCGAGGACCAGACCCTGGCCGAGTTCGCCTACCGGTTCACCGGCAGCTCCGACCTCTACGAGTCGAGCGGTCGCCGTCCTTACGCCAGCGTCAACTTCGTCACCGCCCACGACGGCTTCACCCTCACCGATCTCGTCTCCTACAACGAGAAGCACAACGAGGCCAACGGCGAGGGGAACGCCGACGGTGAGGACTACAACCGCTCCTGGAACTGCGGCGTAGAGGGCCCCACCGACGACGAGCAGATCAACGAGCTGCGGGCCCGCCAGCGCCGCAACTTCCTCGCCACCCTCCTCTTCTCCCAGGGCGTTCCGATGATCCTCGGCGGTGACGAGATCGGCCGCACCCAGATGGGCAACAACAACGCCTACTGCCAGGACAACGAGATCTCCTGGTTGAACTGGGAGGAGCAGGACGGGGCGCTGACGGCCTTCACCAGCCGGCTCATATCGCTGCGGAAGATGCACCCGGTGTTCCGCCGCCGGCGCTTCTTCCAGGGCCGTCCCCTGCGCGGTCCCGAGAGCACGGACATCGCCTGGTTCCGCCCCGACGGATCGGAGATGACCGAGGAGGACTGGCAGGAGGGCTTCGCGAAAGCCGTCATGGTGTTCCTCAACGGGGACGCCATCCTCACCCCCGACTCGCGGGGTGAGCCGATCTTCGGGGAGAGCTTCCTGGTGCTGTTCAACGGCTTCCACGAGCCGCTCGACTTCACGATGCCCGCCCCCGGCTTCGGGGAGCGTTGGGTGAACACGGTCGACACCGCGGATGCACTGAGGGAGGGTGAGCAGGCCAAGGCGGGCGAGCAGGTCACGGTCGAGGGACGAAGCGTCATGCTCCTGCGCCGTGCCGGCTGAGCCCTTCACGCCCGGCGCCACGTACCGCATCCAGCTACGGCCAGGGTTCGGCTTCGACGACGTCGCCGGCATCGTCTCGTACCTCTCCGACCTGGGGGTCACCCACCTCTACGCGTCGCCGTACCTTCAGGCTGCCCCCGGCAGCACCCACGGCTACGACGTCGTCGACCACTCGAAGGTCAACGTGGAGCTGGGTGGCAGCGACGGCCACAGCCGCATGTGCGCGGCCCTCGCCCAAGCCGGTCTCGGGCAGATCCTCGACATCGTTCCCAACCACATGGCCATCGGCACATGGGACAACTCATGGTGGTGGGACGTCCTGGAGAACGGGCCATCGAGCATCTATGCCTCGTACTTCGACGTCGACTGGGACCCGCCCGAGGCCAAGCTGCGCAACACGGTGCTCCTGCCCATCCTGGGTGACCACTACGGGCGGGTGCTCGAGGCCGGCGAGATCCGCCTGGTGCGCGAAGCCGGATCGTTCACGGTGCGCTACCACGAGCACGTCGCGCCGGTCACCCCGCGGTCGCTCGACCGGCTACTGGGTGCGGCGGCCGAGCGTTGCCGCCTTCCCGAGCTGGAGTCGCTGGCCAGCGCCTTCGGCCGCCTGCCCACCTCGACGGACACTGATCGGGAGAGCAGGAGGGAACGTCACCGCGACAAGGAGGTCCTGCGGGCCACCCTCGCCCGACTGTGCGAGGAGGACCCTGACGCCGCCGCGGCCGTCGATGCGCAGGTCGACGCCGTGAACGCGGATCCGGATGCCCTGGATGCCCTGCTCGAGCGCCAGAACTACCGGCTGGCCTTCTGGCGCACGGCGGGGCGAGAGCTCGACTACAGGCGGTTCTTCGACATCAGCACCCTCATCGGCCTTCGCATGGAGGACCCTCAGGTCTTCGACGACACCCACGCGCTCGTTCTGGGGTGGATCGCCGAGGGCACTATCGATGGGCTTCGCATCGACCATCCCGACGGCCTCCGCGACCCGGAGGGGTACCTGCGGCGCCTGAACGAGGCCAGCGGCGCCGGCGCCTGGATCGTCGTGGAGAAGATCCTGGAGCGAACCGAGGACCTGCCGCCGACATGGCCCGTGGCCGGCACGACGGGGTACGACTTCCTCAATCGCGTCGGGGGCCTGTTCCTCGATCCCGTCGGTCGGGGCCCGTTGCTGGACCTGTACGCCAAGTTCACGGGCGAGCCCACCGACTTCGCCGAGGTGGCCATCGAGAAGAAGCATCAGGCCCTTCGAGAGTCACTGGCCGCCGACCTGGCCCGCCTGACCGAGCTGTTCGTACAGGTGTGCGAGCGGAACCGCCGGTACCGCGACTACACCCGTTACGAGCTGCACGAGGTGTTGCGTGAGGTCGTCGCCTGCTTTCCCGTCTACCGCAGCTACGTCCGTCCCGAGGAAGCGGCGGTGTCGGCCTCGGACGTCACCTATGTCGAGGAGGCCGTGGAGCGGGCAAGGCAGCGCCGGCCCGAGCTGGATGGTGAGCTGTTCGGGTTCCTCCAGGACCTGATCCTTCTGCGGGTGCGGGGTGACCAGCCGCCGGGGCTGAAAGTGTTCCATGCCGACGCCGAAACCGAGCTGGTGGCCCGCTTCCAGCAGCTCACCAGTCCCGTCACGGCCAAGGGGGTGGAGGACACCGCCTTCTACACCTACCTCCCGCTGGTGTCGCTCAACGAGGTGGGCGGAGATCCCGGTCGTTTCGGCACGACCGTGGACGACTTCCATGCCGCTTGTGGGGCCAGCCAGGAGTCGTGGCCGGCGGGGATGACGACCACGGCCACCCATGACACCAAGCGCGGTGAGGACGTGAGAGCGCGCCTTGCGCTCCTCTCGGAGATTCCCGAGGCCTGGGCCGACGCCGTCACGCGATGGTCGGAGCACAACCAGAGGCACCGGCCGGCGCCGCAGCTTCCCGATACCAACGCCGAGTACCTGCTGTACCAGACCCTCGTCGGAGCCTGGCCGCTGAGCGCCGACCGCGCCGTCGCCTACATGGAGAAGGCGTCGCGCGAAGCAAAGGTCCACACGTCGTGGACCGACCAGGTGCCCGCCTACGACTCCGCGCTGCGGGCCTTCGTGGAGGCCGTCCTGGCCGATCCGGACTTCTCAACCGACCTCTCCGCCTTCGTGCGGCCACTGGTGCGGCCGGGTCGGCTGAGCTCGCTGGCCCAGACCCTGGTCAAGCTGACCGCGCCGGGCGTACCCGACACCTATCAGGGGACCGAGCTGTGGGATCTCAGTCTCGTGGACCCCGACAACCGCCGCCCCGTGGATTTCGGACTACGACGCGCCCTTCTGGGGGAGATTGAGCGGGTGTCGGCGGGCGAGGCGTGGGAGAGGGCGGAGGAAGGGCTGCCCAAGATGCTGGTGACGGCGCGCGCTCTGCGCCTGCGCCGGCAGCGACCGGATCTCTTCGGCCCCTCCGGCTCCTACGAGCCCGTTGCCGCGACCGGCTCCAAGGCCGGCAGCGTCGTCGCCTTCGTCCGTGGTGGCGCGGCGGCCACCGTGGTCCCCCGGCTCGTCATCGGCCTGGGCGACCAGCCGGATTGGCTCGACACCACCGTCGCCCTTGCCGAACGGCCCTGGCGAAACGTCTTGAGCGGCGCCGAGGTGAAGGGCGGTCAGGTCGAGCTGGCCGAGCTGCTGGGTGAGTTCCCCGTGGCCCTTCTGGAGGCCAGGTGAGCACCTTCGGCGTGTGGGCGCCGGCCGCGGCAGCCGTGGAGCTCGAGCTCGGCGGCGAGCGCCGGGCCATGGAACCGGCCGGCGGCGGTTGGTACAGGGTGGAGGCGCCTGTCGAAGCCTCCTCCGACTACAGGTTCGTGCTCGACGGCGACCCACTTCCCGACCCTCGTTCGCCGTCGCAGCCGGCGGGACCCCATGGCCCGTCGCGCACGGTCGATCACGAGGACTTCAAGTGGAGCGATGTCGCCTGGAAGGGCATCCACCTTCCCTCGGCCGTGGTCTACGAGCTGCACGTCGGCACCTTCACCCCCGAGGGCACCTTCGACGGCGTGATCTCCAGGCTCGACCACCTCGTCGATCTCGGGATCGACGCCGTAGAGCTGCTTCCGGTGGCCGAGTTCCCCGGCGACCGTGGGTGGGGCTACGACGGCGTGGACCTCTTCGCCCCCCATCACTCCTACGGCGGTCCCGACGGGCTCAAGCGGTTGGTGGATGCCTGTCACGAACGGGGGCTGGCGGTGGTGATGGACGTCGTCTACAACCATCTGGGCCCGGCGGGGAACTACCTGACGAGGTTCGGGCCCTACTTCACCGACCGCTACGCCACGCCCTGGGGCTCGGCCGTCAACCTAGACGGCCCCGGCAGCGACGAGGTCCGCCGGTTCTTCGTGGACAACGCCGTCATGTGGCTCCGGGACTACCACATGGACGGGCTCCGCCTCGACGCCGTGCACGGTTTCATGGACACATCGGCCGTCCACTTCCTCGAGCAGCTGGGCCAGAGGGTCGAGCAGCTGGCCGCGGCGCTGGGCCGCTCGCTGTTCCTCGTAGCCGAGAGTGACCTCAACGACCCCCGCGTGGTCAAGCGCCGCGAGGTCGGTGGCTACGGCATGGACGCCCAGTGGAGTGACGACTTCCACCACGCCCTGCACGCCGTGCTGACCGGCGAGCGGGACGGCTACTACCGGGACTTCGGCACGATGGCCCACCTGGCGACGGCGCTCGAGCAGGCCTACGTCTACGCCGGGGACCACTCCGCCTACCGGGAGCGGGCCCACGGCCGGCCCATCGGCGATCTGCCCGCTCACCGCTTCCTTGGGTACCTCCAGAACCACGACCAGGTGGGCAACCGGGCCGTCGGGGAGCGCAGCAGCGCCCTGGTCTCACCCGGCCGGCTGAAGGTGGGCGCCGCGCTGGTCATGACCGCACCCTTCATACCGATGCTCTTCCAGGGCGAGGAATGGGGAGCCTCGACGCCGTTCCAGTACTTCACCGACCACGACGATCCGGCTCTGGGCCAGGCGGTCAGCGAGGGCCGCCGGCGGGAGTTCGCCACGTTCGGTTGGGACCCCGAGGAGGTTCCCGACCCTCAGGACCCGGGCACCTTCGCCCGGTCGAGGCTCGATTGGAGCGAGCTGGACCACGAAAGCCATCAGGAGATCCTGTCGTGGTACCGCCGTCTCATCGCTCTCCGGAGGGACGAGCCGGCGCTGCGTTCGGGTTTCGCCGGGCTGGAGGTGACCTACGACGAGGAGAGAAGGTGGATGGTGGTGCGGCGGGACTCTCTGCTGGTCGCCGGCAACGTCGGCCCCGACACGGTCCGGCTTCCTCTCGCCGGGGAGGTGGTGCTGGCGTCCGACCGTGGCGTGGCTGCCGACGGCGAGGCCATTGCACTCCCACCGGACAGCGTTGCCATAGTCCGCGCACCGGGGCCCCAGGATGGGTTCACGGCCGCCGTAGTGGGTAAGCCGCGGGCATGATCACAGTGGTTCGTGAGGTCCCGGCGTCGCCCGAGCGGGTCTGGGCCGTGCTGGCCGACCCTCACTCCTATCGCGACTGGGTGGTGGGTGCCCGTCGCATCCGGGCCGCCGACGAGAGCTGGCCCGCCCCCGGCGCCACCCTCCACCACGAGCTGGCCGTCGGCATCGAGGACACCACGACCGTGCTCGACAGCGAGGATGGCAAGCGCCTCGTGCTCCGGGCCCGGGCCCGTCCCGCCGGCACGGCCGAGGTGGTCCTCACCATCGAGCCGGCCGGCACGGGGACGAAGGTGGAGATGGAGGAGAAGGCGGTATCGGGGCCGGCGGCACTCATTCCCGAGATGATGCTGGCCCCGCTGGTGAAGGCCCGCAACGAAGAGTCGCTGCGGCGACTGGGTGAACTAGCTCGAACGCTGCAGCGCTGACGGGTGTTCGACGCCATAGTCATCGGCGGCGGCCCTGCCGG
The DNA here is from genome assembly GCA_035536185.1 of Acidimicrobiales bacterium. Taxonomy (GTDB): domain Bacteria; phylum Actinomycetota; class Acidimicrobiia; order Acidimicrobiales. The sequence goes on along the minus strand of DATLOM010000008.1, from coordinate 128,954 downwards.
CCTCAGCGCCGCCACCTGGCTGTCCCGGTACCGCAGGAAGGTGCTGGTCCTCGACGCCGGCGAGCACCGCAACCGCTGGGTCGAGAAGGCGCACGGCTACCTCGGCACCGACCCGCTGGCACCCAAGAGCTTTCTCGAGGGCGCCCGTAGCCAGCTCGATGCCTACACCGAGACGGAGATCCGCCCGCTCCGGGCGTCTGCGGTCAGCCGGAGAGACGACGGCGTCTTCACGGTGGAGGCGGACGGGGCGACCCTGGAAGCCCGCCGGCTCGTGCTGGCGGTGGGCGTCGAGGACGACTTCCCCGAGGTCGAGAACTTCTTCGAGCACTACGGCGCCAGCGTGTTCCACTGCCCGACCTGCGACGGCTACGAGGCCAAGGGATGCGACGTCGTGGCCTTCGGCTGGAGCGCGAACCTCACCGGCTTCGCGCTGACCCTGCTGGGTTGGGCCAAGACCGTCACCGTGGTCACCGACGGCCGGCATTTCGAGGGGGACGAGGAGGACAGAAGGCGCCTGAACAGCAAGGGTGTCTCCATCCTGGAGGACGACGCCGTCGAGCTCATCGGGGAGCGGGGGTGCCTGGAGGGGGTGCGCCTGGCCGGGGGGGGCGTACTGGACTGCCAGCTGGCTTTCTTTTCCATCGCCCACCGCCCCCGGACGGCTCTGGCCGCTCAGCTCGGGTGCGCCCTCACCGACGAGGGGTGCATAGAGGTGGACCTGGAGGGGGCGACGACAGTGCCGGGGGTCTACGCCGCCGGTGACGTGACACCTGGTCTCCAGCTCGTCCAGGTGGCGGCGGCCAAGGGCGCCATCGCCGGGGTGGCCTGCGCCCAGTCGCTGCAGGGTAAGAACGGCGCCGTGACGGACGACGACACCCAGACCGAGCGCAGCGAGACCGAGGCCAGCGAGACCGAGGACAGCGAGCCCGAGGCCAGCGAGACCGAGGAGAGCGAGCCCGAGGCCAGCGAGACCGAGGCCAGCGAGCCCGAGGCCGGGACGACCGAACCGGAGGACCCGGAGGAGCGTCTCGAAGCCCTGGGAGCCGAGGTCCAGCAGGTCCGCCAGCAGGTCGACGAGCCCCTGGACGAGGGCGATCGGAGCTTCGTCGAGAAGGGGGAAGAGGAGCCGGTGGACGACACGATCGCCCCTCCGGGCTGACCCCAGAAATTTTTTGAGAAATTTGGTTTAGGACGTTTCCGGCGGGGGAGAATCCTGGTGTCCCGCCCCCCGGGAGCCCCACATACCGGGAGCCGAGCAATTGCCGGCTCCCGGTATGTGCGCGCCTGGGCCCGTTTTCGCCAGTCCTGGAGGTCAGGCCACATTGGCGGCGGCGGCCGGGGAGTCGTCGAGAAGCGCCAGGACGGCCTGTTCGATGGCCCCCTGGGTCGACGGCTGCCCGAAGGCGACACCCTGGCCGAGATCGGCCAGAGCGGGGGCGATGGTGGTGCCGTCCCAGTACAGGTCGACCACCCGGGGGTCCACGTAGGAGGACCGGCACACCGCCGGGGTGTTGCCCAGGTAGTGCGCCACCGACTTCATGGCCCACGTCACCGCCCGCTTGCGGGCCGTCGAGGAGGCGGCGTCGGCGGCCACGGCCAGGCTCACCGCGGCCAGCACGGTGGCGTGCCAGGTCCTGAAGTCCTTGGCGCTGAAGTCCCCCCCGGTGATGTCCTTGATGAAGGTGTTGATGTCGGCGGAGCGCACGTCGACCCAGCGTGACCCTTCCCGGAAGGCGAGAAGCTCCGGGCCGCCACCCCGCCGGCGCTTGAGAGCCTCGACCACGGCACAGACCTCGGGGTCGGCCAGGGCCTGGATGCGCTGCTTGCCGCTCTTGGCCACGTAGTCGAAGATCACCTCGCCGTCCCCCACCCGCACGTGGCGCTTCCGGATGGTCGCCAGCCCGAAGCTCTGGTTCTGCTCTGCGTAGTCCTCACCCCCCACGCGGAAGAAGCCGATGTCCAGCAGGCGTACCGCGCAGGCCAGCACCTGATCGCGGTCCAGCGCATCTCCTGTGACTCGTGCGCTGACCGCCTCGCGGAGGAGGGGGAGCGCCCGGGCGAACTGCAGCATGTGGTCGAACTTCTCCTGGTTGCGCCGGGTGCGCCAGGCGTCGTGGTAGCGGTACTGGCGGCGACCGGCGGCGTCCGTACCGACCGCCTGGATGTGACCGAAGGCCCACGGGCAGATCCAGACGTCCTGCCAGGCCGGTGGGATGGCCAGCGCGTTGATGCGGGCCAGGACCTCGGGGTCACTCACCCGCCGGCCTTCCCAGTCGTGGTAGGTGAACCCGCGGCCGGCACGGCGGCGGCGGATGCCGGGAGAGGTGCAGTCGCTCCTGCGGAGGCGAGGCATGAGAGGTTGCGGCCGGTCAGACCACCTGCTCGGCGGCGAGGGCGGGGCGGAGCTCGCTCTCCCAGAAGCGGAAGAAGCCCTGCTGATCGGGGCCGACCTGGTGTATGTACACATGGGTGTAACCGGCATCGACGTAGCTGCGGATCAGGCCGGCGTGGCGGGCCACGTCGGGGCCGCAGACCACCTTCTCGGCCAGATCCTCCTGGTGAAGCATCTCGGCCGCGTCCTCGAAGTGCTTCGGCGTGGGCAGGTCCTGGGAGAGCTGGCCGCCGATGCCGGCGTTGGGCCAGATCTGGAAAGCCGTCTTCTGCGCCTCCTCCTCGGTCTCGGCCCAGCACACCGTCACCTGCCCGTACCGGGGCTTTCCGGTGCCTCCCGCACCCTCGAAGGTCTCGATCGTCTCGCGGTCGGCGGTTGTGCCCCAGAAGCCGTCGCCCGCCCGGCCCGCCAGCTCGGCGGCCTTGGTCCCGCTGGCGGCGACGATCATCTCTGGCAGCCTCTCCGGGAGGTCGAAGATCGTGGCGTTCTCGACGGTGTAGTGCCGGCCCTGGTGATCCTGGCTGCCCCCCGTCCAGAGGGTCCGGATGACGGTGATGGCTTCCTCCAGCATCTCCAGGCGGGTAGGGGCCGGGGGCCAGCGGTCACCGAGAATGTGCTCGTTGAGGGCTTCACCGCTGCCGACGCCCAGGAAGAAGCGCCCGGGCATCAGGCAGGCGGCGGTGGCGGCCGCCTGGGCCACGATGGCCGGATGGGTTCGCACCGTCGGGCAGGTCACTCCCGTGCCCAGTCGTAGTCGTTCCGTGGCCTGGGCGATGGCCCCCAGCACCCCCCACACGAACGGGCTGTGGCCCTGGGCCTTGACCCACGGATGGAAGTGGTCTGAGATGCCGGCGAAGGTGAAGCCGGCTTCCTCGGCCCGAACGGCGTGACGGACCAGGTCCGCCGGAGCATGCTCTTCACTGGACAGTGCATATCCGATCTCGATCGTCATGGGTGTCCCCTACCCCCAAATGGCCGCGGTCCCACCGCCCTCGATCCCTTCATCGAGGCTCCCTTCTGAAGGATCTCGACTCTTTGGTCGCCACGAGCCGGCCAATATCAGCTGTTTGAGCAGACCACCCTCCCGGTAGATACCTTTGAGACGTGGCTCAGACAGATCAGGCGGACTTGGCCGGGCGGGCCGACGGTCCGGTGGTCGATGGCGGCGGCACCGCCGAGGACCCCCGTGCCCACCCGGCACCGCTCGTCGCGGTCAGGATCCTCGAGTCAGAGATCAGTGAAGCAGTCTTCATCTGGGAGGAGCTGTGCCGGTGGGATCCTCTCCTGCCGCCTGAGAGCCGGCCTCCCATGGCCGCTGACGTGATCAGGAGCGTGGCCCTGGCCCTTCGCCACCCGCAACCACTCGGCTGGGGGCCGGACCCTGACATCGAGCCTGTCGCCGAGGCTTTCGCCGTGGCCGCCGGATCGCTAGACGTGGCCGTGGGCCAGCTCATCTGCCTGAGGGAGGCGCTCCGGAGCCATGTGGAGGGGCGCGTGCCACCGGAGGAGCAGATGGAGACGCTCCTGCGGATGACCATGGTGGTCGACCGGGCCATAGGCGTGGCCGCCCGCCGGATGTCGACCCGGCTGGAGGAGGAGGCCCATGTGGACGCTCTCACCGGGCTGCTGAACCGCCGTGCCCTCCAGCGGGACATAGAACGTGATCTGGGCCGGGCCAAGCGCCACAGCCGCTGCCTCACCGTCGTGGTCGCCGACATGGACAAGCTGAAAGCGGTGAACGACAGGGACGGTCATGCCGCGGGCGACCGCCTCCTGCGGGAGCTGGCGGCCGGCCTCGGTAGCGCACTGCGGGTCGGCGACCAGGCCTACCGGGTCGGCGGTGACGAGTTCGTGGTGCTGTTGCCGGAGGCGACGGCGGACACCGCCGAGTGTGTGGTCGCCCGGGTGGAGGCAGCCGGCGCCCCCAGCTTCACCTGGGGCTCGGCCACCTACCCCGATGACGGGGACGACGGGGAGTACCTCCTCGACCTGGCCGACCACCGCCTCCTGGACGCCAAGCGCAGGCGATAGCGGCGAGCGGGGCCGGGGTGCCTGGCCGGGTGAGCCCCCCGTCGCGTCCGCCGTATCGCGACGGGGGGAACGGTGCCGGCGCAGCCACGCCCTGCCTCGCCCCGGACCCGCTTCTTGATTGCATTTCGTTCGTACCCACCCTCCCGAGAATCACACTCGGTAGCGGGAATCAGCGCCGCTGCTATGGTGAGCAGCTGATCCGGGGCCGTTAGCTCAGCCTGGTAGAGCACTTGCATGACGCGCAAGGGGTCGCAGGTTCGAGTCCTGCACGGCCCACCGGAAAAATCGCAGGTCACAACGTTATTGGGCGCCGGAGAGGGCTCCTCTTTTTCGTTTTCAGGCCCAATTGATCACGTAATGATCACAGACATGCGCTGAAGTCGTTGCTACCGTCGGCTGCCACGGGCAGCGTCCGAAGGAGGCGGCATGCAGGGCCGGGTCTTCCAGCGCACCAAGGGTCGGGGCAAGCCGTGGAGCTACGCCGTCGACCTTCCTGCCCACGCCGACGGGCGGCGTCGCCAGCGGCTCAAGGGAGGGTTCCGGACCAAGGACGAGGCCGAGAAGGCGCTCGCCAGCACCCTTGCGGATGCACAGAAGGGCATCGTGCTCGATCCAGGCAAGGTGACTCTGGGCGAGTACCTGGAGGACTGGTTGGCGTCGGTGGCCCGATCGCTCAAGCCGACCGCATGGGAGGGCTACGCCCACGCCGCCCGGGTGTGGATCATCCCGAGGATCGGTGCCTACCGTCTGACCGCGGTCACTCCCGAGGTGCTGGAGAAGCTCTACGCCACGCTCGAGACAGAGGGCCGCCAGGACGGGACCGGCGGCCTCGGCTCCCGGGCCGTCCGCCTGGCCCATCAGGTCCTGCACCTGGCGCTCGGGCAGGCGGCCAAGAGACAGCGCATCCTCACCAACCCGGCGGACGCCGGGCTGCACCTGCCCCGACAGACGCGCAAGCCCTTCAAAACCTGGACCGAAGTCGAGGCACGGCGGTTCCTGGAGGTATGCCGTGAGGACCGCCTCGTTGCGCTCTGGGCACTCATGGTCTCAACCGGCATGCGGCGGGGCGAAGCCGTTGGGCTGCGATGGGAGGACGTGGACCTCAAGGCCTCCCGCCTGTCGGTGGTACAGCACGTGGTGGTGGTCAACAACCGTCCGCTGATCCAGGAGATCAAGACGCCGACCAGCCGGCGCTCCCTGGTTTTGTACCCGAACGTCGTAACCGCGCTGCGCAAGCACCGCGCCGCTCAGAACGGAGCGCCTCTTCGTCGGAGGAGGATGGGTGGAGTCGGCGCTGGTGTTCACCACCGCCACCGGCGGGGGGCTGCATCCGAGAAACGTGCTGCGAGCCTTCGACGGCCTCGTCGCCAAGGCGGGCGTGCCGGACATCACCTTGCACGACCTGAGGCATACGGCGGCGACCCTGGCGCTGCGGGCTGGCGTCCATCCGAAGCTCGTGCACGAGATGCTGGGTCATGCCCGGGTGGCCATCACGCTGGACCTGTACTCCCACGTGGTCGAGGAGATGCACCACGACGCCACCGACGAGCTCGGCCGCCTGCTGTTCCCGAACCCTGATCTCCGACGCTGAGCATCTGAGAGAGCGGTCGGCAGCGGTAAAGTGGAGCGACGATGGCCACCGCTCCTGAGCACCTGACTCCAGAGCAAGAGCAACGTGAGCGTGAACACGCGGCGTCATTTCATGCCGCTCGCAGTCGGGCAGGCGACCCGGAGTTCATGGCGTCGATGAACGAGCGGCTTGAGGTCTTGAACCGCAGTACTCGACGCACGACCATGACCCGCGAGGAGTTCCTGGCGCACACCGAGACCCCTGACGTCTAGTTGCCGCTAGGGGAAATTTCGGCGTTCCTTGAGTGGGAGGAACGAAGGAGCAGCTTCGGGCGAGATCAGGTGTGGAGCGCGGTGCGGTGGTGGATCGCCGATCTCGCCTTGACGCCGTGGCAGGCGCCGAGCGTGCCGTTCGCCGAGCTGTCCAATCAGCCGGAGTATGAGGTGCGAAGCGCCATGGTCCCCGGCACCGACATCGAGGTGATCTACCGGCACCACTACGCCACCGACCTGGTCGATCTCATTTGGGTCGGTCCCCCCTGGACGTAGCAATCAGCCGAAACAGCCAGATCCGTCACCCCTTGCTTGATGCCGGCTGATCCTCACTATCGCCCGATGCCGCCTCGTCCGCCCCCTTGCCGGCGCGAGCGAAGTCGGCGTCGCTGGTGTGCTCGGCGATGAAACCACGGATGCCGACCTGACGCAGATGGTCCACCCAGCGGCCGAGCTCGTCAACGGCGTTGTCCAGTGAATCGGCGTGGTCGTTGAGCAGGGCCAAGAGCAGCTCCTTTCGTCGCTCCTTGTAGCTCCAGCGCCGGGCACCGCTGGGCGAGCCCGTGATCTTCTCCACCGCCGCCTCGGCTTCGGTGGGATCCGAGATCCCATACTCACGCAGCCGGGCATAGAGCGGCTCCAGTTGGTCGGGGCGGCCCAGGAGCCAGGCGTACAGCTCATCCACCTGTCGGGTGGTGGCCCGCATGACCCGGTGGTCGCCCGGGGGTGGGAGCAGGAACCAGATGATGGGCAGGTCGAAGACCATGGCGAAGATCAACAGCTCGTGGGCGTCGAACTCTCTGCGCCGGTCGCCGTCCCACGCCCGCTCGATGGCTGATACCGCTGCCTGGGTCAATCGCTGGCCTAGGTAGGGCTCCAGCCGCCCCGCCAGATCCTCCTGGGTCCAGCCCCGGAGCTCTCGCGCCGAGCGCACGTTGTAGGCCACGACCTGGTTGAGGTCGACCTCAGGCGGCGGGGGAGGCGAGGCGGGGCGACGGGGCATGCGGACATGCTACATCGGTCAGCCGTTGTGAGGGCAGTGTTTGAAAGCTGTCACACGTGGTACAATTGCCGGCCCGTATCGGAACCGGTTGGAGGTTGTGAGTATGCCAGAGGGCCTGCCGGCGTTGCTGACAGTGGAGGAGGCAGCCGAGCTGCTGCGCATCGGGCGCACCAAGGCCTACGCCATGGCCAAGCAGTGGCGGCAGTCGGGAGGCGCCTTCGGGCTGCCGGTGATCGATCTCGGTGACGTGCTGCGGGTCCCCCTGGCCCGCCTGGAGTCGATGACCGGGGCCGACTTCGCCGAGACGAACGTCTTGGGGGCAACCACGACGGCCAAGGAGCCAGCACCGCGAGAGCAGAGCTTGTCCAGGTCCAGCGACCAGGTTGCTGTCGCCTCAGTGAAGCAGGACGCTGCAGTACGCAGGCGCTCACGCAAGGCAGGTAGCGACCAGCTCGACCTGTTCGTCGCGTCATCCGCGAGCGACTGAGCCCATGACCACGTTCCATCCGCTGACAACCACGACTGCAACATCGGCGGCACTTGCCAGCCCTTCGGGCAGGCCTGTCCCGCCCCCGTCCCGTCAACGTCCCGCGGAGGGAGAACACCGTGCTGAGGGTTACCAAACTCAGGGCGCCGAGTACCTCATCCACGCCGTGGCCGCCGGCGTGGAGGACTACTACATGGGCATCGGCGAGGCGCCCGGCATCTGGCGGGGGAGCTGGGCCGCCGAGCTCGGCCTGGAGGGCGCGGTCTCCGCCGATGACCTGGGCGCTGGTCGAGGGCCATGACCCGGCAACCGGAGAGGACTGGCTGGCCGGCCACCGCGACCGCAAGGTGCGGGCCATCGACGTGACGATGTCGTTGCCCAAGAGCGTGTCGGTGCTGTGGGCTCTCGGCACCGAGGCCACCGCCGCTGAGGTCTCCCTGGCCCTGGTCGAGGCCACCGATGTCGCCTTGGGGTTCCTGGAGGAACACGCGGCCTTCGCCCGCGAGCAGGTCGATGGCCGTCGTCGGCGGGTGGACACCTCCGGCTTCGCCATCGCCACCTTCGCCCATCGGGTCTCCCGCGACGGTGACCCGCATCTGCACAACCACTGCCTCATCCCCAACGTGATCCGCCGGGAGAGTGGCGGCCATGTGGCCTTTGACGCCAACCCGCTCCACATCTGGAACAAGGCGGTGGGCACGGTGTTCCTCAACCACCTCCAGGGCCTGCTGACCGAGCGCCTGGGGGTGGCCTGGGGACCGGAGCGCAACGGGTCAAGGGAGATGGTTGGCTATCAGCGCCGAGCAGCTGCGGGCCTTCTCCAAGCGCACCGTGGCCATCGAGACCCGCCTGGAGGCCAACGGGGAGTTGGTCTTCGACTCCAAGGCCGAGCGCATGCGTGCTGATGAGCGGGCATCGCTGGCCACGCGCGCTCGGAAGGACAAGGCGCTGACCCCCGAGAGAGCCAGAAGATCAGGACCTACCATGGCTGGGAGCACGAGGCGGCCACGCCGGCCGACACGCGCCGAGCTTTTCGTTGCCGGGGAGCGCCGGTGGGGCCGGCGGGACAACTTCGCCGTCGAGCGGGCGGAACGGGAGCTGGTCGATGCCGGCCAGTCCCGCGACCGCTGCGCAGAAGGCGTGGCCGCCGCACGCGAGCGGGTCGACAAGGAGCGCGAGGCGGTGAGCAGGTGGGCTGACGCAACGAAAGAGGCCTCGGACGAGCGTGATCGACTGACCAGTGCGGTGGGCGATCTTGATGGTGCACTGAATGCCACCCGGGCGCAGCGGATTGCGTCGGCGGCCCTGGACCCGCGCAGCGAGCTGTGGCGCATGCTCGGCCCGCCGCCGGGCACGCGCGGCGGAGTCGCCGCATGGTGTGGCATCGCCGAACGCGTGGACGCCTGGACAGATGGGAAGCCAACCACCAAGAGCAACCCCCTCGACTGCATCGTCGGACACTCCCATCCGATCCTCGGCTCACGACGGACGTCCGCCTCCGGCGCCGCCGAAACCTGGGATCGCCTGGTCGCGCTACTCAATCACGCCGATGACGTGGTCCGAACAGCTTCCGGCCTCGACCCACTGGCCAGAAGCGCCGATCCGCTTGAAGATCGTGAGCGATGGCAGCTGGCCGTCAAGGCCGCCGATCAGGCCTTGGCGGCTGAGCGCCCGGTACCGGCAGTGGATCGCTCATGCGGGCGGTCCCTCGGGATGTAGCTCCCGCTCCTTCCTCGCCAACTGACCACTTCAGCAGCTACCCGAATCCAGTCCTGGCTGAGACTCATCGTGCGCCGTCGAGTACGTAATCAGCTGCCGACTCTCGTCGCTGGTAGAGACATGCCTTTGAGTGGCCCGCGACCATGATCCTTTCGCCCCAACACCTCTTGAAAACAGAAGCGTTCGGGCAAAGTGCTCGGAGCTGCACACGCCGGTCTCGGGCATCGGCCAAATGATCTCCAGAGACCAACGCTTATCAGTTGCTGGAACGAAGGTAACCCTTGATGTAAGCGTAGAAAACCAGTGAGACAGTCGTGACGCGGTCGGCCCATGACTGCAGCGTCGATAACAAAAGGAGCAGCAAAACAATCTCTAGCGCCAGAGACATCCCTTTTGGTACCACTGGCAAAGAGGAAGGCTTGCGCTTGTTACTAAAGTGTTCGGCGGCTTGGTTCAGTCGGATTATCCTGTTCCTTCCTATGGAGATGCGACGTGCATAGAGACGCTGATGCCTCTAGACTTAGCTGACGTTTCACCTAGGTCTTGGGTCATCAATTATGTACCACTTGCCGTCCTCAGTCTTGAGCGAGTAGCTGAATGCTCGCTGCTGGTAACCATCGTGTGTCTCTAGCGCTCGATTCCTGGAGTCGAGCAGCCGGCAGGGGCTCCGTCGTACATGAGCGAGCACACGAACGACATCTGGACCCTTTTTGCCGCCGAGATCGCTATCAATGATGTCAACTTGTGGGCTCGATCCGCATTCCAGCCGTTGCTGTCGGTCGACTAGCTTTTGAACGGCAATTTTTACATGTTCTCCCTTGGCACTGTCGTCCCCGTATATTTCCGCCACGCGGGCTGGATCAGGATGTTCTAAAAGCCATTGCTGGAACGCGATAAGCGAACGGACCACAGCTCCCACGTCGCGCCCGGTATTCAATAGGCGAGGGGGAATCGATGACTTTGAGTCGTGTAGTGGGAAACTATTTACCAAAACTGAACCGGCTAAAACTACTATCATGGTCAGTAATACGGCTCTGGCGCGGCGACCTCGGTGACGCACGACGCCCATCACCTTGCTCTTAGTCGTTCAATTGATGTCACGGGTGATCAATCCATCAGGCTCGGTTTACTGGGGAATGGGCATCTTCCAAAAGCCCTATGCACCGTGCACTAGCATAAACATATACCAAGGACGTGAACGTTAAGATCGTCGTCCGAAGTAGTTACACCGCCTTGACAGCCGCTGGCTCTTGAACCTCCTCCGCCTGAACCGCCTCCTCCTCCACCGCCTCCGACGCCTCCAGTGCCGCCAAAGCAGGCGTCGTACATTTGGTACAGCTTTATATAGAAGTTGAGATACGCTGCCGCGATTGCTGCCTGGTTACCAGTGGCGCCGGCTGCTACAAGAGCGCCCGCCGCGCCAGCGAGATTCAATATGGCATTGTCGCACGGCGTGAGGATTATCGTCTCTGATTCCGAGCCACTCGATGACGCCGTTTCGCTGGCTGTAATGGAAGCAGCGAACGCTGGTGTTTCTCCGGACTGGAGGAGAAGGTTGCCGAGGCGTTGAGAAACCTCCGAGTATTCGGGCGACGACGCCAGCGTGGCCCAATTGGACAGCAACGAGGATGTCTCTGTAGCAAGGTTCGGAGGCAATTCGGCCTGATTGTCAATGAGTATCTGCCCAAGCAACGGCCATGGCACTTCGCTGGGGAGTGTGGCTGTGGCAGGTAGGGCCGGTAAATCGGACTCGGTGAGTTGCGCCCTGATCCGGTTGACCTCTGTCGCGACCGTCTGCCCTTCCGGGGATAGAAGAATCTGTCCTAGTAGCCCACCCGCGGTCTCGTCGGGCGCGGTAGCGTTGGCCGCTCCCAGCGGTGATCCCAGGAGAACGGCCGCGATGAGGACCGAAGTTAGTATTAGAGCAAGGCGCTTCAATTAGGGCTACTCCTGTAGGCGAAAGAAAGTTAGGTTGTGACGACGCGCCAAACCACTTCCCCGAGGTGTGATTGGTCAGAAATGGGGGAGTTTGCTAGCGAGGAGCGTTGTTCCCAGTAGAACATGGCTGATCAAGTAAGCCCATATGCCATTCGTCATGTTCTTCTGTGGGGAGGCCGCAAGCGCTTGGCCGAGTAGAGAGGGGTTCGCGTTCAACTTCCCGGATGCGCTCCACAGTGCCCGAGGGCGAGATCTGGACGAAGTCGAAAAGGCTCGGCCGCACGTTGGGGGCCTCCCTGTTGTAGGCGCCTCTCGGTGTGGACGTGTCCTCTGAGTGATCACAAAATGATCACGGACTATCAAGAACGAGGCATCATGGGCGGGCATCCGGTGAAGCGCTGCGTAAAATCCCTGCTCAGCGGCACGTTCCGTTACGAGGCGACATGAGGCGACATGCCCAGAACTTGCATGACGCGCAAGGGGTCGCAGGTTCGAGTCCTGCACGGCCCACCCCGGAAGCCGCTGGTCAAGAAACCCTATTTCGTTCTGCGCCGTCGGCTACCGGGCACCGATGTGCCGTCAGGGCTGCAGAACTGATTCGACGGTTTGGGGGTTGACCCTTGGATCTGCGTGGCGGTGGACGAGCTTCCAACCACTGTCCTCACGGCGATAGATGCACGTCACCCGCACCGCAATCGGCGCAAGCTCGGGTTGCCCCCCTACTTTCGCCTCGATGCGCTCGATGGCGACGGTGTAGGCAAGCTCGGGCGTGACCGCCTGCATGACGATCTCGGATCCTGTCGCCCTGCCGTCCGTGTAGACCGCCGCGGCACGATCGAGCCGCTCGGCAACTTCGTTCCACCCGCGGCCGACGCCCCCAAACGGATTGGCGATGGTGACGTCATCCCGTCGGGAGTACAAGGTCTTGTAGCCGGTGGAGTCTCCTCGAGCGATCTGGTCGAGCGCGGCGAAAGCTTGCTCCAGCACCTCGTCGAACGCAGTGGTCATCGTTCGCCTCCCCGCTTCGTCGATGGAGGGCATCCACTGTACAGGGCGGGCAGGTGCGGTGTGGGCGGTCGCGGTGTTCTGACGGCGCGGCGATTTCGGTTGCGACACCGGCGCGGTATCGCCCGATAGCGCGGGCCGCTGTCTATCACGCCGATGAACCTACGGCCGCACCGAATCGCCGCACGGGCCACAGCTCGGAGTAGGCGTAGGTCACCCTTGACTAGAGGCAACGTCCTACCCGGCCGCGCCTCCGGGCGCTGGCGGCGGGGACGACAGCCGTGCCGCTGCCGCCCTCGACCGGCACTTGGGGGAAGGCGCCGGTCTTCGGTGCTACGGAGTGCGCGATCCTGGGCACCCACCCAGCAGCTCCGACCGGGGAACCGATGAGACACGGCGGCGGCGCCGGTGTGATCACGGTCCGCCAGTGCCTGCGACCGCAGCAAGGAGAGCAACCCATGAGACCGCTCCGATACTCGATCAACGTCACCCTCGACGGCTGTTGCGACCACCGGGTGCCGATCGCTGACGAGGAGTTGCATCGCCATTTCGCCACGGAGCTGGAACGGGCCGATGCCCTTCTCTTCGGGCGGGTGACCTACGAGATGATGGAGGCAGCGTGGCGGCAGTCCGCGACGGGAACATGGCCTGACTGGATGTCTGACTGGATGATCCCCTTCGCCCAGACGATCGACCGGGCAAAGAAGTACGTCGTGTCGGGCACCCTGGACCAGGTCGATTGGAATGCGGAGCTCGTCCAGGGTGACCTCGGGAACGCCGTTCAGCAGCTCAAGCGGGAGCCGGGCACAGGCCTGTACGTGGGAGGCGTGACCCTCCCGCTGGCCTTGGCGGACCTGGGATTGATCGACGAGTACGAGTTCGTCGTGCACCCCATCGTGGCGGGCCACGGGCCGACGGTGTTAGCCGGGCTGAGCGAGCGGCTCGAGCTGGAGCTCGTGGGGCGCCACGAGTTCCGGTCGGGGGCCGTCGCCCTGCGTTACCAGCCCAGTCGAGCCACGGCTTGAGGTGGGCTGCCCCTGGGCACGCCGGCCTGGCAACTCCGCCACAACGCCGAGGTCGACAGGGGCTGCCCCGAACGGCCGGGTCGGAGTGACTCCCGAACTCCACGGGTCGATGCGTGCGCGATGATCGCGCACATGACCGACTTCTTCGACGGCCGCAGCGGGATCGGCGTGCACCAGAAGAGAAAGGTGTTCGAGCTGCGGAACCAGTACACGCTCACCGACGAGGCGGGCGCCGACGCCGGGCGGGTGGAGCAGGCGAAGCAGTCGGCACTCACGTGGCTGGCCCGTCTCGGCACCAGCATCGACACGATGCTCCCGACGACGCTCGCCGTGACCGACGCGTCCGCGCGCCGAGTGCTCGTGCTCGAGAAGCCGTGGTTCAAATGGACGGTGACGGTGCGCGACTCTGACGGCCGCACGATCGGCGTGATCGGGCGGAAGCTCCGCGTCGGCAAGCCCGTCTACACGCTGACCGCCCACGGCGGCGCCGAAGTCGGCGAGATCCGCGCCCAGGACTGGCGGTCACGCAAGTTCGAGGTTGTCGACACCGCCGGGATGGACCTCGGCCAGGTGACAAAGCAGTGGCGGGGGCTGTTCGCCGAGGTGGTTACCGACGCCGACTCATACGCCGTCACGTTCGAGCCGCAGGCGACCTCGGACCAGCGGGCATTGACCTTCGCCGGCGCCCTCACAGTCGACCTTATCCAGAAGCAGAAGGACACCGGCGGCGGCATCGGGGACCTCATCGGGTCGTGAAGCGCAACATCGTCGAAGGGAATGCCGCCACAACAGGTCGAACACTCTGGCTATCGAGAACGTGCGGAAGTCACCCGGGAGCGGAGACGGCTTTCTAGAGCGTCCACACGGTCGGCGACCATGAGGATCAGCCAGTGGGCGGAGCGGGCTTCGCTGTAGTTGTAGGCGTACCTGCGCATCATTCCCGAGACGCCCCTCGGGGGGCACGCCGTGCCGAACACCGGCGTGAGGAACTTGTGCTCGTTCGACCTCTCCCGTGGCTCGTGCTCCGGCTGGCGTTCGGGGAAGTCCCAGTGCGCACCGCTCATGGTTGGGTCGAACCGCTCCCTCGGCACCGACGGACGGTCCTTCGGATCGAGGTCCACGCCCCACCCCGGGATGCGGGCGCGGAGCTGCTCGCTCGTCTCCGCCAACCGGGGCTTCTCTGCCGTGTACGCCATCGTGTTCTCCGTTCTCAGGCCGCGTTGGGAACGATGAGGGGCTTGATGCAGTTCTCGAGCTTTCCCGAGAAGATGCGGTACCCATCGGCGATGTCCTCGAGGGGGATGCGGTGGGTCACGATCTCGCTCGGCTTCAGGTAGCCGTTCCTGATGTGTTCGAAGAGCCGGGGCCACTGCCGCTTCACCGGGCACTGGTTCATGCGGAGCGTCAGCCCCTTGTTCACGGCGTCGCCGAACTTCACGGCGCTGAACATGGGCCCGTACGCCCCCATCACCGACACCGTTCCGCCCTTGCGCACCGAGTCGATGGCCCAGTTGAGGGCCACCGGTGACCCCGCCTGCATCTTCAGCTTTGCCCCCGTGAGGTGCTGCAAGAAGCTCCCTTCGGCCTCGGCACCCACCGCGTCGATGGCGACATCGGCACCGAGGTGATCGGTGATCTTCTTCATGTGCACGACGATGTCGTCGTACGCACTGAAGTCGTAGGTCTCTGCGTGGGCGAAGGTCTGTGCCTTGTCGAGCCGGTACTCCAGGTGGTCGATGACGATGACGCGTCCGGCGCCCATCAACCAGGCCGACTTGGCTGCGAAGAGGCCGACCGGGCCGGCGCCGAACACCACCACCACGTCGCCTTCCACGATGTCGCCGAGCTGAGCACCGAAGTAGCCGGTGGCGAGGGCATCGGTCAACAGGACCGCGTCTTCGTCGTCCATCCAGTCGGGGATGATGGTGGGCCCGACATCGGCGAAGGGCACACGCACGAACTCGGACTGCCCTCCGTCGTAGCCGCCGCAGGTGTGCGAGTAGCCGTAGATGCCGCCCACGGCGGTGGCGTTGGGGTTGACGTTGTGGCAGTTGGAGTACAGCCCGCGGGCGCAGAAGAAGCACGACCCGCAAAACACGTTGAACGGCACCATCACGCGGTCGCCCGTCTTGAGGTTCTGCACGGAGGAACCCACCGTCTCCACCACGCCTATGAACTCGTGGCCGAAGGTCGTGCCGACCCGGGTGTCCGGCACCATGCCGTGGTACAGGTGGAGGTCCGACCCACAGATCGCCGCCAGCGTCACCCGCACGATGGCGTCGTTGGGGTGCTCGATCGGAGGGAGGTCCTTCTCCTCTACCCGGATCTTGTACGGCCCGCGGTACACCATCGCTCGCATCCGCACCTCCTCGACAAAGTTGCTCGTTGACCCGTGGCCAGCCGTGCCTTGACCGGCGACAGGAGATGGGCGGGACTCCCGTCGCCATTCCTGTCCGCAAATCCGCCTGCTCAATCTTCGTGGGCCAGTGCCTCCACGAAGGCTCCACCGGATGCCTTGACCCGCCACCCCTGGTGCAGGGCCCCTTGCCGGGCCAGGGCCACCACGCAGCCTCCGAAGCCGGCTCCGCTGAGACGGGCGCCGTAGACGCCCGCGGTCGCCACCAGCTCCTCGACCATCGAGTCGAGCCTCGGTGTCGACACCTCGAAGTCCTCTCGGAGACTCCGATGGCTGTCCACCATCAGGGCGCCGCAGGCATCGAGGTCGTGCGCCTCCAGGGCCGTGGCGAACTCTGAGACCCGCCGGTTCTCGGTGACGACGTGGCGGGCACGTGCCCGTACCAGCGGGTCGGTGATGGCCTCCACCTCGTCGAGAGCCGCTCGCCTCAACGGCCCGATCAACCCAGCGGCTGCCTCGCACTGTGCGCGGCGCTCGCCATAGGCCGAATCGGCCAGGCGTCGCGGCTCGCCGGAGTGGATCACCACGACGTCGACGTCTTCGGGCACGGCCACCGGGCCAACCGTCAGCGCCTCGCAGTCGATGAGCAGAGCGTGGTCTTCGACACCGGCTGCGGAGGCGAGCTGATCCATGATGCCCGAGGGCACGCCACTGGCCAACTGCTCGGCTTTCTGGCAGGCCAGCGCCAGCTCGAGCGCCGATCCCTCGAACCCCAGGGCGAGGGCTACGGCGACCTCGAGGGCGGCGCTGGACGAGAGGCCGGCGCCGAGGGGAAGGGTTGTGGACACCCGTCCGGCGAACCCGGTGGGCGGCCCGATCACCGAAACGATTCCTGCCACATAGCGGGCCCATGCCGGCTCCGCCCGGGCAGGCTCGCCGACGCCGAGAGGGACCACAGCCTCCTCGGCCTCCTCTTCCGAGTCCAGGAACACCCCGGCCCCTCCACGCCGGCCGACGACGGTGGTGGCCAGGTCGATGGCCATTGGGAGCACGAGGCCACCGGTGTAATCGGTGTGGTCGCCGATGAGGTTCACCCGTCCCGGCGCCACGGCACGCACGCGGGTGCTCTCCACAGCTCGCCCCTACCCTCGTGCCATCCCGGGGCAACCGTGGCTTGTCCAGGCGCCAGGAGGGGAAGGGACCGGCGATGGCGATGACGATGGTGGTGATGGCGGCCGGCGTCGGCTCGCGGTTCGGCGGCATGAAGCAACTGGCCGCCATCGGCCCCTCCGGCGAGACCCTTTTCGATTATTCGGTCTACGACTCGCTCCGGGCCGGCTTCGACAGGGTGGTCTTCGTGGTGTCCGAGCAGAGCAGGGCGGCGGTCGTCCCCCACGTGGAGGCCGGTTGTGGCCGCCACGTGGAGGTGCGTTACGCGGAGCAGCCGCCGATGGGGCGCAAGAAGCCGATGGGCACTGGGCATGCCCTGCTGTCCGCGTGTTCGGAGGTGGACGGCCCGTTCGGAGTGGTCAACGCCGACGACTTCTACGGCACGAAGTCGTTCCAGCTCCTGGGCCGAGCCCTGAGGGACGATGACAAGGACCACGTGCTCGTCGGGTTCCGGCTGGCCGACACGCTGTCGCCCAACGGCGGGGTTTCCAGGGCCAGATGCGTAGTGGAGGGTGGGTTGCTCGCCTCGATCAGGGAGCTGCACGACGTCCAGCAGGTGGACGGCGCTCTGTCGTGCCGGGAGGGGGAGGAGCTGACCGGCGAAGAGCTGGTCTCGGCCAACCTCTGGGGCTTCAGGCCCGACTTCTGCCGGGCCTTGGACGAGGAGTTCGCCCGCTTCCGTGCCGAGTTGGGTAACCACCCGGACGCCGAGCTCCTCATCGGCGACGCCGTCGAGAGCGTCATGAGGGCTGGTGGCCCGGCTGTACGGGTGGTGCCGACGCCCGAGCGTTTCCTCGGGGTGACCTTCCGGGAGGACGTGGACGGAGTGGCCTGGGACGTTGCCGTGCTGGTGGACCAGGGCGTTTACCCGAGCCCCCTGTGGGGCTGACGACACCGCCCGGCCCACCGCTCGAGTTAGATCCAGCGAAGGGCCGGGTAGAGGCGACGCGGTTCAGCACCGGGCCTCGACACTGGCGACGTCGGTGGATGCGCCTCAGCTCCGAACCATGGATGCCGGCCCGGTCACCCGGGTGTGGTTGGAGGTACCCGGGGCCGGAGCGTCACATCGGGTTCGAGGATGAAGCGGCCAATCGCTACACGGAGTTGCTCCGCCAGGTCCTGGGCGGTCTCGGCGCGCCACCCGCCGTGTGGCTGTACACCCCGATGGCCCTCCCCTTGGCCGAGGCGCTTGTCTACGACGTCATGGACGCCCTGGCCTCGTTCAAGGGAGCGCCGCGGGAGCTGCAGCTGCGCCAGCAGCAGGCTCTCCGTCGCGCCGACGTCGTGTTCACGGCGGACGTTCCGCCCTCGGGCATGGACGATCGGAACCGCCACGCCCGGAGGAACGCCTCCTGGACAGCCTCCTCGGCATCGCTGGGGTTGCGCAGGATCAGGCACGCCGTGCGGTACGACGGCGCGTAAGCGTCCTCCAACCAAGCGCTGAGATCATGCATGCACCTCATTCAACGCCAGGAGCGGCAGAAAGGTTCGTTGCCGCGTTCCTCCGCTACGGGGCCCGGTTCCGTCCGCGGTTGTGGAACCCGCAGGCCATGCGGCCATTCTTGGTCGTGGTGGGGCCGCCGGCGCTGTAGGGCTGGATGTGGTCGGCCTGGCACTTTGACGCGGGCTCCTCGCAGAACTCGTGGAAGCACTGGCGGTCACGCACCTCTATGGCTCGGCGGGTGGCGCCGGTGAAGAGGCGCTGGGCCACGCCTACGTCCGCCAGGGTGCCGGGGGAGATCACGGTGCCGTTGGCCAGCTCGCAGATGCGCCCGGCAAAGGTCTCGTAGTCCACCAGCACGGTGAACAGCGGCTCGGGCTTGCGCCCGTCGCCGGGAGCGGTGCGTGATCGTCTGGCCATCTCGGCCAGGGCGTCGGCCCGGCGCTGGGAGGCGGGACGGAGCAGGTCCTCGACGCTGGTCCCCTCACCGAGGCGCTGGCGCAGTTCGGCCCATTCGGCTTCGAACAGCTGCTTTTCCAGCCGGGACAGTTCGTCGTAGACGATCTGGCCGGTGATCGGGTCGAGCAGTAGGTCCCCGTGCCACATGCCACGGAGGCTCTGGGACAGGTGCACACGACGAGCGTCACGGACGTCCTTGGCCTTGTCCTCGGTGCCATCGGGATCGGCGTGCTGAGCCCAGTAGTCGATGACCCTGGTGAACTGCGAGAAGGTGAGCTTGCGGGCCTGGTCGACCGGCATCTTCTCGTCCCGTTCGAACTGCTCTTCGGTCTTGGTTGTGCGTACGGAATCGAGGCCCAGCACGTGTGAGTCACAGATGTCTCCCGCCAGCCACGCCTCCTCGGCATGGGGCAGGTGGCGAAGCGCCCGGCCCAGGCGCACCCGCCGGCGGGCGGTTCCGGCGGGACCCCACAGCGGGTGCGGATCCATGCCGCCGCCGTGCGGGCTCCACTGGCCTCCCACTCCCTCGCGGTATCGAACGACGCGGTGGCGCGGGTGTTGACGGCATCCAGACGGGCCATCAACCGGTTCAACTCGACGATGGTCGCCGGGTCACGAAGCACTGCGGGATCGGTCCCGCACAGCTTGTCAATCGCTGTTTCCAGCTCCTCCAACACACCAACATCGTACAAGGGGGGTGTGACACGATCGGGCGAGAAAGCCTTGTAAAAAAAGGCGAACTTTCCCCTGCCGGTAACATCGCCGCGCTTGGCCCAGCACGCTGTTCCGTAGGCCAGCAACGTAGGTGCGGACGTGCCGCTCTGGCGCCAGCGCGAGGGCAAGGCTTGCCGTTGATCAGGTAACGGCGCCTCGACCGTCCTTCACGGCCGGCCGGCGTGGGGGATGTCGACGGTGACGGTGTAGATGAAGCCTCCGGCGCGGCCGGCCAACTCCTCGGGCATCGACGCCGGGGCGCACAGGACGAACAGCGTGCGGCCGTCGTAGCCGCCGAGCATGCAGGCGAAGCTCGCCATGGGCGTCGGGATGCTGTCGGTGACCTCGCCACCTTCGAGAACCCGGATCACCTGCGCCCCCAGGGCATCGGCGAACCAGATGGCGCCCTCGGCATCGAGCGTGCAGCCGTCGGGGCCGCACCCGGGCGTGTCGGCCCACCGGCGCCGCTCTCCCAGCGTGGCGTCGTCGGCGATGGTGAAGGCTTCGAAGCCGCCGCCGAAGGTCTCGCCCACGATGAGGGTGGACCCGTCAGGCGTTATCACCGACCCGTTCGGAAAGTGGAGATCGGTAGCCGCGACCGACACCGAACCGTCCGGCCGAACAAGGGCCAGGTCGGCCGTGGGCGGTCGCCCACCGCCGATGTAGTGATAGCCGAAGTTGCCGACGTATGCGTTGCCGCCGGCGTCGACGACCATGTCGTTGCACTCCGCGGGCGCAACGGTGGCCAGATCGGCATGTTCGACCAGCTGGCCTCGCTCCTCGCGGAGCACCTTCCGGTCGCACATCGACACCACGAGCAGCGTTCCGTCGGGCAGCCATCCCAGCCCCGACGGCTGATCGGGCAGTCCGGAGTGAACCGCCTCCCGCTCCCCGTCCCGGGCCACGGCATAGACCGCCCGCTGGTAGAAGTCCGAGTACCACAGGCGCCCCTCGTGCCAGCGCGGCGACTCCCCGAAGTCCAGGCCGCCGATGAGCCGCTCGAGCACAGTGACAGTGTGCCCGGCTCCGGAGCAGCAAACCCCGGCAACCAAGCGGCGCCTCGTAGCTACTCGGCTGAACCTGGTGCGAAAAAGCGGGGCCCTGGCGCTTCGGTTCCCAGTGCGCTTCGCGGCGTGCCGCTAGGTGACGGCCTGACTGTCCAGGCGCCGGTCGTAGCGGGCGGCCTGGCGCTCGTCGTGGCGCATCCACTGGACCAGCACGATGCCGGCGGCTACCAGGCCGAGCAGGTCGCCGGTGATCCACAGGAGGCCGCCACCGAGCTCCTGGTCGGCCAGGGCTACGGCCTCGGTCGTGCCCGTGACCCGCCCGTACCAGCCGCCGGCGAGGAGCTCCCGCGTGGTGAGGATGGCCACGCCGAGCACTGCATGGAAGGGCACGAGCAGGAGCACGACGAGCATCCGGGCGCCGTGGGGGAGGCGTCCCCGGTCTCCGTCGATGCCGAGGACGCCCCAGAAGAAAGCGCAGCCGACGGCCACGAAGTGGAGATGGACCATCCCGTGCACGACCTCGTGGCGGAGCGACAGCTCGAACAGCGGCGTGAGGTACAGCCCGAACAGCGAAGCCCCGAAGAGGATCCCGGCCACCGCGGGGTGAGTGGCGGTGGTCACCCAACGACCGTGGACCGCGTGGCGCACGACCCGGCTGGACCGTCCGCCCAGGGCCTGGAGGGCCAGGGTGACAGGAGCCCCCAGGATCAGCAGCAGGGGCGCGGCCATGCCCAGAAGGACGTGCTGGGTCACGTGGGCGCTGAAGAACTCGTCCTCGGCACCGGCCAGGCCGGACTGCGTGGCCACCGCCAGCAGCGTCACGCCACCGCAAAATGCCGCCGTGCGACCGAGAGGCCAAGGCCGGCCCCGGACCGACAGCCGCCTGATGCCGGCCAGGTAGAGAGCCAGCACGACGACGAGGCCGGCCGCCGAAGCAGGGTCCAACGACACTGGCGCCCTCATGTTCCCAATGTAGGCATCTACCCCTGAGGGTTTTCTCCTCAACCCCGGCGTGGTAGAAGGTCCCATCGCCGCCTCTATCGCAGCTGCCGAGCGCGCACCGCGAAGGCCTTCGATGCTGAAGGTCGGCGCCGTGGTGTGGCTGGCGTCCGAGCTGATGTTCTTCAGCGGGCTGTTCGCCGCCTACTTCACGCTGAGGGCCAGCAATCCCGAATGGCCCCCCGCCTCGGTCGAGCTGGACGTAGCCCGCACCGCCGTGTTCACGGCACTGCTGGTGCTGTCCAGCTTCACCATGCATCTGGCGGTGCGTGGCGCCGAGGCGGCCGATCAGCGCCGGGCCACACGCTGGACCGTCGTCACCATCGTGCTCGGGGGCCTCTTCATCGCCAATCAGGGGGCGGAGTACGCTGGCCTCGACTTCACCCATACCAGCGACGCCTACGGGTCGATGTTCTTCCTGATGACCGGCTTCCACGGGCTGCACGTGCTGGGCGGGCTCGTGCTCATGGGAGCAGTGCTGGCGGTGAGCTCCGGCGCCACCAGCCGGCTACCGCTGAACGATCCCTTGACGGTGACGGGGTACTACTGGCACTTCGTCGACGTCGTCTGGCTCGCCATGTTCGCCACGATCTACCTGATCCGTTGACATCGGGTCGTCGGCGATGGCTCGTGGCCCTCACCGTGACCTTGGCCGCCGCCGCATGGCTCGCCAGCCCCCTCCCCTCGAACCAGGCGGAGGCCAGCGGGCAGGCGGCGTCTCGTCAGGCGGAAGACGAGAGCGACGGCCGCCAGCTCTACCTGACCGGTTGCTCCAGCTGTCACGGTGCGGAGGGCGCCGGCACCCAGCGGGGACCGTCGCTCAAGAGCTCGGGCGCGGCGTCCGCCTACTACTACCTGAGCACGGGGCGGATGCCGCTGGCCGACGAGCAGGCTCAACCGAGGCGGAAGGAGCCGGCCTACCCGGCGGCGGAGATCGACGCCCTGGTGGAGTACGTGGCCTCGCTGGGAGACGGGCCGCCGGTTCCGCACGTGGACCCGGCCAAGGGTGACTTGGCCGAGGGGGGAGTGCTGTACCGCAGCGACTGCGCGCCCTGCCACACCGCGGCCGGCATCGGAGGCGCCCTGAGCTACGGGCGGGCGGCGCCTTCACTGCACTCGTCCGGCCCACTGCAGACGGCCGCCGCGGTGCGCGTCGGCCCGGGCCAGATGCCGCCGTTCGGCCCCGAGGAGTTGAACCAGGAGGAGCTGGACTCGATCGTCCGCTACGTGCAGTACCTCCGGTCGCCCCCGACGCCCGGAGGAGCTGCCCTGGGGAGCGCCGGCCCCATCCCCGAGGGTTTCGTCGCCTGGGTCTTCGGCGTGGGGGCCCTGGTCCTCGCCGTGCTGTGGATCGGGAAGCGCCAGACGAGCAAGGGCCCGGAGGCGGAGCATGGACGATCCTGAGGTCGTCGACACCAACGAGGAACCCCCGCCTTCGGCTGCCGCCGAGCGGGTGGTGCTCATCGCCTTCGCCGCCAGCATCGTCGCAGGGCTGGCCCTTGCTGTCGTCTACTCCCGCGGCGGCCAGCCGCAGCTCGAGGGCGCCCTGCTGGCCGTCAGCCTCGGCGGCATCGGGATCGGCATGGTGGTATGGGCCAAGCGGTTCCTGCCGGGCGAGGAGATCACCGAGGAGCGGGGGCCGCTCGGATCGACCAAGGAGGAGCTCCTCGCCTTCACCGAGACCTTCGAGCAGGGGGAGCACGCCATCGGGCGCCGCTCGTTGCTCCTCAAGATGCTGGGAGGCGCGGTTGGCGCGCTGGGCATCGCCGCCCTCTTCCCGGTGCGCTCGCTCGGCCCCCGGCCCGGCCGCGGGCTGTTCGGTACGCCCTACCGGGCAGGGGTACGGCTGGTCACCGCCGACGACGAGCCGGTGCGGGCCGAGGAGGTGTCGGTCGACGGCGTGGTCACCGTCTGGCCGGAAGGTTCGGCCCGATCGCCCGACGCTCCCACCCTGCTCATCAAGGTCGGCGACCCCGAGCTCTTCGGTGGCAGGGTGCGCAAGGAGTGGACGGTCGGAGGCATCGTCGCCTACTCCAAGCTCTGCACCCACACCGGGTGCCCGGTCGGCCTCTACCAGGCCCAGGAGCGCCAGCTGCTGTGCCCCTGCCACCAATCCACCTTCGACGTGCTCGACGGGGCCAAGCCCATCTTCGGCCCCGCCACCAGGCCGCTGCCCCAGCTGCCGATAGGCGTCGACGGCGAAGGCTTCCTGATGGCTACCGGCGACTTCGAGGATCCCGTCGCATCTGGCTTCTGGGACCGCGGGAGATGACGGCAACGAGACCGGCAGAGCGGGGAGCGGTGCGCCGCACGGCCCGGTGGATGGACGACCGGCTCGGTGCCGCCAGCTTCGCCCGCACCGCCCTCAAGAAGGTCTTCCCCGACCACTGGTCGTTCATGTTGGGGGAGCTGGCTCTCTACGCCTTCGTGATCCTCGTCGTCACCGGCGTCTACCTGACCTTCTTCTTCGACGCCAGCCAGGCCCACACCACCTACGAGGGAAGCTACGAGGCGCTGCGGGGAGTGGAGATGACCAGGGCCTACCGATCCGCCATCGAGCTGAGCTTCGACGTCAGGGCCGGCCTCGTCATGCGCCAGATCCACCACTGGGCGGCGTTGGTGTTCGTGGCCACGATGGTCGTACACATGGCCCGGGTGTTCTTCACCGGAGCCTTCCGGAAGCCACGGGAGCTCAACTGGATCGTGGGGGTCACCCTGCTCATCCTCGCCGTGTTCAACGGGTTTTCCGGCTACTCACTGCTCGACGACCAACTGTCCGGCACCGGGTTGAGGATCGGGTACTCGATAGCGCTCTCCGTGCCCCTCATAGGCACCTGGCTGGTCTCCCTGCTCTTCGGCGGCGAGTTCCCCGGCCCCGACATCATCGAGCGCCTCTACGTGATCCACATCCTCCTGGTCCCCGCCATCATCGCCGTGCTCATCGGTGCCCACATGGCCATACTCCTGCGCCAGAAGCACACCCAGTTCGCCGGACCGGGCCGCAAGGAGTCGAACGTGGTGGGGGAGAGGGTCTGGCCCACCTACGCGGCCAAGGCCCTCGGCCTGTTCTTCATCACCGCCGCCGTGCTCACCGCCCTCGGCGGCCTCGCCCAGATCAACCCCATCTGGGTCTACGGGCCGTTCGACCCGGGCGAGGTGAGCGCCGCCTCCCAGCCCGACTGGTACATGGGCTGGCTCGATGGGGCGCTCCGCCTGATGCCGGCATGGGAGATACGTGCCTTCGGCTTCGAGATCGCGAACCCGTTCTTCCCCGGCGTCCTGCTGCCGAGCATCACCTTCGGCCTCGTCTACCTGTGGCCGTTCCTCGAGGCCCGCGTCACCGGCGACCGGGAGGTCCACCACCTGCTCGACCGCCCCAGGGACCGGCCCCTCCGCACCGCCCTCGGTGCGGCGACGATCGCCTTCTACGGCGTCCTGTTCCTCGCCGGCGGGGGCGACGTGCTTTCCACCACCTTCGGGATCTCGGTGAACGTCGTGTTCGCCACGTTCAGGGTGCTGCTGTTCGTCCTGCCGGCCGTAGCCGGGTGGGTGACGTGGCGGATGTGCAAGGAGCTCCAGCTACGCGACGGCCCTTCGCCGCCCACGGAGCCTCCCGCAGAGCCCCCTGGGCCGAGAAGGACCAGGGGCCCCAGGCGGCGGGTACAGGAGGCCGGCAAGCCCGCCTGAGGCCGACCTCAGTCCCGGTGGCGGCTCTGGCGGGCGTACCCGATCACGGAGGCGACCAGGAGCATCGAGCCGGGGACAGCGGCCCACAGCCCGAGGGCGAGGCCGTTGGCCAGCACGACTGAGCCGGCTCCCACCCCGAACGGCCAGATGCTGGCGTGGGGGAGGTAGTGCTCGGCCTCCTCATCACCGTGCCCCTGAGCCGTGGAGGTCGCAGTCGGGCGGGCGCGGGTGGCCCACCACAGGTAGCCCCCGACGATCAGGGCCAGCCCCGCGGAGAGGAGAAGGAGCACCGACCCGGCTTCCTCGTAGCTGAAGAACCAGTAGACGGCGGTGACCACCACCAGGAAGGCCCCGATGGCCAGCAGCATGCGGGCTCCGACGCTCACTGCGGTGCCTTGCGATCAAGGAAGTCAGGGCCGCCGGCCCGGTCCGGCGGGTGGCGAAGGTCCCACACCGGCCGGTTCGACCGGATTGGTGGGAGCGGGCCATCGAAGTTCTCCGGCGGGGGCGGCGAGGTGGTGGCCCACTCGAGGGTGTGGCCGCCCCAGGGGTCGTCGCCGGCCGGCTCGGCCCGCCGCAGGGCCCGCCACACGTTGGCCAGGAAGAACAGCGTCGAGATGCCGAGGACGAACGAGCCGACGGTGGAGACGAGGTTGAGCGTGGTGAAGCCGTCGGCTTCGGTGTAGTCCACCACTCGCCGGGGCATGCCCTCCAGGCCGAGTCGGTGCTGCACGAAGAACGTGAGGTGGAAACCGATGAAGGTGGTGGCGAAGTGCACACGCCCCAGCCCCTCGCCCAGCCGCCGCCCGGTGAACTTGGGGAACCAGTAGTAGACGCCGGCGTAGAGGGCGAACACCGATCCACCGAACAGCACGTAGTGCATGTGGGCGACCACGAAGTACGAGTCCGTCACGTGGAAGTCGATCGGGGGCGACGCCAGCAACACGCCGCTGAGCCCGCCGAGAAGGAACGTCACCAGGAACCCGATGGCGAAGAGCATCGGCGTCTGGAACGTGATCCTCCCGCCCCACATGGTGCCGATCCAGTTGAAGAACTTAACGCCCGTGGGCACGGCGATCAGGAACGAGAGACCACTGAAGAAGGGCAGCAGGACGGCGCCGGTGGCGAACATGTGGTGGGCCCAGACGCCCATGGAGAGACCGGCGATGGCCAGGGTGGCGAAGACGAGGCCCTTGTACCCGAACACCGGGCGCCACGAGAACACCGGCAGCACCTCGGTGACCACGCCGAAGAATGGCAGAGCCAGGATGTACACCTCGGGGTGGCCGAAGAACCAGAAGAGGTGCTGCCACAGGATGGGCGAGCCCCCGGCGGCGGCGTCGAAGACGTGGGTCCCGAAGTGGCGGTCGGCGAAGAGCATCACGGACGCCGCGGTCAGTACCGGGAAGGCCATGAGCACGAGCACGCTGGTGACGACCATGTTCCAGGTGAAGATGGGCATCCGGAACATCGACATCCCCGGCGCCCTCATGCAGAGAGCGGTGGTGATCACGTTGACCGCGGTGAACACCGCCGAGAAGCCGGTGAGGAGCAGGCCGATCAGCCACAGGTCCCCTCCCACGCTCGGCGCATAGGTCTCGAGCGAGAGCGGCGCGTAGGCGAACCACCCGAAGTCGGCGGCGCCCTCGGCGGTCAGGAAGCCCGACACCATCGTGAGGCCCCCGCCGAGGTACAGCCAGTAGCTCAGGGCGTTGAGCCGCGGGAAGGCCATGTCCTTGGCGCCGATGTGCAGGGGCACGATGTAGTTGGCCAGCCCGAAGGCGAAGGGCCCGAGGAACAGGAACATCATCACGCTGCCGTGCATGGTGAATAGCTCGTTGTACCGGCCCGGCCCGACCACCTGGATCCCCGGTTCGGCGAGCTCGGCCCGCATCACGAGGGCGAGAGCCCCACCGACCATGAAGAAGGCAAAGGCGGTGACCATGTAGCTGATGCCGATGGCCTTGTGGTCGGTGGTGGTCAGCCAGCCGAGGATGCCGGTGGCCCTGCGGTGGGGTGTCGGCGCCTGCTCGGCTGCCTTGGGCTCGTCGAGGAGGGTCAGCGGACGTCCTCCACGCCGGCGGCGACGCCTGAACGCTGTTCAGCCACCCACCGCCGGAACTCGTCCGGCGGTACGGCCCGGACGGAGAAGTTCATCTTGTAGTGGTCGAGCCCGCAGAACTCGGCACAACGGCCGACCCAGGTCCCCGGCTCCTTCACCTCGACCTGGACCTCGTTGTCGATGCCGGGGATGAGGTCCCGCTTGGAGAGGAACCTCGGTACCCAGAAGGAGTGGACGACATCGCTCGACTCCAGCCGGAACGTCACCGTCCGGCCCACCGGGAGGACCATCGTCGGCTGCGCCCCCGGCGTGCCGGTGACCGTGATGTCGTCCCGCGGGTAATGGAACTGCCACTGCCACTGGAACCCGGTCACGTCGACGACGAGATCGGCCCGCTCGGAGGTGGAGACGACCTGGCGCTGGGTGCCGACGGTGAAGGCGAAGAGAACAGCCACCACCAGGATGGGAGCGACCGTGTAGACCACCTCCACCGGGACGTTGTAGGGGTTCTGCCGCGGCACGTCGTCGTTGCGGCGGCGGTACTTGAAGACCACGTACCCGACCAGCCCCCAGACGACTGCGCCGACGCAGATCGCCGCGATGGTGGAGCCCTGCCAGAGGCGCAGGATCTTGTCTCCCTCGCGGGTGACCGGGTCCGGTGCCCAGAAGCGCGACCCTCCACATCCGGAGGATCCGGCGACGACGAGAAGGAGCCCGAGCGGAAGCGTCCGCATCCTGCCGCGTGTCGGGCCGTGGAAAAGCACTGACGGGCAAAGCTAGCCGGGTGCAGCGGCCGGGATTCGGGAACCACCCGAACGGGGCCATGGCTGTGCCACCGGTAGGTTCGAACCCCAAGATGTACCGCTTCGCACTGCGCCCTTTGTGGCTCCTCGGCCACCTGCTGGCCGCTGCTCTCGTCGTCTTGATGGTCAGCCTTGGATTCTGGCAGTTGAGCCGGCTGGACGAGCGCAAGGAGCACAACGCCCTGGTGGCGAAGCGGTCCGAGACGGTGGTGCCGCTGCCGGTGGAGGGGTGGGCGAACAAGGCGAAGGCGGCGAACCTGTCGTTCCGCAGGGTCCGGCTGAGTGGGCGCTACGAGCCGGCGAAAGAGGTGCTGGTGAGGTTCAGGTCCAACCAGGGCCTCCCCGGTTACCACGTGCTCACTCCCATGGCGACGTCGGGGGGGACGATCATCGTCAACCGGGGTTGGGTCCCGCTCGCCATGGGCAACAGCTGGCCGAACCCCGGCAGCCGCCCGCCGGACGGCGACACGGCGATCACCGGCCTGCTGCGCTCATCGGAGCCGGCGCGGAGGTTCTCTCCCGATGGGCCCAGGGCGGGAGCGCCTCTCTCGGTGGGGGCGGTGAACATCGCCGGGCTCGAGCGCCGCCTCTCCACGCCGCTCTACCCGCTGTACCTCGAGCTCGCCCCGCCGAAGCCGGGGGCTACGCCGGCGTCCTATCCGGAGGCATTGCCCGCTCCGAAGCTCGACGAGGGGCCCCACCTGGCGTACGCCGCGCAGTGGTTCCTCTTCGCTGGCGGCGCCGCGGCCGGCTGGGTCCTGCTCCTGCGCATCTCGGCCCGGAAGCGGCGGTTGACGGATGTACAGGAAGAACCCCTCGGGGGCAGCCCCTCAGCGACGGTAGAGCCTCAGGGACGGTAGGGCCGGAGGCCGTCCTCGGGGATCTGGCCGAGGCGGCCCGAGCGGAAATCGTCCATGGCCTGCTGGAGCTGGGCCTTGGTGTTCATCACGAAGGGGCCGTAGGTGGCCACCGGCTCACGGATGGGCCGGCCACCGAGCAGAAGCACGTCGAGGGGCCGGCTGGGGTGGCCGGTGACGGTCAGCGAGTCGCCGGGGCCGAACAGCGCGAGCTGCCCGGTCTCGATCGGCCACTTCGCCTCGCCGGCGCCTAGCGAGCCGGCGCCGGCCAGCACGTAGGCAAGGGCGTTGAAGTCGCTGCGCCAGGGCACGGTGAGCTGCGCGCCGGCGGCGATGGTGGCATGGGCCACGGTGATGGGGGTGTAGGTGTCGCCGGGCCCCCTGTGGCCGGCGAGGTCGCCGGCGATCAGGCGCACGAGTGCCCCGCCGTCGCCCGATGAGAGGAGCGTCACCTGGTCACCCTCGAGGTTCTGGTAGCGGGGGGCGACCATCTTGTCCTTGGCCGGCAGGTTCACCCAGAGCTGAATGCCGTGGAACAGTCCGCCGGAGACAACCAGCTCCTCGGGGGGAGTCTCGATGTGCAGGATCCCGCCGCCGGCGGTCATCCACTGGGTGGCGCCGGTGGTGATCACGCCGCCGCCGCCGTGGGAGTCCTGGTGCTGGAAGGTCCCGTCGATGATGTAGGTGACGGTCTCGAAGCCCCGGTGCGGGTGCCAGTCGGTCCCCTTGGGCTCGCCTGGGGCGTAGTCGACCTCGCCCATCTGGTCCATGTGGATGAAGGGGTCCAGATCGGCCACGGCCACGCCGGCGAAGGCGCGCCGTACCGGGAACCCTTCACCCTCGAAACCCCTCGGAGCGGTGGTCACAGAGCGCACCGCCCGCTCGACCGACGCCGGTGCCGGCGACGGGATCTTGGCGAGGGTGAGCGTATCGGCGGTTACTGCCGGCATGTCGTTACCTCCAGATAGTTGCAGACGCAAGTATCACAACGGAATCGGTACCCGACATGTTCCCAGACCGGCGAGGAGGAGGGATCAGCCCCCGTTGGCCGCGGCCAAGACGGCCTGGCCGCCGGCGGCCGGCCCGTCGGCGTGGCCGAAGACGGCGGTGCCGGCCACGAGCACGTTGGCGCCGGCATCGACGCAGGAGCGGGCGTTGCCGGCGTCCACGCCGCCGTCCACCTCGACCTCGGTCTCCAGGCCCTGGCGCTCGATGCCCGCCCGCACCTGCTCCACCTTGTTCAGCATGCGGGGGATGAGCTTCTGGCCACCGAAGCCGGGGTTGATGGTCATCACCAGTGCGAGGTCGCAGATCTCCAGCACGTCTTCGATGGAGGAGGCCGGCGTGCTCGGGTTGATGGCGACACCGGAGCGGCAGTCCAGCTCGCGGATGGCGCCCAGGGTCCGGTGCAGGTGGGGCGACACCTCGTAGTGGACGGTGATGGCGTCGGCGCCGGCCGAGGCGAAGGTCTCGAGGTGGCGCTCGGGCTGCACGATCATCAGGTGGAGCTCCAGCGGCAGGTCCGTCACCCGCTTCAAGGCCCGCACCGAATCGGTGCCGTAGGTGAAGTTGGGCACGAAGACCCCGTCCATGACGTCGACGTGGAGCCGCTCGGTCCCGCTGCCTTCCAACGAGGCGACCGCATCGGCGAGATGACCGAAGTCGGCGGCCAGGAGGCTGGGCGCCAGGTGGATGGCGCCGGCACAGGGAGTCCAGGTTGAACGGGGCACGGCGACATCATGCCCCGCCCGCCGCCGCGGGTACTAGTGCACCGTCGCCGCTGCGGGTGCGGGCGGCCGGCGCCACGGTGGCGCCAGCGCCGTGTACAGCTCCACCGGAACGGTGCCCGAGTCACGCTTGTTGTAGGACCAGTCCCACTGCTTCTGGCGGTGGCGCTGGTCGAGCTGCGCCTCGCCTTTCCTGATGTCGAGCAGCTCGGCGATCAGCTCGGCTTCGAGCGGGTCGGCGGCCCGTGAAGCGTGGGCCGCCAGCTCGTCGCCGAAGTGCTTCACGATGCTGCCCACAACCAGCTGCTGCTGGGTGGCCAGGAAGCAGCGTGACCGGTCCACGATCGTGCTCAGGCGCTTGTTGACCACGCCGATGCCGTGGTCGCCACCCTCGGAGGCACTGAGGTTGACCAGGGCGTCGGAGAGGGCGATGCCGTCGAGCTTGCAGGGCGAGCACTGCCCGCAGGACTCCACGGCCAGGAACCGGGCCACGCCGGCGGCGACCGTGGTCATGTCGGTTGTGTCGTCGAACACGATGAAGGCGCCCGAGCCGAGGCCGCTGCCGATGCCCGTGAGGCCCTCGTAGCTGACGGGGGTGTCGAGCTGGGACCCGAGGATGATGGGGTTGGCGACGCCCGAGAGGATCGCCTTGATGGTGCGCCCCGGCTTCGGCCCGCCGCCGATGGCCTCGATCACCTCGCCCAGGGGAGTGCCCATCTGGACCTCGCCGACACCGTGGCGCTGGGTGTCGCCGGTGACGGTGCACACCATGGTCCCGGGCGAGTCCGGCGTGCCCAGGCTGCGGAACCAGGTGGCGCCGCGGGCGATGATCCTGGCCACGTTGGCCAGCGTCTCGGTGTTGTTCACCAGCGCCGGCGGCGAAGGGGCGTCGGGTGATATGGCCGTCTGGATGCCCCGCCGGAAGGTCGGCACGATCCGCGGGAACGGCCACCGCCCGTCGATGGTCTCGAGAAGAGCGCTCTCCTCGCCGTAGAGGTACTCGTCGGGGCCCTCGAACACCTGGATCTGGATGCCGTCGCTCCAGCCTGCGTCTTCGACCTCGTCGACGGCGGCCCGGACGCGATCGACCTCGCCGGCGAAGGACTGCTTCATGGCGAACACGATCAGGTCGGCGCCCACGGCCTTGGCCGCGATGAGGGCGCCCTCGATCACCACGTAGGGGTTCCTGCGCAGGATGGTGCGGTCCTTGAAGGTGCCCGGCTCGCCCTCGGCCGCGTTGACGATCACCGTCGACGGCGCATCGGGCAGGCGGTTGCCGGCCACGGTCTGCCACTTCCGGCCCGTGGGGAAGCCGGCGCCGCCCCTGCCTCGAAGGCCCGACTCGGAGAGGACAGCGATGATCTCGGCCGGCTTCATCTCGAGGGCTGCCTCGAGGCCCTGCCCACCGCGCCGCTTCACGAAGTCCTCCAGGGAGATGATCGGCTGGGGGTAGAGAACTCTGTGAACGAGGGTGGTACGGGGGCTTGTGCTCACGTTCACAAATAGGACTTTACCAGCGTCCCCCATGCCTGGCCCACCGGGGGCCGCCGTTTCGCCCCCGCCTGGCCTACAGTCGCAGGAGGAACGTGCCCGATCCCAGGTGCGTCCGGTGACGGCTCGGAGGAAAACGATGGAGATCGGACCGCTGACCACCCGTTCAGTCCTCACCGTGGAGGCGGACGACAGCGTGCGCGACGCCGCGGTGTGGATGATGGAGCGTGGCGTCGGCTCGGCCGTCGTGATGACCGACGGCAAGCCTGTCGGATTGATCACCGACCGGGAGGCGCTGCGGGTGATCGCCCGGGGGGAGGACCCCGACGCGCTCACCGCGGGGAAGTGCGCCCTGAAGAGCCTGAAGACGGTGGGGCCGGACCTCGACGTGGTCGAAGCGGCTCGGGTCATGCGGGAGAAGGGTTTCCGCCACCTCGTGGTCGTCGACGACCAGGGCGCCCTGGCCGGCGTCTTCTCCATGCGCGACCTGGTCGTCGGTCTCCTGCAGGAGCGCAGCGCCCCCGTTCCAAACGCCTAGATGACCGTGCCCGCCCCGTCGTTCGGGATCAGCGGGCCAGCAGGACCCGATCGCAGGCCGAGCAGACGTACTCGGTGTCGTCCAGGCGCTGCTGCCACCCCGGCGGGAGGCTCTGCAGGCTGTGGCAGGCCATGCAGCGCATCTGACTGGTAGCCAGAGCCTGGCCCAGGCCGGCCAACACCTTCATGCGACCCGCGCCGTGAGCGACCCGGCCTTTGGCCCGGCTGCGAGCCTGGCCCGTGCCGGCCTGTTGCTCGGCCTGGAGCCGGGCCTCCCTGGCCATCCGGACCCGGGCGTCGTGTTCGGTCGCCGCTTCGGCGATCTGGGCGAGCGACAGCCGTCGCTCCGCCTCGGTGACCGCCGCCGAGTTGTTCCGCCGCGCCGTCCGGGCCCACGTGCCGGGGGCGGTGCCCAGCCACAGGGCGGCGTTCGGGACCGTGCTGGTCCCCTTGTAGACCGGCGGCGCCGGCCGGCTCTTGGCCTCGCTGTAGGCCTCGTTCAACTCCCGCATCCGCCGCTCGGCATGGCGCCGGCGCCGCACCGAGCTCTCGAGGTGGCGGTCGGGGTGGTACCGCTGGGCGAGAGCCCGGTAGGCCTCGGTTATCTCCTTGCGCGAAGCCGTCGGCGGTACGCCCAGCACCTCGAAGGGATCGCGCTTCTGGACGGCAGGCTCCTCGCCGTCGTCGCCTCGGCCGGCAAACCCCATGGGTACTCATCCTTTGATCGGCCCACCCATGGTCCGCGTGCGTATTTCCCTATACGACGCGAAGTGTACCGTGACCGGCTACAATGGTCACGAAGTGGACCGCAGGAAGCGCCTGTTGCCGCAGGCAGTCGGCACTGCTCCGGGATTTTCATGGAGCGGAGTTGCATGGGAAACAGGAATCGTGTTCCAGTTGTCTCCTTCCTACACGGCCGTTGCTCGGCCGGTGGCCCCTGACGCAACTTCTAGAAGAGACACGTGTGAACTATGGCATCCAGAAATGATCACGAGGCCCACGAGGATCTCCTTCGGATCTATCTGAACGAGATCGGCCGCTACCCCCTCCTCACCAAGGCCGACGAGCAGCACCTCGGCGAGGTGATCGAGGCCGGGGTCGCGGCCGGTGAGGTCATGAGTGGATCGCCGACCGGGCTGTCCCCTTCCCGCAAGCGTGAGCTGAAGGCCGAGATCGCCGAGGGCGAGCGGGCCCGCAAGCAGTTCGTCCAGGCCAACCTCCGCCTGGTGGTCTCGGTGGCCAAGAAGTACCAGGCCTCCGGCCTGCCCCTTCTCGACCTCGTCCAGGAGGGCAACCTCGGCCTGATGCACGCGGTCGACAAGTTCGACCACAAGAAGGGCTTCAAGTTCTCCACCTACGCCACGTGGTGGATCCGCCAGGCCATCCAGCGCGGCGTGGCCAACACGGCCCGCACCATCCGCCTGCCCGTCCACGCCGGCGACGCCGTCGCCCGGGTGCTCAAGACGGAGACCCGCCTCCAGATGGAGCTGGCTCGCCCGCCCACCATCGCCGAGGTGGCCAAGGAGCTGGGCACCACCCCGGAGAAGGTCGTGGAGGCCCTCGGCTTCCCAGCCGACACGCGTTCGCTGTTCGAGCCCCTGGGCGAGGACGGCGATGCCGAGCTGGCGGACGTCATCGAGGACCGCGGGGCCGCTTCCCCCCTGGACGAGGCCGTCGCCGCGGTCATGCCCGAGGAGATCTCCCGGCTGCTCTCGTTCCTCGACGGCCGTGAGGGCGCCATCCTGCGCATGCGCTTCGGCCTCGACGGCGGTGAGCCCATGGGCGTCGAGCAGGTGGCCATGCGCTTCAACCTGAGCAGGGAGCGGATCCGCCAGATCGAGGCCCGGGCCATGTCCAAGCTGCGCCACCCCTCGATCGACACCGGCGCCCTCGAGCTCCTCACCGGCTGATCGGCGCTGCTGCCTCCGGGGCAGCAGCTAGGTGACGAACACACTTATTGAAGCGGCCCTCCTGGTGGTCTAGAAGTTGCGGGACACCTGACTACAAGGAGGTTCCATGAAGCGCGTTCGCACGAAGGCTCCCGAGGCCGAAGAGGCCAGTTCCGAGGAGGCCACGGCCGCCGCCCCGGCGAAGCCGGAGCGCAGCCCGCGCAAGTCGAGTCTGCTCAGCGAGTGCTGGGCCGACCTGCGGGGGCGGCCCCGCCCCACCGCGCCGGTCTGGGAGCCAGAGCCGGAGCCCAGGATCGAGACAGGTGGTATCGGGATCGACGAAGTCGGCTTTCGCCGCATGGAGACCCGCTACGCCAAGTCCTCCGGCCCGTCAGGGAGCTGACGATGCCGCTGTACCTGAACTGCAAGTCCTGCGGCCGGGAGTTCTCCGCCGGCGTCGACATGCCCCCGCCGGAGCCGAGGCCGCACGAGTGCACCCACTGCCACGCCGCCCCGGTGTACGAACCCGACGACTTCTCGGTGCCGGTCGGTTATTCCCAGTCGGATATCGACGGCGTCAGCCAGCACGGCTGACCACGGTTGAACGAGAACGGCCCGGTCACACCCCCTCGCGGTGGTGCGGCCGGGCCGATTTTGTCTGCTCAGGCGCCACCTCGCCAAGTTGAGGCAGTTTCGCCGGCGGCCGCTCCCGCCGCCGGAGGCGGCCTCTCTCGGATGCCGGCAAGAGGAACGGCGGAGGGCGAGCCGGCTTCGCCGGTCGCCCGGAGCACCTTGCTGGTTCGGGGAGCAAGCTCCGCTTGCGATCCGAGAGATGTCTAGGCCGAGGGCAGCGTGCAGTTCAGCTCGAGATCGATGCTGTCGCGGACCTTCAGGGCGCCCATCATGGCCGAGTAAGGCTTGATGCCGAACTCGCTCTGAACCACGCTCGTCTTGCCGGTGAGCTTGTCGCCATTGGCGGTGACGGTGAGGGTGGCGGGCTTGGTCTGGCCCTTGATGGTGAGATCGCCGTTCACGGTCACCGTGGGCTCGCTCCCACTGACGCTGGTGGACTTGAACGTCACGTTGGGGTGCTTGCCGGTGTCGAGCGTCTTCTCGATGTTCTTGGCGATGTCGACCCTGTCCTTGTCGCTCAGGGGCTTGACGCCGCCGGTGGCGCTGACGATCTCCAGGGAGCTCAGGTCCACCGTCACCTCCACGCTGCTGGCCGACGGGTTGTCGGCATCGACGTTCACGGTGCCGCTCCACTTCTTGGCCTCGAGCACCAGGTCGTGCCCGATCTTGGCGCCCATTCCGGCTCGGAATGTGTGGACGGTGAGGCTTCCCGCTTCGGGACCGATGCTGTGAGAACCGCTCTTGAATGTCATGGCTCGACACTAACGGGGCGGTTCGCGGGCAGCCAAGATCGCAGTGCTATAGGCGGGAACAGTCAGCTCTGCCGGGCCCGGATGACGTTCAGGGCCCCGCCGGCCCGGAACCAATCGAGGTGCTCCTCCGACATGGTGTGGGTGCATTCGAAGCCGACCTGTTCGCCACCGGGCCGGGTGACCATGCAGCGCACGGGACGGCCGGGAGCAAGGCTGGCGAGGTCGAGAATGGAGAGCCGGTCGTGAGGGCCGATGAGGTCGTAGGAGGTCTCGTCGGCGAAGGTGAGCGGGAGGACGCCCTGCTTCTTCAGATTGGTCTCGTGGATCCGGGCGAACGACCGCACCAGGACGGCCTTGGCGTTGAGGTGCCGGGGCTCCATGGCCGCGTGCTCGCGGGAGGACCCTTCCCCGTAGTTGGCGTCGCCCACCGCGGCCCAGGCCACGCCGGCATCGCGGCAATGGCGGGCGGCATCGGGAAGTGGCTCGACGGCCCCGGCGTGCACCGGGCAGTAGCCGGTGCCGGGCTCGGACGTGAAGGCGTTGACGGCGCCGAGGAAGAGGTTGCGGGAGATGTTCTCGAGATGGCCCCGGTAACGCAACCACGGGCCGGCAGCCGAGATGTGGTCGGTGGTGCACTTGCCCGATGCCTTGAGCAGGACGGGAAGGTCCACGAAGTCGTTGCCGTCCCAGGCCGGGAAGGGCTCGAGCAGCTGGAGGCGGTCGCTGTCGGGTTTGACGACGACCTCCACCGCCCAGCTGTTCGCCGCTGGCGCCTCGAACCCTGTTCCCGCCGGCTCGAACCCGAGGGCGGGCAGCTCCTGCCCGTCGGGGGCGTCGAGGTGGATCCCGTTGCCTTCGCCGTCGAGGCCGTCCAGGAGGGGGTTGAAGTCGAGCGTGCCGGCAAGGGCGTAGGCCACGACGGTCTCGGGTGACGCCACGAAGGCCAGCGTGCTGGCCATGCCGTCGTTGCGGCGGGGGAAGTTGCGGTTGTACGAGGTGACGATCACGTTGGCCTCGCCCTCGGCCACGTCCTCTCGCTTCCACTGGCCGATGCAGGGGCCGCAGGCGTTGGCCAGGACGGTGGCCCCGATGCCCTCCAGGTCGGCGAGCAGGCCATCGCGCTCGATGGTCGCCCGGACCCGCTCCGAGCCGGGGGTCACCAGGAGCGGGGTCTTCACCCGTAGGCCCCTGGCGCCGGCCTGGCGGGCCACATGGGCGGCGCGGGTGATGTCCTCGTAGGAGGAGTTGGTGCACGAGCCGACCAGGGCCGAGCTGATGTGCAGGGGCCAGCCGCTCTTCCTGGCTTCGTCGCCGATCTCGGAGACGGGGCGGGCCAGGTCGGGGGTGTGGGGGCCGTTGATGTGGGGCTCGAGGGTGGTGAGGTCGATCTCGACCACCCGCTCGAAGTAGCGCTCGGGGTCGCCGGCGATCTCGGGGTCCGGGCGCAGGTCCTCGGGGGCCAGGTCGCACAGGTCGGCGATCGCCCTGCGGCCGGTGGACGCGAGATACCCCGCCGTCTTCCGGTCGTAGGGGAAGACCGAGGTGGTGGCGCCCACCTCGGCGCCCATGTTGCAGATGGTCGCCTTGCCGGTGGCGCTGATGGACTCGGTCCCCTCGCCGAAGTACTCGACGATGGCTCCGGTGCCGCCGCTCACCGAGAGAAGATCGGCGACCTTCAGGATCACGTCCTTCGGCGCGGCCCAGCCGTTGAGGGAGCCGGTGAGGTGCACGCCGATGATGGTGGGCCAGCGCAAGCCGAACGGCGTTCCCACCATGACGTCCACGGCGTCTGCTCCGCCCACGCCGATGGCGAGCATGGCCAGCCCGCCGGCGTTGGGAGTGTGGGAGTCCGTCCCGATCAGCAGGCCTCCGGGGTAGGCGTACTGCTCCAGGACGACCTGGTGGATGATGCCCGAGCCCGGCTTCCAGAAGCCGATGCCGTACTTGGCCGACACGGTCCGCAGGAAGTCGTAGACCTCCTCGTTGGTCTCCACGGCGGCCAGCAGATCGGCGTGGGCGCCGGAACGGGCGGCGATGAGATGGTCGCAGTGGACCGTGGTCGGTACCGCCACCTCGGGAAGGCCCGCGGTCATGAACTGCAGCAGCGCCATCTGGGCGGTGGCGTCCTGCATCGCCACCCGGTCCGGCATCAGCTCGCAGTACGACGTACCCCGCGACTTGGGGCAGGCCGAGGGATCCACCAGGTGGCCGCCGAGGATCTTCTCGGTGAGAGTCAGCGGGCGGGCCAGATCGCGGCGGAGCACGGCCACGCCGGCAGCCAGGCGGCGGTGGGCCGCCTCCACCTCCACCGGGGTCGACGTCGCCTCTGAGGCGCTCATGCCGCTGCGCCGCCCCTGCCGGCCTGGGCCGCCTCGATGCGGTCGACCCGGCCCACCGGGAGGACGTGCCAGATCTGCTCGATGGCGGAGTGCCAGTCGTCGACCAGCGCCCGGGCCCGCGGGGAGCCCGTGAGGTCGAAGTGGCGTTCGACGAGCCAGCGCAGCTCCTCCACGTGCTCGGCGTCGGGGCGGACCGCTTCCACCAGGGCCGTGTTCAGGCGCGCCGTGAGCCGCGAGCGGGGGTCCCAGACATAGGCCTCACCGCCGGTCATGCCGGCGCCGAGGTTGTAGCCCACCGGCCCCAGTATCACGATGGTGCCGCCGGTCATGTACTCACAGGCGTGGTCGCCGGTTCCCTCGACAACGGCGTTGGCCCCCGAGTTGCGCACGCCGAAGCGCTCCCCGGCGGCGCCGGCGATGAAGAGGTCGCCGCCGGTGGCGCCGTAGAGGCACGTGTTGCCGGCCAGGACGGGGTCGCCGGCGTCGTCGGCCGGGGGGCGGATGACGATGCGGCCACCCCCCATACCCTTGCCGACGTAGTCGTTGGCCTCGCCCACCAGCTCCAGCTCGACCCCGTCGGAGAGGAAGGCGCCGAAGCTCTGGCCGGCCGAGCCGTCGAGGTGGATCGTGGCCGTCCCCGACGGCGGTCTCCCGCCCCACTCCAGGGCGATGGCTCCGCCCAGGGCGGCGCCGATGGTGCGGTCGCGGTTGGTGATGGGGTAGCTGAGGTCGATGTTGTCGCCCTCCCACACGCCGCGGAAGGCATCGGCTTCGATGCGGTCGCCGAGGGCCGAGCGGGGCCGCTGCACGGGCAGGGTGGCCGCGAAGTGACGGGCGCCGGCGGGGTCGAAGGCGGACGGCAGGGCGAGGATCGGGCTCAGGTCGAGCGAGTCGGTCCTCGGGTTGCCGGTTGACCGCTGGCGCAGGGACTCCACCCGGCCGATGGCCTCGTTCATGGTCCGGAAGCCGAGCCGGGACAGGAGGCGGCGCACCTCGCCGGCCACGAACAGGAGGTAGGTCGCCACGCCCTCGGGCGTTCCGGTGAACTTCTCCCGCAGGTGCGGGCGCTGGGTGGCGATGCCGGTGGAGCAGGTGTCGCGGTGGCAGGCCCGGAGCATGATGCAGCCCTCGGCGATCATGGCCGCCGTGCCGAAGGAGTACTCGTCGGCTCCGAGCAGGGCGGCGATCATCACGTCGCGGCCGGTCATGAAGCCGCCGTCCACGCGGATGCGGGCCCGGTCACGCAGGCCGTTCTCCATGAGCGCCGACTGGGTCTCGGCCAGCCCGAGCTCCCAGGGCATGCCGGCGTGCTTGATCGACGAGAGGGGCGAGGCCCCTGTCCCGCCGTTCCATCCCGAGATGTGGACGACGTCGGCCAGGGCCTTCACCACCCCGGCGGCGATGGTGCCCACTCCCTCTTCGGCCACCAGCTTCACCGAGACGTCGGCGTTGCGGTTGACCTGCTTCAGGTCGAAGATCAGCTGGGCCAGGTCCTCGATGGAGTAGATGTCGTGGTGCGGGGGCGGCGAGATGAGGGTCACGCCGGGCTGGGTGTGGCGGAGGCTGGCGATCTCGTCGCTCACCTTGTGGCCGGGGAGCTGGCCGCCCTCTCCGGGCTTGGATCCCTGGGCGATCTTGATCTGGAGCTCGTCGGCGTAGGCGCAGTACTCGGGCGTCACGCCGAAGCGGCCGGAGGCGATCTGCTTGATCTTGCTGTTCTTGTCGCCGGTGGCCTGGCCCCTGGTGTGGAACCGGTACTGGGCCTCGCCGCCCTCGCCGCAGTTGGAGCGACCGCCGATGAGGTTCATGGCCTCGGCCAGGGTCTCGTGGGCTTCGCGGGACAACGAGCCGTGGGACATCGCCCCGGTGGAGAAGCGGGTGGCGATGGCCGAAGCCGGCTCGACCTCCTCGAGGGGGATCGGGTTGACGCACGGCACGAACTCGAGGAGGTCCCGTAGCTCGGTGGCCGGCCGGTCATTGACCAGCGTGGCGAACTCCTCGTAGGTCGGCTCGCTGTCGGAACGCAGCGCCCGCTGCAGGAGGTGGGCGGCGTTCATGTTGTTGAGGGCACCCACCACCTCCTTGTTGTGGGTGTGGTACTCGCCGCCGCGCTTGAGGTCCCGGTAGAAGCCGGGGTTCCCCAGCCTCGGGAGCTCGTCGCCCTCCGGAGGCCACGCCACCTGGGCATGGAGGGTGATGGCGTCCTCGCCCAGCGCCTCCCACCCGATGCCGCCGACGACGGACGGCGTGCCCTTGAAGCACATGTCGACGACCTCTGGGCCGAGACCGACGATCTCGAAGATCTGGGCGCCCCGGTAGGAGTCCACCGTGCAGATGCCCATCTTCGACATCACCTTGAGCACCCCGTCCTCCACGGCGGCGTGATAGCGCTCCTGGGCGTCGGGGCTGAGCATGTCGGAGTCCTCGGTGGCGTCGGCCTCGGCGGCCACGCTGAGCAGGGCCAGGCGGGGGCACACGGCGTCGGCGCCGTAGCCGAGCAGGCAGGCCATGTAGTGGACGTCGCGGGCATCGTCGGCGGCCACGATGAGGCTGGCCGCCTCACGCAGGCCACGGTCGCTGAGCCGGTGGTGGACGGCGCCGGCGGCGAGGAGCGAGGGGATCGGTACCCTTCCGATCGACGCCGACCCGTTGTCGATCACCAGCACGGCGTTGCCCGAGCGGACGACCCGCTCGGCGTCGTCGCACAGGCGGGTGAGGCCCGCCTCCAGCCCGCCAGCGCCGTCGCCGACGGGGAAGCTGGCATCGAGCCGGGCGGACCCGAAGTCCCCGTGCTCCGCGTCGGCCAGCACGTCGATGGCGCTCGGATAGAGGAAGAACGAGTTGAGAGATATGAGGCGGGCCGCCTCGGGTGTCTCGGACAGCAGCGGCCGGCGGGGCCCGATGAGGGTGCGCAGGCTCATGACGAGCCGCTCCCGCAGGTGGTCGATCGGCGGGTTGGTGACCTGGGCGAAGCGCTGCTTGAGATAGTGGTGGATGGGCCGGGGCCGGTCGGCCATCAGCGGCAGTGGCGTGTCGTCGCCCATGGAGAACACCGGCTCCTTGGCGTCGGTGGTCATGGGCTTGAGCACCATCCGGAGCTCCTCGGTGGTGTAGCCGTGGGCGGCCTGGCGCCGGGCCAGCTCGTCGGGCTCCGG
Organism: Acidimicrobiales bacterium; assembly: GCA_035536185.1. Classification (GTDB taxonomy): domain Bacteria; phylum Actinomycetota; class Acidimicrobiia; order Acidimicrobiales. The sequence continues at coordinate 87,434 of DATLOM010000008.1, read as the reverse complement.
CGGCTCCTGCACGGGGCGGCCGTTGCTGACCTTGCGCAGGCCGTCGGCCGCCCAGCGGCTGTAGGGACCGCCGGCGGCGAGGCGCTCCTTGCACTCGCGGTCGAGGATCACACCGCGACTGGGGTCGACGAAGAGCATCTCCCCCGGTCCCAGACGGCCGCGGCGGACCGAGCCGTGGCCCGAGACGTCGACGGCGCCGGCCTCCGAGCAGCACACGACCAGCCCGTCGTCGCAGATGGCGTAGCGCAGGGGACGGAGCCCGTTCCGGTCGAGCGCCGCGCCCACGCCCAGGCCGTCGGTGAAGATGAGGCCGGCGGGGCCGTCCCAGGGTTCGACCAGGCAGGCGTGGTAGCGGAAGAAGCCCTGGACGGCGGGGTCGAGATCGCGGGCGCCCTCCCATGCCTCGGGCACGAGCATGGAGACGGCATGACGGATGTCACGGCCCCCCCGGACGAGGAGCTCGACGGCGGAGTCGAGCTGGCCGGAGTCGGACTCGCCGTCGGCCAGCACCGGGTGGAACAGCTCCTCCGGCCCCAGGCCGGCGGCGACGGTACCGAGGACCGAACGGGCCCGCATCCGGTTGACGTTGCCGGCGATGGCGTTGATCTCGCCGTTGTGGCACAGGGTGCGAAAGGGCTGGGCGCGCTCCCACGTGGGAAGGGTGTTGGTCGAGAAACGCTGGTGGAACACAGCGAACGGCGCGGCGAACCGCTCGTCGGCCAGGTCCAGGAAGAACTCCGAGAGAAGGTCGGCAGCCACGAGGCCCTTGTAGACCACGGTCCGGAACGAGCAGCTGGCCACGTAGGTGCCGGTGACCTCGGCGTCGATGCGCCGGCGCAGCCGGAAAGCGGCGGCCTCGAGGTTCTGGCTCTCGGGGGAGGCCGGAGCGAGGACGGCCTGCAGGATCTCGGGGCAGGTGCGCCGGGCCACGTCTCCGAGAGCGACCTCGTCGGTGGGCGGCGTACGCCACTCGACGACCTCCAGCCCCTCCTCCTTGGCCGCCCGCTCCACCGCCGGCCGGGAGTCCTCGCCGCGCACGAAGAGCATGGCCACGCCCCGGTCCTCGCCGAAGATGGCGGTGGGGATCGGCACGAGCAGCCCCGAGCCGTCGGCCGTGCGGGCGTCGGCGGCCACCGCACCGCGGTGGATCACGCAGGAGAGGCCGTCGAGGGCCGCTTGGACGACGGCACGGGAGGAGCGGCCCTGGGCGTCGGCTACGAAGCCGATGCCGCAGGCGTCACGCTCGGCGGAGGGGCGCATGGGTCACCTCGAACTTTCAGTGGGACGGTTCGGGCTGGTCGGGTTGGGATTCACCGGGGCACCTTCTCCATTGAAGGAAGTCGAGCGGGAGGAGGCGCCATTGCCACGGGTACCGCCCCGGTCTTGCTGAACGAGGAGTGTAGCGCCGCCCGCCGATGCTGACTAGGGGTCAGGAGGGCGGCCAGCGGTGTTCGCGGGTGGTGCGGCGCCGGCCTTCGCTCAAGGCCCAGGTGCGGCGCCAGCTGGGGCCGGTGGGGCCGGTCAGGGCGGGGGTGGCGCCGCTGGCCGCCCGCTGGCGGGCCGCCCACCAGCCATGGGCCTGCTCGTCGGCCAGCACGGAGATGGCGTTCTCGATGCGGGTGGCCAGGGCCCGGGCGTCCTCACCTTCGGCCGGAGTCAGGGGATGACCGAAGGTTACGCGGGTGGACGACGGGCGGACACCGGTGCCGCCCTTCTTGAGGATGCGCCTCGTCCCCTCCAGATGAACGGGCACGACGGGGATGCCGGTGCGAACCGATAGGTAGCCGGCGCCGGCCCGGTGTGCCTGGCCCCAGCCGTCGGGGCTGCGGCCACCCTCGGGAAAGATGATGAGGCTCCAGTCGTCACGGAGCAGCTCGGTGGCCAGGCGGGTCGACTGGGGGCTGACGCGGACCCGCTCGATCGGGATGGCGTTGATGGACAGGGCCCAGACGGCACCCTTGGCCCGCTTGTCGAAGAAGTAGTCGGCGCCGGCGGCGACGGCGGTGCGGTGGCGGAACCTCTCGGGCAGCGACGTCATCACCAGTGGCGTGTCGATGTGGCTGTTGTGGTTGACGGCGAAGATGACGGGGGTGGGGATCGCCTCTATCCGGTCCAGCCCCTCCACCTTGGGCGCGGCCAGGGCGTGCACCAGTGGCCGGGTGACGCCGTCGAGGATGAGGGCCCGGGCGAAGCGGGCCGGGTACGTGCGAGCCCAGGCCGTGTCGTAATCGACCCCGGTGTTCCGCACCGGCGGCGGCTTGGGGATCTGCCGCGGCCACGTAGGAGCGGTGAACGGGAACGGGAGCGGCCTCACTTCACGTCGGCCATGAGCAGCGGCGGGGCGTGCAGGTAGGTGATCGACGGGTCCCGTCCCACCACGTCGCCGGCCATCTCCAGGGCGTCCTGCATCGTGGATGCCGGCTTGAAGCCCATGCGGCGCACGGCTTTCACGTCGCCCCCGACCACGATGACTCCACCCAGATGGGACAGGGCGTGGGCGCACCAGTACCACATGTAGAAGGGGTGGACGCCGTGGTAGGCGTAGCTCGTGCGGTAGAGGTGGATGTACCAGGGGTCGGTGGCGAAACGCTCCTCGAAGTCGGCTTCGATCTTGAGGGGATCGGTCGTCTCGGCCAGCACCTCCTCGAAGAAGTCGATGTAGCTGGGGTGGTGCACCGGGTGGAAGGCCCACGGTGTCGGGTGGCGCAGGATCAGCACGCCGCCTTCCCGAACGAGCGGCTTTCCCCGGTAGAGGTTGAAGAAGTAGCCGAGGCCCAGGCAGGCCACCAGGATCGGGTTCATGATCGAGTTCACGTTGTACGGGCTGATGTAGGGCAGGCCCATCATCAGCACGTCGGTCTGGCCCTGCACCTCCACCAGCTGCTGGCGGTAGAGGTTCTCGGTGGTCAGCTTGTGAACGGCCTCCACCTCGCCGGCCTGGACACTGGCCATCTGGTGGGGCGACTTGATCCCGTGGAAGATGGACCGGGCCAGGCGGGCGGGCGTGCGGTCCAGGGCTCGGCTGACGCCGAGGAAGGTCGCCCGGTCCTTGGCCCCCCACTCCCATTCCCGGCGCTGCAGGAAGGAGAACTGCTCGGGGAAGGTGTCGGTGTTGAGGGTGGTCTCGATCTGGAAGATCTTGATCCCGGAGGCGGCGATGTGGCGGCCCATCCGCCAGTTGCTCGAGTGCAGCTCGGAGTGGTGCTGGTCCATGAAGGACTTGCTCTTCAACATGGTGGCCACGTTGTGGTGGTGCTTGAGCGACCGGTAGGAGGCGAGGCCGGTGGCCACGCTCTTGTGGCCCCCGTCCATGGCCACCAGGTTGATGTTGACGTACACGATGAGGTCGCTGGTGGCCGCCCGCTTGCTGATCTCCACGTCCTCGCCGCGATCGGTGGTGCCGAGGTGCATCATCGCCTCGGGGTCCTCGGCGTCGAGCTGGGTGAGGTGGCCGGAGGGGGCGAAGGCGTCGTAGACGCGGTCGCCGAGGGCGTGGCGCAGCTCGGCTTCGGTCATGCGCCGGTGGAGGGCGAGGGCGGCGATGAGGACGACGTCGTCCACGCCGGCATCGGCGGCCAGGTCGAGGACGGCCTCGATCACCCGCTGGCGCACGTCGGGGCGCCGCATGGGCGGCAGCGGGAGCGAAACGTCGTCGAAGCAGATGGTGAGGCGCATCCCGGGCTTCAGCAGCACCGGCAGGGGTGCGCTGTCGCCGGTGGGGTTGAGCAGGGCGTGGCGGATGGCGGCGTCGGGATCATCCAGCGCCTTCACCGGCTCAGGCGGGTAGATCACCCTGGACCCGGCCGGCAGCCGCTCCATCTTGAACTTCTCACCGTGCCAGAACAGCAGTGGGGGCGTGGACCGATCCACGTCGAGGACGAACCCGGGCCTGGACATTAGGAGGTTGAAACGGCCTTTCTGGGGGGGCGGAGGCGGAGGTCGAAAGCGATCTTCACCGCGCCTCGCGGTCCGGAGTGCACGGCGTGGTCGAGGGCGTCCCGCCACTCCTCCAGCGGGTAGACCGCCGAGACCAGGCGCTCGAGCTTCGCCGAGGCCACCAGCTCGAAGGCCGTGGCGAAGGTGGAGTGGCGGTAGGCGTAGGAGCCCACGAGGCGGATCTCCCGTTGCCACAGGGGAGTGAGGTCGACGTTCACCGGTCCGGGCATTCCCACGAGCACCACGGTCCCGCGGGGGCGGACGACGGCGAGGGCATCGGCGAGCGACGACTCGCTGCCGACGCAGTCGATGACGATGTCGGCGCCGCCGGTGAGGCGGCCGTCCATGGCCAGCGACCGCGTCTGGCGGCGAACGGCCCGGCGCACCTCGGAGGGGGCGGCCACGGCGCCGGCACCCAGCTCCACGGCCAAGCGGCGCTGCTCGGGGTGCTTGGCGCTGGCTATCACGGCGCCGGGACTGGCGAGATGGCGAACGGCGGCGACGGTGCACAGGCCGAGGGTGCCGGCACCGAGCACGACGACGGTGTCGGTGTCGGTGATGGCCGCCGCCTGCACGGCGTGGACGGCGCAGGCCGCCGGCTCGACCATGACCGCGGCCTCGTCGCTCGTGTCCTCCGGCACTTCGTGGAGCTGGCTCTCGTGGGCCACCAGGGCGGCGGACCACCCACCACCGGTGTCGGCGCAGTAGCCGGTCTGGAGACCGGGCTGCAGGCACCCGAAGGCGATCCGCTCACAGCAGCCGTTGTCGCCCCGGGCGCAGCCGGGGCAGGGCGGCACGATGTTTCGGGCCGCGCAGGAGAGCACCGGCTCGAGCACGACCCGCCGGCCGTCCTCCAGGTCACCCACCACCTCGTGACCGGGCACGAACGGGAAGCTGACGATGGGCTCGAACCAGCGACTGCTGCGGGCGTCGACCGTGGCCAGGTCGGACCCGCAGATCCCGGCCAGGCGGGGAGTGAGGCGGTGCCATCCCGGGCCGGGAAGCGCCGGCGGTTCCACCTCGGCCAGCCGGAGCGGCCCGACGCGGGCTCCACGGCCGGCGGCGACGGCGGACGCCAGCTTGGCCGCGGCGAAGCGGGGAAGGGAGCGCTCGAACAGCAGCGCCCTCAACGTTCGCCTCCGGCGTTGCCCGAGTGCAGGACGGGCGACGTGCGCCGGCTGTTGGCCCCCGGGCGGAGAAGGGGCCCGATCGGCAGCCGCTGCTTGGCGAAGCCCGGAGCCGAGGCCCAGTGTTCCACGTGCCAGCCCCGCTTGCGGGCGATGGTGGCCAGCTTGGCCTCGGGGTTGACGGCCACGGGGAACCCGACGGCCTCGAGCATCGGCAGGTCCGAAGCGGAGTCGGCGTAGGCCACCGATTCCTCCAGCCGCAGCCCCTCGGCTTCGGCATAGGCGGCCATGACCAGGGTGCGGGCCTCGCCCGTGGGCGGGCCGGCCAGCAGCTCGCCGGTCAGGCGCCCGTCGGCATCCTGGCCGAGGCTGGCGCACACGATGTCGTCGAACCGCGGGCGCAGGGGAGCGACCACGAAGTCGAGGGCCCCGGTGATCAGGACGGTGCGGTGGCCCAGCGCCCGGTGCTCACGGATACGGCGGATCCCGGCGGGAAAGGAGCGGGCCAGGATCAGCGAGCTGAACATCTCCCAGGAGTCGGTGAACAGCTGCTCGGCCGACGCCCCCTCGTAGCGACGGTAGAAGTGGCGCAGGAAGTCGCCCCGGTCCCGGCGGTCCAGGGCGAGAAGGGAGGGACCTTCGCGCAGGGTGCGCAGGCTGAACTGCACCCGCTCGTCCACCGGCAGGTGGCGGGTGGCCAGCCAGGCGTACGACTCGACCACGTTGGAGGCGATGAGGGTGTTCTCCAGGTCGAAGGCGGCCATGTGGCGGGCCGGGGCGAGTACCGCCTTGCGGCCCCGCTCCTGGCGGGTGGCGGTGGTCTTGCGGCCGGCCGTGGTGCGGACCCGCGAGTTGGACACGATGGAGGGCAGGTGCACGTTGCGCACGTAGTGGGCCCAGTCGATGACGGCCGGGTCGAACCCGAACATGGCCTGGTCCTCGGGGGACTGGGACTCCCACAGAGCGACGAGGCGGTCGACGGCGAAGACGGCCTCTGTCTCGGCGTAGGCGCCGTAGAGCTGGACGTAACCCAGCGCCCGCTCGGCCTCTGATCGTCGCTCTTCGAACTTGGAGGACAGCTCGGCCTGGCGGCCGCGGATGGGAAGGGCACCGACGACCCGCTCGGCCGCAGAGAGGGCCCGGGTGGCGCGGACCAGCTGGCGCGGCACCCGCCCGCGGGCGGGGACGGACCACTCGGGCACGACTATCGGCGGGCCCGAGGTGTCGTCCAGCGGGTTCTCCCGGAACCAGGTGTGCACGAGGTTGACGAGCCGGCGGTAGCGGAGAGGATTGCGCTCGCCGGAAGCCACCTGGAAGACGTCGGGGCCCTCCGGCGCAGGGCCGCGGGCGGCCACGGCGATCAATATGGCCACGACGAGGTCGACAGGGATCACGTCGACCACGCCCTCCGGGATCCCAGGGAACTGCTTCAGCAGCCCCCTCCCGTAGGAGATGATCACGGGCTCGGCCATCCGGAACCCCCGGATCCACCCGGCTTTCGGCTCCGAGAGGGCGGACTCGATGATCGACGGGCGCACGATGGTGAAGGCCACGCCACCCTCGGTGCAGGCGTCCTGGAGAGCCCGTTCGCCCAGCGCCTTGGTGTAGGCGTACACGTCGGGCCAGCCGAGGCCCTTGGCCCGGGCCCGCCCGGCTTCGACCATGGTGTCGGTCACCCACGCCACGCGCAGCTTCTCCAGCTTCTCGGCCAACAGCGGCGATCCCGCGGCACCCAGTTCGCTCCGCGCCTTCTTGGCGAAGCCGGCCAGGCGCTTCGGTGCGCGGCTGGCCGCGTCGGCGTCGCCCCGGGCGCGCCGGGCGGCGTCCACCTCGCCCTGCCAGCTCACCTCCGACGCGAAGGGCGTATCGGCCAGCAGGGCCTCGGGCGAACGGCCCCGTCTGGTGCCGGCGACGTAGGCGGTGGACACGGCCACGAGATGGGCCTTGGACCCGGTGGCGGCGATGGCGCCGGCTACGCGGGCGGGGCCGAGGAGGTTGACCTCGACGGCGGCGTCGAGCGGTGAGTCGAAGCTGACGGCGGCGGCGACGTGGATCACGACGTCACAGGCGGCGATCTGCGAGCGCCCCTCGTCGTCGAGCCCCAGCCCGTCGGTGGCCACGTCGCCACCCACGACCACGACCCGGCGCTTGATCTCGGCGTCGAAGTTCTCTCCGTGCTCGGCTCGCAGCCGGTCGAAGCAGTCGTTGCGGAAAACCTCTCGCCTGGCCCGCTCGGCGGCCGGTGTACGCCGGCCGGGACGGATGAGCAGCACCAGCTGGCAGCCCGGCACGCACCGCAAGAGGCGTTCGACCAGGGCGGTGCCGAGGAAGCCGGTGGCGCCGGTGATGGCGATGCGCGCGCCGTCCAGGGCGTCACCGATCATGGCTTCTGTCTACCGCAACGGACCGCTTGGCTTCCCGGCCTGACCGGGGCCTGACCCGCTCGGCGACCGGCGCCGGCGCCGGTCCCCGATGCTAGGGAGAGGCGATCCAGGCTCCGAACAGGGCCGAGGCGATGCTGCCCGGCCTGTTCACGACACCGTTCAGCTCGACCAGGTCGCTGTGCCAGGTGCGACCGGCCATCGAAGCCGGCGACACGGTGCCGGTCTGGCGGGCCACGTCGATGGCCAGCTCGGTGGCGGCATAGGAGACGAGGGCCCGGTAGGACTCGGAGCTGGTGGTGGCCCGGAAGCGGGCTGCGCCTGGGGCCGACGACGTGGGCCACGGCAGGGCGAGCACCGTGCGGGCACCGGTGGCCTCGGGAAGCGAGGCGACGCCGGCGTAGGCGGCAGAGGGAGCGACGAGCGGCCCCAGGCGTGCGTGCCAGGGTGAGCGGGCCGCGGCACGGATGCAGTTGGCGGCGAGATCGCTGTCGCCGGCCACGGCGAGGATCATGGCCCCCGAGCGGCGCAAGGTGGCGATCTCACCCAGGCACGAGGTGTTCTTCTTCGCCGTCACGGTGGTGACGCTGGCCTTGGACGCCAGGCCGGCGGCCATGGCCGAGTCGGGGCCCGTTCCGACGACCACCCCCACCAGGCCGAACGGCCCCTGGTCCCTGAGCTCGGCGGCCAGCTGGGCCCCGACGGCCCGGGCCGGAGCTTCGGCGGGAACCACGTTCGTTCCCGCGACCAATGGGTCGGCGGGGAAGATCCACGGAGTCGCCGTCGTGACGTCGGCGCCGAAGCCACCGACGATGGCGTCGACCGCACCGGCCATGGCCCCGATGGCCTTGGGGTCCTCAGCGGAGGCGACGACCAGCTCGACGGGCAGACCCGCCACACCGCCCGACGCGTTCGCGGCCTGAACCCGGCGCTGGACCACCTCGCGGACCTCGACGCCCTCACGGCCCAGAGGCCCCGACGTGGGGACGATCAGGCCGAGCGTGAGCGGTGAGTTGGCGGCGGAGCGGCGGACCACCCCGGCGGCGACCTCGTTGTCGGCGGTGGGACCGCTGGCGCTGCGGGTAGCGGCGGGTGGGGCGGGCGCGTCGCCCTCGGGGGTACCGGAGGCGCCGGGGTCGCCCGGCTCATCGGCCGCCGGCGGCGGGGGAGACCCGGATTCCGGGCCGCCACCGCCCAAGGCACCCATCGGGCCACGGGGGGAGCGACCGAGGTTGCCGTCGTCCCGGCTGGGGGCGATCAGGTAGGCGAACAGCAGCAGGGCCACGACCATCACCGGCCGCCAGCGGTGCTTCGACCGGCCAGGCTCGTCTACGTCGTCGGTCATGGCGACGAAAGGCTGAGCCCGTAGCCATGACCTCACACGGGCCAGCTCAGCGGCGTGACGCCGGCAGCGGCCGCAGCGGGCGACATGGCCGCCGACGCTCTCGGAGCCTTCGCCGTCGAACCAGGCGGCGATGGCGAACTTGTGGGGATGGCGCCGGATCACGGTGCGTTCCGTTCACCCAGCAGGCGGACCGCCTTCTTACGGGCGGTATGGAGGCGAGACATCACCGTCCCCTTGGGGACCTGCTGGACGTTGGCGATCTCCTCGTACGACAGGTCCATGACCTCGCGCAGCCACAGCACCTCTCGCAGGGGGGGTGCGAGACGCTGCAGCAGGACCCAGGCGGCCGCCAGCTCGAGGGCGGCGACCACGACCTCGTCGGCCGGCGGGACGGGCGCGAGATCGTGCTCGTCGAGAGTGGAGACGGGGCGGGTCGCCCGGAGGCGCTCGAAGCAGCAGTTGCGCACGATGGCGATGAGCCACGGGTCGAGCTTGGCCGGATCAGCCGATCCCCAAGCCCGCCACGCCTTGAACCAGGCCTCCTGGCAGACGTCCTCGGCGGCATCTGAACCAAGGATGGCGCGGGCGTAGTGAAGGGCATGCTTGGCTCTCTGTCTGTGGAAGTCCTCGAAAGAGGTCAGGGCGTCCAAGACGCTCCTACCCCAGAAAAGACGACCGAAAGCGGTCGAATATTCAACCGCTCCCCAACCTCACCACTCACCGCGCCAACGGTACCGTGCCAAAGCATGCTCGTGCGGCGCGCGAGGCTGGCCCGGTGAACGAGCACGGGTATCTCTACGACCTGCTGCGCAAGCTCGGCTTGAGCGACTTCGGGGCCAGCACCGGAGAGGTCGTTCTCGTTCGTCCCTTTCGGGTGTTTCTACTGATATTGGCTGGGCTTGTCATCGGGCGCCTGGCGGCGCGGACGGCCCGCCGGTTCGTAAAGACGCTTCATTCCCGCTCGCCTGTCCGCAGTGGATCGCTGCGGGCCGAGCAGCGGATGGGCACGGTGGGCAATGTCCTGGCCGGCATGGCGCGGGTGGCCATCGCCGTGGTGGTGGCGTTGCTCGTCCTGGGCGAGATCGGCGTCAACCTGGCGCCGCTGCTGGCGGGAGCCGGCATCGCCGGAGTCGCCATCGGCTTCGGGGCCCAGAGCCTGGTGAAGGACTTCCTGTCCGGCCTGTTCATCCTGCTGGAGGACCAGTACGGGGTCGGTGACGTGATCAACCTGGGCGAGGTCACGGGCACCGTGGAAGACCTGACCCTGAGGGTGACCCGGCTGCGGTCCACCGACGGCACGGTCTGGTTCATTCCCAACAGCGAGATCAAGCAGGTGGGCAACAGCTCGATGGAGTGGTCGAGGGCCCTGATCGACGTCCTGGTCGCCTACGACAACGACGTGGCTTTGGTCACCCGATCGCTGAAAGAGGTCGCCGCGGCCTTCTCCGAGGAGGAGACCTGGCGGGAGTTCGTCCTGGAACCGCCCGAGGTGTGGGGTGTCCAAGCCATGGGTGCGGACGGAGTGACCATCCGCCTGGTGGTCAAGACCGCCCCGCGTCAGCAGTACGCGGTGGCACGGGAGCTCCGAGGCCGGATCACCGACCGGCTGCGCAGAGAGGGAGTGCGGGGTCCTGGCCAGACGGTCGTGGTCAGCACGTCCAGCGATGCCGGCTCGCCGCCCCCGCCGGCGCTGCCCCCGGAAGGCGCAGCACCGGCAGAGGTGGACGAGAGCTCGGGCCTCTAATCCCTGTTGATGACGTCCTTGACCTTGTCGGCCACGTCGCCGACCTTGTCCTTCACCGTGCCGGTGGCCTGGTCGACCTTGCCCTCGCGCTGGAGATCCTCGTCGTCGGTGAGGTCCCCGGCTGCTTCCTTGGCCCTGCCCTTGATGTCGTCGAAGTTGCTCATAGTGAGAGGCGTACCCGGCGGCGCCCGCCCCCGAAACCGCCGATCAGCTCTGGATGATCTCTTCGAACAGCTCCAGGTGCTCCTCGACCATCCTTCTGGCCGAGAAGTAGCCCTCGACGGCGGCCCGGCAGTCGGCCCGGTCGATGCTGTCGAGGCGGGAGATGGTGGCGGCCATATCGTCGACGTTGTCACAGAGGAACCCCGTGACGCCCTCCTCGATGACCTCGGGAGCGGCACCTTCGGGGAAGGCGATGACCGGTGTCCCGCAGGCCAGCGCTTCCACCATCACCATGCCGAACGGCTCGTTCCAGCGGATCGGGAACAACAGGCACCTTGCGTTGGCCAGAAGCTCCAGCTTCTCCTCGTGGGAAACCTCTCCGACGTAGCGGATGTCCTCGTTCAGGTAGGGCTTGACGTTGGCCTCGAAGTAGTCGATCTCGGGCTGCTCGCGCATCTTGGCCGCGATGATGAGCGGAGCGCCCGCCTTGTAGGCCGCTTCGGTGGCGCGATGGGCGCCCTTGTCCGCCGACATCCGCCCGAGGAACAGGCAGTACCCGCCCTTGCCGTCGCCGTAGGGAAAGGCGCTGACCGGTACGCCATGGTGGATGACCCGCCTGATCGGGATGTCGGGCACGGGCTTGCGCTGCGCCTCGGAGATCCCGATGACCGGGATGGTCACGGCGATACGGCGGTAGATGTCGGCCAGCTCCTCCACGAAGGGGCCGTGCATGGTGGTGACGACCTTGAGGCCCTCGAAGCGCTCTGAGAAGACCGGTCCCATCACGGTGTGGTCATGGACGATGTCGAAGTCCTTGGCCAGGTCGTAGGCATTCATCACGTGGCGGAGCTCGGCGACCGAGGAGCCGATCGGCTCGGGCGCAGTCGGCAGCACCCAAGCCTTGGGCACGGGGCAGGTGGAGTCACCTGTGGTGTAGAGCAGGACCTCGTGGCCGGCGTCCTGAAATCCAGTGGCGAGCATGTCCACCACGAGCTCTGTCCCGCCATAGCGGGTCGGGGGCACGGGGGTCCAGGGCGGAGCGATCACGGCGATGCGCATTGCCTTAGTGAACATCCGAGGGTGCGGCGGCTGCAATCTGCCAATAGCGCAGCCCGACGGTCGCGGGATCCTGTCGCCGCTCGGCCCGGGTGGCTCGGCCGGGCATCGGATCTCTTCGAGAGGTGGCAGGCAGCGCCCTAGCGTGGGCCCCGGTGGACGACCTGTGGCGACTGACCGGCGAGTGTGTGGTCGGTTTCGCCCGCCGGGGGGACGGTTGGCCCAGCGGCCTGCCCTCGGTGCTGTCGTCCCTGCCGGGCCCGGTCGTGGTTATCGGTGCGCGGTACGAGACCTCACCGGTCGGTCCCTACCTTGAGCTCTCGGTGGCCGAGCCGGCCCGCCTGGGCCTGCGCAGCGGGCTGTGCGTCACGAGCATGGCTGTCACCTCGGCACCGGCTCGCGAGCTCTGCCGGCAGCGCTGGGACCTGCCGGCGGATCTGGCCTCCATGTCCTGGTCCGGCGAGGGTGAGGAGCGTTCGCTGGTGTGGGAGGACAGGGCTCTCGTGCTGCGGGGACGGCCGAAGGGCCCCCGGCTGCCGCTCATGGCCCCCCTGCGGTCGCTGCAGACCGGTCCGTCGGGGCCTCTGGTGATCCCCCGGCGCCTGAGAGCACGACTGCGGCTGGCCGTCGTCGAGCTGCAGGTGCCGGCCACCGATCGGCTGGCGGCCCTTGCGGGGCGCCATCTCGGCGCGGTATCGACCGGCCTGAGCATGGTGGCCCACCCTCCCCGCCGCCCCGCCGGCCTCCTCTCCAGCATCCCCCTGAGGGTCCCTCATCTCGGGCCGGGCCCGGAGCCGGCGGCGGCGACCGCTACCATGACCGAGCTTCGGGCGTATGGCTCAGTTGGTTAGAGCGCAGCCTTCACACGGCTGAGGTCACAGGTTCGAGTCCTGTTACGCCCACGGTTAAGACAGGAATCGCGGGTTCGGTGGCTATGCGGATCTGGCCTGGTCCTGATGGACGAGCTGGTGGACCCGTTGGTGGGAGACACCGAGCAGCCGAGCAGCGCCGCGGCCGCTCATGCCGAGGTCGACGATGAGGCTCCGGGCGGGCGAGGCGGTCAGCTGCTGAGCGCGGTCTGAAAGCTCGCTCGCCTGAGCACGAGCCGCATTCGCTTGGGCCACGACGTCCAGCAGGTTCTCCGGGAGCCCTTCGTAACGCTCATCGAGACTGAGGGACGTGGTGTCCTCGACCTGCAGCCACAGGGCCAAGGCTTCGCGGATGTGTGCCTGCGCCTTGGCAAGGCTCGTGGCGAAGGTGTGCACCTGGGGGATCTCGTCCACCTCGACGATCCAGTCGCCGTCCTCGAAGCGGTAGTGGGCGGTGTAGGGCTTCCTTGTCATCTCAACCATCCTTTGCCAAGACACGGCGTCAGGTCCCGCTCGATACCCGGTTGACGATCGCCGGCGGGGCCTCTCTGGCCTGTGGTTGCTGAACCACGCCGGGGCCGTTGGTTGTCGCCGTGCCCGGCTGCGTGCCCTGCGGCGCCTTTTGGCCCTGCTCCCGTGCCGAAGAGCGGTGTGTCGGCCACAGCTTCCACGCCACCGCCGCCACCGCCACGGCGAGGACGCCGCCGGCGACCACGTCGGAGGGGTAGTGGCTGCGGGCCCGGATCAATGACCACTCGCCGGCGGCGGTAGCCGCGTACAACGGCGGGAAGAGCAGCGGAAGCTCCTGGGCCGCGCCGAGCGAGAAGGCCTACTGGCTGGCCGTATGGCCGGAGGGGAACGAGGAGGTGATCGGCCCGATCTTGGCGACCTTGCTCGACCTCTTGGGGTGCTCCCGTCCCACTAGTGCCTTGATCGGGAGGTGCGCCAGGGCGGTGGCGAGGTAGCAGACCGTTCCCCGCACAGCGGCGTGACGGCTCGGCCCGCCCCGGAGGGCCAGCCCACCGGCGATGACCGCCCACATGGGTGGGCGCTTCAGCATGTCGGCGGCCCTGCCGAACCTGGTGGCGCCCTTGGCCGACCCCTCCTTCACCATCTTCGACATCAAGGCGTCTTCGGCCCTCTGCAAGTTCTTCATCGGATGCTCCTGTCCAGGCGTGTTGCCGGCATGGCCTCGCGCCAAGGGACCCTCCTACCCGAGCAATGGCGCCCCTAGTCCCGCCCCCTGCTGCCTTCGGGGACCACTCCACGGGTTAGCCTTGCTGGTGCTCCCGCATCCGAACCCGGCTGGCTGCGCACTTCGGCGGCACTGGTCCGGCCCGTGCCGATGACCGATCATCGTGCCGAGGACATCGTCCTGGTCAGCGATCTGCACCTCGGCCCCGGCGCTCTCCACTGTGTCGAGACCTTCTTCCACGACTCGGAGCTCTGCCGGTTCCTGGACACTCTCGTGCAGCGGGCCGAGCCTGAAGGCCGCTCCTGGCGGCTCGTGATCCTGGGGGATTTCCTCGACTTCCTGCGCTGCGAACTGGTCACCAACGAGGAGGGTGGCGCTCCCAGCGAACAGGTCGCCATGGCCACTCTCGAGCGGGTGGTGGACAACCACCCGGAGGTCTTCCGGGGATTGGCCCGCTTTCTCGCCGCCGGCTTCCCGATCGACATTGTCGTCGGCAACCACGATGCCGAGCTCATGCGCCCGGCCCTTCAGGAGCGCCTGTGCTCGATCCTGGCTGACGCCGGCAGCGGCGCCGGTGTGGTCCGCTTCTTCCCCTGGATCTACCACCTTCCTGGCGTGCTCTACGCCGAGCACGGCAGCCAGCACGACGGCTTCAACTGCTTCAGCACCGTGCTCGACCCGTACTCGGACGCCCCGCCGGGGCCCCTCGAGCGGCCCATCGGCACGTTCCTGTTCGAGGCCGTAGAGCGCCTGCTGTACGACATCGACCCCTGCCCCGACCACGCCAGCTCTCCGCTCCGCTACTACGCGCTGGCAGCTCGCCGCCAGCGCGGTCCGGCGCTGGAGGCGCTGCGCCGGCAAGTGGGGATCTTCGGGGACCTGGCCCGCCACGCCAGGTCCATCTCGGGTCCGGCGTGGGCGGCCCGGCGGGAGGCCTACCGCTCGAACCTGCTGGAGCCCTACGCCAAGGAGGTGGACCTCAGCCACGAGACCGTGCTGGCCATCGACGAGATGTCGTCCGCGTCCGAGAGCCCGTTCTCGTTGCTGATGAAGGAGGCGGTGAAGATCAACACCCGCCGCTCGGGGCCGGCGGTGGTGCTGCTCACGCTCGGGTACATGGCTTCGAAGCGAGGCGCCACCAGATCGCTGGGCATGGCCGGTACGGCGGCCGCCGTCATCAGCCACGTGAGGAAGGGACTGCCCCTGTCACCCACGGGCCGCCACGTCAGCTACCTCCAGAAGGCGGCCGTACGCATCCACGAGCTGCTCACGGCGGAGGGGGTGGGCGTGCCCTACTACGTCTTCGCCCACACGCACGCGGCCCAGCATCTGCCGCTCGAGTTCGGGGCCGGCGCCCCCCAGTACCTCAACACCGGCACGTGGTCGTGCCTGGCGCCGCCGGCGGCGGAGACCCTTCGCACCATCAGGCCGACCTTCGTCCACATCGTCCCGGCCAAGGACGGCCAGCCCTCCTCGGCCCGCCTGCTGGCGTGGAACTCCTCGGCCGAGTCGGCCGAGACGCTGCGCTTCCAGGCCTAGCCGCGTCTCTTCCCGTTCCGGCAGTGAGAAACTCGCACTCTGGTGCGAGGTTCTGACTGTGAGAACGCTCCCCCCGTGTTGAGCCGGGGCTGAGCGTGTTGTGTAACGCTGGGGCCGTGATCTCGCGATGGGCGCGACAGGAGTGGGAGGCGTTCGCCGCCGCCATGAGCACGGGTGACAAGACGGCCACACAGCAGGCACTTCAACGTTTCCTGGTGGGCGTGGCCTACCGCATGGAGGACCTGCAGGCCCACGAGATGGCGGAGCTGCTGGAGGCGACGTCATTGCCGGACGAGGACCGTGCCTCGCTACTGGACGACATCCAGTTCTCTCTCAGCCTTCTGGCCACCTACGGCCGGCTCGTCGGTGACGGCGAGGACGACTCGGACATGTGGGACGACGACGCTCCGGTGGGCCCGGGTGACCTCGTCATCTGAGGCCGAGGCTGCACCGGACGACGCCGTCGCCGTCGCCGTGGCCTGGGTCGACGCGGTGATGGACCGCAAGGACCTGCGGGCGGCGTGGCCGCTCATGGAGCGTGACCTGCGGCTCGTGCTGGCCCAGCATTGGGTCCTCTCCCACGCCGAGATCGGCTCCGAGCTCATCGGCCCGCAGCCCGGTTGGGACATGCTCGCCCAGGGGCTTGCCGCTGACCCCTCGAGCCACCCGTTGTGGGACCGCTTCGCCAAGGAGAGGCTCCTTCGGTGGCGGGAGTACTGGGGCAAGTTCAGCACCCGAACCTGGAAGGTGCGCCGGACCGAGTCGCCGGTCCCCGACGTGGCCATCGTGACCTTCGCCGAGCCGCGCCTTCCTGCCCTGGAGACCAAGCCAGGCCCGCCCGAGGTGTTCCGCCGCCTCGCCCTGCGCCGCTCGGGCGGGACCTGGTTGGTGGCCGGCCTCGACGGCAGGAACATCTTCCGTCCCGGATGGCCGCCGTTCAGGGCCTGAGGAAAGGCTCCCTTCGGGGTGGGGCCACCAGCCTGCTCCCGTAGGATCCGGCCGTGGACTTCACCGCCTCTGCCCCCCTCACCGCCGATCCGCAGCGTGTCTTCGCCGAGCTGATCGACCTGGGGACCTACCCGGAGTGGCTCGGTCTCGTTCACGGAGCCGAGCCGGCCGCCCCCCACGACGAGGATCCTGGCCCGGCGTGGATGGTGGACCTGGGCATCGTCATCGGCCCGTTCAAGAAGACCAAGCGGGTGCGGATGGTGCGCACCGAGAAGGTCACCCCGAAGCTGGCCCGGTTCGAGCGGATGGAGCACGACGGAGAGGAACATTCGCCATGGGTTCTCGTGGCCGAGGTGGAGGTGAGCGGGTCCGGGTCGCTGTTCACCATGGACCTCCACTACGGAGGCAACCTCAGCGTCCCCGGTGTCGAGTCCCTTCTCCGTGAGGAGGTCCGCCGGGCCGGGGCGCGCCTGGAGGAGCGCCTCACCACGGCTGCTGGGGCCTGAGCCGTGGCCGGCGCCGGGGCCGGCGCGGGCTCAGACGCCCCGTCCATCCGCCATCGCGACCGCCTGTACATCGACGGGACGTGGGCGGCCGCCTCCAAGCCCGGCACCCACATCGAGGTTTTCAACCCGGCCACCGAGGAAGCGACGGGCTCGGTCCCGGAGGGTGCGGCCGCCGACGCCGACGCCGCCGTTCGCGCCGCCCGGGCCGCCTTCGAGGACTGGAGCGCCACGCCCCCCGCGGAGAGAGGGCGCTACCTCGCCGCCATCGGCGCCGGCCTTCAGGAACGTATCGCCGACATTGCCGCCGTCGTGGCCGAGGAGGTCGGGACGCCGGTCAACTTCTCCGCCCTGGTGCACGGGGGGCTGCCCGTCATGACCTTCAGCGTCATGCCCCAGATCCTCGCCGAGATCACCTTCGAGGAGCGGGTGGGGAACTCGCTCGTGCTGCTGGAGCCGGTGGGCGTGGTGGCCGGCATCACTCCCTGGAACTACCCGCTCCACCAGCTGGCGGCCAAGGTCGCGCCGGCTCTGGCCGCCGGCTGCACGATGGTCGCCAAGCCGAGCGAGCTGGCGCCGTTGAGCGCATTTATCCTCGCCGACGTGGTCCATGAGGTCGGGCTCCCGCCGGGCGTCTTCAACCTCGTCTCCGGGACCGGTCCGGAGGTCGGCGAGGCGCTGGTCGTCCACCCCGAGGTCGACCTCGTCTCCTTCACCGGTTCGGTCGCGACAGGGCGCCGGGTGACCGAGCTGGCGGCGGCATCGGTGAAGCCCGTGGCCCTGGAGCTGGGCGGGAAGTCGGCGACGGTGATCCTCGACGACGCGGACCTGCCCAGTGCCGTTTCCGCCGGCGTGACCGGCGCCTTCCTCAACTCCGGACAGACCTGTTCTGCGCTCACGCGGATGCTCGTCCCACGCGGTCGGCTGGAGGAGGCCGAGGCGCTGGCCGCCGCCGCCGCCGGCCAGTACACCCCCGGTGACCCTTTCGAGCCGACGACACGGCTGGGCCCGCTGGTGTCCGAGCGCCAGCGCCGGCGGGTGTGGGACTTCATCGAGCAGGGGCTCGCCGATGGCGCCCGCCTGGTCGCCGGCGGATCGGGCGCCCCCGAAGGTCAGGAGCGGGGATGGTTCGTGCGACCGACCATCTTCTCCGATGTCGATCCGCGGATGTCCATCGCCCAGGAGGAGATCTTCGGGCCCGTGCTGGCCATGATCCCCTATGACTCCGAGGAGGACGCCGTGGCCATCGCCAATGGCACGGCCTTCGGGCTCTCCGGCGCCGTGTGGTCAGCCGACGCCGAGCGGGCTCAGAGGGTGGCCCGGCGGCTCCGCAGCGGCCAGGTGGCGGTCAACGGCGGGGCCTTCAACCCGCTGGCGCCCTTCGGCGGCTTCAAGCAGTCCGGCCACGGCCGGGAGCTCGGGCGCCACGGCGTCGAGGAGTTCATGACGACCAAGGCGCTCCAGCTGTAGGCCTGCGGGAAGTCTGCGCGCCGCCGACCGCTCAGCGAACGGTGATGGCCGCGGCCGTCGGTGGGAGGGAGATCCACGTGCGGCCGGGCGCCAGCTTGATCGGAGCGCCGGCGCTGTCGCGGTAGGTGGTGACGGCACTGGCCGAAGGCTTCGACCACTTCGCCGCCACCTGGCTGCCGCCGGAGAGGATCACCGCGTCGCCGCTACCTACGACCACCGCCTCGTCGACCTTCGCCCCACTGGTGTCGGTGAACCGGGTCCCCTGATAGGGCGTGCGCTGGATGATGACGTTGGCGAACGAGAGCTGGCCGCCCCCTTCGATGACGTGGGGCGTGCCATTGGTCGACCGGCGCCACTGGTTGGAGGCGACATCGAAGTCCCAGTCGGACTTCGTCAGCCCACCGAATACGACGGTGGCGTGGGTGGCCGGCACGGCGCCGGCGGGGGTGAAGGGCTCGCCCTCGGCCCGCAGCTCGAACAGCCGGGGCGGTGGCTGGGATCGGCTGCCGGCCAGGCCCCGCAGCCGCTCGGTGGAGGCGTAGGTCTTGAACGGGCGGCGCTTGTCGGCCCGCAGCTTGAAGGCGTCCGGCCGGGCCTGCTCTGTGATCACCGTCACCGGCGCGCTGTTGGCCATGGCTACGAAGGGCGGGATGCCGCCGGCAAAGGCGAAGACACCGCCGAAGGCCGAAACGACGGGCGCATCGGTGGAGCGCACCGAGCGCACCGGGCCCACCAGCTCGGCGTCCTCCGAGTGGAACACAGCCAGGAAACGGGTGATCGCTCCCTCGACCTTCTCCTCGATGACCACGTCGGCCTTGTCGAGGCCGGCCTGGGGGCGGGCCGACGGGCTGTTGTCCACCTTGACCACCACCGCCGGTCGGTCGGCGATGGTGCCGTCCGAGAGGATCAGGCCCGTGAGCGGCGCCGGCCGGGGAGCGACCGTGGTGGGGACCGGCTTCTCGCCCTTGTCCCCGTCGCCGCCGGGAGTGGCCGACGGCTCGTCGCTGTCGCTCGAGCAGGCGGGGACCGCCAGGGCGACCATGGCCAGCAGAGCCAGGGCGCGCCGGGGCAGGGGAGTTGACTTCAGGGGCATCCCCGCATTCTGGCAGAGGGCGGTGCCCCGCCCAAAGCTCAGCCGGCCGTGGCGGTACCTGGCTGAGCCAGCTCGATCCAGGTGCGGCCCGGGGTGAGTGGGATGGGTGCGCCCGCCGGGTCGGTGAACCGGGTGGGCTCGGTCGGGTTGGCCTTGGCCCACTTCCCCTTGACGATCTTGCCGTCGCTCAGCACCCACGCCTCGCCATCACCGATGAGCTGGCCCTCGGGCACCCCGCTGTTCGAGCGGTCCACCAGCCCGCTGTCCTTGTAGGTGACGAACTGGATGATCACGTTCGGGGGGGCCACCAGGGTGCCGGCGGCGTCGACGTGGGGCGTGCCGTTCTGCTTGCGGGCCCAGCCCGACCCGTTCCACTCGTAGTTGATGTCGGTCGTCACGTTGCGCTTGTACACGACGTGGGCCTTGGTCGCCGGCGCCGCTCCGGCCGAGGCCAGCGGTGCGTTCGCCGGCCGGTAGGCGAACTGCGGGGGCGGCGGGCCGGCGTCCTTCGGGGCACGGGAGTACAGCGCCGAGGTGGAGCTGAACAGGTTGTAGGGCGCCGGTCGCTTCGGGTCGCGCCGGTAGCCAGGCCCGGAGCTGAGGTCGACGAGGGGAGCGGCGGCCACCGCCTTCTGGGTGTCGGCGTTGGTGCCGGCGTAGGCGAACAGGGGCCGGTTGAGGGCGGAGAGGAAGCCGATATCGGTGGAGCGGGCGGAGCGGACCGGGCCCACCGGGTCGGCATCGGTGGACTGGAAGACGGCGGCCAGCCGGGTCACGCCGCCCTCGACCATCACGACGTAGACGATGTCGGCCTGGTTGAGCCCGCTCTGAGGACGGCCCTGCGGCGCGTTGTCGATCTTGACGACCAGCGCCACCCGTTGGCGCAGAGCGGCGTCGGGTTGCGTGAGCGCCGTCAGGGGAGCGGCGTCGGCGGGGAAACCAGGCTGACCCGGAGGTGTGGTGGTGGGCCCCGCCGCGGTCGTCGTGGGCCCGGCCTCGTCGTCGTCGTCACCACCGCCACAGGCGGCGAGGCCGAGGGAAAGGACGGTGATCAGGACCAGCAGGGGTGAGCGGCGCATCCGAGCAGTATGCCCGCATCGGCGCCGGGAGCGAGCCGAGGTGGCGGTCCGGGGGCCCTGGCCACGATCATGACGCCATGGGTGCGGTCCTCGGAATCAACTGCTTCAGCCACGACACGTCGGCGTGCCTGCTGGTCGACGGGATCGCCGCGTCCTTCGCCGAGCAGGAGCGTTTCAACCGGGATCAGCACACCAAGGCCTTCCCCGACGACGCCATCGGGTTCTGCCTGGCGGAGGCGGGGATCAGTGCCGGCGAGCTCGAAGGCGTCGCCTTTGGCCACGACGCCGTCGTGGACTTCGCCCGCGGCGCCAAGGACGCCATTCGCCGGGCTGCTCCCAAACGCCTAGCCGCCCAGGCCTTCGTCGATGGCCGCCTGCTGCTCCGTGAGCAGGCCTTCCGCCGGCGCTGGGGCTACCGGGGCCCGGTCTTCCACGTGGGCCACCACAAGGCCCACGCCGCCAGTGCCTTCTTCCCCGGCCCGTTCGACAGGGCGGCCGTCCTCACCCTCGACCGCGGCGGCGACTTCCTCTCCACCACGCTCAACGCCGGCGAGGGCAACCGGATCAAGACGATGGCCGAGGTGGCCAACCCCCATTCGCTAGGCGAGGTCTACACCGCCCTCACCTGGTACCTCGGGTTCCGGCCGAACGCCGACGAGGGCAAGGTCATGGGCCTGGCTCCGTACGGCACCAAACGGCTCACCTCCGAGCTCCGCGACCTGGTGGACTTCCGGCCCGACGGGCTGTTCGAGGTCAACCTCGACTGGTTCGGGTACCAGCGGGAGGGCCGGCTCCTGTCTTCGCGGTTCCTCGACCGCTTCGGCCCGGCGCGGGTCCCCGAGTCGGAGATCACCGAGCGCCACGAGGACATGGCCTTCGCCGTGCAGAACCTCATCGAGGAGGCGGCGCTGCACGTAGCCCGCGGCTTGCAGCTGGCCACCGGCGCCACCAACCTCTGTGTGGCCGGCGGCGTCGCCCTGAACTCGGTGATGAACACCCGGCTGCTGCGTGAGGCGGGTTTCGAGCACGTCTTCGTCCAGCCGGCGGCATCGGACGCGGGCAACGCTCTCGGCGCCGCCCTGTGGGTGTGGCACCAGGAGCTGGGGCATCCCCGGGCTTGGAGCATCGAGCACGCCTTCCTGGGAGCCTCCTTCGGGGCCAAGGAGCAGGCTGAGGCCCTGTCGGCGCAGGGGCTGGCCTTCGAAGAGGTCCGCGATCCCGCGGCGGCGGCGGCCCAGCTCCTGGCCGACGGCAAGATCGTCGGCTGGTTTCAGGGGAGGGCCGAGATGGGGCCTCGCGCCCTGGGCGCCCGCTCGATCCTCGCCGACCCGAGAAAAGCCGAGATGAAGGACGCCGTCAACGCCCGCATCAAGCGCCGGGAGGGCTTCCGCCCCTTCGCCCCCAGCATCCTGCACGAGCGGGGCGCCGAGTACTTCGAGTCGTACTACCCGACCCCGTTCATGCTCCACGTGCAGACGGTGCGGGCCGAGAAGCGGGACGTCATCCCAGCTGTCACCCACGTCGACGGCACGGGCCGCCTCCAGAGCGTCACCCGGGCCTTCAACCAGGAGTTCCATCACCTGATCGAGGAGTTCGACCGCCTCACCGGCGTACCGGTGGTCCTGAACACGAGCTTCAACGTGCGCGGTGAACCCATGGTGCACCGTCCCGCCGAGGCCGTCGCCGACTACCTCGGCAGCGACATGGACGCTCTGGTGATGGGTCCCTATCTGGCCACGAAGGACCGGCCGTCGTAGCGTTACCTGCCATGCGGCGAGCCGTGACAGCGGTTGCCGCCCTGGTGCTGGGCGCAGCGGCGACATCCATCACTCCGGCGGAGGGCGCCGAAAAGGGCCCTTCCGCGGCCGAACTGGGCAAGGTGCAGGCCAAGGCCAACCGGGCCGCGGCCAACCTGGGCCGGGCCGAGAGCGCCCTGGCGAGGGCTCAGGACGGGATCGTCGAGCTGGAGTCGCGGGCCGAGCAGACCAAGGCCCGCCTGTCCTCCCTCGAGAACCAGGTCCGCCAGATGGCGGTCCGCCAGTACCTGCGCAGCGGAGCCCCTGAGTCGTGGATGGGCGAGGCGGACTTCACCAACAGGGTGCGGGGCCAGGCCCTGCTGCGTTCGGTGACCCAGCAGCAGGCGGATGCCATCGACGGCTACCGAGCCACCCGGGCCGAGCTGGGAGAGACCAGGGAGGCGCTCGGAGAACAGCTGGACGCCCGGCGCAAGGCGGTGGGCGAGCTCCGCAAGGAGCGCACGCGGATATCGGCCGAGCTGTCCCGCCTCGCCGCCGCGCAAAAGGCCTACGAGGCGCGTGTGGCGGCCGAGAAGGCGGCGGCGGCCAGGGCGGCGGCGGCCAGGGCCCGGCCGACCCGCAGCTCCGGCTCGGCCGCCGTGAACAAGTCCGTGGCTGAGGTAAGTCGGGTGCTCGGCTCAGGCGACTGGATCTGCCCGGTTCAGGGGGCCCGGGCCTTCAGCAACGACTGGGGCCAACCCCGGTCGGGCGGGCGCCGGCACCAGGGGAACGACATCTTCGCCAGCCGGGGCACCCCGGTGGTGGCCAGCGTGGCCGGCACCGTGCGGGGCCACAACTCGAGCCGGGGAGGGATCTCGTATTACCTGTCAGGGGCCGACGGCAACACCTACTTCGGCACCCACCTCGACCGCCTCAGCGGCGCATCCGGCCGGGTCGGTGCGGGTACCGTCGTCGGCTACGTGGGGAGCAGCGGCAACGCCAGCGCCAGCTCGCCGCACCTGCACTTCGAGATCCATCCCGGTGGCGGCGGGCCGGTCAACCCTTTCCCGACGGTCGCCCGCTACTGCTGACCCCGCAACGGGCAGATCCTGGGCCTGAACCGCAGCCGGTAGCGTCGTGCAGATGCACCTAGGGATAGTCGGAGGCACCGGACCGGCCGGGCGCGCCCTCGCCGCCCGACTGGCATCGGTGGGGGTCGAGGTCGTCCTCGGCTCCCGGTCCGCCGAGCGGGCCCAGGAGGCCTGCGACGCCATCGTCGCCAAGTGGCCCGGTCGCACCCTTCGGGTCGAGGCGGGGGACAACACCGCTGCTGCCGAGGCCGACGTGGTCGTAATCGCCACACCCTGGGAGGCGGCCGCGGCCACCGCTGGGTCCGTGGCCAAGCACCTGGAGGGCAAGGTGGTCATCTCCATGGCCAACGCTCTCGCCAAGGTCGGCGACGACTTCGAACCCCTCGTCCCGCCCCGGGGATCGGTGGCCGCCCACGTCCAGCACTCGGTCCCGAACTCGATGGTGGTCGCCGCCTTCCATCACCTCCCGGCCCGTGCTCTGGCCAACCTCGACCACCCGGTGGAGAGCGACGTGCTCATCTGCTCCGATCATCCCGCCGCCTACGACGCCACCGCCGAGCTGGTTGACATGATCCCCGATCTCCGGCCGCTGAACGCCGGCTCGATGTCCAACGCCGGCCCCATCGAGTCGCTCACCGCCGTGCTGCTCCAGCTCAACATCCGTTACCGGGCGCGGACGGCGGTCCGCCTCACCGGCATCGACATTTGAACCTCCACGACACCGCCCGCGGCGAGATCGTCGCCTTCCGCCCCGGTCCCGTCGTCAGCATGTACACCTGCGGCATCACGCCGTACGACGCCGCCCACATCGGCCATGCCGCCACCTACGTCACCTACGACGTCCTCCAGCGCCGCCTGCGCGACCTCGGCCACGAGACCCGCTGCGTGCGCAACGTCACCGACGTCGACGACGACATCCTGCGCAAGGCGCGGGAGCTGGGTGTCCACTACCTGGACCTCGCGGCCGAGGAGATGGCCAGGTTCGACGCCAACATGGACGCCCTCGGGCTGCTTCCGTCGTTCAGCGAGCCCAGGGCCACGTCGGCCATCCCCGACATCCTCGGGTTCATCGGGATGGTGCTGGAGTCCGGCCACGCCTACGAGGCCGGCGGCGGGGTGTACTTCAGTGTCGGCTCCTTTCCCCGCTTCGGGCAGCTGAGCCACCACTCCAGGGAGACCATGCTGGAGCTGGCCGCCAGCCGGGGTGGCAACCCCGACGACCCGGCTAAGAGGGATCCTCTCGATTTCGTCCTGTGGCAGCCTTCGGCTCCCGGCGAGCCGTTCTGGGAGTCGTTGTGGGGGCCCGGTCGCCCCGGCTGGCACATCGAGTGCTCGGCGCTGGCCATGCGGGAGCTGGCCCCGACCATCGACCTCCACGGCGGTGGCTCCGACCTCATCTTCCCCCATCACGAGTGCGAGGCAGCGCAGTCGGAAGCGGCCACCGGGCAGCTCTTCGTTCGCCACTGGATGCACGTCGGGATGGTTCGCCTCGGCGGGGAGAAGATGTCCAAGTCGCTCGGCAACCTGGTGTTCGTGAGCGATCTCCTGAAGGAGTGGGACGGAGCAGCGGTACGCCTGTCCATCCTCGCCCACCACTACCGCACGTCCTGGGAGTGGCACGACGAGCTGATGGCCGAAGCGGGGGCCCGCCTCGAGAGGTGGCGTGCCGGGGGCGAGGGCGAGGCTGCCCTGACCGAGGTGCGGGCGGCTCTCGACGACGATCTCGATGCGCCGGCGGCGCTGGCCGCCATCGACGAAGCGGCCGCCGCCGGCAGGGGAGTATCGGCCGCCGCCCGCCTCCTCGGCGTCGCCCTGTAGCTCCCTGGGCTAGACCTCCCGGCGCCGGCGGAGGCTGCGCACCAGCTGGTGCGAAGGGGTGAAGAGGCGCCGGCGGGTGAGCTCGCCGGCGACCACGGCGGCGAAAGCGTTGCCGGCGAGGATCATGTACATCACCACCAGCTGGAGGCGGATGGCCGCCAGCGGCGGCGCGCCGGCCAGGATCATGCCGGTCATGGCGCCCGGCAGGGATACGAGCCCGACGACCTTGGTCTGGTCGACGATCGGCAGCATCCCGCTACGGAGGGCGGCCCGGTGCCAGGGGAGGGACGCGGCGTTGGCCGTCTGGCCCAGGCTCAGGCGGGCCTCCACCTCCCGCCGATGGGCGCCCAGGTCGTCACGCAGGCGGGTCATCACCAGTGCCGTGGTGGTCATGGCGTTGGCGATGACCATCGAGCCGAGGGGCACGATCGCCCGGGCTCGAAGCGGGATGATGCCGACGCCGACAATGACGCCGAGGGTGCCGATGGAGGCGGTGGCCAGCGCCGCGGCCGCCACCAGGCGGGCACCGGGGATGGAGCGGGCCCGGCCGCCGGCGGTGAAGGCGGCGGCGCCGACCATGGCAGCCAGCACGACCGCAGTGAGCCCGCCGTGGCCGTCGAACACGAAGGCGAGGACGTAGCCGACGGCCAGGAGTTGAGCGAAGGACCGCACCGTGGCCACCACTACGTCGCCTTCGAGGCCGAGGCGCCGGTAGCGGGAGATGAGCGCCCCGACAGCGACGAGGAGGAGGGCGAGGGCGACCTCGGGGTAGCCGACGGTCCCGCTCAGGTCCTGCACGGCCGCACCTCCACCACGTGATCGGCCAGTTCCGAAGCGTGGCGCACCTCGTGGGTGACCATCACGACGGTGAGCCCGTCGCCGGCCACCGAGCGGACCAGGCCCTCGATACCCGCCTTGGACCCGGCGTCGAGAGCGGAGGTGGGCTCGTCGAGGACCAGCACGTCGGGCCGGACGGCCAGGGCCCGGGCCAGGCAGAGGCGCTGCGCCTCACCGACCGACAGGCGGTCGGCCTCCCGGCTCTCGAGGGCGGCGGGAAGCCCCACCCGTCGGAGCAGCTCGCCCACCTCCTGGCCGGCGGCGCCGGCCTCGGCCATGTTCTCGGCCACGGTGCCCGGGAACGTCACGGGCACCTGGCCCACGTGCTGGACCCGCCGGCGGAGGGCGAGGACGTCGAGCTCACGAACGTCGACGCCGTCGAGCAGCACCGCACCGTCGTCCGGGTCGTCGAGGCGGTTGAGCAGGCGCAGCAGCGTGGTCTTGCCGGATCCCGACGGCCCCACCATGACCGTCAGCCCCTCAGCCGGGATGATGGCATCGAAGCCGATGACGATGGGCCCCTCGTCGCCGTCCACCCGGACCTGGCGGTACTCGAACCGAGGGGGCACCCGGCATCATCGCACCGGGCCCGACCCGGAGAAGGCTCGGCGGGCGAGGTGGATCGGGCGGGTCAGCCCTCGGCGGCCATGTCGCCGGGTGGGGTTGGGTCGCCGAAGCTGGCGGCCCGGGCCCGGAGGCGGTCGAGGCTGGCCATGACCCGCTCGCGGATGTCCAGCACCTGGGCGCCGGCGCCCTCGGCGTCACCCTCCACCGCGGTGTCGACCGTCCCGGCGCCGGCCCACCGGGCCAAGTCGGAAGACGCGCTCACCACCACCACGGGGGCGGGCACCTCCTGCATGCGCAGGCGCTCGAGGAGCACCAGCGTCTCCTGGTCCAGAGCGTCGTCGGCCGCCCCTTCGAGGAGGATCACCAGGGCGCCGGCGGGGTCGTCGATCGGTGCCGCGGCCGCACCTTCGGCCTCGGCCTCGGCCTCGAGCCGGGCGAGTCCGGCTGCCGTCCGCTCCGCCTCTTCCACCGTCCTCAGCAGGGCGGCGATCGACGACGGTCCGGCTGATGCTCCGGTGAGGCCGGTCCACCGCCGGCGGGCCTCGGCCAGCCCGGCCTCGGCGGCGGCCAGCGCATCGGCCCGTGCAGTCCAGGCCTTCACCCGGGCGTTCCTGGCGACGAGCCCGGTCATGGTGGCCATGCCGGCGTCACGCAGTGCCGCCGCCCGCAAACTGGCGGCGGTCCGGGCCGTCCAGGTGTTGGCGCCCAAGGTGACCACGAGGTGGAGGAGCGCCGTGAGCGGGAGCGCGGCAACAAGCACGAAGAGGGGATCGAGTGCCGGCGTGCGGATGCGGCCGGCGACGATGAGAATGCCCGCCGCGTTGGCGGCCAGCAGCAGCTTCGACGACCGGTCGACACCCACCGACCGCTGTTGACGGGCGCCGGTCACCGCCTCCTCGGCGGCGAGGGCGGCCTGGGCGGCCTCGGCGGGCAGTTCGGGCCGCTCGCCGAGCTGCGCCCTTGCGTCCAGGACCGCCGCCTCCGCCGCCCTGACGGCCGCGGAGGCGTTCTGGAGCCGTTCTCGGGGGACGCCGCGGGCGCGGGTGGGCACGCGATCGAGCGCCTCGGCCGCCCTCTCCCGGGCCAGATCGAGTGCCGCCTCCCGCTGCTCGGCCGCCTCGGCAGCGACCTCTTCGGGGGCGGTGGCGCTCGCCCGGGCGGAGAGGTTCAGGGCGGCCTGCGCCGCGGTGACCGGACGGCCGCATCCGAGGGTGGCGGCAAGCGCGGAGGCCTCTTCTGCCGGCGTTTCCCGAACGAGGACGAACAGCCCGTCCGGAGGATCGGCGGGCAGATCGGCCGGCGAGGAGAGGAGGGTGACCGTCACCGTGGGCCAAAAGGTACCGGTGCCGTATGCGGCGAAGGGGGATACCGCGACAACAATGGGCGCCGATGCGCCGCCTCGTCCCCGTCGTTCTCCTGCTCGTCGGCCTGGGGCTCGCCCCGACCACACCGGCCCGGGGCGCCGACGACCCCCTGACCGCGGTGCAGAAGGTGCTCGACCGCCGTGCTGGGGCCGTCCGCTCCGGCGACCGTGACTCCTTCCTGGCGACCGTCGACCCACGGGCGCCGGCTGAGTTCCGCGAGGCGCAGCGTCGCTCCTTCGACGGGCTCTCCTCGCTGCCGCTGGCGTCCTACGCGCTCCAGGCCCGCACCTTCGACACAGGTGACCTCTCACGGGCCGCCGCCGGCCGCCACGGCGATGGTCGCACGTTCCTCCCCGAGACACGCCAGGTGTACCGGCTGCGGGACTACGACGACCGCGACGCCGTCGAACACCTCTGGCTGACCTTCGTGGAGCGGGGGGACGGCTGGTACGTCGCCTCCGACAGCGACCTGGAGGAGCTGGGGCTCGAGTCGTCCCACCAGCTGTGGGATCTCGGACCGGTGCGCCTCCAGCCCACGGAGCACTTCCTGGTCGTGAGCCGCCCCGAGCAGGCCGAGCGGGCCGCCGCCCTCGGGGCCATCGCCGAGGAGGGCATGAGCGAGTTGAGCCGGGTCTGGGACCAACCGTGGTCGGGGCGCATCCCTCTCGTGCTGCCTGGCTCGGTCGAAGAGCTCCAGCGCATCCTCCAGTCGACGGTCGACCTCGACAAGTTCGTGGCCTTCGTCTCCTACTCGGCCATCGACGACGACCGCTACCAGACCACCGCCCCCCGGATCTTCATCCAGGACGACCGCCTGGGGCGCTACGCCCGGCCCTTCCAGGTGTCGACCCTGGTGCACGAGCTGAGTCACGCCGCCGCCGCGCCCGTGGTCGGGCCGTTCATCCCCACATGGGTGCACGAAGGGGTCTCGGAGTGGGTGGCCACCGGCCGCCCGACCAACGAGCGTCGGCCGCGTGGCGGCGACACCGAGCTGCCGCGGGACCACGAGTTCTCCACCGGTGCGTCCGAGAGCATCGTGCGCTCCTACCGGGAGAGCCGGGCGGCCATGTCGGTCCTGGCCGCCGAGAAGGGCCTGGGGGCACCCACGGCCTTCTTCCGTGCCCTGGGCGAGGTCCAAGTGGAGCCGGGCAGCACCGACCACCAGGTGGATGCCACTCTGCGGAAGGTGGCGGGCGTCAGCCTCTCCGACCTGCAGGAGCGCTGGGCCCGCCGCTAAGCGCCCGGTGCCTGGCCCGCAAGGGCTATTCCGCCAATGGTCATCGGGTGCGGAGGGAGGCGCACCGATGCTGTAAGGGCAATCCACGAAACGGCAACCTCGGTGAAAGCCGGGTGTACGCAACGCCACGGGCCTGACGGAGCGAAAGCTCGCAAGGCAGCCGGGCTTCCGAATGGAGGAAACGTGAAGAAGCTCTGGGCACCCGTAGTCGCAATGTGTGTCGTTCTCTCGGGGGCCACGGCACTTGCCGGGCCGGCCGCGGCGGACACCGGGTCCGACGAGATGGCCTTCGTGCAGAAGCTCAACGAGTTGCGGGCCGCTCACGGCCTCTCCGCTCTCGGCACCAAGGGTGAGCTGTTCGAGGTGGCCCGCAGATGGTCGGGTCGCATGGCCGCCGCCGGTGGCATCTCCCACAACCCCGACCTCGCCGGCCAGGCTCCCGCCAACTGGGCCCGCCTCGGTGAGAACGTCGGCATCGGCCCGAGCGTGCAGGCTCTGCACGAGGCCTTCATCGCCAGCCCCCTGCACTTCAAGAACATGATCGACCCGAACTTCGACTGGGTCGGCGTCGGCGTGGTCAACGGTCCTCCCGGGATCATCTACGTGACGGTCAACTTCATGCGCACCCATGCCCCCGCCGCCCAGATCGTCCAGGCCGCCGGGCCCGTGGCCCAGGCTGTGGCCGCCCCGGCCGTGGGGACCAGGAAGGTCTGCACCAAGTCCCGCAAGGGCAAGGTCACCTGCCGCACCGTCAAGGTCCGCAAGGCCCGCGCCCGCCGCTAGCCGATCCGCCGGCCGGTCGGGGGGCGGTACTGTCGCCCCCCGATGGCCGGTCTAACCGTCAGGCTCCCTGACGGATCCACCAAGGATCTTCCCGAAGGCTCCACCGCCGCCGATCTTGCGGCAGCGGTGGGGCCTCGGCTTTTGCGCGCTGCGGTGGCCGCCGTGGTCAACGGCGCCGAGGTCGACCTCTCCACTCCGCTGGCCGACGGCGACGAGGTGGCGGTCGTCACCGACACCACCGACGACGGTCGCAAGGTGCTCCGACACTCCACCGCCCACGTGCTGGCCCAGGCCGTGCTCCAGCTGTGGCCGGGAGCCAAGTTCGCCATAGGGCCACCGATCGAGAACGGCTTCTACTACGACTTCGACCTGCCCGGCGACGCCGCCTTTTCCGAGGAGGACCTCGGTCGCATCGAGGAGCGGATGCGCCAGATCGTGGGTGAGGACCAGCCCTTCGTGCGTGAGGAGCTGACCCTCGAGGAGGGGCTCGACACCTTCTCCGACCAGCCCTACAAGATCGAGATCATCGAGGGTGTCGATCCCGAAGAAGGGGCGACCCCCGGTGCGGTGAGCGCCTACCGGAACACGCCTGAGTTCATCGACCTGTGCCGCGGCCCCCACGTCCCGTCGACCTCCCGCCTGGGTTGGTTCAAGCTCATGCGGGTGGCCGGCGCCTACTGGCGCGGTGACGAGCACAAGCGCCAGCTCCAGCGCATCTACGGCACGGCATGGGAGTCGGAGAAGGCGCTCAAGGCCCATCTGCAGATGCTGGAGGAGGCCGAGAAGCGGGACCACCGCAAGCTCGGAGCGGAGCTCGACCTGTTCCACTTCCCGCCGGAGATCGGCGGGGGGCTCTGCGTCTTCCATCCGAAGGGTGGCCTGGTCCGCAAGATCATGGAGGACTACTCGCGGGCCGAGCACGAAGCCGGCGGCTACGAGTTCGTGTACACGCCGCACCTGGCCAAGTCCACCCTGTTCGAGAAGTCCGGGCACCTCTCCTGGTACGCCGAAGGCATGTACCCGCCCATGGAGATGGAGGGGGCCACGTACTACCCCAAGCCCATGAACTGCCCGATGCACATCCTGATCTACGCCGCCGGCCAGCGCTCGTACCGGGACCTGCCCCTGAGGCTCTTCGAGTTCGGCACCGTCTACCGCTTCGAGCGCTCCGGGGTGCTGCACGGCATCCTGCGGGCCCGGGGCTTCACCCAGGACGACGCCCACATCTTCTGCACCCCGGATCAGCTGTCGGCCGAGCTGGCCAGTCTTTTGGGCTTCGTGATCCGCCTGCTGCAGGCCTTCGGGTTCGAGGACTTCGAGGCCGAGCTGGCCACCCGCCCGGAGAAGTACGTGGGGGACCCCGAGGAGTGGGACGTGGCGACCGACGCCCTTCGTGAAGCCCTCGAGGGGGCTGGTGTCCCGTTCCGGGTGGCCGAGGGCGAGGGCGCCTTCTACGCCCCGAAGATCGACGTGCACATCCGCGACGCCATCGGCCGGCGCTGGCAGATGTCCACCCTCCAGGTGGACTTCCAGCTACCGCAGCGCTTCGAGCTGGAGTTCACCGGCGCCGACAACGCCCGCCACCGGCCGTTCATGATCCACCGGGCGCTGTTCGGCTCGATCGAGCGCTTCTTCGGGATCCTGGTGGAGCACTACGCCGGCGCCTTCCCGACCTGGCTGGCGCCCGTGCAGGCCCGTGTCCTCGGCGTTCGCAACGACCACGACGAGGTCGCCGCGTCGGTTGCGCAGCGTTTGCGGGAGGCGGGCTTCCGGGCTGACACGGTCGAAGGCGACGAGCCACTGGGCGCCCGCATCCGGAGGGGCAAGCTGGAGAAGCTCCCGTACATCCTCGTGGTGGGCGACGACGACGTCGCCGCCGGCACAGTGGGCGTCAACGCCCGCGGCAGCGAGCGCCCCGAGCGGGGAGTGGCGGTCGAGGAGCTAATCGAACGGCTGCGCCGAGAGGTCGACAGCCGCGCCATCTCGTGACCGCACCGGACCGGCCCGGCGGGCTGGAGAGGTTGTGGGCGGGGTGGCGCAGTGACTACGTGGCCACGCCGGCGGCCGATCGTGACGGTGACGACGGTTGCGCCATGTGCCGGGTCCTGCGCTCCGACAGCTACGTCGTCTGGCGCGGCACCAGTTGCGCCGCCGTCCTGAACGCGTACCCGTACGCGACCGGACACCTCCTGCTGGTCCCCGCTCGCCACGTGGCCGAGCTGGAGGACATTGACGAAGTCGAGAGCGCGGAGCTGTGGGCCACCGTGCAGGCGGCCGTGCGGGCCCTGAAGGAGGCCTATGGCCCCGACGGCATCAACGTGGGTGCCAACCTCGGCGAATCGGCCGGTGCCGGCGTGCCCGGGCATCTCCATCTGCACGTGCTGCCCCGGTGGACCGGCGACACCAACTTCATGACGACAGTGGCGGAGGTACGGGTGCTGCCCGAGTCGCTGCCCACCACCTACGAGAAACTGCGCGCCGCCTGGCCCGCGTAGGGTTCACCGGTGCCCGAAGAGCCCACGGCCGCTCCGGCGGAGGCGGCGCCGGTAGGCGACGAGCTCCCCGCTGACCTCGACGTCACCAGCTACCGGGGCCCCTACACCTTCCCGGACAACAGCCGCCGGCGCATCCCCGGCACGATCTACCTCCTCACCGCCGCCCTCTGTTTCGCCGCCTGGGTCACCCGGGCCGACGGCGGCGTCCTCGTCAACGACGGGTTCTTGTTCGTGGCCCTGCTGCTCGGCGCCATCGGCGCGTACCACTGGGCCGCCGGCTGGCATCTGAAAGTGCACGAGACCGACGCCCTCGTCTCGGCATCGAAGAAGATCGGCTTCCCCGTGGGCCACGCCTCGGCCCAGTTGGGATGGCGCGGCCTCCGCAGCCGCCCCACCTGGCGCATCCTGCTGTACTCCGCTGAGGACCCACCCGAGCAGCGAGGCCTCGTGCTGGTCGACGGCATCGACGGCTCCGTAGTGGCCCACTTCGTCGAGTCCAACCCCGAGGACTGGTCCGAGTTCGACGACGGTAAGAGCACAGGTCAGAGCGGTGTCTGACCTGGTCGATCACTCGGGCCCTCGTCAGCCGGACTGCCTGTTTTGAGGACAACCGACCTTGGCCCAAGCGTCGACCTGGAGCCTTAAAACTAAACGCTGACCCGTGGCTCGTGGCGGGGATGAGGAGGTCCGAATGGCGGTACAAGAGCCAGCTGCGGGATCAACGGACGTGACCTCGGTCAAGGAGTTCGTGCGGGACACGTCGGTGACCATCGAAAGAGCTCGAGACGAGCTTCGCCTGCGTCTCTACGCGCTCGAGCAGGCAGAGGACCCGGTAGTGGCAGAAGCAGTGCGCGACCACCAGGAGCGTGTCGCCACTGATCACGGTTATCCCGACGCCCTCCCCGCGGAGGACTTCGTCGCTGCGTTGGATACCGACGCCTGAGCGTTGGACTACCAGCTCCAGGGCCTTGCTCGGGTACAAGAGTGGCTTGCCATAGCGAAGGACCGACAAGCGCGGGACGCTCTTCGTGGATGGCTCGTCACGTTGGCTCGCGACCCGTACGCCCAAGAAGCCATGCCGGTTCCCGGCATCGCTGCACCTGTCTTCCCATGCTTCGTTCCCGGCTCGAACGTCGTGGTCACCTACCTCATCGCCGACCAGTACAACGTGGCCGGATCATCGATCGCCTCTCTGCTGACGCCAGGGGCGCAGTCGGACTCACTTGTGCCCTGGCCTCTGGTGCTCACGGACGCACCGATGTCACGTCCGTAGGTCCCGCCACCTCCAGCGACGAGCCGGGCTCGCGAGGGCGATTGGCGGCTCGTTCCCCCTCGAGAGCTTCCCTAAAGGGAGGAGCCACGGAAACGGCCCCGTAGCTCCGGCCGGCGACGGGTCGGACGGACGGCGACGTGATCTTCATGGAGCCCGAAGCTGACTTCGTGCCCCGCCGATGCGCGCCTCGCACATACTTGCCCGATGCCGCACCCAAGGACGCAGGTGACGCCCCTCAGTCCCCCTTGTCGGTGCCGATGACGGCCACGGGCTCGCCGTCCTCGGACCGGGCATGGGTCCTCGCCGTGACCTCCACGCCGGTATCGACGATGGCCCGACGCACGTGCGCGCCCCGGCGGACGACCGCGTCGTGGAGCACCACCGCGTCCTCCACGACGGCCCCCTCCTCGACGACCACGCCTGGCGACAACACCGAGCTCAGAACCTTGCCGCTGACCTTGCAGGCGGGCGAGACCATCGAGCCGCGGACATCGGCTGTCGTCGCGATGTGGGCTGGAGGGCGGTAGCCGCCGCGGGTCCGGATCGGCCAGGCGCGGTCATCGAGACGGAGGCGGCACGGGGCGCGCAGCAGGTCCTGGTGGCCCTGCCAGTAGCTGTCGGGTGTTCCGACATCTCGCCAGTACCGGTCGAAGCGGTACTCGTACGAGTTGCCCCGGCCGACGAGGGTCGGGAGTAGCCCGTGCCCGAAGTCGGCCAGCTCCTCGTTCTCCTGCTCGAGCTCCTCGAGGGTGCCGAGGAGGGCATCGGGGCGGAAGGCGAACACCTCCATGGTCACGGTGTAGGTGGCGGGATCGTCGGGCTTGTACCAGAAGCCGGTGACCTTGCCGTCTTCGGCCACCTCGACCACGCCGAACCGCTCGGGATCGTCGGCCGTGGTGGTGGCCATGGTGACGTCCGCTCCCCGCGCCATGTGGGCGTCGAGCAGGTCGCGGTAGTCGAAGGTGTACACCCCGTCGGCGCTGAGGACCAGAACGATGTCCGGATCGAGGTCGGCGATCAACCGGCGCTGGCGCCACAGCGCGTCGGCGTTGCCCTCGTTGAAACCGCCCTCGTCGCCACCGGTGAAAGGGTGCAGGATCAGCAGCCCTCCCTCGCTGCGGTCGAGGTCCCACGGCCGGCCGTTGGCCAGGTGCTCCTCCAGAGCGTGGGGCTGGTACTGCTGCAGCACCCAGACGTCGGCGATGCCGCTGTTGGCGCAGTTGCTGAGCGGGAAGTCGATGAGCCGGTAGAGGCCCCCGAAGGGGAGCGCCGGCTTGGCCCGCCGCTCGGTGAGGACGCCCATGCGGCTGCCGGCGCCGCCGGCGAGCACGAGGGCGAGGGTGCGAGGTCGAGACATGGCGTTCAAGGTACGTTCGTCACAGGAGGTGGTCGGTCAGATGGATGTGAGTTCGCCTGACACCTGGCGTTGGATCTGGCTGTCGGCCGCCGTTGTGTTCGCCGTGGGCGAGATCGCCGTGGCCGGTTCGTTCTTCCTTCTCCCCTTCGCCGGCGGGGCGCTGATCGCCGGCACCCTGGCCTTTCTAGGCGCGTCGGTAGCCGTCAGCTGGCTGGCCTTCGTCATCGTCTCCGCCGCCTGCTCGGCCGTCCTGTGGCCGCTGGGAAAGCGTCTCGATCGCAATGCTCCCAGCTCCGCCACCGGCGCCAACCGGTGGGTCGGGCGTGAGGGCTACGTGCTGCGTGACATCCCTGGTGGCCGGGGCGACACCGGGCTCATCCGTCTCGACCGTGAGGAGTGGCGGGCCGAGAGCCTGATGGGGCTACCGATCAAGGCCGGCTCCGCCGTTCTCGTCAGCCGCGTCGACGGCACCCGTCTGGTCGTCGTGCCGCTCGAGGACCCGCCCGATCTGGGCCTTGAAGACAAAGGAGCCTGAGACATGGCCTTCGTAATAGTGCTCGCCGCCCTCGCCTTCGTGCTGTTCGTGGTGGTGGTCAGCGGCGTCAAGATCATCCGCCCCTATGAGCGGGGCCTCGTCGAGCGGCTGGGCAAGTACCGCGACACCGTCCAGCCCGGCCTGCGGGTGATCATCCCCTTCATCGAACGCATGGAGCGGGTGGACATGCGCGAGCGGGTGGTGGACGTGCCGCCCCAGGAGGTCATCACCTCCGACAACGTCGTCGTGTCGGTGGACGCCGTCATCTACTACGAGGCCACCGACCCCCAGCGCCTGGTCTACAACGTGGTCGACTTCTACCTGGCGGTCAGCAAGCTGGCCCAGACCAACCTCCGCAACGTCGTGGGCGACATGCAGCTCGACCAGGCGCTCACCTCCCGGGACACCATCAACACCAGGCTGCGCGACATCCTCGACGACGCCACCGACAAGTGGGGCACGCGGGTGGTGCGGGTGGAGATCCAGCGGATCGACCCGCCGGTGGACGTCATGCACGCCATGCACGAGCAGATGAAGGCCGAGCGGACGCGGCGGGCGGTGGTGACCGAGGCCCAGGGCGCTCGCGAGGCCGCCATCACCAGGGCCGAGGGCGAGAAGCAGGCGGCCATCCTTTCCGCCGAAGGCCTCAAGCAGAGCGCCATCCTCGGCGCCCAGGGCGACGCCGAGGCGACCAGGACAGCGGCCGATGCCGAGCGGTTCCGCCAGGTGGCGGTGGCCGAGGGTGAGGCCGAGGCCATCCGCAACGTGTTCGGTGCCATTCACGACGGGAACCCATCGGCCGACCTCATCGCCATCAAGTACCTGGAGACCTTGGGCATCGTGGCTGACGGCCGGGCCACGAAGATCTTCCTGCCGACCGAGTCCACCGCCATGTTCGGGGCGCTCGGCGGGATCAAGGAGCTGTTCAAGGGCCTCGATGGCGCCGCCGGGGCCGCCGGCGCGGGCTGACGCACCACCTCCAGCAGCGCATCCGGCGGCGGCGCGCAGCCGGTTGGTGTCACGGCTCGTCTGTATGGTTCCGCGGGAGCTGGAGGTCAGGTCGAAAATGCTGCACATCCACCGGGCGGAGCGGGCCGACGGGCTCGTGGAGGGCCTCGCCGGCCTTCTGTCCGAGCCGCTGGCGGACCCCATGGAGACCGAGGTCGTCGCCGTCCCCACCCGTGGGGTCGAGAGATGGCTCACCCAGCGGCTGTCCGCCCGCCTGGGCGTGACCCCCGGCCGCTCCGACGGCGTGTGCGCCAACCTCGAGCTCCCCTTCCCCGGCCGCCTCGTGGGCGGGGCGGTGGCTGCGGCAACCGGGGTCGACCCCGAGGCTGACCCGTGGCTGCCCGAGCGGTCGGTCTGGCCGCTGCTCGAAGTGGTGGACGAAGCGCTGCCCGAGCCGTGGCTGGCGCCGCTGGCTGCCCACCTCGGCGGGGCCGGCCCGGACAACGGCGCCGGCGACAGCAGGCGCATCCGGCGGTTCAGCGCCGTCCGCCACATAGCCGACCTCTTCGACCGCTACTCCGTGCACCGTCCCGAGATGCTGCGGTGGTGGGCGGTCGGCGACGACCTCGACGGTGCCGGTCGGCCCCTCCCGGACGACACCGCCTGGCAGGCCCAGCTGTGGCGGTGCCTTCGCTCCCGCATCGGTTCCGACAGCGCGGCTGAGCGGCTCGAAGCCGCCTGTGCCCGCCTACGGGCCGAGCCCTCGCTGTGCGACCTGCCAGACCGGTTGTCGCTGTTCGGCCTGACCCGCCTGGCGACCAGCTCCCTCCAGGTCCTGCGGGCCCTGGCCGAGGAGCGGGACGTCCATCTGTTCCTGCTCCACCCGTCACCGGTGCTGTGGGAGCGCATCGCCGAGCAGGCGCGGGTCGAGGCACCGGTGGTACGACGCCGGGACGACCACACCACCGCCCTGCCGGCGCATCCCCTGCTCGCCTCGTGGGGCCGTGATGCCCGGGAGATGCAGCTCGTGCTCACCGGTGGCCACCCTGTCGATCCGGTCGACCACCACCACGGGCTCGAGATTCCCGTAGGAACCCTCCTCCAGCGTGTCCAGGCCGACATCCGGGCGGACCGCGCCCCGCCCGGGGCTCCGCTTCCCGGCGAGGAGGATGCCCGGGCGCCGCTCCTGCCGGACGACCGGAGCATCCAGGTCCACGCCTGCCATGGGCGGGCCCGGCAGGTCGAGGTCGTCCGGGACGCCATCCTGCACCTGCTGGCCGAGGACGAGACGCTCGAGGCTCGGGACGTCATCGTCATGTGCCCTGACATCGAGACCTTCGCGCCGCTGGTCCATGCCACCTTCGGGACCGGGACCGGCGCCGGCGGCGCCACCATCGAGGAGGAGGGTGAGGCCGGCGGGCACCACGGGGCCGACCTGCGGGTGCGCCTGGCCGACCGGTCCCTGCGGCAGACCAACCCGGTACTGGCCACGGTGTCGGAGCTCCTGGCCCTGGCCGACGCCCGAGTGACCGCTTCCCAGGTGCTCGACCTGGCCGGCCGGGATCCTGTCCGCCGGCGCTTCGGCTTCGACGACGAGGACCTTGCCCGCATCGAGGAATGGGTGGTGGCGTCCGGCGTCCGGTGGGGGCTGGACGCCGCCCATCGAGCGCCGTTCAAGCTCGAGGGTGTCGCGGCCAACACGTGGCGGGCCGGCCTCGACCGGGTGCTGGTGGGGGCGGCCATGGCGGAGGACGGCCAGCGCCTGTTCGGCCACGTCCTGCCCCTCGACGACGTGGACAGCGGCGTCATCGGCCTCGCAGGCCGTCTCGCCGAGCTCCTCGACCGCCTGCAGGCGTGCCTCGCCGGCCTCGGCGGGCCGCAGCTCCTGCACGACTGGACCGAGGCCATCACCGCCGCCGTCGACGAGCTGACCGACACCTCCGAGGACGACTCCTGGCAGCGGGTACAGCTCCGGCGGCTCCTCGACGAGGTGGTCGGCGAGGCCACGGCCGAGGGGGCGACGAGTACGGCGGAGCTGACCCTGCCCGAGGTGCGGGCGCTGCTGGCCGACAGGCTCCGGGGCCGCCCGACCCGGGCCAACTTCCGCACGGGCCATCTCACCGTCTGCACGCTCGTACCGATGCGCTCCGTGCCCCACCGCGTGGTCTGCCTGCTCGGCCTCGACGACGGCATGTTCCCCCGGCGCACGACCCGCGACGGCGACGACCTCATCCTCGACGATCCGTACGTCGGCGACCGTGACGCCCGTAGCGAGGATCGCCAGCTCCTGCTCGACGCCCTGCTCGCCGCCACCGACCACCTCGTCATCACCTACACCGGCCGTGACGAGCGCACCAACGCCGAGCGCCCGCCCGCGGTGCCGGTGGGCGAGCTGCTCGATCTGGTGGACGCCACGGCGGCGCCGGCGGCCCGCCGCCAGGTCGTGACGCACCATCCGCTGCAGCCTTTCGACGCCCGGAACTTCGCCGTCGGGCGGCTCGTCCCGGATCGAAGCTGGAGCTTCGACACGGTCTCGCTGGCCGGCGCGCGCGCCCTCCAGAACGACCGGGTCGAGCCAGCTGCTTTCGTGGCCGGCCCCCTGCCGGTGCCGCCGGTGCCGGTCGTCGAGCTGGAGCAGCTCGTTCGCTTCCTCCAGCACCCGGTGAAGGCCTTCCTGCGCCAGCGCCTCGGCGTCGCCATGGGCGACCGGTCCCAGGACCTTCACGACGAGCTACCGGTCGAGCTCGATGCGCTGGAGAGATGGGGGGTGGGGGAGCGCCTCCTCCAGGCTCGCCTCACCGGCGCCGGCCCGGAGCAGTGCGTGGCCGCCGAAGTGGCCCGGGGCGCCCTGCCCCCCGGCGCCCTGGCCGCCACCGTCCTCGACGCCCTCGGCCCCGCCGTCGAGATGCTCGTCGCCGCTGCCAGCACCGGCCCCGGCTCGCCGGCCACGGAGCCGACCTCGGTGGAGATCCACCTCCCGCTCCCGGACGGGCGCCTGCTGAGCGGCACCGTCGCCGGCGTCACCGGCAACGTTCTGCGGGCCGTCACCTTCTCCCGCGTCGGTCCGAAGCACCGCCTGGCCGCATGGGCGCAGTACCTCGCCCTCACCGCGGCCGTGCCCGGCGCCGCTCGTGAGGCCCTCACCCTCGGCCGGCGCCGGGTCGGCGCCAGCTGGAGATGCTCCATCACCAGATCAGCCGTCGCCGCCTTCGAGGGAACGCCCGCTGCCCGCCGCCAGCGGGCCCTGGAGCACCTGGTGGCGCTGGTGGACCTCTACGACCGGGGGATGCGTGAGCCCCTGCCGATCTACTGCGCCACGTCTGCGGCCTATGCGGCCGCCGCCAGGGCGGCCGCCTCTGGCGGCTCTGGCGACACCGGGTCCGGGGCCCGGGCGGCGGCGGCCGAGGCGTGGACATCGGCCAAGTTCGACAAGGAGGACAAGGACCCTGCCCACGTCCTGGTGCTCGGCGGCGTCCGTACCCTGGACGACGTCCTGGAGGCTCCGCCCCGCCCGGACGAGCAGGACGAGCTCTGGCCCGCCGGTGAGACCAGCCGCTTCGGGGGCTACGCCGTCAAGTTGTGGCAAGGGCTGTTGTCGTGCGAGGCGGTGGTCGACGAGTGACCGCTCCGCCCCACATCGAGGCGGTGGAGGAGTTCGATGTCTGCGGCCGCCTCCCCACCGGCGTGACCGTCCTCGAAGCCAGCGCCGGCACGGGCAAGACCTTCACCATCGCCGCCCTCGCCGCCCGCTACGTGGCCGAGGGAACCCCGCTCGAGCACCTCCTGGTCATGACCTTCACCCGCATGGCCACGGGGGAGCTCCGCGACCGGGTCCGTGAGCGGCTGGTGAGGACGGAGAGGGGGCTGGCATCGGCAGCTACGGGCGCCCTTCCCGACGAGGACGACGGCGTGGTGGCCCTGCTCGCCACCGCGCCCCCGGCCGAGGTCGAGGTGCGCCGGCGGAGGCTGGCCGCGGCACTCGCCGATTTCGACGCCGCCACCATCGCCACCACCCATGAGTTCTGCCACCACGTCCTCAACGGCCTGGGCGTGGCCGGCGACGTCGACCGGGACGTCACCTTCGTCGAGGACCCGAGGGACGTGGTGGACGCGGTGGTGGCCGACTTCTACGTCCGCAAGTTCCACGGCGCCGGCAACCCGCCGTTCGACCTCCGTGAAGCGTTGCGGATCGCCCACACCGCGGTGGCCAATCACGACGCCTTCCTCGAGCCCACCGGCGCCCCTCCCGGCAGCGTGGCCGACATGCGCCGGCGGCTGGCCACGGCCGTGAGGCAGGAGGTCGACCGCCGCCGCCGGCTCGCCGCCGTGCTCACCTACGACGACCTGCTCACCCGGCTGCGGGCCACCCTGGCCGATCCCGTCCGGGGTGAGATCGCCTGCCGGCGCCTCAGTGAGCGCTACCGGGTTGCCCTCGTCGATGAGTTCCAGGACACCGATCCGGTCCAGTGGGAGATCCTGAGGAGGGCCTTCGCCGGCGGTGCCTCGACCCTCGTGCTCATCGGTGATCCCAAACAGGCCATCTACGCCTTTCGGGGCGCAGACGTCTACGCCTATCTGCAGGCGGCGCGTGAGGCCGGCTCCCGCGCCACCCTCGCCGTCAACTGGCGCAGCGACCAGGCCCTGATCGACGCCTACGACGCCCTCTTCGGCGGCGCCCGGCTCGGCCACGACGAGATCTCCTACCGGCGGGTGAGGGCGGCGCCGCTCAACCAGGAGCCACGTCTCGTTGGAGCCCCGGGTGCGGCCTTGCGGGTGCGCATCGTGCATCGGGCCAGCTCGGGGGTGGCGCTCACGCCGAAGGGCTACCTCAAGGTGAAGGCGGCCCGGGAGCACGTGGCCGACGACCTGGCCGGCGACGTCGTCCGCCTCCTCGCCTCGGGCGCCCACCTGAGGCGCCGGGCGGAACGGGAGGCAGGGGTGGCAGGGGAGCCGAGGGCTGCAGGGCCCGCAGGGGCCGCAGAAGAGGCAGCAGTCCCGGTGCGACCGGGCCATGTCGCCGTTCTCGTCCCCCGCCACCGTGACGCCGCCCTGGTGCGCGACGCCCTGCAGGCGGTGGGTGTTCCGGCGGTGATCAACGGCGCCGGCAGCGTCTTCGCCACGCCGATGGCCACCGAGTGGTTGCGGTTCCTGGAGGCCCTGGAGCGCCCGACGGCCGCCTATCCCGCGCACGCCGCCGCCCTCACCGTCTTCCTGGGCTGGCGGGCCGAGCGTGTGGCCACCGCGGCCGACGAGGAGTGGGAGTCGCTCCACTCCCGCCTCCACCGCTGGGCCGGGGTGCTGCGCCGGCGGGGCGTCGCCTCCCTCCTCCAGACCGTCACCCATGCCGAGGGGTTGCCGGCACGGATGCTGGCCCGCACCGGCGGCGAGCGGGAGCTCACCGACCTGCGTCACGTCGGCCAGCTGCTGCACGCGGAGGCCACCGCCGAACAGCTCGGGGTCACCGCTCTCACCGGCTGGCTGCGCCAGCGCATCGCCGGGGCGGCCACCGACGGCGATGCCGAGGACCGGGCCCGGCGGTTGGAGTCGGACGCCGAGGCCGTTCAGGTGCTCACCATCCACCGCAGCAAAGGCCTGGAGTTCCCCGTCGTCTACTGCCCCTACCTGTGGGACCCGGGCTGGAACGACCCGCGGGAGCCGCCCATGTACCACGACCCCGGTGCCGGCGACCGGCGCACGCTCGACGTGGGCGGGCCGGACGCGCCCCGCTTCCTCGACCACCTGTGGAGGCACGCCACCGAGAGGCGGGGCGAGGAGCTGCGGCTCGTGTACGTCGCCCTCACCAGGGCCGAGCACCAGGCGGTGGTGTGGTGGGCCGGCACCTGGGAGAGCGGGAGCTCGGCACTGTGCCGGCTGCTCTTCTGCGCTTCGGAGACGGGCGAGGTGGCGGCGGCGGCTGACGAGACTCCCGAGGACAGAGCCGTCGTCCAGAGGTTCTCAGAGCTGGCGGAGCAGGCGCCGGGCTGCATCAGCGTCGAGCGGAGCGGAGGCGGCGCGGCCGCCGGTTGGGCGGGGGACACGGTCGAGCCGGGCGAGCTGGAAGCCGCCGCCTTCGATCGGGCTCTCGACCCGCTGTGGAGGCGCACGTCCTACAGCGGCATCACGGCGCGCGCCCACGAGGAGCTACCGGCGGTGGCCAGCGAGCCGGAGGAGCCGGCGATGACGGACGAGGTGCTGGTGGGGCCGGTGAGGGCGGGCGCTGCTGTCGACGGGGGTGGGCCCGGCACCTCGGCGGAGGAGCTCCGGCTCCGGGCGGTCCCCTCCCTGCTGGCGGCCATGCCGGGCGGCGTGGGCCCTGGCACCTTCGTGCACAGCGTGCTCGAAGGGCTTGACTTCACCTCTGCCGAGCTCGACGGGGACCTCGCGGCATGTGTCGAGCGGGAGCGAGCCGGTAGCGCCATCGAGATAGGAGACCCTGCGCAGGTGGCGGAAGGGCTGCGGGCGGCCATCGACACTCCTCTGGGGCCTCTGGTGGGCGACATCCGCCTGCGTGACATCGCCCGCGGTGACCGGATCGACGAGCTGGCCTTCGAGCTCCCGCTGGTGGGTGGCGATGCTCCGACGGGTGGGC
Source organism: Acidimicrobiales bacterium (assembly GCA_035536185.1). Taxonomy (GTDB): domain Bacteria; phylum Actinomycetota; class Acidimicrobiia; order Acidimicrobiales. Next base: position 44,357 of record DATLOM010000008.1, on the reverse strand, counting down.
TGTCGGTGATCCAGATCGCCGCTCTCCTGCGGGCGCATCTGGCGCCGGGCGACGCTCTCGCCGGGTACGCCGATCTCCTCGAGGACCCCTCCCTGGAGGACGGCCTGCGGGGCTACCTGTCGGGCAGCCTCGACCTTGTCTTCCGCACCAGCTCGGCCGGGGGCATACCCCGTTTCGCGGTGGTGGACTACAAGACCAACCGGCTCGGCGGCTCTGGTGAGGACCTGTCGGCGTGGCACTACCGGCCCGCCGCTCTCGTCGAGGCCATGTACCGCTCGCACTACCCGCTCCAGGCTCTTCTGTACACGGCCGCCCTGCACCGCTACCTCCGCTGGCGGCTGCCCGGGTACAGCGCCGAGGACAACCTGGCCGGGGTGCTCTACCTGTTCGTGCGGGGCATGAGCGGCGAGGCCACCCCACGTGTCGACGGCCGGCCCTGCGGCGTGTTCGCGTGGCATCCGCCGCCGGCGCTGGTCGAAGCCCTGAGCGACCTGCTCGACCAGGGGACGCCGGCATGACGGTGGAACCGGCGCTCGACGCGGTGGTGCCACCCGCCGAGGAGGGCGACCCTTTCTCGCCCCGGCTGGCCCGCCGGGCGCCGGCGGCACTGCGCGACTTCAACCGGGCAGGAGTCCTCACCGCGGCGGACGTCCACGTCGCCCTCTGTCTCGTCCGCCTCGGCACCGCGAACGGCAATGGCCTTGCGGGTGATGCCGGCACCGGTGACCCGGCCAACCACGAAAGCGGCGCCGGCTCGACCGCCGCCGCCACCCCGACCGAGGCCGCCGCCCCGACCGCCGCCGCCGGCCCGACCGACGCCTCCGGCGCCGCCGGCGAAGGTGACGCCGACGCCGTGCTGCTGGCCACCGCGCTCGCCGTGCGGGCACCGCGTCTCGGCCACGTCTGCACGGACCTGGCCACCATCGCCGGCACCGTCGCCCTCGACTCCGAACTTCCCGTGGATGCTGCGCTCCTCCCGTGGCCCGAGCCGCGTCGGTGGCTCGAGCAGCTGGCCGCCAGCAACCTGGTCGCCGGAGGCGACGGCGGCGACCAACACCCCGACCGGCCCCTGCGCCTCGCCGGCACCCTGCTGTACCTGGACCGCTACTGGCGGGAGGAGGCGCTGGTGGCCGGCGAGCTGCTGACCCGCGCCGAGGACGCGGCCGAAGGTGTCGATGGCGTCGTCCTGCGGGAGGGCCTCGCCCGCCTCTTCAGGGCTCCAGACGTGGCCGAGCGGCCGACTGACCTCCAGCGGCTGGCTGCCGCGGCGTCCGTTCTGCGCCGGTTCTCGGTTGTTGCCGGGGGGCCGGGTACGGGAAAGACCACCACCGTCGCCCGCATCCTCGCCCTGCTCCACGAGCAGGCCGCTGCGGCCGGCATGCCGCCCCCGCTCGTTGCCCTCGCCGCGCCCACCGGCAAGGCAGCGGCTCGCCTGGAGGAGGCCGTGCACCAGGAGGCGGCCACCCTCGACGTGAGCGATGCCATCCGGGACCGCCTGCTGGCCATGGAGGCATCGACCCTCCACCGGCTGCTGGGCTGGCGACCCGGCAACCGCAGCCGGTTCCGCCACCACCGGTGGAACCGCCTGCCCCACGAGGTGGTCGTGGTCGACGAGACGTCGATGGTGTCTCTGTCGCTCATGGCCAGGCTGGTGGAAGCGGTCCGCCCGGCGGCCCGCCTGGTGCTGGTGGGCGACCCCGAGCAGCTGGCTTCGGTGGAGGCGGGGGCGGTGCTGGGCGACATCGTCGGGCCCGCCACCGGCGGGCTCCTGGTCCGGGAGCCGGCACGGCGCCTGCTGGCCGAGGCGACGGGGCAGGCGGTGCCGGCCTCCGGACCCCCGGCCGGCGCCGGTGCCGGCATCGGTGACGGCATCGTCGTGCTCCGTCACGTGCACCGCTTCGGCGGGGGCATCGCCGCGCTGGCCGAGGCCGTGCGCACCGGAGACGTGGAGGCGGCCGTGGCCCTGCTGGCCGCGCCGCCCGACGGCCTCACGTGGATCGACGCCGACCTGGCCGACAGCACTCGACCTGCCGGCGGCGCCGCCGGCGCCGCCATCGAGCCCGTTCGTGCCGCCGCAGTGGAGGCTGCCCAGAACGTCGTCACCGCCGCCCGCGCCGGGCGGGGAAGGGAAGCCATCGCCGCCCTGGGTGCCTTCCGGATCCTGTGCGCCCACCGTCACGGCCCGTACGGCGTCGCCACCTGGATGCAGAGGGTGGAGCGCTGGCTGGCGGCGGGCACCGACGCCTTCGCCGGCGAGGGTGAGTGGTACCCGGGCCGGCCCCTGCTCGTAACCGAGAACGACTACGGCCTGCGCCTCTACAACGGCGACACCGGCGTGGTCGTCGCCGACGCCGCCGGCAGCGGCAGGGTCTCTGCGGTGTTCGAGCGGAGGGGCGAGCTGCTCGAGCTCAGCCCCACCAGGCTCTCTGCGGTGGACACCGTGCACGCCATGACCATCCACAAGAGCCAGGGCTCGCAGTTCGACACCGTCGTCGTCCTGCTCCCCGATCCCACTTCGCCGATCCTCACCCGGGAGCTCCTCTATACGGCAGTCACCCGTGCCCGCCAGGGCCTGATCCTGGCCGGCACCGAAGAGGCCGTCCGGGCTGCCGTGGGCCGGCCCATCGCCCGGGCCTCGGGGCTCCGCGACCGCCTCTGGGAACACGCCGGCCTCTCGCCTGCCCCTATTAGCTCGGCTCGGGCCGGCGGGGATCCGCGTACCGTGCAGGGGCCATGACCCTGCCGCCCGACGATCATCCGACCGGCACCGCGGCCGCCGGGGAGCTGAGCACCTTCGCCGACCTCGGCCTCGGGGCTGAGCTGCTGCAGGCCGTCACCGCCCTCGGGTACGAGGAACCCACGCCGATCCAGCGGGAGGCCATCCCGCCACTGCTCGAGGGGCGGGACCTGCTCGGCCAGGCCGCCACCGGAACGGGCAAGACCGCCGCTTTTGCCATGCCCGTGCTCGAGCGGATGAGCAAGGGCGACAGGGCGACCGTGCCCATGGCACTGGTCCTCGTGCCCACACGGGAGCTGGCCGTCCAGGTGAGCGAGGCCGTCCACCGCTACGGGCGCCACCTGTCGGCGCGGGTGCTGCCCATCTACGGTGGCCAGCCCATCGTCCGCCAGCTCCGGGCCCTGGAGCGGGGTGTCGACGTGGTGGTGGCCACGCCGGGCCGGGCCCTCGATCACATCAGCCGCAGGACGCTGAACCTCAGCGGCCTCCAGATGGTCGTGCTCGACGAGGCCGACGAGATGCTCGACATGGGCTTCGCCGAGGACATCGAGGCCATCCTCGAAGCGGCGCCGGCTCCTCGCCAGACGGTGTTGTTCTCGGCCACCATGCCGGGGCGCATCAACGCCATCGCCAAGCGCCACCTCAGCGACCCCGTCCGCATCGAGCTCGGCCGGGAGACGCTCCCGCCGGGCGAGACGCCCCTGGTGCGCCAGAGCGCCTATGTCATACCCCGAGCCCACAAGCCGGCCGCCCTGGGCCGGGTGCTCGACGTGGAGTCGCCGGCCGCCGCCATCGTCTTCTGCCGCACCCGGGAGGAGGTCGACACTCTCACCGAGACCCTGAACGGGCGCGGCTACCGGGCCGAGGCTCTTCACGGCGGCATGACCCAGGAGCAGCGGGAGCGGGTGATGGGCCGCCTACGCGGCGGTACCGCCGACCTCCTCGTCGCCACCGACGTCGCCGCCCGCGGCCTCGACATCGACCAGCTGACCCACGTCATCAACTACAACGTGCCCGCCGCCCCCGACGCCTACGTCCACCGGATCGGGCGGGTCGGCCGGGCCGGTCGTGAGGGTGTCGCCATCACCCTGGCCGAGCCCAGGGAGCACCGCATGCTCAAGACCCTCGAGCGGGTGACCAGGCAGCGCATCTCCATCGAGAAGGTCCCGACCGTGGCCGACCTGCGGGCCCGCCGCCTGGAGCTCACCCGGGCGGCGCTGCACGAGAGCATCCTGGCCGACGACCTCGACCACTTCCGCGTGGTGGTGGACACCCTCACCGACGAGTTCGACGTGATGGAGGTGGCCCTCGCCGCCGTGAAGCTGGCCCACGAGGCAACTGGCGCCGGCGGGGACGAGGAGGAGATACCTGTCCCGCATGTCCAGGAGGAGAAGGCCGCCACCGGTCCCAAGGCTTTCGGGGCACAGGGCCGCGGCCGCCCGTCCCGACAGCCTGGCGACAAGGGCCGCCGGCGCCCTCCTTCCGGCGCCATGACCCGACTGTGGGTGGGCGCCGGTCGCGGTGCCGGCATCCGCCCCGCCGACCTCGTCGGGGCCATCGCCAACGAGGCCGGCCTCAAGGGGCGCGACATCGGCGCCATCGAGATCACCGAGAACTTCTCCCTGGTGGAGGTGCCCGACTCCGCGGCCGACGCGGTGATCTCCGCGCTGAAGAACAGCACCATCAAGGGGAAGCGGGCGACCGTCCGCCGCGACCGCGACAAGTCCCACTGACCGCCCCGCCGCCCGCCGCCCGCCGCCACAACCACCTACCCCCCTTGCTTGCGAGTACATAGCGGGCCGTTTCCGCCCGCTATGTACTCGCAACAGGCCTGGGGGTTGGGCGTGACGTGAAAAAACGGTCAGACGAGGGCGATCTCGTGGTGCAGGGGGCGGTCGTCCAGCGGCGGGCCGGCCCGTTCCTCCGACAGGGTGGCCTGGAAGGCCCACACGTCCGTCGGCTGGGCCAGTAGCCCCGAGCAGGCGGCGGTGAGGGGGTCGGTGACGTCGAGGCCGATGGTGAAGAACGAGTAGCCGCGGCCACGAAGCTCGTTGTAGGCGTGGACCAGGAGCGAGCGCAGGACGCCCGGCTGGTCCGACGGCACGCACACCTGCACGGCGGTGAGATGGCGTATAAGGCCCCCGGGCGGCGGGAGACGGGTCGCTCCCATCGCCGGGGCCACGGCGTTGAACCCGAGACGGAAGCCCGACAGCCGCCGCGAGTAGGAGGTCACTCGCAGCTGCTTGAACGGCTCCTGGTCCCAGAGGGCGAGGAAGCCGGCCAGGCGGCCGTCGGCGGTGCGGGCCAGCAGGTAGGACGGAAGGTCGAGCGCCGGCGCCGCTGCGATCCAGGCCCGGAGTGAGGCGGCGTCGTGGACGGGTGCGAACTGGCGGGCCGGCGCGACCCGCTGCCACAGGTCCGCCATCTCGTCCAGGTCCGACGCCCCGGCCCGGGCCACCTTCAGCTCCGAGGCCGGCACGCGTCGGCGCCACAACAGGCTGATCGAGTATGAGCGGATGGTGGCGAAACGGTGGAGGTGGGGGAGACCGCGCCCGCCGGCGAGGCGCCGCTGCATCGATCGGTTGCCGGCGAGGACGGTGGCCAGGGTGGGGACCTCGTCGCCTCCCCTGGCCCGGCAGAGGTCGCGGGCGTAGGCGGTGAGGGCGTCGGCCACTCCCGTCCCCCGATGATCGGGATGGACCTTGAGATCCCCCACGTACATGGTGTCGGTCGGCTGGCCGTGCAGGTGCACCCGGCGTTCGGCCACGGCGATGCAGCCCACCGGCCGGCCGTCGGGACCGTCCACCACGCCCACCTCGAAGCGGTCCCCCTCCAGCCGGTTCAGGGTGAAGAAGTCGGGCTCACGCTCCATGCACAATCCGACATCGCCCTCCATGGGGCAGGCGGCGGTGAGGGCGAGGAGGGCGGCGTTGTCACCCGGTGTGGCACTACGGACGGGGAAAGCCGCGGCGGGGTCGGTGGCCACGGACGTGCTCAGCGATCCGGCGAGACGATCCGGCACACGGCCACCCGCCGCTGCACCCCGCTGCGGTCGCCGGCGATCAGCTCCTCCCCGCGGGCGCGATCTTCGACGACGAGGTCCCTCCACCGCTCGGGCACCTCCGTCCAGCCCACGAAGTTTCGGAACACCAGGCGGGCTCCGGGTGCCGCGGTTCGGACGATCTCGCCGAACAGCTCGTCCAGCTGGGCGGCGTCCAGCCACTCGCAGATGTTGGAGAGCGTGAAGGCGTCGATGCCGGCGTCGGGGCACGACTGCAGGTATGTGAGGTAGGCGCCGTCCACCAGCGTGAGGCGGTCGAGCCGGCCTGCGGCGGTCGATGCGCCTTCGGCCTGGAGGTAGGGGGGCAGGCCGTTCGGCTCGTCCTTCGGGTACGACCCGGTGAGCATGTGGTGGACGAAGTAGTTGTCCTTGACGGGAACGTCGACGAGAACGTGCTCGATCAGGCCGTGGAAGTGCGTGGCGAAGCTTGGGTTGTCGACGTGGCGGAAGAAGGCCGGGTCGTAGGTGTGGCGGAAGACGGCGCGGTTGAGCAGGGCCTTGAACAGAAGCCGCCAGCGCCGGTTGTCCCACTCGAGTTCGTACAGCTGCTTCTGCTCGTCGAGGGACCGGCACGAGAGGAGCCGGCGGATCCGGGGCGGCCGGTGGATGGCCTTCCGGATCACCGCGGTGATGACGGAGATGAAGCGCTCGCTCACTCCGGCGTTCAGCACCCCTCCCGCGATGTTGGAGCGGCGCCCGTCCCAATAGGCGGCGGCGACAGGGGACAGCCGGTGGCGCAGCTCCTCGTAGGAGGAGAGCCGGGAGGCGGACGTGGCTTTCCATCCACCGAGGAAGGCGACGGCTTCGGCGGGTTCCAGCTCCGCCAGGGCAGCGGCCTTCAGCTCCACCAGGTGGTTCTGGGCGGCATTGAGGTCGACGGCCACCACGCGGCCTGCGCCGGCGGCGAGAAGGGACAGCGCCGTGCAGCCGCCGGAGCTGACGACCACGACCGTGTCCGTCGGCTTGACCTGCAGTGCTTCCAGCTCGACGCAAGGGTCTTCGCGCACCTGGGCGAAGAACAGTCGGTCCTCGCGCGCGTCCGGAAGAGTTGTCCGGGTGGGGGAGCTCTTGCCGGCCGGCCTCATGGGCGGCCGCCTACGGCCACGCCGCCGGCAGAGTCAACCGCGACGACTCTCGACGAGGTCGAAGATCTGGTCGGCCACGCCCGCGATGTCGTGCTTCTCGATGAAGACGTCGGCGCCGGCCGTGACGGCCGGACGCTGTGCCGCCCGGGCCTCCCGCGACGAGAGCATGGCGATGAGGGCCTCGGGCGCCTCCTTCCGGATCCTGGTCGCGGCGGCCAAGCCGTCCATTTCCGGCATCATCAGGTCGAGCACGACGACATCGGGTTGGTGATAAGCGGCCAAGGCGATCGCCTGGTGCCCGTCGGCGGCCTCGTCCACGACGTCGAAACGATCGTCGCTGTCGAAGGACGACCGCATCACGGCACGGAACTCCGCCTCGTCGTCCACCAACAGAACCCTGATCGAGCCCACCTGCCACCTCCAGAAGTTCCAGCCACGATGATAGGGGTGGCGCCTCGCTGCCGCACGTGATGCCGGTGCCCGCTCAGCGGCGGCCGAAGCGGCGGCCGGCCGATCGGGCCGTGCCTTTGGCCCCCTTGGCCACCTGGCCGGCGCCGGCCCGAGCGATGCCTGCGGCCTGGGCTGCCGTTCGCTTCGTGCGTTCCAGCGCCGCGGCCGCCCACGCGTACTCCGTGCCGAGGATGGCGAAACCCACTGCCACTACCAGGATCCCTGGCCCCGGCAGGACGAGCATGGCCAGCCCGCCGAGCACGAATGCCGCGCCCACCACGGTGACCGCTACCCGTTTCGAGCTCCGCCCGATGAAGCGGAGGATCTCCCCGGCGGTTGCAGCCATGTCGGAACTGTAGAGGTGACTGACGTGTGACCGCGAGGAGGCACACTGTCCGGGTGCTGCAGAGACCGGCCAGATCCGGCCAGTTCGTGGACGCCTTCCTCCCGGCCGGGCCCGGTACCGACGACACCGTGGCTGTCGCCACCAGAAGGGGTGACGCTTGGGATCAGCTCACCTACGGCGAGCTCCGCCGGTGCGTCGACGGGGTAGCTGCCCGCTTGCCCGCGCTAGGGGTGGGACCGGGGGACCGGGTCGTCCTGGCCGCGGAACCGGGAGGCGGATGGCTGGGCGTGCTGCTGGGGATTCTCCGTTGTGGCGGCGTGGCCGTGCCGCTGGACCCGGCACTGACGAAGTCGGAGATGGAGCCGATGGTCGAGCGGAGCGCGCCGGCGTTCGTCGTGGGCGAGCCGGAGCTGGCTGATCTGTTCGCCGGTGGAGACGTCGCGTCTTCTCACCGCGCCGCCGGCATCGCCAACCTCCGGGCCCTCGACGAGCCGGCCATGGTCGTGTGGACCTCGGGCACTACGGGCGCGCCGAAGGGAGTCACCCTCACCTTCGCCAACATCGCCTACGGCGTGGAGCAGGTGCTGGCCGGCCAGAAGCCTGCAGCTGATGACCGCTGGCTGTCGGTTCTCCCCGCCCACCACCTGCTCGAGCTCTGTTGCGGGCTGCTGCCGGCGCTGGCGTCCGGTGGCAGTGTGTGGTTCGCCCGCACGCTGATGCCCAAGGAGATCGCCGACATCGTCCGCGAGCAGCGGATCACCAAGATGGTGGCCGTCCCGCTCCTCCTGCGGATCCTGGAGCCGGTGCTGAAGGGGCCCGGCCTCGAGACCGCCTACTGCGGCGGCGCCCCGCTCGATCCCGCGGTGGTCGAGCGCTACGCGGCGATGGGCATCGCCGTCTACCCGGGGTACGGGCTGACCGAGGTCGCTCCCACCGTCTCCATGAACACGCCGGAGCACAGCCGGGCGGGCTCGGTCGGCCGGCCCTTGCCCGGTACCGAGGTCCGGATCGACCGGCCCTCCGACACCGGCGACGGGGAGATCCTCGTACGCTCTCCGGCGGTGATGCTGCGGTACTGGGAGGACGAGGCCCTCACCGCCGCCGCCGTCGACGCCGAGGGCTGGCTGCACACCGGCGACCTCGGGCACGTCGACGAGGACGGCTACCTCTTCGTGACCGGACGCTCCAAGCGCCTGGTGGTGCTGGAGAGCGGGAAGAAGGTCCAGCCCGAGGAGGTAGAGAGGGCCCTGAGCGCGGGCGGCTGCTTCTCCGAGGTGTGCGTTGTCGGCGTTCGGCTGGCCAGGAGGAACAAGGCTGGCCAGACCCCGGAGCAGGTGTGCGCGGTGGTGGTCATCAGTCCGGACAGGGCCGCTGCTCAACCCGATCCCACGAGCCGGCACGAGGCCGCCGTCGCCGAGGTCGGCCGCCTCACCTCATCGCTCAGCAGCTACAAGCGGCCCACCGTGGTCAAGGTCCACGACGGCCCCCTGCCCCGGACACTCAAGGGCAGCCCCCGGCACACCGAGGTGGCCAGGATGGTCGAGGAGGGACGAATATGACTGCGCAGGCATGCTTCGTCGACCACTTCGCCTTCGCTCTCGGCAGCCGGAAGCTGACTGTGGAGGAGAGCGTGGAGGCGGGCCGTACTCGAACCGGCGCCGCCGATCTCCTCGAGGCCGGGTTCCGGTACCACCACGTTTGCGAGGAGGCTGACACCGCCTACGAACTGGCCGAAGCGGCGGCCGGTTCCATGGGCGACGCCGTGGCCGGCGCCGGCGCCCTCGTCTACGCCACCTGCATCCCGCTCAACGCCAACGTGGCCGAGCCCGGTCGCTTCGAGAGGAGCGGCGACGTCAAGGACCTCATGGACTACCCGGCCAGTCGCCTCCAGGCCGCCCTCGGCCTCGACGACGCCATCGTCGTCGGCCTCAACCAGCAGGCCTGCACGAGCATGCTCGGCTCCGTGCGGATGGCCGGCGCCCTGCTGGCCTCCGAGCCGGAGATGGAGCGGGTGGTGTGCCTCACCGCCGACCGCTTCCCGCCGGGCGCCAGCTACGAGCAGGCCTACAGCCTCATCTCCGACGGAGCGGCCGCCTGCACCGTCTCCCGCCGGCCGGGGGGCTACCGCCTGCTGGCCGCTCACCACATCACCAACGGCGCCATGGTCTCGGCCGACGACGACGAGACGGTTGGCGCCTACTTCTCCTACACCCACCGCCTCGTCACCGAGCTGCTGGCCAAGGCAGGGCTCGCCACCGGTGACGTCGACTGGGTCGTTCCGCAGAACACCAACGTCAAGGCGTGGCAGATCCTGTCCCGGCTCCTGCGCATCGACGAGGAGCGCGTCTTCTGCGCGTCGCTCCCCGATGTCGCCCACGTGATCAGTGGCGACAACATCGTCAACATGGCGTACCTCGAGAGCCGTGATCTCGTGCGCCCCGGCGAGAAGGTGCTGCTGGCCATGGCCGGCTACGGCATGAACTGGCAGGCTCTCCTCCTGGAGAAGGTGTGAGGGCGTGAGCGAGGACGTGGCGGTTACGGCGGCCAGGCTGTCGGCATCCTCGCGGAGGAGCTACCAGAACCCCTACGAGGCCATCTCCTGGCCGGAGTCGCTCGACCGGTCGCAGTGGTTCATGAGCCCCGAGCTCATCTCGATCTTCGGAACGCCACTGTGGGACGAGCTGACCGAGGAGAGGCAGCGGCTGCTCGGCTTCTGGGAGGCTGTGAACTTCTTCAGCCTCAACATCCACGGCGAGAAGGCGCTCATCGAGGGGTTGGCCCGTCGCCTCTACCGCCCTGGGCTGGAGGAGGTATCAGAGTACCTGCACCACTTCCTGGACGAGGAGAACAAGCACAGCGTCTGGTTCGCCACCTTCTGCCTGCGCTACGCCGGCAAGATCTACCCGGACCGGAAGGTGGTGTTCCCACGGGAGTACGCCGAAGGCGAGGAGGATCTACTGTTCTTCGCCAAGGTCGCCATCTTTGAGGAGATCGTGGACCGCTACAACGTGGTCATGGGCCGGGACGAGCGGTTGGATCCACTGGCCCGTCGGATAAACGCCAACCACCACGCCGAGGAGACCCGCCACCTCGTGTTCGGCCGGCGCATCGTCGAGCACCTGTGGCAGCGCCACTCGCCCTCCTGGACGGCGGAGACCGTGGCCGGCATGCGCTCGTATCTCACCGGCTACCTGGACGCGACCTGGCGGGAGTACTACAACCCGGAGGTGTACCGCGACACCGCCTTCGCCGACCCCTACGGCCCGGCGCGCGAGGCATGGGCCCACCCTGTGGCACGCGCCCATCGAGAGACTCTGAGCCGGGCGTGCCTCCGCTTTCTCACCACCGCCGGCGTGCTCGAGGAGGAGGCGGAGGCGTGACCCTCCTGTCCGAGGACGAGGCCCGCCGGGCGCTCCGGCGTTGGGTCATAGAGCACTCACCGGCCCCGCCGGGCGAGGACTTCGCCGACACCACCCCGCTGATCGCATCGGGGCACCTCACCTCGCTTCAGGTGACGGACCTTCTCCTGTTCGTCGAGGAGATGCGCAACGCCCCACTCGATCCGGCCTCCCTCCGGCCCGGCGTCTTCCGGGACATCGACACCATCTACGCCACCTTCCTCTCCCCGTCCTCTCCGTCAGCGCCGGCGCCATGACCCCCACCGCCATCGAGGCGGCCGGCCTCACCTGGCGGCTCAGTGGCCAGGCCACCCTGTCGGGGCCGCTGCTGGATCTGGCCGACCGCCTGGACCGCCGCTTCGTGAGCATGTCCGGGTCGTGGGGAGCCGAGGAGCTCAGGTTCCCCCCGCTCATCGCCGCCGCCGAGCTGGAGCGCATCGACTACTTCCGCTCCTTCCCCCACCTCGCCACCTTCGCCGCCTGCCTCGGCACCGAAGAGGCCAACCTGGAGACCTTCACCGCCGGCGACCCGGTGGGCGCTGACGGATCTCTACGACTGACCGAGCTGGCGCCGGTGACGGAAGTCCTCACCCCGGCCGCCTGCTACCACCTCTACGCCCACTACCGCGGCCAGGTCTTCACCGGCCCCCGCTGGTTCACCACCAGGGCCACCTGCTTCCGGCGGGAGGAGCACTACCGCCCGCTGGAGCGCCAGTGGAGCTTCACCATGCGCGAGATCGTGATCATGGGCACCGCCGCCGAGGCCCGGGTCTTCCTCGACGAGGCCACGGCCGCGGTGGACGCTCTGGTCGAGGAGCTGGGCCTCCCCCTCGGGTGGACGATGGCCACCGACCCGTTCTTCAAGCCCTCGCGCAACCCGCAGTACCTCATGCAGAGGATCGACCCCACCAAGCACGAGCTCCTCTTCGAGGACCGCCTCGCCATCGCCTCCAGGAACCTCCACCACGACCACTTCGGCCGGGCCTTCGAGATCCAGCGCGAAGCCGCGCCGGTCCATACCGCCTGCATCGCCTTTGGCCTCGAACGATGGCTGGCCGCCTTTGTCCACCAGTTCGGCCCCGACGATTCGAGATGGCCGGCGGTGGGGGAGTGACCGAGCCCCTCGTCTTCATCACCGGAGCCAGCGGCTATCTGGCCCGGCGGCTGGCCCGGCGCTACCTGGGCGACGGTCGCGACGTCCTCTTGGCCGTGCGGGGCCTCGACCGGCGCCGGCGCCTGGAACGGGAGCTCGGCGCCGAGGTGGAGCCGGCACGAGTCCCGACGGGCGGCAGCTCGATCACTCCGGGTCAGATGAGCTTCGTTGCCGTCGACCTCGACGCAGAAGACCCTTTCAGCACCGTCGACGAGCCCTGCCGCCGGCACATCACCCACATGGTCCACGGCGCCGCCGTCACCCGGTTCAACGTGGAGCCCGAGACGGCCCGCCGGGTGAACGTCGAGGGCACCCGCCACGCCTTGGAGCTGGCCCGCTCCTGCCCGTCCCTGGAGTCGTTCGGCCAGCTCAGCACGGTGTACTCCACCGGCCTCCGCCCCGGCCCCATCGCCGAAGAGCGGTACGACGACTCCGCCGGGTTCGCCAACGCCTACGAGTGGTCGAAGTGGGAGGCCGAGCGGCTCGTGGCCCAGTCTGACGACGTGCCGTGGCGCCTGCTGCGGGTGGCCACGGTGGTCGCCGACGACGACTCGGGTGCGGTCACCCAGTACAACGCCTTCCACGAGACCCTGAAGCTGTGGTTCTACGGGCTGCTCTCGCTGATCCCCGGCCAGGGTGACACGCCTCTCTACTTCGTGACCGGGGCCTTCGTAACCGACGCCGTTGCCCAGCTAATGGAGCCAGGACCGGCCGGCGGGATCTATCACGTGGCCCACGACCGCAGCGAGTCGCTGACCCTCGACCAGCTGCTCGACGTCGCCTCGGCCGAGTTCGCCGCCGTCGAGGAGTTCGCCAAGAAGCGCATTCTGCGGCCACTGCTGGCCGACCAGGAGTCTTTCGAGCTGCTCGTGGACGGGGTCAGCTCCTTTGCCGGCAGCCTGGTGACCCAGGCCCTGGCCAACGTCATGCCCTTCGCCCGGCAGCTGTACGTAGCCAAGGAACTGGACAACAGCCGCCTCCGGTCCGCCCTCGGCGACTACCGCGCCCCGGACCCCACCAAACTCGTGGCCGCCACCTGCGCGCAGCTGGTGGCCAGCCGCTGGGGGAGGAGACTTGTCGACGCTTGACCGGGCTGGTGAGGCCATCGCCGCCGAGCTCCTGCGATCCGACGGCGACCTGGCCGGCATCGGCATCGACTACGAGCCATGGAGGAAGGACGTCGACCTCCGGACCTCCAGGTTCTTTCTCCGCCCTCCTGAGCAGGCCCACGCCACCGACGCCCGGGGCCTGCTACGACTCTGGACGGTGAAGGAGGCGCTGTTCAAGGCCACGCCCGACAACGCGGACGCCACCCTGCTCGCATACGAGATCTCCGATCCCGCAGGCGCCTCCGGTTGCGCCAGGGGCCCTCGCGGTGAGCAGATCCGCTACGTCAGCCTCGACCTCGACGGCGGGGTGCTGGCCGTCGCCGCCTGCCTGGCCGCCGGGAGCAATCGTGCCGCTGTCTGAGGACGAGCTGTTCGTCCTCAGCTTCTACCGGTCCTCGGAGATCAACGGCTCCCTCTTCTTCGGGCGCCTCGCCCGCGCCCTCAAGCCCAGCCCCATCCAGCACGACCTGTCGAAGCACTTCGCCGACGAAGCCCAGCACGCCTGGTACTGGACAGACTGCATAGACCGTCTGGGCGCCCGGCCCCTGAAGCTGGCCGATGCCTACCAGGACCGATATCTCGAAGCCGTCGGCCTGCCCGTGAACATGATGGAGGTGCTGGCCATCACCCTCGTGTTCGAGCGGCGGGTCATCAACCAGTACGCCAAGCACCTGGCCGCCACCGGGCTCCAACCCGAGGTGAAGGAGACCATCGACCGCATCATGGAGGACGAGCGCTGGCACGTTCAGTGGGTGCGCGACGCGCTGGGCGGCTTCGAGACCCGGTTCGGCAAGGAGCACGTGGACGCCACCCTGAAGCGCTACCGGGAAGCCGACCGCGAGGTGTACGCCGAGGCCTTGGCCGAGTACGAGGAGCGCTTCGCCTTTCTCACCGATCCCAACAGAAAGGAGCAAGCTTGAGCCCGGTGACCCTGGAGGCGATCCGCCTGAGGATGGCCGAGGTGCTCGAGGTCCCCGAAGGCCGGGTGAACCTCGATGCCGTTCTCACCGATCTCGTGTCCGACAGCTTCCGTCTGGTGGAGATGGCCATCGAGCTGCAGGAGCACTTCGACGTCATGTTCGGCCAGGAGGACATGAAGGACCTGCGAACGGTGGGCGACATGGCCGAGCTGGTGCGCTCGAGGTTGTCCTCGGAGGGACCTACCGGGGCGTGAAGCCGCGTACCTCTATCTCGAGCTCACCTGAGGAAGGATCGTCGGCAAAGACGAACTCGACTTCCCCCTGATCTCCGCCGGACAGGAAGTCGATCACCTGTTCCGCCTCCACCGGCGCCTCCGTTCCCGTCTGGAGCTCGGCCACCACCTGAACGTTCTCCGCCGTCTCGTCGCCCGTGTTCTCCACCACCGCCCGTACGTGGAAGCGGCCGTCCTGCTCCCGGGCCGGGGTCGAGCTGACGCTGAAAACCGGGGGATTCGGCTTGCCGCCGATCCTGAGCGAGGCGATGGCGCCGATCACCAATGCCAGCACCGCACAGGCGATGGCGAACGTCACCCATTCGGCCGTCGAGCGACGAGGACGGCTCTGGCGCTCGCTCATACCGCCAGCCGCCCGGCCGCGCCACCGACGGCCGCTGGCAGGCCCAGGATCACCACGTGGCTGACAGTCAACGACCAGGGCGCGTCCAGGCGGAGGTTCTGGAATATCCAGAGCATGAAGCCGGCACTGATCAGCGACACCAGGTAACAGACCACCGTCTCGGTCAGGGGCCGTTGGAACCACCCCTGCTGGTGCCGCCGCTTGGCCTGGCTCGAGAACCCTGCCTCGAAGACGATGCAGTAGGAGATCAGAAGTGACGCGGCCAGGATGGCCAGCAGCCACGACGGTGAGGTGGCTGCGGCCAGCATCGGGATCTCGTCGGTGGGCGCGATGTTGAAGGCGATGAACACCGACCCGATCACGGTGGCGCCCACGTCGCTCATCGTGGCGTTGAGCCCGGTGTCGGGCGCGCCTTCGGCATTGGCCTCCTCGCCATCACCCTCGTCACTCTCGTCACCCTCGTTACTCTCGTCACCCTCGTCTCGCGAACGCTCCAGGAAGTGCCGGGCCAGGCTCACGCCGAGGGAGAAGGGGAGCGCCTCGTAGACCACCTTTCCCGCGGCCTCGGCCAGGGGAGTGGTCATGGTGATCTCGCGCAGCAGGACGAGCACGCCGGTCACACACAGGATTCCGAGGGCGACGGCTTCCACGGTGTCGACGGCGGCATCCACGAGCCGCACGTCCTTGGACGACCGGAACCCCGACGTGCGGTTCAGCAGGAACACCGGAACGAAGGTGAACAGGAGCACGGCCAGCATGCGTTCCGGGCCCGTGTACGAGCCGATCCACCAGACCTCCATCGTGTACAGCAACGGGATCCCGATGAGCATCCCGCCCGCGGCCCCCCGCACCACGTCCTCGATCTCGCGGACCCACTGCCCCTCCGCCGGCATCCTGCTCTCCGACTCGCTCATCCGCGATGCGATGCCAGGAATGTACCGTCGTATGGTCGGAACCGTGGTGACCTCGGGGCGGCTCTTGGTGGTCTGCCTCCTGCCGCTCGCTGTGCTGCTCGTCGATCCGCGGGGCCTGGCTCCGTTCGGGCCCCTCAAGTGGATGGCGGTGTCCGCGGGCGTGCTCGCCGCCGCGGCAGCGGTCACCTGGGGTGGAGGGATGCGCATCGTCCGTCGCCCCGCCAGGGCCTGGGCCGCATTCCTCCTCGTGGTGGCCGTTGCCGCCTCCCGGGGAATCGACCCGCTGTACGCCTGGATAGGGACCCCTGAGCGCCATCTGGGCGCCCTCACGTGGCTCCTCTGCGCTCTTGCCTTCTTCGTCGGGAGCTCCCTGGCCGAGGAAGAGGGCAGGACCCTGGCCGGGTCGGCCGTGGCCGCCGCCGCCGTGGTGGGAGCTTGGGCCCCGGCCGAGGTGCTGGGCTGGCAACCGCTCGATCTGGCCGGGGGCGGCGACCGGCCGGTCGGCCCCTTCGGCTCGTCCGCCTATCTCGGCGCCGCCACCCTGCTGCTGGGCGCGGTGGCCCTGGGTGCTGCTCTCGATCCTGCCTGGGGCCGGCGCGCCCGCATCGCCGCCGCCGCGGCCACCGCCGGCTGCGGCGTCGGCCTGGTGGCCTCCGGGGCACGAGCCGCTTGGGTCGGAGCGCTTGCCGCCGCCGTGGGGACGGTGATGGCCCGGCCTGCGGCCCGGAAGCGGGCCATCTGGCTGCCGGCGGCGATGGCCGTGGTCGCCTGTGCCGGACTGGCCTTCGCCACAGGCGTGGCCGGTCGGGTCCCGGACGTGGTGGGGGACGATGACGGTGGCGCCCGCGGCCGGCTCGACGAGTGGCGGGTCGCCGCCCGCGTGGTGGCCGCCAACCCGTTGCTGGGGGTGGGCCCGGAGGGGTACCGGATCGCCTTCGGCCGCTCGGTCGACGACGCCTACGAGAAGGCGCACGGGCGATCGCCGCTACCGGATCGGGCCCATGATTCGCTGCTCGATGTCGCCGCCGCCGCCGGGCTCCCCGGCCTGATTGCGTACCTCGCCGTCATTGCCCTCACGGCCCAAATGGTCCTGCGGGCCCTCGGACGGGCTTCCCCATGGGTGGCCGGCGCGGCTGCCGGGCTGGTCGGCTACTTCGCACAGTCCCTGTTCCTGTTCCCGCTCGGCGAGATCGAGCCACTGGTCTGGCTCGTCGCGGGTGTGGTGGCCGCCCAGGTGACGGCCGGCGAAGAACTGGTCCATCTGCGTGCTCCGCGGGCGGTCCCGGTCGCCGCCGGTGCTCTGGCTGCGGTGGCGCTGGTGGCGGGCAGTCTCGACGTGGTGGCCGACCGCCACGCCCGGGCCACCCTCGCCGCCACTCCAAACGACGGTGTTCCGCTGCGACCCGGACGGGCCGCCCGGCTACGGCCTGACGCCCTGCGCTACCGGCTGGTGGCCGCCCGCGCCCTGTCCGGCACCGGGTCTCCGAGCGGCATCGACAAGGCGTTGAAGCACCTCGATGCCGCGTTGCGCATCTCCCCGCGGGACCCGGTGGTGAGGAGCGAGCGCGGCAGGCTCCTGCTGGAGAGGGCTCGCCGCAGCGGCTCGACGACCCATCTGCGAACCGCTCGTGCCGCCCTCGGCAAGTTGGCCGAGGACGATCCCCGTAATGCCGAGGTGCTGTTGCGCCTCGGGCTCGCCGAGCAGTTGAGCGGCAATGGCCGGCAGGCCGAGCGGGCGTGGCTGGCGGCCGAGCGGCTGGCGCCCCGCAGCGCGGCGGCATCGACCGACCTGGCCCTGGCCTACGCCAGGGCCGGCCGGAACGCTGAAGCGGCGGCGGCCGCCCGTCGGGCCCTCGCCCGTGACCCCACAAGTGAGCGGGCCAGGCGGGTCCTCGAGAGCATCGATGGAACCTGAACCGCCCCTCGAAGGTGTAGGGGAGGTGGACGGCATCCTGAGCTACTCCGTAGTGGCCGAGACCGAGCTGAGCGCAGAGCCGGTGGTCTTCGTCGACTTCTACGGGAAGGCCCGGGACCGGGTGGCGCGAGCCCTCGCCCTGACCCTCAACGACGGCGACCTGGCCGCCGAGGCGGTCGACGAGGCCATGGCCCGGGCCTACCAACGATGGGACCGCATCGCCACCTTCGACGACCCCGCGGGCTGGGTGTACCGGGTGGCCCTCAACTGGGCGACCTCTGTCCTCCGCCGCCGTACGCGGGCTCCGCACCCGCCGGCCGAACCGCTGACCACCGACATGAGATCCCCGGCCGAGCCCGCCGTGCTCGCCGCCCTGGCCGAGCTGGACGTCCGCCAGCGGGCGGCCGTCGTCTGCCGCTACTACCTCGGGTTCTCGGAGTCCGAGACGGCCGCGGCACTGGGTATCCGGCCGGGCACCGTCAAGAGCCGCCTCCACCGAGCCCTCCAACACCTCCAGGTCCGCCTGGCCCATCTCCGCAACGAGGAGTCCTGATGTCGCACGACGACGATTTCGATCTCGACCTGTCCGCTGCCGCCGCCGCTTTCGACATCCCATCTGGCGACGTCGGGGCGGTGGTCCACCGTGGCCGCCGGCGGAATCGCCGCAAGCGCGCCGTGCTGTCGATGGTCACGTCGGTCGCCGTGCTGACGGCAACCGTGTCCGCCTTCGGCCTTGTCGATGACGATCGCGGGGTTCCCGTGGCGGCCGGGGGCGGGGTGCGCAAGGGGGATTCAGGTATCCGCTGGGAGCGCGTCAGCTCCAGCTCGGCCTTGGGCTTCGCCAGGTCCATCGACGGCAGCGGCCCGGTCTACGCCCTGTCCACCGCACCTGGGGATGTCGACCCGAACGGCCGGAACCAGAGTCGTGTCCTGTGGCGGTCCGACGATGGCGTGGAGTGGCGGTCGGTGTCGAAGCTCGCCGACGACCTGTTCCTGTCCGACCTGTCCAGCACCGGCGGGCGGATCTACGCCGTCGGGACCAGCCCGACCACGGCCGCCGTTCCCGGCCAGAAGCCGACACCGGACCTCCTGGTCGGCTGGTCGGACGACGGAGGCGAGACCTGGCGCAAGGCCACGCTTCCTCTCGACATGCGGGCCATCGCCGCACGCTCCACGTCGTCCGGCGTCAGCTTCACCGATGTGGCCGCCGGCGCCAAGGGCACCGTGGCCGTGGCCGTGCCCTATGCCGTGCTCGACGTGAACAAGGTGCTCCCCGCCGGGAACACCGCGCCCAACGGCTGGGCCATCAGCGACGACGGCATCGACGTGCTTGGGCCCCGATCGGCCAACCCGTGCCCCGCGGGTACCTCTGATGCACCGCCCGGGCTGCCGGCGCCCCCGCCGCACGAGGCGCCGGCATCCCCGGCCCAGGTGCCCCCGCCGCCCGGCGAGACGCCGGCGACCAGCGCGCCACCCGCGCCGGACAAGCCGGCCGTGCGGTTGGCCCGGCCGCAGCCGGCGACGACCGGCGAGGTCCACCCCACGTTCTGCTACCGCGGCGAGAGCGACCCGGTGGAGGTCACGCCCCAGGTGGCTCAGGGGGTGACGCGCCATTACACCTGGGACGAGCTGGACGTGAAGGGGGACCTGCTCCGGGCCGTCCGTCACCAACCGGTCGCCTTTGCCGCCGACCACGACTCCACCAAGTTCGAGCGGGTCGAGGTGTCGGGTGCCGACGAGATCTACGGCCCCGTGACCGTCCATGCCGACGACGACGGCTTCGACCTGGTCGGGGCTCGCTCCAGCGGGCGCACCATGCTCGCCCGTCACGAGCCGCCGCCGATGATGGTCCTTCATTCCGTCGACGGCCGGGAGTGGTCCCCCGTCGACCTCGACCTACCCGGTGTCGGATGGGTCGCCGCAGCCGGAAAGCTGGACGGGCGGACCACCCTCGTCGCCGGCGGCATGAACGGGGAACCGGTCCTGCTCCGTTCCGACGGCGCCGGCGGTTGGACCAGCTCACCGTTCGGCGGCGTCGTCTCCCGGCCCGCCGGCACCCAGGTCGGCGTGGCCGGTGCCGCCGTGGGCCCCCTGGGTGTGGCAGCCGTGGTGGCCGTCGTACCCTCCAAGCCCGAGGCACCGTCGGACATCGCCGCCGCCGAGCCCGAGTTGAAGCCTGACTTCCGGCTCCTGTTCAGCCGGGACGGCCTGGTGTGGGACGACCAGCCCCTTGGCCAGCTTTCCGGTGGGCAGGTGCAGGGCGTCACCAGCGTCGTCGTCACCCGCCAGCAGGTCGTGGTCAGCGCCGTCCTCGCCCAGAGCCGCCCCGGCCCAAACCAGAAGACCGCCCGGGCCATCCTCGCCGGCACCCTCGACTGACCCTCCCTTCGGGGAGCGTTCACACCACCGCCTCCTGATCCGCCTCCGGCCGAACCGGCCCCGTTGAAGGCGGCGCCGGGCCCTGAGAGGGCGGAGGCCGTAGGTTGCCGTTGTGGTGAAGCCGGTCGAAGTGGACAGGAACGATCCGGTCATCCTGGTGTCCAACCGCGGGCCCGTGCAGTACGACCGTGTCGAGGGTGAGCGCGTCGCCGACCGCGGCGGTGGCGGCCTGGTCACGGCGCTGGCCGGTCTTGCCGGCCGCCTCGACGACGCCGTGTGGGTCTGCGGTG
Source organism: Acidimicrobiales bacterium (assembly GCA_035536185.1). GTDB lineage: Bacteria > Actinomycetota > Acidimicrobiia > Acidimicrobiales. The sequence goes on along the minus strand of DATLOM010000008.1, from coordinate 23,964 downwards.
CCCTCACCGAGGAGGACGCCGTCGTGGCTCGCGAGCACGACGGCGAGTCCTTCGAGATAGAGGGGCAGGGGCCGGGCCTGCGGGTGCGGATGGTCGAGACAGATCCCATCGACCGCCACAAGTTCTACGCCGTCATCTCCAACCCGCTGCTGTGGTTCATCCAGCACTACCTCTGGGGCCTCAGCTCCGCGCCCGACATCACCCCGAGGGAGACCGACGCCTTCGAGAACGGCTACGTCCCCGTCAACGCCTGTTTCGCCGATGCCGTGGCCGAGGAGGTCGAGGCCCGGGGCGGCCGGGCTACCGTCATGGTCCAGGACTACCACTTCTACCTGGTGCCCGAGCAGGTGAGGAAGCGCTGCCCGGAGGTCTTCCTCCAGCACTTCGTGCACATCCCCTGGCCCCAGCCGGACTCGTGGCGGATCCTTCCGCCGAGCATGCGTGAGGCGGTCCTCACCGGCCTTCTCGGCAACGACGTCGTGGCCTTCCACACCGAGCGCTACGCCCGCAACTTCCTCCTGGGCTGCCAGGAGCTACTCGGTCTCCGGGTGGACCTCGACAACCTCAGCGTCGAGTTCGAACGCCGCACGGTGACCGCTCGCTGGTACCCCATCTCCATCGACCCCGAGCAGTTCGAGCTCCTGGCCCGCTCCGATGCGGTGCTCGAGGAGGAGCGAAAGCTCCTCGAACGCAGGCGGGACCACCTCATCCTCCGCGTCGACCGGGCCGACCTCAGCAAGAACGTCGTCCGGGGCTTCCGGGCCTTCGACACGCTCCTCGACGACCACCCGGAGCTGGCCGAGCGGGTGACCTTCCTGGCCCTTCTCCAGCCCAGCCGGGCCGACGTGGCCGAGTACGCCGACTATCTGGAGCAGATCCGCCGGGTCGTCGCCGACGTCAACCTCAAGCACGGGACCTCCGACTGGCAGCCCATCGACCTGCGCCTGCAGGACAACATGAACCAGGCCGTGGCCGCCTACAAGCTGTTCGACGTGCTGGTGGTGAACGCCATCTTCGACGGCATGAACCTGGTGGCCAAGGAGGCCATCCTGGTGAACGAGCGCGACGGCGTGCTCGCGTTGTCGGAGAACACCGGGGCCCACGAGGAGCTGGGCGCCTTCTCCGTCACGCTGCACCCCTTCGACATACAGCAGCAGGCCGATGCCCTGTGGACGGCCCTGACCATGGAGGCGGGGGAGCGCAAGGAGCGCAGGGAGGCCTGCGGCGCGGTGATCCGCGAGAACGACATCGGCAAGTGGCTGCGCCAGCAGCTGGTGGACGTCCGGCAGATGCGGGAGAACGGCTGACCGCCGGGTGGGGCCGCCTCAGCTGACGCTGAGCAGGTCCACCACGAAGACCAGCGTCTCCCCGGGCTTGATGTCGGCGCCGGCGCCCCGGTCGCCGTAGCCGAGGTCGGGCGGGATGATCAGCTGGCGCCGGCCACCCACCTTCATTCCCGGGACGCCCTGGTCCCAGCCGTCTATGACCCCCCCGGCGCCGAGCTGGAACGTGAAGGGCTGGCCGTTGTCCCACGAGGCGTCGAACTGCTTCTTGGTGGAGTAGGAGACGCCGACGTACTGGACGGTGACCCTCTGGCCGGTGGCGGCCACCGGGCCGGTCCCCTCGATGAGGTCCTTGATCTCCAACTTCGTCGGAGGCGGCCCGTCGGGCACGACGACCTCGGGCTTGCTACCGGTGGGCGCCTTGACCTCGGTGGTCCCGGGCCTGGTCTCCTCGGTGCCGTCGTCGGAGGGTGTGGCGGTGGTGGCGTCGTCGTCGGTGTCGCCGCAGGCGCCGGCGGCGATAGCCAGTACGGCGGCCAGCAGCGCGGCACGGAAGGGTGTGGTCATGCCGTAAGGTAATGGATACTCCCGGCGCTGAGGCGTACCCCGATCTGGTGGTGCAGCCCGGCCCTCCCCCCTTTCTCAGGCTGGTCAATGGCTCTGCACGTCGCACATCTGGAAGTCGAGATCGCCGGCAGGACCCTCCTCCACGGCGCCACCTTCCACGTCGGTGTCGGCCAGAAGGTCGCCCTGGTCGGGCCCAACGGCGCCGGCAAGACCACGCTGCTTCGCACCATCGCCGGCCAGATCCCCGCCGCCGGCGGCACGATCCGCCTGCCCCTGCGGTACGGCTGGCTGGCCCAGGACACCACCGCCTCGGCCGAGGTCGAGCACGTCCTGGCCTACGACCACCTCCTGGCCGCCAGCCCCCTGATGGGCCTCAGCAGGCGGCTGGCCGGGGCGCAGGTGCAGATGCAGGAGGCCACGACGGCCGGCAACGGCGCCGCCCTGGACACCTCGCTGGCCCAGTGGGGGGAGATCGAGGAGCAGTTCCGCCTGAGCGGGGGCTACGAGCTCGAGTCCAGCGCCGAGAGGATCGCCGAAGGCCTCGGGCTGGACGAGGAGGCGCTGCTCGTCGAGGTAGGTGCTCTTTCCGGCGGCAAGCGCCGGCGCCTCGAGCTGGCCCGGCTCCTCCTCGCCGGTGGCGACCTCCTCATCCTCGACGAGCCCACCAACCATCTCGACGCAGAAGCCAAGTCCTTCGTCATGGACTTCCTACGCACGTCGCCCAGTGCCGTCCTCGTCGTCAGCCACGACATCGAGCTGATGAACGAGTCGATCGACCGCGTCCTGGCGCTGGAGAACGCCCAGATCGAGGTGTACCGGGGCACCTACTCGGAGTTCCAGAAGAAGCGGGCCCAGCGGGAGACGGCGAGGGAGCGGGAGACGGCCAACGCCGAGAAGGAGGTCCTGCGCCTTCAGCAGACAGCCGACAAGTTCCGGCAGGGCAACGCCACCTCGGCTCGCCGGCGCAAGGCCCTGGAGCAGCGGATCGGGCGCATCACCGAGAGCCCGGCCCTCCGCATGCCCACGGTCAAGCGCCGCCCCCTGAAGGTGCGTTTCCCCGACCCGGTCCGATCGGGCGACGTCGTGCTCACCGTGGAGGGCGTCTCCAAGGGCTTCGGGGGGGATCCGGTGCTCGAGGACGTAACCTTCGGCGTAGGGCGCGGGGAAGTGTTCCTCGTCGTCGGCCCCAACGGCGCCGGCAAGACCACGCTGCTGCGCTGCATAGCCGGCATCCACGCGCCCGACGCCGGCCACGTGACCCTCGGCGCCAACGTCACCGTCGGCTTCTACGCCCAGGAGCACGAGGACATCACCCCCGGCAAGGGCGTGCTGGAGCTGATGCTCGAGGCGGCCTCCCCGCTGTCCACCCTGGCCGACCTGCGCTCGATCCTGGCCCACTTCGGGATCACCGGCGACATGGCCGACCAGGAGGCCGCCACCCTCTCGGGGGGGGAGAAGACGAAGCTGTCCCTGGCCCGCCTGGTCGCCGGCCGGGCGAACTGCCTGCTCCTCGACGAGCCGACCAACAACCTCGACACCGCCTCCCGGGAAGCCGTGCTGGCCGCCCTCCAGCACTACCAGGGCACGGTCGTGCTGGTCAGCCACGACCTCGAGTTCGTGGCCCAGCTGGCCCCCAAGCACGCCATCGTGATGCCGTCGGGCAAGTTGTTGCCCTTCGACGAGCGCATGCTGCAGCTCGTCACCGATACCGGTCCGTCCATCCCCGCGGTCACCGCTCCAGGTGCCGCCCGGCGGGGTTGAACACCTCTTACGACCCTGGCCACCCACTGCCCCCGCTGCTGCGGGGCTGGGTGCATCTCGTCTTCTTCTTCCTGTCCCTGCCGGCCGCCGTGCTGGTCGTGGCCAGCGCCGGCTCGACCCGGGCCCGGCTGGCCGCCTCCGTGTATGCCGTGGGCCTCTGCGCCCTCTTCGGGGTCAGCGCCACCTACCACCGCCTGCGCTGGTCGGGGCCGGCCCGCCGGCGCATGCGGCGGATGGACCACGCCACCATCTTCGTGATGATCGCCGGCTCGTACACGCCCCTCTGCCTGCTCGTTCTCCGCGGAGCGACGGCCAGCGTCATACTGACGGTGGCGTGGATGGGAGCCGTGGTGGGGGTGGTGCTGGCGTCCACCGGCATCGCTGAGCGGTCCGTCTTCGGCCTGGCCTGCTACATCGCCCTAGGCTGGGTGATGGTCGTCGCCTTCCCGCAGCTCCTGCGGCGTCTCAGCGCGGTCCAGATGGGCCTCATCGTGGTCGGCGGGCTGCTCTACACCGCCGGCGCCATCATCCTCGGCACCCGCAAGCCCGATCCCTTTCCTCGGGTTTTCGGCTACCACGAGGTCTGGCACGTGATGGTGGCCGCTGCCGCCATCTGCCACTACGTCACCATCTTCTCCGTCGTCCGATCAGGGTAGGAAGGCGGCCATGAACCTCCACGACGTCGCCGCCCGGGTCGAGCGGGCCGAGTGGCTGGACCCGGTCGCCCGCCCGCTGAGCAAGGCCGTCGCCCGCCTGATCCCCAGCGACCCGGTGAAGAGCCTCCTGAGCGGGACCTGGCTCGGGCACCCCCTGCACCCGCTCCTGACCGACATCCCCATCGGGTCGTGGACCAGCGCCTGGGTCCTCGACCTCGTGGGCGGCAAGCGTTCCCGCCCCGCCGCCGACCAGCTCATCGGCCTGGGGGTCGTGACCGCCCTGCCCACAGCCGCCGCGGGCCTGGCCGACTGGTCGGACTACGTGGGTGCGGAGCGCCGTGTCGGGCTGGTGCACGCCGGCGCCAACGTCGCCGCCATCGGCTGCTACGGCCTGTCGTACCTGGCCCGCAGGCGGGGGGCCCGTTCCCGGGGCCTGGCTCTGTCCTTCCTGGGTGCCGCCCTCGCCACTGCCGGCGGCTACCTCGGAGGACACCTCTCCTATGCCCAGGGGGTCAACGTCAACCGGAACGCCTGGGAGGAGGGCCTGGAGGAGTGGACCGATGTCCTTGACAGCTCCGGTCTCGCCGAGGGCCGGCCTGTGGTGGTACACGCCGGCGGGGGCGACATCCTCCTGGTGCGGTCAGGCGGCCAGATCTCGGCTCTCGCCGACCGTTGCGGCCACGCCGGTGGGCCGTTACACGAAGGCTCCTTCGGCGGCGACTGCGTCACCTGTCCCTGGCACCAGAGCACGTTCCGCCTGGCTGACGGGCAGGTGGTCCATGGCCCGGCTACCGTCCCACAACCCGCTTTTCAGGTTCGCTCCGAGGGGGGCAGGATCCAGCTCAGGAGCCTCCGGCACTAGGCACTTACCCCATTGCCAAACTGGGTCGAATGCTGCTATGATGACCTCACCCGCATCGAGCGCGATTACCGGTTGAACAGCCAGCCTTTGTGAAGAATGTTCGGCGTAAGAATATTCGGCGGCGGTCTTCTCGGAGGTTCGGTCATCTCTTTGCAGGAACGTTCTCTTCGCCCGGCGACGGTATCGGGTTTCACCACTGATTTCTCCCTGAGCTTCGCCCGTGACCACGGTGCCGTCGTCGTGGGAATCGTGGGCGAGCTGGACTGCTCCACCGCGGCAGTTCTCGAGGAGCGCCTGGCCGACCTGCTCTCCGATCAAGGCAACCTCACAGTCGTGCTCGATCTGGCCGACATGACCTTCGTCGATTCCAGCGGGCTCTCCGTGTTCTTGACCGCCTACCGGCACCTTCGGGGGCGGGGCGGGACCCTCTGCCTCCGCCACCCGAGCGCCTCGACCATGAAGGTCTTCGCCATCACCGGCCTCGACCGCCTGCTCGCCATCGACGATCTCTAGTACCGTCCGCCGCCCCAACCCACGACCGGTGAAGACCAAGGCGGTGCTGGAGATTGTCCATGGTGAGCTCGGCCCTGCTGGCCGTCGGCTACCCCGCCTCGATCGTCGTGCTCACGAGGATCGTGCCGGTCGTGCGGGAGCGCAGGCTGAGGTGGTACGTCGCCCACCAGGCCTCGGTGGCGGCCATCGTCGCCGGCTGGGCCATGAAGGGGCGCACCGGCGGCGTCGTCGTCAACGGTGCCTGGCTCACCGTGGTCACGGCCTGGTGGGTACGGTCCGGCCGCGAAGCCCGAGCTGACTGAGCCTCAGCGGACCCGGACCACCCTGACGTCGTCGGACACCGGATCGGGATCAGCCGGGTTGCCCGACAGGACCACCACCGTCTCCCCCTGACGCACGAGGCCCATCTCGACGGCCCGCTCCACGGCGAACCACACGATCTCGTCCGTGGTCCCGTGCTCGGGCACGGTCACCGGTAGAAGTCCCCATGTCAGGGTCAGCTGCCGGGCCGTGGCGGGTACCGGGCTCAGCGCCACCAGCGGGGCCGTGGGCCGGAACCGGGCGATGGCCCGTGCCGTCGCCCCCGAACGGGTACAGCAGAGGATGGCGGCGGCCTCCACCGAGAGCGCCAGCTGCCATGCGGCCATGCTCGTGGCCGCGCTGATGGCCAGGGAGCCCGGCAGCTGCTCGAGGCGCTGCAGCTTGCCCAGGCGACCCCCCCACTGCACGTAATCGGCCTCCTTCTCGGCCCTCGTGGCGATCCGGGCCATAGTGCGGACGGCGCCGACCGGGTCGTGGCCGATGGCCGTCTCGGCCGACAACATGAGGGCATCTGCCCCGTCGAAGACGGCGTTTGCGATGTCCGACGCCTCGGCCCTGGTGGGAGTGGGCGCGTACACCATCGACTCGAGCATCTGGGTGGCGGTGATGACGGGGCGGCCCCAGGCGACACAGGTGCGGATGATGTGCTTCTGCAGGTGGGGCACCTCCTCGATCGGGAACTCGACCCCGAGATCTCCGCGGGCGATCATCACCGCGTCGGCCGCGTCGATGATCTCGTTGAGGTTGTCGATGGCCGGGCGGGTCTCGATCTTGGCCACGATCATGGGCCCGCCGGCGCCGGCGGCATCTCGCGCCCTCTGGATGTCCGAGGCCGTCTGCACGAAGGAGATTGCCACCATGTCGACCGAGGACTCGGCAATGGCGGCCAGGAGACCGAGGTCGGCGGCAGTGGGGCTGGAGACCCTCATGCGCTCGGCCGGCAGGTGAACGCCGGGCCGGCCCTTGAGCCAACCCCCGTTGTGGACCAGGGCGATGGCGCCACTCCCGGTGACCTGTTCGACGCCGATGACCACGGCACCGTCGCCAAGGGAGACCCGGTCACCGGGGCTCAGGTCGTCCAACAGGCTCGGGTAATCCACCGAGACCGTGTCGGGCCCGCTCGGGCCTTCACCCGGAACGAGCGTCACCCGGTGCCCGACCTCGAGTAGCGAGCCCGAGCCGATCGGGAACGGTCCGGTGCGGACCTTCGGCCCGGGCAGGTCGGCGAGGATGCCGACGATCCGACCGCAGTCCGCCGCCGCCGCCCGTACCTTGGCCAGCGTCTCGAGGTGCTGGGCCACGGAGCCGTGGGCGAACCCCAGGCGCACGACGTCCACCCCGGCGTCGATCAGGGCGACCAGCGCCTCCCGCGAATCACAGGCGGGGCCGATGGTCGCCACGATCTTGGTTCTCCGGGGCATCCGGGCACGATAAAGGACCGCCAGCGGGGACCACCGCTGGCAGGTCTTCGGAGCGGAAGCCGTATCTGGCCCGATGCGGCCATGGATATGACTCCTTCGGGCCATTCACGCCCGCCAAACCTCAGTCGAATACGTCGACATGACTCTGCTCGCGACGGTGAAGTTGCTGGAGCTCATCGTCTTCGGGGTGCTGGCTGGCATCTCGGTGATGCAGTGGTCCCGCCGTCGCACCGCGGCATCGGCCTGGCTCAGCTCCACCTTCGTGGTTCTCGAGGGGGTCATCGTCGTCGCCCGATTCCTTCCGGAGGACGGGCCGAGGGACGCGGCGACGGAGATCTTGGTGCGTGCCCTGATCGTCGCCCTGATCATGTTCCCCTACTGCCTGTACCGCTTCGGTACTGCGTTCTCGAGCCCGTCCCGGCGCCGCGAGATCGTGGCCCGGGGGGCGACGATGCTCCTGGTCGTGGCCACCCTGGCCGTTCCCGACTTCCCTCTTCGGGGGCAGCCGGCGCCTTCGTGGTACCGCGCCTACACGTTGTCCTTCATGCTCGACTGGACGATGCTCTCCCTGGTCGCCGTCTGCTCGCTCTGGCGCGCCGGCCGAGGGCAGCCCGCCGTCGCTCGCCACCGGATGCACACCCTGGGCCTGGCCGCGTTGACGCTCAACATCACCCTGATGATGAGCGTCGCCGGTGGGTCGGATCCTTCGCCCGGACTGCAGCTGTCGATCCAACTCGTGGGCCTGGCCAGCGCCGTGCTGTTCCTCATGGGCTTCTCGCCGCCACGATCCCTACGGACCATCTGGCGGCGGGTGGAGGTCGATGGTCTTCGCCAGGCGGAGGCCGCCCTCATGGTGGCCGACACCATCGACTCGGTATCGGCCATCGTCCTGCCGCAGGCCGTGCAGCTCCTGAGTGCCCGGGCCGCGGTCGTAGTCGACGGGAGCGGAGAGGTGATCTCCCGCCACAGCATGGCTGCCGCTTCAGCGGCGGCCCTGGCCGCCAAGCTCGACGTGCCCGTGACGCCGGGCACGCTCCCATTGGTGAGGCCCAATCTCGTCGCCATCCCGCTGAGGTCGGGCTGGCTGGCCGTGGAGACCTCGGCCTCGGCGCCCTTCTTCGGCCGGGACGAGCTGGTGATCCTCGAAACCCTCGGCCACCTCACCGGGCTGGCCTTCGACCGGGCAGAGCTGGTCGATCGCGATCGCACGGCCCGCCAGGTCCTGGCCGAGCGGGAGGCGCAGCTGGCCGAGGCTCAGCGGACGGCCGCTCTGGGGAGCTACAACTGGGAGATCGCCACAGGCCAGGTCGCCTGGTCGGACGAGCTGTTCCGGGTGTTCGGCTTCGCCCCTGCCGAGGTGAGCGACCTGAGGGCCGCGTTCAGGACGCGGGTGCACCCCGACGATCTCGCCAAGGTCGCGGCGGCCAGCGCCAGAGCCGCCGAGAATCCCGACAAGAGCGAGACCGAGTACCGGATCGTGCTCCCTGGCGGCGATGTCCGGTGGCTTCACGCCCGGGTGAGCCCGGTGCTGGGAGCCGACGGCAAGCCGGTGCGACTGACAGGCACCATCCAGGACATCACCGAACGCAAGGCGACTGAGGAGGTGATGGCCTTTCAGGCCCTGCACGACTCGCTCACCCATCTCCCGAACCGGGCCATGTTCCTCGACCGCTTGAGCCATGCGTTGGGCCGGCGTTCGCGGAGGCTGAACGGTCTCGCCGTGCTGTTCCTCGATCTCGATCGTTTCAAGTGGCTCAACGACAGCCTCGGGCACCCAGCCGGCGACGAGCTCTTGGTCGAGGTGGCGTCCCGACTGCAGGGGGCGATGCGGCCGGGCGACACCGTTGCCCGCTTCGGCGGGGACGAGTTCGTGGTCTTGTGCGAGGAACTGGAGACCGAGGCCGACGCCGAGGCGCTCGCCGCCAGGTTCGCACGTGTCCTGGCTGAGCCTATGGTCGTCGCCGACGAGGAGACCCGCGTCACGGTGAGCACGGGAATCGCCTTCGCCCCGCCAGGCAGCACCGACTGCAGCCCGGAAACCCTGCTGAGGGACGCAGACGCCGCCATGTACCAGGCCAAGGAGCGGGGCCGCAACTGCCACGAGACCTTCAACGTGGCCACCCGCCTGATGGCCATCGCCCGCCATGACACCGTCAACTCGCTGCGATTGGGCATCGACCGTGGCGAACTGGTGGTGCACTACCAGCCCGAGCTCGACATCACGACCGGACGGGTCGTCGCCGTGGAGGCACTCGTGCGCTGGCAGCACCCCGAGCGGGGGCTGCTGCCCCCCTCGGAGTTCATCTCCATCGCCGAGGACAGCGGCCTCATCGTGGAGCTCGGCCGGCAGGTGCTCGACGTCGCCTGCTCACAGGTGATGGCGTGGGAGGCGAGGAGCGACGGCGGCCCACCGGTTGCCCTGGCCGTGAACCTCGCCGCCCGCCAGCTGATGGCACCGGACCTGTGCGATGTGGTGAAGGCAGCCTTGACCCGCTCCGGGATGGCACCCGGCCAACTGTGCCTGGAGATCACCGAGAGCGTGCTGCTGGAGGATGCCAACCGGAGCGCCAGGGCCTTGGAGCAGTTGAAGGCCTTGGGCGTGCGTATCGGGGTGGACGACTTCGGCACCGGCTTCTCCTCGCTCACCTACCTGAAGCGGTTCCCCGTCGACACCCTGAAGATCGATCGCTCCTTCGTCGAAGGCCTCGGCCAGGACCAGGAGGACCGGGCCATCGTCGCCAGCGTGGTGGACCTGGCCCACGCCTTCGGGCTCACCACCATTGCCGAGGGAGTGGAGACCCTCGAGCAGCTGGACGAGCTGCGCACCATCGGCTGCGAGCAGGGACAGGGCTACCTGTGGAGCCCGCCCCTCTCCGCCGAAGAGGCCGAAGGTTGGATAAGGGCCCGCTCCCAGGAACCTGCCCTGCTCCCGCCCCGGCGGGCTCTCGGGGAACGTCGAGGCCCTTCGGCCGGACAGCGGATCCTGATCGTGGAGGACGACCCGGCCCTCCGCCGGCTCCTCTGCCTGATCTTCGAGGGCGAAGACGGCTTCGAAGTGGTCGGTGAGGCCGACGACGGCCGCGAGGCCATTGCTCTTGCCCGCCACTTCGCCCCCGACATCGTCCTGCTCGACCTCGCCATGCCGGGGATGGGCGGCCTCGAGGCCCTTCCCCTCCTGCGGGCCGTCGCGCCGTCGGCGAGGGTGGTCGTGCTGTCGGGACTTGACAGTCCTGAGCTGATGGAGACGGCAAAGCGCAAGGGCGCGGCCGCTTTCTACCGGAAGGGCGGCGACCCGGCGGAGCTGCTCGACGTCCTGGGCCTCGCCGCCACAGCGGCCGGATAGGGCGGCGCCGGCCTCCGGAACAGGTTCTGGATCAGACCCGGTCCTCCTGGTCGGCGAGCACGGCCCGGGCGAGGTCGGCCGGCGTGTTCACGTTGAGGGTCTGGCGGGCGTCCAGCTTCACCGGCACCGTCATCGGGGGAAGAAGCCGCGAAGCCGGCATGCCCCGGGGGTTGTCACGCAGGACCTCGGCGGACCGGGCCAGCGCGTCAGCGCGGTAGACGGCCAACAGCGGGTTCGGTGGGCCGCTGCCGTCACCGGCCGCAGCTGCCTCGGCTCGATGCCGGTGCAGCTCGTCGAGCAGTTGCTGGAGCCCGGCAGGCGACAAGCGCGCCAGGTCTGCGGCCAGGACGAACACCTCGTCGGCAGGGGCAACCTCGGCCAGTCCGGCCAGGACGGCGGGCACGGGCCCACCGCCCGGCTCCGCCTCGAGGGTGAAGACGACCTCCCGCAACGTGGTGGCTCTCCTCGGGCCGACCACGACCAGACGGGAGCACAACGGCGCGGCGGCGCTCAGGACGGTATCGAGGAGGGTACTCCCGCCGACCTGGAGCATCGTCTTGTCGACACCTCCCATTCGCCGTGCTGCCCCTCCGGCGATAACGATGCAGGCCCGCATTGCCGCAAGGGTAGGACGGCGCTCGGCGGCGCGTTCCATTAGCCAAAAGGACCTCCTGATTACGAGATCGGTGTGGCCAGGTTGTGACAGGAGCGCCCATCCCCGTTAGTGTCACGCCATGCCCAAGCAGAAGAGATCATTCGTAGTCCCCGTGGAAGCCGAGCTGACGGTGGAGGCCTTCGATTCGGCCTCAGCCCAAAAGAAGGTCGAGCGGGCGCTTCGGAAGGTCCACACCCTCGAAGCCGACGTGGCCTCGACAGACCGCGTCTGGGTCTACGACGCCACTGCCGCCGAGCCGGTATAGGCCCGCTCTCTGACGCTTACGCCGCCCGCCTAGGCTTGAACGGTGCCCACTGAACCCATGGTCTCGGCGGTCGTCACCCTGCGGCCGGACAGTCACGCAGGGAAGGTGGCCAAGGCCAAGTCCCATTTCACGACCGCGGGCCTCGAGGTGCACGCACCTTTCGCCACGAGCTTCTCCGTGGGAGGCCCGCCTTCGCGCTTTCAAGATGTCTTCGGTGCCCGGATCAAGGTCGACGACAGCCTCCTCGGCTCCGTCACCACCGAAGAGGGCAGCCTCGAGCTGCCGCTCGACACCCTGCCGGACGAGATACGTGAGCTGGTGGAGAGCGTGGCATTCCTGCCGCCTCCCGACTTCACTCCGGGCCCATAGCCGTGCGACGCCCGGCGTCGGACCGGCCGCTCCTCCACCTGATCTTTCCCCGATGGCAGGGGACGGGCCTGCACCTCACGTTCGGGCACCGCATGCCGCCGATGGCCCTTCTCGTACTGGCCGCCCTGGCTCGCCGCCAGGGTTGGCGGGCTGTTGTGATCGACGAGAACTTCGAACGCATCCCGGCTGAGCGGCCGGACCTCGCCGTTCTCACGGTGTGGACGCCTCTGGCGGCCAGGGCCTATGCCATAGCCGACGATTACCGGGCAAAGGGCGTCCCCGTGGTCCTCGGTGGCGTGCATCCCTCCCTTCTCCCGACCGAGGCCCTACGCCACGCAGACGGAGTCGTGTGTGGTGAGGCCGAGACCGCGTTCGCCACGGTTCTGGCTGATGCCGCGGCCATGCGCCTGAAGCCTCTGTACCAGGGGGAGTGGCAGGGCATGGACAAGGTGCCCGGTGCCGAGGAGTGGTCGGACATCGTGGCGTCGTGGCCGATAACCCGTTACGCGCCGATGAACACTCTCCAGACCACGCGCGGCTGCCGGTTCAACTGCGACTTCTGCTCGGTGATCCGCATCAACGGGAGGGGTTCCCGCCACCGTGACCCTGACCACGTGGTCGAGGAGCTCCGGGTGCTGAAGAGGGTCGGACAGCATGTCGGGGACTTCAGCTACGTCTTCCTGCTGGACGACGACCTGGCCGCCGATCTGGCCTACACCGAGGAGCTGTGCGAGACCATCGTCTCCTCCGGGGTCAAGGTCACCTGGGGCGCTCAGGCCTCCATCGGCCTGGCCCGCAACACCTCGCTGCTCGACCTGGCCGTGCGCAGCGGGTGCAGGGTCCTCTTCACCGGGTTCGAGAGCGTATCGCGCGAGGCGCTGATCGAGTGCAACAAGAAGAACCGTCCGGGCGAGTACGGCGAGCTGGTGGCAAACCTGCACCGCCGGGGTGTCGGAGTGGAGGGCGGCTTCATATTCGGGTTCGACCACGACGAGCCGTCGGTGTTCCAGGACACGGTGGAGTTCGTCGACCGTATCGAGGTCGATGTCGCCCACTTCTCCATCCTCACCCCGTACCCCGGCACGCACACGTACGCGAGGATGCTCGACCAGGACCGGATCACCTCGTTCGACTGGTCCCGGTACAACCTCTACAACACCGTCATCACGCCGGAAAGGATGACGGCCCAGCAGCTCGACGAGGGCCTTCGGCAGGCCTACCGCTGGTTCTACGCCAGGCCCCGTCGGGCCCGGCGCCTGGTGAGGGAGATGAGGCGCCGTGACCCCCGTTTCAACATTGCCCTGGGCGCCGCCGGCAGTGGCTATGCCCGTCATTACCGCCGGCGGCCGATGACCTGTGGGGCGGGCTACGAGGCGGCACCGGACGACATCCGTGAGCTGCTGGCGGCCAGCAGCGCTCCTGCCCAGGAAGCGGTGAACATCGCCTTCACCAGCGGGGCTGCCCGGCTCCCCAAGGCACCCACTCCGGCGTGAGAAGCCGGCGGTAGTTTCGTCAGCTCAGCTCCCGGCCGTCCCGGAAGACTCTTATGGCGCCGGTGGGGCACGTCTTTGCTGCGGCCAGAAGCTCCTCCTCCGTGGCCGCCTCGGGATCAATCACCATCGCCGTGTTGTCGTAGTCGATGTGGAACACGCCGGGCGCGGCGCTGAGGCACACCTTGGAGCCGATGCAGCGGGCCTGCTGGACGACCACCTCGATGGACATCGGGATCCGGACTAGGCCTTCTTGTCCATCTGGCGCAGCAACCAGGCCGTCGATTCCTTCACCTGCTCGTCGGTCAGCTCGTGCCCGCTGTCGTACCAGTGGAGCTCGATCTCGGCGCCGGCGGTGACCAGCAGCTCGACCACGTCCTCGTAGTCGTTCGTCGAAACGATCTCGTCCTCACGGCCGTGACCGCAGAAAAAGGGCTTGGCTTCGAGAACTCGGCCATGGTGCCGGAAGGGGCACCTGGATGCGAGAAGGACACCTCCGGCCAGCACGTCCGGGTGCCGGACAGCCAAGGCGGCGGCAGTGGTGGCACCGTTGGAGTAGCCGAACACCCACACACGCGCCGGGTCGAGGTCGAACGCCGTGCAGGCGCCGCTCACGAAACCGGCAAGCTCCTCGACCCGAGCTTCGAGATCCTCGGCGTCAGGGGCGGCAGGCGCGGTCCGCCGGAAGTAACGGGGACCGTCCTCCTCCACCTGGCCCCGGGGGCTGAGCAGCGCCACGTCGGGAGGGAAGGCCTCCCCCAGGTGCCAGAGCGAGCTCTCGTCCCCCCCAGCGCCGTGCAGCAGCAGCAGCGTGTTCCTCGGGCGCTCGTCACCGCCCGCAGGAGGGCGGTGACGGTACCGAAAACCGAGGTCAGGTTGTGCCGATGTCACAGGTGGCACGCTAGAGGCTTCACGTGCCTCGGCCCCGTGCCGGTTCGTTCAGAGACCGAAATCGGGCTTTGTGAGCAAAAAACGTTGCTGTACAACGATTCTTGCTCACAAACCGGGCGCAGGGCCCCGTAGGGCTACAGGACGTCGCGGTCGCGGACGACCGTGGTACGCCGGCCCCGGTAGTAGCGAGGGCCGCCGATGCCGCCCACCAGTAGCAGGACGATCAGGACGATGAGCAGGATTGTCAGCATGCTCCGTAGGTTCCCCGCCGAAGCGCGGTTCAATCAGTGGCGGCGGCGATAGCTGCCTGGCCGATGCTGATCCCCCCGTCGTTGGGAGGCACCCGCTCGTGGACCAGGACGGTCAGGCCCTCGTCACGGAGGTGGCGGACGACTAGCTCGGTGAGTCGGAAGTTCTGGAAGACTCCGCCGCTGAGGGCGACCGTGTCGAGCCCCTCCGCCCTTGCCAGCGTGGTGGCCATTTCCGCCGCAGCCCTCCCCAGCCCGGCGTGGAACCCGGCCGAGATCTGCGGGAGGGGCGTCCCGGCGTCCCGCTCGGCCACCACCCGGGCGATGAGGGGCCGTGGGTCCAGCACCAGCAGGCCGTCGTCCGCACCCACCTCCACGGGATAGGCGGCGACCCCGTCCAGGGGGACGCCGGCGGCCACGTCGTCCAACGCCACGCCGGCGGCGCAGGCCTCGAGCTCTATGGCCGCCTGAGCCTCATACGTCACCCGGTGCCTGAGCCCGAGCAATGCCCCTACGGCGTCGAACAGGCGCCCGGCACTGGTGGTCAGAGGGGTCTGAGGGAGATCCGCCAGTCCCAGCACGGCGGACCACCGCTCGTCGACGGCGGTGCCAAAGCGCTCGGCCTCGGTTCTCCCCAGCGCATCGTTCACCCAGACCATGCCCATTCGCCAGGGTTCGCGTATGGCCCGGTTGCCGCCGGGCAGCGGAATCGGGCGGAGGTGGCCGACACGGCGGAAACCCCGAAGATCGGCCACGAGGAGCTCGCCCCCCCAGAGGGTGCCGTCGGTGCCCATGCCCAGACCGTCGAAGGCGATCCCCAGTACCGGCCCGGAGTGACCGTGGTCGGCCAGGCACGAGGCGATGTGGGCGTGGTGGTGCTGCACGGCCAGGTCCGGTAGGTCCAGGTCCACCGCGAACTTGGTGGACAGGTACTCCGGGTGCAGGTCGTGGACGACCAGCTCCGGAGTGACACCGGCGATGTGGCACAGGTGGTCGATGGCCTGGAGGAACGACTGGTATGCGGCCAGGTGCTCCAGGTCGCCGATGTGGTGGCTGGCCACGACGTGCCCCCCCTTGGCCACGGCCACCGTGCTCTTCAGCTCGGCGCCCACGGCGAGCACGTGCCGGGTGGCGGGCACCGGCAGCGCCAGTGGCTCGGGGGAGTACCCCCGGGACCGTCGCAGCACCTGCACCGGCCTATCGGTGCCGGCGCGAACCACGGAGTCGTCACAGCGGATGTGGATGTCCCGGTCGTGGGTCAGCAGGAAGTCCACCATTGGCCCGAGGCGTACCTGGGCGTCGGCGTCGTCATGGGCGATGGGCTCGTCGCTCAGGTTCCCACTGGTCATGACGAGCGGGCCCCCCACCCCGGCGAGGAGCAGGTCGTGCAGCGGGGTGTACGGCAGCATGAGGCCCAGCTCCGGCAGGTGCGGCGCGACCGCGTCCACCACAGGGGCATCCTCGCGACGAGGCGCGAGGACGATCGGGCGGCGGGGCGACGCCAGGGCTTCCTCGGCGGCGGGGGAGAGCCGGCACAGCGCCCGGGCCTGTTCGAGGTCGGCCACCATGACGGCGAACGGCTTGTCGTCCCGGGCCTTGCGCCGGCGTAGCTCGGCCACCCCTGCCGACGACGTGGCGTCCACCGAGAGGTGGTACCCCCCGAGGCCCTTGACACCGAGGATCCGCCCGGCCAGCAGGTGATCGGCCGCGGCTCGGAGGGCGTCACCACGCTCGCCGATGGCCGTTCCGGCCGGATCGAGAAGACGTAGGTGGGGCCCACATTCGGGGCAGGCGTTCGGCTCGGCGTGGAAGCGGCGGTCGGCGGGGTCCTCGTACTCCGACCGGCAGGCGGCGCACATGGTGAAGACGGCCATGGTCGTGGACGAGCGGTCGTAGGGAATGGCCGTGATGATCGTGTAGCGGGGCCCGCAGTTGGTGCAGTTGACGAAGGGGTACTCGAAGCGCCGGTCCCGGGGGTCGTGGAGCTCGCTCAGGCAATCGGTGCAGGTCGCCACGTCCACGCTGACCGCCACCGCCGGCGCGCCGGCGGCGTGGCTCTCGATTATCCGGAACCCGCCGTGGGCGCCGGTGGCCGCCAGGTTCGTCGCCCGCACGGACTCCACGCGCGCCAGTGGGGGAGCGTCGTCCCTGATGCGCCGGCTCAGCTCGTCCAGGAGGTCCGAGCTGCCCTCGGCCTCGACGATCACGCCTTCGCTGTCGTTGGCCACCGTTCCCGACAGCCCCAGCTCCACCGCGGTGCGGTATACGAACGGCCGGAAGCCGACGCCCTGAACCGTTCCCGTCACCCGGATGCGGCGCCGGTCGGTCACGCGTGACGGCTCTCAGCAGATGCGGGGGAGGGGGTCGCCGACGAGCATGTCGACGATGCGCGTGCCCCCGAAGACCGTGTTGATGATGACCACCCCCGGCGGCTCCTCACGGATCTCGCCGATCTGGGCGGCGTGCGCGCCCAGGGGATGGGCCCTCATGGCCGCCAGCGCGGCCTCGGTCTCCGCGGCAGGGACGATGGCGACGAGCTTGCCCTCGTTGGCCACATAAAGGGCGTCGATCCCGAGGATCTCACAGGCACCGTTGACTGCGTTCTGCACCGGCAGGGAGGCCTCGTCGAGGACCAGGTTGACGTTGGCCGCTCGGGCCAGCTCGTTGCACACGGTGGCCACGCCGCCCCGGGTGGGGTCCCGCATCCAGCGGGTGGACGGGGCGGCCGCCAGCAGTACCTGCACCAGCTCTCCGAGCGGCGCCGTGTCCGACTTCACGTCGGCGCTGATGCCCAGCTCGCCGCGGGCCAGCATCACGGCTATGCCGTGATCGCCGATGCGGCCCGACACCAGGACCTTGTCGCCGGGCCGAACGGACTCGGCACCGAGCTTCACGGAGCCCGGGATGACACCGACGCCGGCGGTGGTGATGTAGCAGCCGTCGGCCGCTCCCTTGTTCACCACCTTGGTGTCGCCGGTGACGATCTGTACGCCGGCACCGGCAGCGGCCTCGGCCATGTCGGCCACGATGGCCCTGAGGTCGGCGATGGGGAAACCCTCCTCCAGCACGAAGGCGGCGGAGATCCAGAGGGGCTTGGCCCCCATCATGGCCACGTCGTTCACCGTGCCGTGCACGGCCAGGTGGCCGATCGACCCGCCCGGGAACTGCAGCGGCTTGACCACGAACGAGTCGGTGCTGAACGCCAGCCGTTCCCCTGACGGAAGCCCCAGCACGGCACCGTCGCCGAGGGGCGAGAGGGTGTCGTTGCGGAACGCCTCCAGGAACACGGCGTCCACCAGAGCGGCGGAGGCCTTGCCTCCTGCCCCGTGCGCGGAGTTGACCGCGTCCTCCAGCAGACGGGGACGCCGCCTCCGGTACGCCTCGATGCGGTCGAGGACGACCTCCTCGCGGGTCGCCTCCCGCTCCGGCTCCTCAGCCGGCAGCCGAGCTGCGTCGCTCATGCCGAGCGGACGGGGATGGCGGCGCCCTTGGTGAAACGACCGTAGTTGTAATAGGCGGCGCAGGCGCCTTCCGACGACACCATGCAGGTCCCGATCGGTGTCTCGGGCGTGCAGGCGGTGCCGAACACCTTGCACTCCCAGGGCTTGATCACGCCCTTGAGCACCTCGCCGCACTGGCAGGCCTTGGGGTCGGCCACCCGCACGCCGGGGATGGAGAAGCGCAGCTCGGCATCCCATGGCGAGAAGGCCTCGGAGAGCTTGAGCGCGCTCTGCGAGATGAAGCCGAGCCCTCTCCACTCGAAGTGGGGCCGGATCTCGTACACCTCGGCCATGATCTCCAGCGCCCGCAGGTTGCCCTCGTCCTTCACGGCTCGGGTGTACTGGTTCTCCACCTCGCAGCGCCCGTCGCGGATCTGCTGCAGCAGCATGACGATCGACTGCAGGATGTCGAGGGGCTCGAAGCCGGCGGTCACCAGCGGGAGCCCGTACTCGGCAGGGACGAAACGGTAGGGCCGGTTGCCGATCACGGTGCTCACGTGGCCTGGGCCGAGGAACCCGTCCAGGCGCAGGTCGGGGGACTCGAGGATGGCCTTCAGCGGCGGGACGATCGTCACGTGGTTGCAGAACACGCTGAAGTTGGTGATGTTGGCCGCCCGGGCCTTGAGCAGGGTGATGGCCGTCGAAGGAGCGGTGGTCTCGAAGCCGATGGCGAAAAAGACGACCTGGCGGTCGGGATTGTCCCGGGCGATGCGCAGCGCGTCGAGGGGCGAGTACACCATCCGCACGTCGGCGCCCCGGGCCTTGGCCTCGAGGAGGTTCCCGTTGCTCCCGGGGACGCGCATCATGTCGCCGAAGGAGGTGAAGATCACTCCTGGCGTCTCGGCCAGCGCGATGCCGTCGTCGACCCGGCCCATCGGGATAACGCAGACGGGGCAGCCCGGGCCGTGGATCAGCTCGACCGTCTCGGGCAGCACGTTCTCGATGCCGTGCTTGTAGATGGTGTGGGTGTGCCCGCCGCAGACCTCCATGAACTTGAGGTGCTTGCCCCGGGCGAGCCTGGTGATCTGCTCGACGGCCACACGTGCGGCTGCGGGGTCTCTGTACTCGTCGACGAACTTCATGAAGCCACCTTCTGGTCGGGATCGGTGAGCTGCTCGGCAGTACCGAGAGCTGACTGGACGAAAGCCCACAGCACGTGGGCGACAGCTGCTTGTGATTCCTGGACGCGGTGGACGCTGTCGGAGCGCACCACCAGGCAGTGCTCGACGTCCTCGCTGGCGCCCATGCGCCCGCCGTCGTAGCCGGCGAGGCCGACGGTGAGCATCCCTCGCTTGCGGGCCTGGGCGAAGCCGGCGAGCAGGTTGTCCGAGTTCCCACTGGTGGAGAAGCCGATGGCGATGTCGCCTCTCCGGCCGTAGGCCTCGAGCTGGCGTGAGAAGACCACGTCGAAGCCGATGTCGTTGGAAAGGGCGGTGAGAACGGCCTGGTCGAAGGCCAGGGAGCGAACCGGGAGCTGCTGCCCCCAGGGCGGGCGGGTGCACAGTTGGGCGAAGGCGTCGGCGTCGGTGGCGCTACCGCCGTTGCCGAAGGTGAAAGCCTGGCCGCCGGCGGCGAAGCGTTCCGCCATCGCCGCGGCCACCGTTCGCAACTGCGCGTCGCACTCCTCGATCGTCCTGGCCCGCAACGCTGCGCTCTGAGCCCACTTGGCCTGCGCCGACCGGGCCAGGTCGGCCATCAGCGGCCCCGGATCGCGCTCCTCCCGCTCGATGAACGGGTAGAGGAAATCGGTCGCCTCCGGCTTGCGTGCCATCGAGCGCTACCTGCCGCTCTCGAGGGACGTGATGGCCGATCCGGCGTGCACGAGGACCAGGTCACCGGGGCTGGGCGTGTCGATGATCGTGGTGTCGATTCGCTCTCGACCATCGGGAGTGCGGACCACGGCCTCGTCGCCCTCCACCGAGATGACCTCGGCCGGGCGCCCCTCGTCGGAGCACGTGATGCAGACCTCCTCCGTGCACACCTCGGGCCGGAGCAGCCCCGGATGCTCCCAGCACACGTGGGTCAGCTCCCAGAGGAGGTGGTAGAGGATCACGAACTGCTCCGAGGCCCGGAGCGGGTCGTCCTGGTCGACCCAGAGAACATGGCGTGCCGCCCCGGCCGGCGGCCGGGGGCCGGCACCGATCCAGAGGGTCTCCACGCCCCACGCGTCACCGCGCCGCATGGCGGCCGCGACCGCAGGGTCGTCGGAGCCGGCCACCGCCACGACCATGTCCCCGGTGCGGACCGAGGCCCGCAGCGTGCTCACCAGGTCCGCCCCCGCGGGCACGACGACCGCAGGGAGGGCCGGCTTGCCCATGATCACCGGGTGGACGAACTCCACGGCGATGTGGTGGGCGTGGAACGGCCAGCTGGGGGAGCAGCACCACATGGTGCCTCCGGCCTTGAAACGGCGAGCCAGCGCCAGCGAGGCGCGGGCGAGATCGTCGGCCAACCCGCCGATAGGCGCTCCCTCACCCGCGCCCGCAGGCGTGAGCGGCGAGATCACCTCCGACGGCGGCGTCACAGCGGAGTGCTCTCCCGGAACTGATCTAGCTCGTCGAGGTACTCGCCGCCGAGCAGCTTGAGGAACTCGAGGGTCCTGGCCGCCTCTTCCTCGTCGAGCTTGGTCATGGCGAAGCCGACGTGGATCAGCACCCACTCGCCCACGGTGATGCCGCCGGGGTCGCCGGCGACGAGGCCCACGTTCACCTCACGACGCACACCGTCGACCTCGGCTACGGCCTTGTGCAGCTCCATGTCGACGATCTCTACGATCTGGCCGGGAATTCCTAGGCACATCTGGGCACCTCCTGGTGCGTTTGGTCAACGGGGTAAGCGATTCCGCCGGCGTCGAGGTCAGCGGGACCGGTGCGATTTCGAACTGGGGGAGCCGTGCCGGCGGGCCCTCGGATACCTCCAGAGTACCGCTGCACAACGGCTATGAGGGCACGTCTGTTCCGTCCCCGGAACCGTTTGCCGGCACTTTCGAGGTGGTACCGGTGCCGGTGCCGGACATCTGCGAGTGCGAGAGCTGAACCGATTCGGCAGCACCCTCCAGCTCTTCCATCACCTTCACCTTCCTGGTGATGTCCTCGAGGGCCAGGAGGATCTCCTTGGCGTTCTCGGCGGTGCGCGCCGCGGCCCGTAGCACGACGTAGAGCAGGCCCACGAACAGCGCGATCATCACGGCGCCGGCGATGAGGAGGATGTCGACGGTCTCCATCGGCGTCAGGCCGCAGCGGTGCCGACGGCGGTCAGCTTCTGCACGAGCTCGGCCACCGCGGCCACGACGGGCCCATCGGGGTCGTAGTCGATGAGGGGCGTACCGGCCTTGTCGGCGTCGAGGACCGAGTCGCTCCAGGGCACCCGTCCCTGCACGACCATGTTGTGGTTGGCGAAGAACTCCTCCATCGCTTCCAGATCGTCGGGGGAGCGCAGCTTGTTGGCCACCACCGCCACCTGCCCGATGGGGAGCTCGGCGGCCAGCTCGCCCATCCGTCGGGCCGTCTCGAGCGACCGGTAATAGGGCTCGGCCACGAGGAGGAGAGCGTCGACGTGGCGGGTTGTCCCCCTGCTGAAGTGCTCGGGCGACGCCTCGAAGTCCACGAGCGTGACCGAGTCGGTCTGGTTGACGGTGTCGGCCAGGATGGCGCTGACGGTGGCGTGGGCCGAGCAGAGGCATCCTTCGTCGGCATGGGCGGGCATGGCCATGTGGACCACGGCCACCCCGTCGGGGCCACGGGCACCGAAGCGCTCGACGATGGTGGACACCGGGTCGTTGAGAGCGGCCCCGTCGAGACGGCGGGACACCAGCCCCATGGGCAGAGGGCTGATGGCCGCGGCGGCGACCTGGCTGATGCCCAGGGCGACGGCGACGTTGGGGTTGCTGTCGGCGTCGATCACGAGGACGGAGCGGCCCTGCCGGGCGACCAGGCGTGACAGGGTGGCCGAGAGCGTTGTCTTGCCGGCACCGCCCTTGCCGGCCACGGCAATTCGCAGGGCTCGGGTCACGACGAGGCGCCGGCCTTCGAAGCTTTCGCAGAAGCCATGGTGACGGGCTCGGAGATGCTGTCGTAGCGCCCCAGGTAGGCGGACAGATAGCGGTGGCTCTCGCGCAGGGCGCCGGCCCAGGCGTGCAGCCACTCCACACCCTCGTGGGTGAGGGCGTAGGTGCGGCGAGCGGGCCCGGCGACCGAATGCTCCCACCAGGAGGAGACCAGCCCGTCGTCCTCCATCACCCGAAGGGTCCGGTAGAGACCTCCGGGATCGACGCTTCGCAGGCCGAGCTGGCCGATGTGGTCCAGGAGGTCGTAGCCGTGGGCTGGCGCCTCTCCGATGAGCAGTAGCAGGCTGGCCCGCAGGTAGTTGCGGGGAAGACCGCCCTGGGGCTCCTCGCCCTTGGCTTCCTTGTCCTGCTTGTTGTTCTGCTTCTTCTTCGCCGGAGCGGCCATCTCAGCTGTTGCCTCTCGTGTCGTTTTGATCGTGTGTTGCTCGGTGGGCAGCGGCGTCGCCGCTCGCCCCTCAGTGTTCGTGGCCTGCGTGCTCTGCGTGCTCGCCGGCCCGGGCCGTCTGGCAGGCGGCGGCCTCGTCGGGGGAGTTGTGGCACCAGCAATCGGCACTGCACTCACCGTGGGTGGGGCGGGTGAGATCGGCGAAGGTGGAGGCGAACTCGAGCCCACCCTCCTGCACGCCGGCCTCGGACAGCCCGTAGCGGTCGCCGACGCGGTCCACGTAGCCCTCGGTGACGAGGAGATCCAGGTACTGGGCGCCGATCTCGGCTTCGACGCCTAGGAAACGCTCTAGGATCTTGGCGTCGATCTGGTCGCCGAACCCCTCCCCGCGGAGCCAGAACATCACCTGGAGGATCTCGCTCCGGTAGAACATCGCTGCGAGCGCCTCGGACTTCGGCGGATGCACCATCTCGTCCATGGTTGCCCTCCCTACGTAGTAGTCGTACCGGTTCCTCGGCCTTTGAGGGGCCCTCCGGACAAGTTTTCCAGGAATCCGCAAGAAAGATTTCTCACGGCGCCTTCGGTAGGTGTAGTGTACACATACCAGACCCAAACGAGGGGGTTTTCTTCAATGCCAAGTGATGGTCGCACCCGTAGGGCCCGCCCTGCAAGGAACACCGGTCCTGACCGGCAAGCGGGGTCGCCGCGAGGCGACTCCGTCTCCATTTCGCAGGCTGGGCCCATGCCCACCGGATCGGAGATGGAGAGCTTCAAGCGCCCCCAGCAGGCGATCGGGCTCATCGACGGGTACGACCCGCTCGATCCCTTCGCCCCCATCGGGGTCCGCAGCCGGGCCATGGTGGAGCCTCCCGACTCTCTCGCCCTCGGGCCGCTCAAGAAGATCTACCTGATCTGGATGGTGGGCGGCTCCTGTGACGGTTGCACCGTTGCCGTGTCCGGTGGCACCCATCCCCGGGTGGAGCACCTGCTGGCCGGTATCATCCCGGGCCTGCCCCGGGTCGAGCTGATCCACACCGTCGTGTCCACCGAGTCCGGCGCCGAGTGGACCCACAACCTGTTCATGGCCGAGCGCGGCGAGCTCGACGCTCCCTACGTCATCACGTGGGAGGGCTCGATCATGGACGAGTCCATCGCCGGCGAGGGCTACTGGATGGGCCTGGGCGAGGATCCCGCCACCGGGCGCCAGATCACCAGCCTGGAGTGGCTTGATCGCCTCGCTCCCGGTGCTGCGGCCATCGTCGCCATCGGCACCTGCGCCAGCTGGGGCGGTATCCCGGCGGCCAAGGGCAACGTCACCAACTCGATGGGGATGATGGACTACCTGGGCAAGGACTACCGATCCTCGTT
>DATLOM010000007.1:0-50842 GCA_035536185.1 Acidimicrobiales bacterium | reverse complement strand
CTCGCTGTCCGTATGTCCCCGACGGTCGTAGCTGACTACGCGAAATGACTTGGCGAGGTCGTCCTCGACCAGGGCCCACACGTGACGGTCGTCCCAACTCCCGTGCACAAGCACAATCGGTGGGCCATGACCAGCGTCCTGAACCTGGAGCCGAACCCCATTGACCTCAATCAAGGCCATGATTCCATTGTAGCTTGTGCCCTCGCCACGTCAACGGGCGGAATCCCGCAGCGCGGCGCCCTCGAGCGGCGCGAGGCATCACCGAACGCCGGCTGTGTGGCATCAGCAACTCGTCGTCCAGGGCTTCACGGGCGGAGCGCCTTGGGCCCAAGCTCCGTTCCAGGTCCGAGCGTCCGGCGATGCAGCGAGCCGGACGCCGACGCCAGCCACCGGCCCTACGGTGTTGTCTTGCTTGTCGTGATCTTCGGCGCTGGTGCCTCGTACGACTCCGCCGACCTTGAGATGAGCCACCCCGAAGTCAGCACGTCCGGAAACCTGCGATGGCGACCGCCGCTTGCAAAGCAGCTGTTCGACCCCGCACGGCACAACTTCAATGAGGCCGTCGCAAATACTCAGCAGATGATCCCGATCCTCGGCAGACTACGCCGCGCTGCCCGCGACGAAGAAGCGCTCGAAGACGTGCTGGAGAAGCTGGAGGCTGAGGCGGGCGCATACCCACCTCGGCATCGTCAGCTGCTCGGCGTTCGCGTGTACCTGCAGCGGATCATCGCCGAATGCGGCACGCGCTGGCGGGAGCTGGCGAACGGCGTCACCCACTACGACGAGCTCATCGACGAAGTGGAGCGATGGAGGCAACAGAACACGGGTGGCCGTGTCCTCTACGTGACGTTCAACTACGACGCGATGCTCGAGGACGCGGTGTCGCTCGCGTACGGTTGGCGGCCGCTGAGCCTCGACGACTACGTCGAGCACCAGCACTTCGCCGTGCTGAAGCTGCACGGCTCCGTCGACTGGGGTCGGCTCACCGACCTACGCGCGACGGCGACGGACATGACGAGGTTGCTGTGGGACCGAGCCGGCGCGTACAACCTCGGCGACTTCATCTTCGGCAGTCAGGGCGTTGGCCTCTACAACAACGAGATCGGAGTGGTTCCTGCCATAGCGGTTCCGATTGCCAACAAGCGCGAGTTCGAGTGTCCGGCTGACCACCTGCAGCTTCTCCATTCAGCGATCGAGCAGGCGACGAAGGTGATCACCGTCGGCTGGCGTGGCGCGGAGCGCCACTTCCTGAAGCTGTGGGGGCGGAGGAACGACCAGCTCGACCTTTACGTCGTGTCTGGATCGAAGGAAGCGGCCGAGGAGACCAACGGCAACCTCCACGCCGGAGGGCTCCGTAGCAACAGGGTGGAGCACGGCGAAGGTGGCTTCGGTCACTTTCTCGGGAGCGGCGAGCTACGCCGATTCCTCGACCGCCCCGCGCGGCCCCGCGCCTAGCGAGCGCGAGGCCGTTGCTCAGCTGTTCGCACCTCGAGTGGGTCCGTCGGCGCCGGCGGCCGGACGCGGCCGAACGATCTACTGCACTCGTAGCACCGGACCCGGCCGAGAAGCGCTGTGGCCCGCCCGGTATCCGGCGTACTGCCGTGGACCGACCGCCCGACATCGCTCGCCGCGTCGGACCGCGGCCCCAGCCGTTGGCGGAGCGCAGAACGCCCCGTACCGGATGGTCGCGTACTCACTTGCGCGCTGCCAGGGGGGCGTCGAATTCCGCCACTGTGGTCACGTCGGGGTATCCCAATGGTGCGCGTCGCGAGCGGAATACGTGACGAGATCGGCCGTGAGTGGGCAGCGTCTGCTGATGGGCTATGTGTCGGCCTTGGTCGGGGTTCGGCTGAAGGCGGAGCCCACGATCCCGGCTGCTCGGGTGTCTGCGCCGGGCATGAGGTGGCCGTAGACCTTCAACGTCGTCGAGGTGTCACGGTGACCGAGTCTGGCCGCGACCGTGGTGATCGCCTCGCCGGCGTCGAGGAGCAGCGACGCCTGGAGGTGGCGGAGGTCGTGCAGCCGTGCCTTCACACCGAGCTCCTTGCACAACCGCATCCACGCCTGGCCGATGCGGTTGGGCGGGAGCGGGTCACGGGACCCGGACTCTCGGACGAAGACGAAGTCACTGGGCTGCAGTCGGGTGGCTGCATCGATGCCGAGCTCGACACTGCTCGCCCAGTGGTCGCGCAGCATCTGCGACGTCTCCTCGTCGAGGCCTACGTTGCGTACGGCGTGGGTCTTTGTCCCCTGGACGATGAGCTGCTTCTCGATCTCGATGACGGCCCGACGGATGAGGATGCGCAGCGGGTCACTGTCGAAGTCGATGTCCTGCCACTGGAGCGCGCACACCTCGCCCCGCCGGCAACCGGTGGCGGCGAGCAGTCGAAAGACGATCGCGTTCTCGGGATTTCGCGAGTTCGCCGCACGGTCCAGCACCCGCAGCACGTCGCTGATCGGCGGTGGCTTGATCTCGACCCTGTGGACGCGGGGCGGCGTGGCTCGGTCTATCGGATTGCGATCCACCCACCCCCAACGCACGGCTTGGGCGAAGGCAGCTCGCAGCAGTGTGTGGAAGCGCAGCACGGTCGTCGGCTTCCGGCTCTTCCGTTCACCAAGGAACCGGTAGAGGTCGTCGACGACCTTCGGCGTCACCCTCTTGAGCGGCAGCGCCTTGAAGCCCTCCGGCAGCTGACCCCACCAGCCGCCGGTAGTTGAACATCGTCGAGGGGGAGCGGCCCAGGTGCTCGATGTGGGCGAGCCATTCCTCGAGCAGGCCGGCCACCGTCTTGGCCGAAGGGGCGATGACCCCGCCGTCCACCTCGGTGACGAGCAGGGCGAGCTGCTTCTGGGCTGCCCGTTTGCCTCCACGGAAGTACTGCGTCCGGTACCGCTTCTTGCCGGTCAAAGGGTCAGCACCCTCGTAGACCCGCAGCTGCCAGTACCCGGGCCTGCGCTCCCGCATCGACCCTCGCATGCGTCACCTCCTACGGCTGCGCAGGATGGCCACCTGCATGCCGTCGGATGGCCACAGTAGCAGCTAGATGGCCACAGTAGATGGCCAAGACGCTCTGGAGAGGAGCTTCGTCGCCACCCGCCGCCCCCCTTAGCGCTCTGACCTGCTAGTTTAGAGCGCCCTCGGCAGGATTCGAACCTGCGACACACGGTTTAGGAAACCGATGCTCTATCCCCTGAGCTACGAGGGCTTTGGCGCTATAAGTGCTGGTCAGAACCCTAATGGGAGATAATGGTTGCTCCTTGAGAAGTGGTTTCGTGCCCAATCCGTGCCCAATGGTGGACGCCTTCCCTGTGGAAGGCTACCGGTGCGAAATACCGGCGGGCCCCGGTCGGGGTGCCCTGCGACTCCCGCCCGTCCTCCCCATCTCGATGCACGTCCTCCTCAATCGACAGTCATCGTTGAGGAGGGCGGCGACCTTCCCGAACGGTTCGAGTTAAGCACCGGGGGCGGGCGACGGTCGCTGGGACGGATCAGCCCGGTGTTCGTCAGCCCCTGCCGCACAGGATCGCTGGGCGCGTTGATTGCGACGCGCGGCGCAGCCACAAGCACGGTGTTCATCGCTGCCGTCAAATGTCTGGCAATGGCGATACGGTGCGGCATACGCCCACACCGTGTGATCGCGGTCGAGGCCTGAGCTTATCAGGCGACTCTCGTCAGGCAACGTCAGGTAGATAGGTGCTTGACGAAGATCCCCACGACAACGCAGTGGTCGCTCAGGTCATCTCCCGGGTGCAAATGGATGCGGTTCCGGTGCGGCTCAATTTTTGAGTGCCACTCGCACCGGTACGTCCTGCCGTCATACGTGGCGTCTCGCTCACGCATGAGTCGCTCCGACTTCCTCGTGTTGGTGCTCTCCATTGAGATGTCTAGGTCCATAGCGGCACTCACCTCGTCGGGTCGACCGTAGTGGTCGACATAGGCAGTCCGGAAGCCGTCGTTGATCTTGCCGAGGTGAAAGACGACTTGGTCGCGGAGGTCTGCGTACGAGCCCTCGAACCGGCGGAATGTGATGCCCTCTGCGAACCTAAGGTACGGGAACGCGAGGGGCACCAGGTTAAAGAACCGCGCTTCCTCGACGTCCTCGGTCGCGTAGATCCACCGGTAGAACGCAAGTCGCGACTCCAAGCCCGTTACGACTACTGCTTGACCGTCTCCTGAGGCATCCGCGACTTTGACGACGCCCGGGCCGTACGGGGGGACCAAGCCGAACGCACCGATCGCGACGGCACTTCGCTGAGTTTCCAGGACGGTCGCAATGGCGTAACTCTCGACCGGGTGACCGTCGACTTCGACGTTGGGGTCGACGTAAAAGCTGGCGTGAGTGTCGAATCGCCCGCACTTGTCGAGAAGGCCGAAGATACGGACACGACAATCCCGGCTGATCTCGTCGCTTGTTAGCAGTTCGTAGAGCAGCACACCGGGTCTGCACTCAAAGAGCTCGAATCCGGAGATGATCCCCGCGGCTTCGTGTCGCTCCCTAGCTAGGCTCAGCTGCTCGGCGAGGTTGTCGAGCGCCGCCTCGACCTCGGCTCGTTCGAGTTCGCCGAGTCCAAGGCTCGCTTCGTCGACCAGGAAGCGGTACTCAGTCGGGGCGTTGGGCACGTGCCAACTCCGCCAGGTCAGCCTCCGTCTGATCAAAGAACCCGCGTGGCCAACCAGACATTGAGCCCTTTTCATCGACGGACAGCATCACGGGTGTCGGGTCCGCTCCGAAGAAATGCACGATAACCTCGTCGGGCGAGATGCTGCCCTCGGCAGCGACCGCCCGCCTGACTCCGTCGAGCACGTGGTCACTGTGGGTTTCAACCAGTACCTGTGTACCGCCTGCGGCCATTCGCGCGAGAAAGCGACCCATCGCGGATTGCCCCGCCGGGTGAAGGTGTGCCTCTGGGTTCTCGACGACCAGCAACCCCTCGCTCGGTGCGGTCAGGCCGGCCACGACTATAGGGAGTGCGTAGGAGACTCCGAAACCTACGTTGGTCGGTCTCAACCATTCGGTAAGGAGGTCAGGAGGCCGAAAGCGGACCATCGCAGCGTTGGTGCCAGCAAGCCACGTCGCGTCGATCTGGATAGGGCTTACGAGGGTGGACATCCAGAGCTCAGTCTGGAAGTTCAAGGTGACGACGCCCCCAGAAGAGTCGGTCTCTGGGTGTTGGCGTGCTGGATCGACTGGCACGCGTCCGAGCTGACTCAGGACATGAGCCGTGAACTCACCGCGAGAGCCGACCGAGAGATCGTCGTCGAAGTCGACCGCCACTTCCTGAAGGTCCCTCGGACCGAGGCGCTCCGCGCTGAGGTAGACGAAGCCACGTTCCTGCCCGGTCATCTGGTCGAGGGCCTCGGATAGCTGGGTGCGCATGGCGATCAAGCTCGGACTGCGCTCGTGTGGAACCTCTAGCTTGATCCCGCCGCGAGTCCCGCCGGCTGTGATGGAGATCTCGATCTCATTGCTGGCAGCATTGCTGTTGAGCACGTCACTTGCCTCTCCGAGTGCGAGGCCGTGGGGTCCGTTCAACGGCACTGCTCCACCGGGTAGCGGCTCGGAGTGCAGAAGCAGCAGCGCTTGGATCACGGAACTCTTTCCACCGCTGTTGATGCCGGTCAGTAACGTGAGCCGACTGAACGGCATCCTTAGGTGCGAGAATCGCTTGAAGTTCGTGATCTCGACTTCGTCGATCACGACAGAACCGAGGAGAGAATGTCCTCTACGACTTCGAAGCGGTACTCGACGCGCCCTAAGCTGCCAGTCGAAACGGTAATGGAGTTGAGGTAGTTCGTGTCGTTCGTCATTCGATTCCGGGCGGCTTCGACGATTAGGCCGGCGGCTGGTGCGACCGTCTCAGAGTCAAGTGAAGCGAGTGCGTATGTCCAGGTCTCAAACAGTGCGCGGTTAAACGGGCTCCGCCGCTCGGCGTCGAAAGGCCACTTTCGGAAGGCGTTCGGTCCGAAGACCAACTCGGACATCCGAAGCCCTTGGAGCAGGTCTTGGAAAACCTGCTCAAGTTCGTCGTCGTCCATGTCTTTGGCGCTGTCAAGACGCTCCGTCGTTCTCCACAGGAGGTCCTCCATCGGACCCAGGTGCCGGTAGTCACTAATGTGGTCAAGCAGCCGAAAGGCAACGAAGCGGAGGACGACTTCCCGGTCGATCATGCGCTTCTGGCGAACGAGCGCCCGGTCTGTGGCGCTGACGAACTCGGGACTCTCAACGCACCTCTTGAGGAAGGCGCGGCTCCGCGGCTTGCTCATGCAGTGTCGAATCTCCTGGGCGTTGAGTGGCGTGCCGCCCGTATTGATCCTCCTGAAGATGTCATACTTGACCGGTGCCGGTGTCGCCGGATCGATCACGTGAACCACGATCTGCGTGTTGTAGATGCGCCGTCGCCAGGGTGCCGGTAGGTCAGCGAAGCGTTTGCCTTGAACGTCATCGATGTACTCGAGTTCTCTGAGGCGGAACCCGCCCTTGTTGTCGCTGCCACCGAGCACGAAATCGTGAACCGTGGACAATCGTTGGAGGCCATCGACCACTCGCATCGCTCCATCGGTATCCTCTGCGAAGTAGAAGGCCGGAAGCGGGATCTGCAGCAAGATAGACTCAATTAGCTGGGCCTTCTGCCTCAACTTCCACACTTGAAGTCGCTGGAAGTCGGGTGCTAAGTCGAGCGACTCCTCGCTGATGAGATCCAGGATGTTTCGCAACGAGAAGGTTTTCGTGCTGACCCTGATGTCTTCGGGATTCCAAGGACGCTTGATGTCCTCGAACTTGTCCTCTTCGTCTTGTCGCTCGACCTCGACGCCAGTGGCCTCGTAATTCTCGTCATACTCCTCGATCAGGGCCTCATCAGTGCGGCTCAAGATGTCTCCTTGGCATCGGCGCTTGCACCGGAGCCTCCCGGGCAACCCGAGGTTACGTGACCGCGAGCTATCGCGGTCCGGCGGTGCGCGGCTCGATCGACCCTGCCCAGCAAGCAGATCGGCACGCCCCAGCGCGCGCATGGGTTGAGAGATCGAGATCCAGATCGAGTCGCTCTGGGTGTGCTGGACCATGGCTGGGTGTCCCCGAAAGCGCGCCCCAGAATGGGCGCGCGCAGGGACCAGGCGCGTGGCTGATGTGCCGGTCGAGGGCGCCACCGGCACGGCTGTCGTGTCGCCTGCGTGACGAGATGGCCGTGAGTGGGCAGCGTCTGCTGGCCGCCAGCGGGCCGGTTCCGATGGCCCGCCGCCTGCCGTCAGGCACTGGGCAGATTGTGCCCCGAGTCGTGTGCCGTGGCCGTTCGTGAGGCTACCGACTACGGGCCTTCGACCCGCTCGGCCGAAGACGGTAATCGCGCCGGCCATCGGGCTACCAGGAGGTGCCGGGGGGGTCCAGTTCTGGTGGCTCCAACTCCTGCACCTTGGTCTGCTTGAGAGCCGACGCACGAGCGGCGTCGAGGCGCACGGCGAGGGCATCGAGGTCATCCGGGTAGAGGTGCCCGTAACGCCCGAGGGTCAGTTCAGGGCTTGCATGTCCGAGCTGTGCCTGGATGGCCTTGACGGGAGCACCTTGGCTGATCAGCAGCGTGGCGCAGGTGTGCCGCAAGATATGGACACCGGTAGCCGGCAGGTGTGCGGCTCGCAGAGCTGGTACCCAGATGTTGCGTAGGAAGTTGCCGTAGCGGAGCGGACCGCCCCTTGGCGAGGTGAAAACAAGCGCTGAGGGTTCGGGGGCTACGTGAGCTTCAAGGTGGCCGACCATCAGCTCGACGAGGAAGGTAGGCAGGACGATCTCGCGCCGCTGGTGGGTCTTGGTGGAGCCGAAATGAAGCTGGCCTCGCACGTCAGCAAGGGACTCCCGAACGATCAGGCGGCCCCGGTCAAGGTCGCAGGCGCCCCGTCGCAGCGCGGCAGCCTCGCCGAATCGAAGACCCCCGTAGGCGAGGACGTGTATCAGTGTCCCGTAGGGCGACGCGGCGGCCGAAGCCAGACGCTCGACCTGTTCCGCGTCGTAAAACTCCATTTCCCGTCTCGGCAGACGCGGCAGACGAGCCTGTTGTGCGGGGTTGGTTGGGATCATCCCCTCGTTGACGGCAGCCGACAGGATCGACCCGAGCAGGTGTGCCCCCTGTCGGACCCGCGAAGCCGACAGGCCATCTGCGGTCATGGCGGCGATCCAGTCCTGCACATCCATGGGACGAATCCGGCCGATCGGCCATTCAGCGAACTTCGGCAGGATCCGTGCATGGAGCAGGCTCTCGTAGTCGGAGAGCGTCTTTGGCTTCAGATCGACGCGGCTGGCGAGGAACCTCTCAGCCCATTCCCGGAAGGCGACGTCACCGAGCTGGGGATCCTGCCAACCGCCACGGGCCATGTCGGTCTGGGCGGCGCTGAGCCAACGAAGGGCTTCGGCCTTGGTGGCGAAGGTGGTGGGGGCGGTGCGTCGTAGCCCGGCCGGATCGAGGTAGCGAGCCTGCCAGCGCCCACTACCTATACGACGGAGTGAGCCGAACTCGCGCTTCTTCACCTCCGGCCGCCCGGCAGCCGCAGAGGTGGCTGAATGGCGTCGCTCCGACTGGCTGCGACAAACGCCTCAAGGTCACGGTGAGCGAAGCGGACGTGGCGGCCGAGCCGCACCACCGCTATCCGTCGCTCGGCGACGAGACGCCGGATGAAGCGAACCGTGACGTTGAGAGCGTCTGCCGCCTCCTCAACGGTCAAGAGCTCGCCACCGGGCGATGACGGACGCGTCATGGCGAAACCCTTTCGAGGATGGCTTCTGCCCGTCGGCGTCTCTTGCGCAGCCAGCGCACGGTGAGGCCGTAGACCGGAGCGAGATCTTTGAGCTTGACGCCGCCGATGCGGGTCGCGGCAACCAGCGATCCATCGACGGCGGTCAGCTCTCCGGCGGCCACCGCGCTGTTCAACAAGTTGAGTAGCTGCTCGGCGCTGGACCGGACGGGCGGCTCCTCGGTGACCGCTACCCGGGCCTCGGCACCCTCGACGCGTAGCCGACGCCTCCGATCAAGGCAGAGCTGCTTCAGCACGTCAAAGACGATGTTGGCGGCGACTCGCTCGAAACGTTGGTCGACGGGATAGAGACGGATGCGCTCCCAGGCGGCGGCCACCACCATGGCGTCGACCTCCTCGGGCTCTCCGGCCCACGGACTCGTAATGGCCACCACGCGTAGGCCGGGGACCAGGGCCTGCAGCACCGTGCGCGCCGCCAGCTCGTCGCCAGAGGCCAAGCGAACCAGTGCCAAGAGCACCCGGTCGCTGGCCACCGGGGCATTTCGTCGTTGCACGTAGGAGATCAGGGCGGGCAGGTCGGGAAAGGCCCGAAGCTCCCGGTGGTTGGTCGCCCACCGCTTCAGGCGTTGTGTCGAATCGGCATCGTTCGCGAGTCGCTGCCACTCAGAATCCAGGGCAGCAAAGAGGTGTTCGGGCGCCACGGGCAGCTCCTTTTGGTTGGCTGCCGCCGAGCGTGCGCCCCACCCCTCACGCCCGGTCTCACGAGCGACCTCACTGTCGACCTCATTTCTGAAAAAGATTTCGGTGACCCTCACGAGTGACCTCACATGGCGGCTCACATTCGGTTGACCCAAGGCCGTGGTGGCCACCGCCGCGCGACTCATCTGGCTCCCGGGCTCGTCTGGTCGGCCAGCACCCGACGTGCGGCCTGAACCGTCCCGGGCCGAAGGGGGCGCAGCGATACCACCTCGCCGCTGTGGGGGGCGATGATGATCTTGTTGTCGCCGACGTAGATCCCGACGTGGCCGAAGTCGTGCACCGGGCGCCCGCCGCGGCTGAACACCAGATCACCAGGGCGAAGCTCGGCGCGGTCGATGGCGACGCCGCTACGGATCTGTTCTGCGGTGGTGCGGGGCAGGTTGATGCCCGCCTGGCGATAGGCCCACTGCACCAGTCCTGAGCAGTCGAATCCCGCCGATGGCGACGCTCCGCCCCACACGTATGGCGTGCCGAGCGCGCTTCGCGCTGCCCCCAGCACGACCTCGGCTCGGGCATCGGTGCCGCCGGCCGGGACGGTGAGGGAGGCAGGTTCAGCGGGCTTGGCCCTCGCGCCGGCCACCACCAGCAGAGGCAGGCCGAGGACGAAGGCGAGCAGGACAGCGAGGCAGGAGACGGCGAGCTTGACCATGCCCCTCTACGCCCGCCTCGGCGCGAGAAGGACCGTTTCTCGATCGGGCTGGGCGTAGAGGGTCGACCCTCCCGCTCTGAAGAAAGGCTTCCATTGCCCGTCCTGCTCGCCCAGGTCAACGTCAGTCCCACCAGCTCGGGCCTGCCCGGCGGCCCCCTGCTCCAACAGATGCTCAACTGGCTCGGCCAGTTGGCGCTTTGGGGATCCCTCGCCTCGATCCTGCTCGGCGCCGCCATCTTCGGCATCGCCCAGCACTCGGGGAACTACTCGGGCGGATACCGGGGCAAGCAGCTGGCCCTGGCCGGGGTGGTGGGTGCGTGTCTGGCGGGGATCGCGCCAACCGCGGTGAACATGTTGTTCGGTGCCGCGCGGGGGTGAGGGTCTCCCGGCCCCTCGCCGCGGCGGCCGTCGCCAGCGGCGCATGGTTGGCCACCGCTTCGCCCGCGGCGGCCGATCCCCCCGGCGTCGGGGTCATCAAAGACGTGGTCGGCGGCGTCACCGGATGGGGCTTCGACCAGGTGACCGCCGGGATCGCCCGCTGGGTCCTCGGTGCCCTCGGGTCGTTCATCGAGGGCATCCTCGGGTTCCTCGCCACCTCGGCGCGGCCCGACGTCGGCGCGGTGTGGTTCTCAGGACCTGACT
This sequence comes from Acidimicrobiales bacterium, assembly GCA_035536185.1. Classification (GTDB taxonomy): domain Bacteria; phylum Actinomycetota; class Acidimicrobiia; order Acidimicrobiales. The sequence continues at coordinate 40,052 of DATLOM010000007.1, read as the reverse complement.
CCCCCTACGCGTCGGTGCGGGCCATCGCCGCTGCATTGATGGTCGCCTTCGCTCTGCTCGGACTGGTCAGTGGGTTGCTGAAGGGCGACGCCGGGGGCATGGTGCGCCGTATCGCCATCGGGCTTCCCCTGACCGTGGTGGCCATGGTGGCCACCACCGCTGTGGTGGCCAAAGCCCTGGCCCTGACCGACGCCTTGTCAGCGGAGGTACTCGACCCCACCGGCTCTGATGCCGCCTCGTTCCTCGGAGCCCTGGGCGCCGGCGCTGGCGCGGCGGGCGGCGGCTTCGCCGTGGTCGTGGTGGCCGTCATCGGAGTCGTCGCCGCCCTGGTCGTCTGGATGGAGCTGCTGGTGCGCTCGGCGCTCATCTACCTGTTGGTGGCGCTCAGCCCACTGGCCTTTGCCACCACCATCTGGCCGGCCACCAAGGGAGTGGCCCGGCGCCTGGTGGAGCTGTTGGCCGCGGTCATCGTCTCCAAGCTCGTGGTGTGCATCGCTCTGGCCACCGGGGTCGCCTCCCTGGCCGGTGCCCTGGGACCTCAGCGCGGACCCGACACCGCTGGGGTGGCCGGCGGCCTCGGGGGCCTGATCGTCGGTTGCGCGGTGTTGGCCATGGCTGCTTTTTCGCCCTTCGTGGTGTTGCGCCTCATGCCGCTGGCCGAAGCCGCGGTGGTGGCCCAAGGACTTTCGCGGGCACCGATCCGAGGCGCCACCTCGGCCATGGCCACCTACGCCACCGCCGCGGGAACCATGAGCCGCCTGGCCGGGCCGAGCTTGCCGGGACATGTGGGCGGCGGTGGGAGCTCCCGCAGAGGTGGTTCGCCCGGAGGGGGGCAAACCAGCTCCACTTCCTCGGCGGTCCGCCACGGCGGAGCTTCGGGTGGCGCAGGCTCGGGTGGCGCACCCTCTGTTGGTGGAGGCGGGAGCGGTCCCGCCGGTGGGCGCCCTGCATCGGCACCTGTCGTGACGCCGGCCAAGCCAGCTCCGGCCACAAGCGGTGCTGGAATCGCCGCCAGGCCGGGTGGGACGCCGCCGCCGGCGAAGGCATCGCCTGGTGCCAGTGGATCAGCGAGGTCGACCCCGCGCGGTGTCACCACCGGCGCCGCCACGCCGCCACCGGAATCCGGTCGCCCAGGTGCTGACAAACCACCAAAACCGCCACCGCCTACCCCCCGGCCTCGCCGGCCTCGACTCGAAGGAGGCACCAGTGGCGCCAGCTGAAGCCCGCACCTTTCGCTTCTCGCCTCTTGACCGGGGAGGGGTGCTGCTCGGGCTCCAGGCCCTGCAGTGCGCCGCTCTCGGCGCGGGGATCCTGGTGGCCGGCGCCTTGTTGTCCCGGGGTCTCCCGTTGCTGATCGTGTTCCTTCCCCTGGTGGCCGGTGCGGCGGGTGCCTTCGGCTCTGTGGGTGGCCAGGCAGCACACGAGATGGCGCCGGTCGCCGCCGCCTGGATCGCTACCCCCTCCCGGCGCGCCCGGTGGATGGCACCGGTCGCGGCCCGCCCCGCGCCCTCTCCTTCTGGAGGACCACTGTTGCTACCCCCCTGCTTTGGTGAACTGGCCCTGACCACCACCTCTCGTCCGGCTTGGGCCGGAGGCGTTGGTCCATTGGCCGTGGTAGTCGACCGGGGTCGGGGAGCGGCCACTGCGGTGGTGCCGGTGGCCGGGCGAGGGTTCGCGCTGGCCGAGGCGGGCGAGCAGGAGCGCCTGGTCGCCTCCTGGGGAGACGTGGTCGGCGCCTTCTGTGCCGAGCGCGCTCCGGTGGCCCAGGTGGCGGTGCTGGAGTGGGCGGGGCCCGCGGGCGCAGCGGCGCTGGCCGGTGCTGGCCGCGACATCCCCGACAGCCCCGCCGGTGCCGCCTACGCCGAGTTGTTGTCCGAGGCCAAAGCCAGCGCAGCGCGCCACGAGGTGCTCCTGGCCGTCACGGTGGCGGCCCGGCGCTGTCGGGGCCGGGGCGGCGGAGCGGTGGCGGCCACGCTGCTCGATCAGCTCCGACTGCTCAACGTGCGCTTGATGGAGGCCGGCCTGGACCCCGGACCGCCGCTGGGGCCAGCTGATCTGGCCCAGGTCATTCGGGTTCGCCTCGATCCCACCGCCGCCAGTCGTCTCGAAGAACGCGCCGCCGCGGTCGGTGAGGCGGGGGGAGGCATCTCAGTTTCCAACGCCGGCCCTCTGGCCATGCGAGCCAGGTGGCGCAGCGTCGCTGTCGACGCATCGGTTCACGCCGGCTACTGGGTGGCCGAGTGGCCCCGCCTGGAGGTGGGGCCGGCCTGGTTGGAGCCGCTGTTGTTGTCCACCGACGCGGTGCGCACCCTCGCCCTGCTCGTCGAGCCCGTCCCGCCATCCCAGGCACGCCGGCGCATCGAGCGAGACGCGGTGCGTCTGGCCACCGACGAGGAGCAGCGGGCACGGGGCGGGTTTCGCATCGGAGCCCGCCACCACCGGGCCGCCGCCGGCCTGGCCGAGCGGGAGGCCGAGTTGGTGGCTGGCTACCCCGAGGTCAGCTTCGTCGGCCTGGTGGACGTGGCCGCCCCAGGCCCCCAAGAGCTGGAGGCGGCATGTGCCAGCATCGAACAAGCCGGCGCACGAGCCGGCGTCGAACTGCGCCGCCTCGACGGCCGCCACGACCTCGTCCTGGCCGCGACCATGCCGCTCGGCATCGGCCTCGGCCGGGGGCTGATGGGATGACGGCCCGCCTGCACCTGCCCCGTCACCGGGCCACCACCGCCCAGCTGTGTTCCATCTACCCCTTTGCCGCCGGAGGCGGGATGGCCCCTGTCGGGGTTTACCTCGGTACCGACGTGTTGGCCGGTGGGTCGGCGTTCTGCTTTGACCCCTTCCGCGCCTACGGGGCCGGCCTGTCACCAACCCCAACATGGTCATCCTCGGAGAACCGGGAGTGGGAAAGAGCGCCACGGTCAAGGCCCTGGTCCACCGACTGGCGGGGGTGCTGGGGCGCTGGGTGGCCATCGCTGATCCCAAGGGCGAATACGCCCCTCTGGCCGAGAGCCTGGGCCTGTCGGTCGTGCGCCTGGTCCCCGGCGGCCGCCAGCGCCTCAATCCGCTCGATCCCGGCCCGGCCGGCGGTACCGACGGCCCCGAAGAGCTGGCCCGGCGACAAGGGGCCATGGTCGCCGCCCTGCTGGGGTCGGTGCTGGGGCGGGACCTCTCGCCTCTGGAGGACGCCACGGTGGGCTGGGCGCTGGCCCATCTGGCCCGGCGGCGACGAACCGCGACCCTGGCCGATCTGGCTGCCACCCTGGCCGACCCACCGGCCGAGGTGGCCCGCCGGGCTCGCCTGGAGCCGGCGGAGCTGGCCCGAGCGGTGGAGGCCGCCTCCTTCGCCCTGGGCAAGCTGTTGGAGCGCTCGCTTCGGGGCATGTTCGACGGCGCCACCAACGTCCGCCTCGATTCCGAAGGCCCCGGCGTGGTGGTCGACCTGTCCGGTGTGCACGGCGACCCTGAGGCGCTTCGCCTCGTCATGGTGGCCACCACCGCCTGGCTACAGGGCGTGCTGGCCCGCCCCGGCGGGCCACGGCGGCTGTTGGTGCTGGACGAGGCGTGGAGCCTGCTGGCGGCGGAGCGCACGGCACGGTTCCTCCAGGCAAGTGTGAAGCTGGCCCGCGCCTACGGCGTGGCCAACATCGCGGTGATCCACCGTCTCTCGGACCTGCGAGCCCAGGCTGACGACGGCACGGCCACGGCCAAGGTGGCCTCGGGCCTACTCGCTGATTCGGCCACCCGTGTCATCTTCCGCCAGTCCTCCGATCAGGCCGATGACGCCCGGCGCCTGCTCGGCCTCACCGGCCCCGAGGCCACCCTCGTCGCTCGCCTGGGGCGGGGCCGGGCACTGTGGAAGGTCGGTAGCCACACCGCGGTTGTCGCCCATCGCCTTGGAACGACCGATCGCGAAATTTGTGAGACCGACGCGGCCATGGCCGGATGAACGAGCGCCCCCCTCCGATCAACGGCGTTGCTGCCGACGCCGCCATCTGGGCGCTGATGGCGCTGGCCGGTGTCGTGGCGCTCGCTTGGGCAGGCGCCTCCTTGGCCGCGGTGGTGGCGTCGGGAATGGCCCTCGGGGTGAGCACCCATGAGGTGGGCGAGGCACTGGTGCGCCTGCCCAGCCATCGCCTCGACCCCGCTCTTGCTTGGCCCCCAGACGTGGCCGCTCGGCTTCCCGGGCCGTGGCTGTACTGGTCCTGCCAGATCGTCGTCATTGCCACCACCATTCTGCTGGCCGTCGTTGTCCTGCGATGGCGGAAGGGGCGGGCCAGCGGCAGCGCCCTCGGGGTGCGCCTCAACACCGGGCTGGGGGCGGGGCGCGACCTTCGCCGCCTGGTGGTGCGAGGCCCGGCGGCCGGGCGGGTGGTGGTCGGCCGCGCCGGCAGGCGCCTGGTGGCCACCGAAGCCCAGGCCAGCCTCGCCGTGGTCGGGCCCTCAGGTTGTGGCAAGAACGGCCGGACTGGCCATCCCCACGCTGTTGGAGTGGGAGGGCCCGGTGTTGGCGACATCGGTCAAGGCCGATCTGGTGGAGAACACCCTTGGCCACCGGGCCGGACGAGGACGAGTGTGGGTGTTCGATCCGACCGGCGCCTCTGGGGCACGACCTGCCCCCTGGTCTCCCCTCGGTCCCGCTCAGACCTGGGCAGGGGCGCTGCGGGTGGCGACCTGGCTCACCGACGCCGCCCAGCCCCGGCGACGAAGCTCGCTCTCCGATGCCGACTACTGGTACTCCCAGGCTCGCAAGGGGCTGGCTCCCTACCTGCACGCCGCGGCCCTGGCCAGCCTCGACATGGCCCAGGTGGTGCGCTGGGTGGACACCGCCGACCACACCGAGGTGGCCGCCATCCTCGACGGACTCGCCGCCTCGGCCGAGCGCGACCAGCCGGACGGTGTCGCCGGTTCGGCTTCGGTGGGGGGGCAGTTGTTCGGCGACGAGGCGATGGTCGCGGCCGAGGCACTGTGGCGAAAAGAGGACCGGCTGCGCTGTTCGATCTTTGCCACCATGGAAAACGTCGTAGCCCCCTACGCCGATCCCGCCGTGGGCGGGGCGGCACCGGGGGAGGGAATCGATCTCGATGAGTGGCTGGACGGCGACAACACCATCTACGTGGTGGCCGCCGCCCATGACCAGGCCCGGCTTCGCCCGGTGCTGTCGGTGCTCGTGGCCGAGGCGGCCCGCCGGGCCTTCGACACCGCCAACGCGGCGGGTGGTGCCCTGGCCCACCCGTGTCTGCTCCTGCTCGACGAGGCGGGAAACATCGCCCCGCTCACCGAGCTGCCCACCTACGCGGCCACCGCGCGGGCTCACAACATCGCGTTACTCAGCGTGTGGCAGGACCTGGCCCAGATCAATGCCCTCTACGGCGAGGCCGCCTCCACGGTGCTCAACAACCACCGGGCCAAGCTCTTCGCCTCGGGCATCGCCGACACCCCCACCCTCGACTACCTCTCCGGGCTGGTGGGAGACGAGCGGAGGGTGGAGCACAACGCTTCGGTGGACCTCGCCGGTGGCCGGCGCTCGATCTCAGAGCACACCACCTACCGCCGTGCCGCCCCGCCCGATGCCCTGCGCCGCCTGCGGTCCAACGAGGCCCTCCTCGTCTACGGCTCGGAGGTGCCGGTGCGGGTACGGCTTCGACCCTGGTTCGCCGACCGGCGCCTGCACGCTTTGGCCACCCGGGTTGGCTACGGAGACCACCTCCTGCGAGAGTCCCTTGCGGGGCCGGGATGGGCGTAGAGGGGTGTGCCACCTGACAATGAGCTGCTCGCCGCCGCCCTCGCCTACGCCGCCCGGGGTTGGGCGGTGTTCCCCGTTCACTCGCCGGGGCCGCGAGGCGGGTGCAGCTGCGCTCATCCAGATTGCTCGTCGCCGGCCAAGCACCCCCGCATCGCCGGCGGGCTCAAGGCGGCGAGCACTGATCCGGTCGCCATCAACGGGTGGTGGCGGCGGTGGCCGAGAGCAAACGTGGCGGTGCGTACCGGGGCGGTCAGCGGCATGGTCGTTGTCGATGTCGACCCCGAGCACGGAGGCAAGGCATCAATCGCGGCACTCGCGCAGGCCCACGGCCCGTTCCCACAAGGTCCGGTCGTGTGCACCGGTGGTGGAGGCTGGCACCTGTACCTGGCCCATCCCGGTGTGACCGTACGCAACGACGCTGGTCGCCGGCTCGGACGCGGAGTGGACGTACGAGGCGACGGTGGCTACGCGATCGTGCCGCCGAGCGCTCACGCCGCGGGCGCCATCTATGTGTGGCGGGATCTTCCCGACGAGCTGCCACCGCTGCCGGGCTGGCTGGCGGCCTGCCTCGTTCCTCGGCAACGGCCTAGCAAGGCGCAGCCCATGATCCGGGGAGGTGGGCATTCCAACTGGGCCAGCGAGGCCTTGCGCGCCGCGGTGGCCACCATGGTCGCCGCTCCCGTTGGTGCGCGCAACCACACCCTGAATCGGACCGCGTTTATCATGGGCCAGATCGCGGCGGGCGGGTCACTCGACGCGGAGGTCGTCCAGATCGAACTCATGGCCGCGGCGGCCCGTGCCGGCCTGGGTGCAGGCGAGGCGAGAGCAACGCTTGCGTCGGGTCTTGGCGCAGGGATGCGTCGGCGCCGCGTGCCCCAACCCGTGACAGCAGCCGAGGCAGGACACGATGGCACCTCGTGGTGATTACCTTGCTCGCCGCAGCGAGCGTCGGACATGGGGTATGCCAAGGGGCCACTGTTCGTCCTGAGCCTGGAGCAGTGGCGCCTACCCAGCCCTGAGGCAGCCTCGCGGCGGGGCTGACGCGTCGAGAGCATGTCGGCCGCGGGTGGTGGTCCTTCCGCTCGGCGGGCTGTGCTTGTGGAGGAGGGAGACGACGGGACCGCCAGCGATTGGCGGGCTGCGCTCGGTGCAAGTAGCTGATCGTGGGAGCCGCATTGGTGGTTGCATCGGGGTGCGGCCTGTCGTAGATTGGCACCAGCGTCGAGCGGCCCGCGTCAGGCCCTCCGAATCGAGTGGCCACGAGGCCCTCCCTAAAGATGTGGCCCGGGCGGTGCGCCAACACCCCCGGGCCTGGCCAGCACCCCTTGGAGGTACTGACATGTCCGATCCTACGAACCATCCCGCTACCGACCCCTGGTCAGCAGCCCTATCCCAGCTTCCCGCCGAGGAGCGCGCCCTCTTCGGGCGCTTCCTCGCCGTGCTTGAAGGTGCCGGCTCGGCTGCCATCGAGTGCCTGCGTACAAGGCGAGTCGAAGTGGTTGACGACCACGGCAGTGTGCGCGCGGTCATTGGCGATCTCGCCGGCCGCGACGCCGACGTCTTCGGCATCGCCATCTACGACGCCTCGGGAAGCGAACGCGCGAACCTGGCGCTGGCCGAAGGCGGCCCGTTGCTTAGCTTCTCCGCCCACGGTGACGACGCCCTGGTCATCGGCGTCGATGATCCGGGTACGACAGCGATGCGCCCAGGTCCGTACGTCGAGTTGATCAGTCGCGCGGGCGGCGTCGCAGTCGGCTGGCGCGTCGATGACGAGAGCGGCGCCGTCGACTACGAGTCCGTTGGAGGCAGCACCCCGCAACCACCTGGCGGCTGAGAGATCTATATACGGGTACGGGTCCCTCGCCGCCAAGGTAGCCAGGCAGACGGCCACGTTGGGCCTCAAACCCACCGAGGCGGAAGTCCGAGCCGAGGATGCAGCACACTTGGTAGACGGCTCGGAGGCCCGGACCGCCGGGGTCAGGGTCCGCCCCGACCTGAGCTCTATGGGTGTCGAGGAACGAGGCATCGCACCACGGTGCGGAGCCAGAAAGAGGTGCGTGCCTTCCCGGCGCCGATGCAGCCAACGACCGCCACACGTCTCAACTGCGACATGATCGCCAGCGCCTCGTCAGCACCCTGCAGCTTCGTGTGACCGGCTCCGCACGACGGCATAACGGCACGGGCCGCCGATGCTCCACCGCGCCTCCGGAGGCGACGGTCCGCACCACTTATGGTTCGCACCGAACCCAGCGGCGGAAGTGGTGAGCCGCGGAGGACGTGTGGGCGGCGAATCGGAATCTGCCCGCTGGCGCCCAGCAGACGCTGCCCACTCACGGCATCTCGCCCACGCAGTGCTGCCGGCGGGCGGACACGACAGCCGTGCCGGTGCCGCCCCCGACCGGCACATCGAGGATGCTGTCGCGGCTCGGCGGAGCCGTGGTTATGGGACGGCCGGAGCATCGAGTGATCGCCGGTTCGGCGTCGGTCAGGCGGCTGCCAGCCGTCGTCGTTATGCGCGCCCGTCTCCCAGAGCGGACACTCTGCCTCTCTCGCGCCAGAGTAGCGCCCCCCCGGCCGCCGGCTTCGACGCACGGCACGGGCCGGGCAAATCGCCCTGCCTCGGCTAAGCCGGTGCGGTCAGGATGGTCTATCCGAGGAGCGCGCGCCGTTCGCCGTTGAGGACGACACCGAGCTCGTCTGTGGCCATGAACCGGTAGCTCTGTGGTACCTGGAACGTCGCTCTGCGCCGGCGGAGCTCGCCGAGCGTCAGTGGCTCGTCGAGTTGCCGGACCCCACCGACGTTGATCGCCACGGCGACCGTTGCGCCGGCGAAGTACTCCCGGTACTCACGCCGGGTAAGACCTGATCTGGCTCCATGGGATCCCCACATCGCAGAGGGGGAGCCGACAGCAGTCGACTCGATGATGAGGGACCCGACGATCGCTCGACGGTCCCTCGCCCCGTACAAGAGGGCGGCCGTGCCGTCCGGGACCCTCCATGGGCGTCTGCGGAACTCGACAGTCTTGGCCCCGGAGAGCAGTCGCTCTACGTGTGGTGACCGGACCGATAGAAGTACGACCGGTCTCGGCAACGTCGTCATGCGGCCATTGTAGCCAGATGTACGAACACCTGTTCGACAACGGGCTGGGGTCCTACATGGACGATTCCAACCCCAGGTTCGAGTTCGCCCATAATTCCACGGAACTCAGCGAGGCTGATCGGCCTGGGAAACACGGTCGTGTGCGAGAACCGCAGCGCCATGACCTTGCCAGCTCTTGCCATGTCGAGGATCTCGGTCCGGTTCAGCACGCCCAGGTGCGAGAACCGGCTGATGAGCTGATCGACGTCACCGACGATGGTCTCGTCGAGCAGCGACCAGGCACGAAGGGTGCCGCCACCATGTCGCTTGTCGCCGGTGACTTGCCACAGAAGGCGTGCCGGTGCGGCGAGCAGCGACGGGGCCGTAGGAGTTCGAAAGTAGACGTGCTCGCGCCGCAGCGCCACCGACCGGTCTCGCCCCCAGAGCCTGCCTTCGCTCAATACGTGGTCGAACAGCTCGATGGCGTACCGCAAACTGATTGGGACTCGGACGGTGGGCAAGCCTGCTCCGGTGATAATCACCGGATGGAAGACGCTCTCGACGGAGTGCGCCGCCTCGGGGCTAGGCGTCAACCGGGACAGAGCCTCTGCGTGTTTCGAATCGAGCCTTGTCGCCAGCGGGGGTGCAGCGAGGATGGCGCCGACACCAGAGATCGTGGTTGCGCCTGTTATGGGCACACCGGTCGGCCGTCGATCGGGAAGGAACCCTTCGGCCACGAAGCGGCTCTCGATCCACTGGCCTGGGCGCTCGTCGGTGATCTGGACCGCCGAGGCTCCCATCTCCTGGCACTTGTCCCGAAGCCAGCCGAGAAGTTGGCGTGCGAGGGTCGGTTCTGCTGCCCCACGGCGGACCCGGCAGACGGGGACTTCGAGAATGTCGCCCGAAGTGACGGCTCCGAGCGCTACAGGATTACCGTTGTCGCAGAACAAGAACAGGTGCGTGCGGGCGACATCGGTGGCCAAGGCGTGCAGGTGCTTGCGCCAGACCTTGAAAGTCTCGCCCGCCCTTTGATTCAAGAAGGTGCGGGCAACATCGTCAAGGTCGCCCGTAGTGACCTCCCGGACTTCGATGTCGGTGCCCTGCAGGTACCGACCGTGGTACAGCTCGCCCCGCACCAACTGGTCGGCTGCCAGGACCATCTCTGAGATCGGAACAACATCGATATCTGCGACGTCCCTGAGAGCAGTAGCACACGCTGTACGGAACGGAACATCCTCGGTCACGAACCAGCGCGCCCCGGCGGCCGCAGCTCGGGTGGCGAGCAGGATGTCATCGACATGCCGGGCTCCGGTCGGTCCAAGAGCCTCGAGGACTGCTGAATAGAGCGCCTCCGCGATGTCGGACAGGTACTGGAGCTCATCAAAGCCGCTGGCGTACCGAGTGTGGCGCCGACGAGCCTCCTCGTCCTCGTGGCCATTTATCTCAACCAGCGAGTGATCGACAAAGCCGAACACGACCTCTGCCGATACCCAGTCGGCAAGGAGGTGTTCGACAACCTCCGCTGCGCCGTCGGCACCTCGGATGAGCAGGTTCGTATCGAGTGCCGCTAAGGGCCGGTCGTCGTTCTCTCGAGCCAGGCTGAACAAGTCGGGCTGTCCGAACGACCGCCACCACACCGTAAGGACATTGCCGCCCTTGCCCCGCCCTGGCCGCTCGCTTCGGGGAGAGAAGCCCAGACGCTGCCAGACGTCGTTCGCCTCAAAGTCCCTACGGCACGTGAGGCGGATCCCTCGACGAAGGTTGCCGTAACGGCAGGCGAGCTCGTCGACCAGTGCGCGTGCCACCCCCATCTTTCGAGCATCTCGGGCGATCGCCAGCTGGCGGATCGTGACGGTGTCGGCCGGAAGGTCGTAGAGCAGGTAGCCGACGATCTCGTCGTCGATGACCGCAACCAGCAGCGTTCCTTTCAGGATCCGTTGCCCAACCGCCTCGTCGGGAAGGAATCCGACGGTACCTTTCGCCTGCTTCAGCAGCCCGAGCACGCTAGGGAGTTCCTCCAAGCGTCCGTCACGAATCTCCACCGGATTCCTTTCCTATCCGTTGCCCTTCGCCGCCCAAGAAGCTAGGTCACGGAGCTTGTTTGGTGAGCTACCACGAGTGCATGCGTGCCGCGGGCTGGTCGACAAGACTCTCGTCGGCATCGCCCTGTCTCTGCTCGACCCTCTCGTAGTCACTACCGCCGCGACGCTCCTTCAGGGGGACTTGCACTACGGAACGTGCTCCGAGGCGAAGACGCCCCTGGCTCGCTGTAGACCCCAAGGGCGCCAAGCCCGCCGTCATCCCGCTACCGCCGCAGATCGCCCGCGCCCTCGACCCCGCCGCCGGCGAGCGGCCACTCCGGACCACTTCTGCTCGCCCGCTCGGGGCGGCGACTCCACCGCCACGCGGCGATGCGGATCGTGCGGCGGCTGGCGAATGCGGCGGGAATCACCAAGCACATCTCCCGCACTCTTTGAGGCACAGCTTCATCACAGCTTGCCTTGAGGCCGGAGTCCCCCTGCGGGACGTCCAGATCGCCGCCCGTCACGCCGATCGGACCACCACCCGTTACGACCGGGCCCGGCACAATCTCGACCGTCACGCCAGTTACATCGTCACCGCCTTCATCGCCGGCGCCTCGTAACCCAAGGCACGTAACGTAACGCCCGCGACGGGGGGTTCCCGGACTATGAACCGCCCCGGGTCTTGTGGAGGCTCGGTTTAGTGGACACCGGCTGTCATAGCCGGCTGTTGCTGAGCGTAGTGAGCGGCCTCGAACTCGGCCGGTGGAACGTCGCCGATAGCTGAGTGCAGCCTGGTGGTGTTCCACCAGTGGACCCAGCTCAAGGTGGCCAACTCCACCGCCTCGGCCGATCGCCATGGACCACGGTTGAAGATCAGCTCGGCCTTGTAGAGGCCGATGACCGATTCGGCCAGTGCGTTGTCGTAGCTGTCGCCTCGAGAGCCGACGGAGGTGACTCCGCCCTCGGCGGCCAGACGCTCGGTGTAGACGATGGAGAGATATTGGGCACGCCCCTGTCGCTGTGGTGGACCAGTCCGTCGAGGGGCTCGTTGCGGGTCCAGATCGCCATCTCCAGCGCGTCGAGGGACAGGCTGGCCCGTAGGGTTGTCGCTACCCGCCAGCCCACGATTTGCCAGGAGAACACGTCTATGACGAAGGCTGCATAGGCGAATCCCGACCAGGTGGCCACGTAGGTGATGTCGGCCACCCACAAGGCGTTTGGGCGGGAGGCTCGGAAGCTGCGCTCGACCAGGTCGAGCGGCCGGGCACACGCGTCGGCGGCACGGTGGTGCGACGCCGGGCTCCTCGCACCCGCCCGGCCAGGCCCATCTGGCGCATCAGGCGCTCCACCGTGCAGCGGGCCGCCGTCGTGCCCTCGCGCTGCAGCTGGCGCCACACCTTGCGAGCGCCGTAGACGCCGTAGTTGGCCTCGTGGATGCGGCCGATGTGGACCTTGAGGCGCTCGTCGCTAAGGCGGCGCCGGCACGGCTTGCGGGACTTGGCCGAGTAGTAGGTGGAAGGGGCGACCTGCAGCACGGCACAGATCGGCTCGACCCCAAAGCGCGGTCTCTCAGCGTCGATGAAGCGGATCACTTCTTCGGTCGGCGGTCGAGCTCCGCCCCGAAGAAAGCCGCTGCTGACTTGAGAATCTCATTCGCCCGGCGCAGCTCCCGGTTCTCCCGCTCCAGCTCGGCCAAGCGGGCGCGATCATCCCTGGTCACGCCTGGGCGGTGGCCTCTACCTCCTCTTCGATGATCCAACGGCGAAGCGTCTCACGATGCAGCCCAAGCTGCTTTGCCACATGCGTCATCGCACCGTCCTGGCCGCCTCGAGCGTCACGCCACTCGCGGACCAGCCCTACCGCCCTTTGCCTGAACTCCTCCGGGTACACCCTCGGGCTTGCCATGTGCTCCATCCTTCCTGCACAGAATGCAGCCTCCGTGCGATCCCGGGGCGGTTCACGGTCAGGACCCGCGACCGCCTCGCGCGTTACCGTTACCGGGCTGTCAGGTCACTGCACCGCGCCGATTTCCGGCGGTCACGGCCGTCCCCTAACCGGCGCATCGCCTAAAAAGTAGGCATCTACCCGCATCGGATGACATAGATGACCGACCGAGACAGGCGCTCGGAGGCAATCAAGAAACCGAAAGGTTCGCCTCGTCGAGCAGCCTCCTCGCACGCCCCCTTCTCAGTGCGAGGCAGCGAGTCCGGATGGGGCGTGTCGTCTATAACCGACGAGCCAAGGCGCTCAGCGAGTCGCCGGTACGTCGCCGGCACACTTGCGCGGTCGGCTACAAGGATGGCGATCGATGCGACAACCTCCTGGCCACGCACGAGAATTGTGCTCGCCGTAACCGTTTCCCCGTTGACGGAGGCGCCGACGTGAGCGAGAGGATTTCCCACGGAGTCGTCCGGGGCGGAGCCACACGACGCGATGGAGCATGCGAGGACGCCAACAGCGCCGGCGGCTGCGATGCGAGTCGGTCGCACTCGCGCATCATCGCACCCCCACGCCTGGTCGTCACGTGCCTCGCTAGGTCAGGCGTTCCTGACAGTCCAGATTCTGACTGCACCCTCTTCATCCGCGGCCACGGCCCGCCCGTCGCTCCGCAGCGCAACGTTGAAAATCGGGCCCCTCGCTCCGGTTTCGATTGCGCCGCCGTTTCCTGTCGTCGGGTCGAGAAGATACAGGCGGTTTGGACCTTCGTCGCGTTGCCCCGCGAGGACGACCGTCTCATGAGCCGCGTCAACGGCGGCGACAGTCAGGGCACTAAACCCGACCGGAAACCGGAAGTTAAATATGTCGTTTGCCTTTTCTCCCGAGTGGTCCAGGGCATAGATACAATTCGCCCCGACGACAAAAAGGTGTCTCTGTGTCGCAGCCAAGGAATATGCACTTGTACCGCAACCGGTCACAAGGGCCTGCGCTTGCCAAGTCTCAGTATCGACCTTATAGAGCTTACCCAGCGTTCCTAGCGCGAACACCGCCTCCGTTCCTGTTGGGTAGCGGGCGACGGCAAGGTCAGCGACGTGCGGGTCGTCTATTCCTATGGCGCTTAGAGAACCGCCACCTGCAGCAATTGGCTGCAGTTCTCTTGTCCAGCGGCGCACTCCATTACCCGTGGAGTACACCGTCTCGCCATCCGAAGATAACTCAATTGAGTTAACATCGCCATCGACGGCCGCAGACTCGGCCTCGGGACGAGAGCTTCCACCTAGACCGTAAGCCCGAATATAACCGCGGCGACGGTCGCCGTCCTTCTCGTACGTGCCAACGTACACGCGGTTTCCAGCCTCGTCGAATGTCAGGGCGCTGACGTGGCCGAACAACCGCAGTTGCACTCGGGCGCCGCGACACTCACCATCGAAGAACGATACATTGCCGTCCTCGGTACCGACCGCTATGACGCCTTCCTTGCTGTAAGCGAGAGCGGAGATGCTACCACCCGGACCGGCGCAGGTTTGGGTGCCTGGTTCTACACCGAAGCTCTTCGGTGCGGCGACGGTCGATGGGTAGTTGTAGGTCTGTGGTACGCCCGACGACGACGGAGTAGAAGGAACCGTTTCCACTCGCGGGTCCGACCCGCGGTCTCTGAACGGAGTTATGTTCCAAAGAACCACCACAGTCGGTGTCAAAAAGGCAAGAATAGCTGTTGCTCCAGTACCGAACTCTACAAATGGCTTGATGCTTCTATTCACCCGCTCAGTGTTCCCACGTACGCGATAGAAAGAGCGCACGAGGTGGCCGCCCAATCGTCTAACGCGTCCCCGCGGTGGCATTGAACTTGGCCGTTCGAAATCGGCGATCTCGTCAGCAACGTCGATAGAGGTTGGCACTTCTGCATTCATCCTCGTCCGCCCCGCAGTTCCGCGGCCGAGTCGTCGACTGAAAGCATCAACGGATTCCTTCCGGCCGATGGCTGCCCGGACTGAGTCTGAGCGACTGGCCTCATACCGAACGCTTCGCCTACGACGCGCACGCCCATCGGGTACCTACCTTCAGACGACACCAGTATAGTTGGGTGATCCTCCTAGGAGGATAGTACTAACGCGTATCGTGAGCCCTGCCGAGAGCGACCGTCAGCCCGGCCGGCGTCTCGGCCCACGTCTCCGGGAAGCCCGCGAGCGGCGCGGCCTCACGCAGCAGGAGCTAGCTACGCGAGCCAACGTGAAACTGGATACCCTGCGTGCCATCGAGCAGGGCCGCGTACAGAACCCCGGCGTCTTCACCCTGCTCGGTCTCGTGCGAGAACTCGACGTGTCGATCGACTGGCTCATCCAGGGAACACATCCAGGGAACTGAGAACGAGGCGCGGAAGATGTAGTTCGAAACGATCGCCGTGCCACCAGAGTCGTGCGGGGTTAACCGCCCGCGATCGTGGCCGTGACGTCCATGAACGATTTCTTCAACCGACAGGCGGTTCGCGTCTTGGGAGCTGCGGGCGACATCCCGGACGACGGCCATGATCCTTGGCCTCTGGCGTTCGGCCTTCTGCAGTTTGCACTGTGGTGGCGCACTCGGAGTCGACTGGGTCCGGCTCGACGGCAACCCCCACCCGGCTGGTACGTGCTGTGCAGTGGCATCGCTCGTGATCTGGCCAGTCATACTTGGCGGGGCCGCAATAACTCATCAGGCGTAGGGACGACTACTGGATCGGCGTCACCGCCGACACCAACCGCGAGGCCACATTCGCCATCACGGCATGACACACTGAGGTTGTCGTCGATGATCCCAAAGGCGCCGACCTACACCACTCCGCGGGGCGCGATCATCGGGGGCATTGCGCTGTTTAGGATCGATAGCGATGATGGTCCGAAGACCTCGCGGGACTGGAAGGCGCTGGGCCTGTCGTAAATCGCCATCGGGTCTCACAATGGCCCTCGCTGGCGCCATCATCAAGAAGTCGCTGGCACCATCGAACACTGGTCTCGAGATGACGGAGATCGGGCTCTTCTCGGCGATGTGGGTAGTCCACTCGATCGAGCGATGGGGCAAGATCCTGCAACCCGAACTCGCCGCTCCTCAAGAAGCGCTCTCCACCTAGGTAGTCGGCAGGTGCGACAGGTAGTCCAGGACCCTCGCGTACCGCGCTTAACCTGCTGGGCTGCCTGCGGGAGCCCCACGCCCGGCGCGAGACCGTCGAGTTTTGGTCGGCTCAAGGGCACGCGACGAGCCGCTCTGTTCGTCGGCAGCACCGTGCGGCCCCGATATCAGCGGCTGATAGAGGATCCGGTCGCCACAGACAAGTCGTGTTTGCTGATTGGTCGGGCGCCCAGTCAAGCCACGTCACCCAGTCGTCGGCAGCGAGCATCACCGGCATCCAGTCGTGGAGCCGGGCGACGTCGTCGTCGGCCGCGCAGGTGACGATGGTGAAGGCTGGCTCGCCCGAGCGAGTCCACGTGCGACGATGGTCGTCCGGGGGGGGAGGGGGTGGCATCCGCCATCAGCGCCACCCCGGCAACTACGATTTCAACGAACATCCGTTCGCCACCTGAGGTTGGGCGCACTTGACCTCCCCTGAAATCCACAACTCCGAGCAGACACACCGCCGAGCGAACAGCATCGACTTGTTCGTCGGCGCGGGCGGGCTAGCGATCTCGACGGAGCAGGCTGGGTTCCGCACGGTTGCCGCCGTCGACCTGAACGCCGACGCGATCGCGTCGCTGCGCGCCTCGCAGCAAGCGGGAATCCTCGTCTCAGACGGTGGCGGCCGCCGATACTTGGAGGGCACCCGGATAGTAAGCGCGGACGTCGCGCGCGTCACCGGACGCGACCTCCGTCCAGCGGGCGCGCCGCACAACTGGCGTCCCGACCTACTTACAGGAGGGCCGCCGTGCCAGCCGTTCTCTAGTGCCGGCCGGCAGCGTGGCCTCGACGACCCGCGAGGGGGTTTGCTCTTGGAGTTCGTTCGCCTCGCAGCCGACGTGCGGCCGAGGTACGTGCTGTTCGAGAACGTGCGCGGGCTGCTTACGCAGAAGGGGCCGGACGGCCGACCGGGCCAAGTCCTCGAGCTGGTGCAAGCAAGCTTCGAGGAGATCGGCTACGCCGTTCGCTTCGGCGTACTCAACGCGGCCGACTATGGCGCTGCACAGCGTCGGGTCCGGCTCTACATGATCGGCACACCGGACCATCACCTGCCCGAGTTCCCGGCGCCGACCCACAGCCGCACGGCCGATCTGTCCCAGGGACTGAAGCCGTGGGTGACGCTCGGAGAACTCATGGCGGGGCAGGCTGAGCCCGACGCCGCCGACGTAGTGAGACCGTCACCGGCGCGCGCCTCCGAGCTTGCCAAACTCGTTCCTGGGACCGGCCTGCGCACCGGCGGCGTCGTCGAATACCAGCGACCGTCAGGGCATTGGGGGTACAAGCAGGACTGCTTCTTGGCCGACCCGGCGGTTCCCTCTCGCACAATCCGCGCAGCGGCTACGCCGGACTGGTGGCGCCTAAGCGACGGGTCACTTCGTCGGCTTACCTGGCGTGAGTGCGCGGGGCTGCAGGGCTTCCCGCCGGAGTGGCAGTTCGTTGGCACGACGACGAGCAGGTTTCGCCAGATTGGCAACGCTGTATGCGTGCCGATCGGCCGCGCCGTCGCCTCCGCCATCGCCGACGCCCTTGCGCGCGGTCGCGCTCGAACGCCGCCACCGTCGGCACCGTGGCCACCCGAGTTCGCCCGGCGCATCGCGTACACCGCGATGGAGGAGCGTGTGAACGGCCCGTCACGACGCCAGAGGCGTCGGGTGAGGTGACGAGTGGCTCCCCGGCGTGGGTTCGTAAAGGCTCCGGTGTGGGACGACGACCGCCTTGCCGCGGACCGTCAACGGGCGATCGACAACTTCGTCGCGGAACGGAAGGCAGCGGATTCGGCGTTGTGGGCTGCGAAGTTCGACGAAACGCGCTCGCTCGTGATGAACGTGTTTGCCGCAACCAACAATCTGCGATCCATCACCTCCGACTCGCTGCTCGTTGAGCCGGGGATGTGGTGGCACGTCCTGCGGTACTGCTGCGGCCCGCCGGTCAGCGAGGAGGACCTGTGGACATACGTCGGCGGGCCGAAGTTCAAGAAGGTGTCGATGCATTGGGCTGAGCACACGGCGGAAGTGTTTCGCGTGTTCATCGACGCAGTCCGTTTCCCCTGGGTCGGCGCTGGGCGGGACCCGACACCTTCCGAGCTCGAGCGGGCGCTCGATGCCACCGTGATGCCGCTTGCGCAGCAACGATTCGCGACGGCGGGCCGAGGACGCGCGAGCCGCCGACAAGAGGCTGCGGTAGCGGCCGTCCTTGCGACCGCCGGATTCGACCGTGACGTCGAACGTCGGCCCATCACGACCATCGACGTGTTGCCCCGCGGGTCCTATTCACGGGAGCGGCTGCTCGCTGGCGACAAGTGTGACGTGCCACTTCGCCTGCGGGACGGGCGCATCCTGGCGATCGAGTGCAAGTCGTCAAACGGTCCCAAGAATGGCTGGAAGCGCCTCATCCGGGAGGTGGGCGGCAAGGCGGACGGCTGGCGGCGCTCCTTCGGCGAGCAAGTCATGACCGCCGCCGTCCTTGCCGGGGTGTACGACCTGTCCGCGCTCAAAGGGGCCCATACCCGAGGCGTCATCCTCTTCTGGGAGCACGACCTCGGCCCCCTCGTAGAGTTCGCCACCTCTGCCGAATGAAGGGCGACTCATGAATACCATGCCCGCACCCGTTCCCTCGTCGCTAGCGGTGCGTGCTCGGTTCCAGCGACAAGCTCGCCGCGACACCGGACCCGAGCTCGCAGTTCGCCGAGCCGTGCACGCCGTCGGCCTGCGCTACCGAGTCGACCACCGACCGCTCCCGTCGTTCCGTCGCAGCGCCGACCTTGTGTTCCCGGGCGAGAGGGTGGCGGTGTTCGTTGACGGCTGCTTTTGGCATGCCTGCCCGTACCATCGCTCCGCGCCGAAGGCGAACGCCGACTGGTGGCAAGCGAAGCTCGACCGCACCGTCGCCCGCGACCGGGACAGCGACAGGCACCTTGCCTCCGAAGGATGGGTGGTCGTGCGGGTGTGGGAGCACGAGCACCCCGGCAAGGCGGCCCTCCGGATCGCCCAGGCCGTCAGGAGGCGTCGGTCACACCGGTCGTGATCGTTCCGATGGTCCTGATCGGCATGATGAGTCGAGGGCGTGGTGACTGCCCCCCCGGGCACGGCCGCAGCGCCGAAGCGGAAGCTCCAATCCGGCCTCCCGTACGCTTGCGCGTCCAGATAGTCAGGGCATCGCCTCTAGCGCTTGGAGAAGCTTCTCGGCAGCCCCGACAGCGATCTTTACCTCAGCGCAGAGCGGGCTGCGCCTGAAAGTTCTTCGCCGCGTTGTCCGGGTGCTGAACCTCGTGGCGAAGATCGGCATGGCGGCCAGTGCGTCCCGCCAGATCGCCTTCTCCGCCTCCGCTGGTCGTGGAGAGGCCGAGGGGCGCGTGAATCCCCGAGTCGGTATGGAGGAGGTGGTCGAAGGCATCGAGGTCGCCCGCATCTCCGGCGGCCAGCCATCGGACTACCGCTGCTTGCCCCGGGTCGGCCATGGGCGGTGATTCGGGCACGAACAGGTGGCGCTCTAATTCGAAGAGGGGTGGTAAGGGCAGCGGCCCATCTGTCAGCGTGCGATGATGTCACCGTGCCCAGCCGGCGGGTCGCAGCGGCTCGAGCGAGGTGGCCTTGGCCAGTTCGGCGCACCACGATCTTCGTTTCGGCATCCAGCGACTCGGTGACCGGGACACTCCGACCAAGATTGCCAGCCACCTCCGCGAGCACGGCGTCCTCGCCAAGCTCGCGCTGGACGAGGAGCGGCGCCTCGCTGCCCGGATGCTGACGGCCCCTGCAGCTGAGAAGCAGCGGCTCCAAGCCCTTCGCACGAGCCTGGCAGCCTCCACCCTTGACGAGGTTGCCGGCGTCTTCGGCGCTCCCGAGGGGACCACTGACCCCGCTGCGCAGGTACTCGATCTACAGGGAAGAGCCGCTCACACCCTCGGCCTGCAGGCACGGGCTTCCTGGATCGGCGCTCTCGAGCGCACCGCGCCTGCGGCCGCCACGCCGATTAGCCCGACCCGCGCCGCGCTTCAGTCCCGGGCCGCCCGGAGCGTTGCTGTTGTTCTCGGGCTAGTGGTTGCAGCTCTCGTCGGCATGGTTGAGGCCCTCGATCCCACTTCCGCTTGGGGTACCAGAGCGGACATCGTCAAGATGTTCGGCGCAGCCGTACTGTTGCCCGGCTTAGCCGACCAAGTCCGCAAAGTGCTTGCTGGACCGGCGCCAACGGGCTCGTGAACCGCACTCCAGGTCACCCTGGGGTTCCACAGTGGGAAACTCGACGGCCGAATCCGACGAATCGCGCAACGGGAGACGGTGCGCTCAGACCCATGCGTGGGTGCGCGAGGTATCCGGCGAACACCCGCTCGGGAGGGGTAGGTACTCGCCCTGTAATCCTGGCCCCGCATCTCGGGCCCTGGCGCTGAGAATGCTTGCCGTTCCCAACGCTCATGATTCCGGGCGCTCACCGGACGTCAGGTTCACGCTCTACGGGCGCAACAGTCGGGCGCTCTGGTCGTGACCGATCGTGACTCCCACGAAGCTTGTTGGCCGCGTCGAGGCCGATAACCACACCTGCTGCGGCAGCGTCCCAGCGGCGGGCGGCGGCGGGACCGCGGGGTCGGGGCCCGAGGCACTCCAGTACCGCCGCGGGCGGCTTCGCACGAAGCGTGTGGACAAGCTGGACCCGGCGGGCGGCGGCGGCATGGAGCAGCGCCTTCCGCTCCTTCAGCTCCGGCGTGTACTTGGCCAACCACTCCTCTCGTTCCCGTCGGTGGATCCGGAGGCTCGCCACTTCGTCCTCCGTGCGCTGGATGGCGGCATCGATCCACCTGGTGGTGTCCCTGCCGCCGCTTCTCGGGGGGCTCGGAGGTCCGTACGTCCACCGGCGACCTAGGAGGGACTGGAGGCGACGTTCGGCGGCAGCGAGGTCAAGTTCGATGGGGACCGGCTCATCGGCAAGCAGACTGTCGAGGGCCTCACGGCGTACGGTGAGCTCAGCGAGAGTCGCGCCGATCAATTTGACCCCGGCCCCCGTGGACTCGTCTTCGGCGTGGGCGAGATTGCCGGCACGTCGCCTGCCAAGCGACTCGGTGACCGCGTCGAGATTCGTGACCTCGGCGTCAGCGCCGTGAGCCTCTTGGTCTTCGATGTCTCCCTCGACCACGAAAAGCTGGGTGGAGTGGCGGGCACGGGTCAGGGCCACGTAGCCCTCCTCGAAAGACGAGGCGTCGGTCGGATGGTAGAAGGCTGACTCCAGCGTGGCTCCCTGCAACCCGTAGGTGGTGCGGGCGTAAGCGTGTTCGACCACACCGGTGTCGATGTACTCAGCCGGCAGGCGGATCTCGCCTTCAGTGTCGAAGCTCACGACCAGCTCCGATCGTTTCCGGTCGACTACCACCACCCGGCCGACGCTCCCGTTCTTGACGAAGTCCCCGCCGGGACCACGAAGGCGCCGGTCGTTGAGCCGCGTGACTACCTCGTCGCCAACCTGGAACTCACGCCCAGCCGCCACCAGCACTTCACCATGGAGTTCACCGGCGCCGAGGAGCATTGCTCTGGCCCGCTGGTTCAGGGATGAACGCGCGGCGTTGGTGCCTGCCACCATCGGGTCTCGCCGCCCATCGCACCGTGCGGCGAACCAGGCCGCAGCCATGGCGTCGTAGCTCTCCGCCGCCGTTGCCGAGCGGGTCAACTTGCCGTCTGCGTCGTACGAAGCAACGGCGTCGGCAACATGGCCCCCCCGATAGGCGGCGATGGCTTGGCGCTCCATGGGGTCGAGCTGGCGGTGGTTCGCCTTGAGCATGAGGACTTCGTCGCCGGCACGGGCCACTAGGGCGGCGAACACGCCACCGGCCTCCACGGCTCCGTGCTGGTCTGGATCACCAATGAGGCGAACCGCTCCCCCGGCTCGCTCGGCGTGGTCGAGGAGGCGGGTGAGAAGGCGTGTCGGGGCCATGGAGGCTTCGTCGATGATGACCACCGACCCAGGAGCCAGGCCGCCCTCGCGTGGGTCATCGAGTTCCATCAGCAGGCGAGCGATGGTGCTGGCGGGGCGGCCGGTGCGTGCGCCGAGGCCGGTGGCTGCATCGAGCTCGGCTGCTGCGGTGGCGCTGAGCGAGCAGCCGACCACCGGCACACCGCTTCGCACCAGCGCCTCGACGTATGCCGCAGTGGCCACCGTCTTGCCCGAGCCTGGGCGGCCGCCGATCCCCAGCAGAGCCCGCTCTGAGGTGCACATCGCTTCGACCATGTCCCGCTGCTCGTCCGACAGATCCGGGCGAGCGGCGAGCACACGATCGAGAACCGCAGGATCGGCTGCGGGCGCTGGCCGACTGGGCGCTTCTTCTGCCGCAGCCAGCAGGCGGGCTTCGAGGCCCACCAGTTCAGGTGTGCTGAAGCGCCAGTTCGCCGTCGCCGAGGTCGGCGCCAGCACCACGACCCTGTCGCTGGCCAGGAAGCGGTCGGCCCAGGTCACCAGCGACTCAGCCGACACCGCCTCCCCTGCTCTCTCACAGAGTGCTCGGATCACGTCGCGACGATCGAAGGTGGAGGCGAACTCCGTCACCCCATACGGTCCGCCAAGCTCGTCGAGAAGCTCCTCCATTACTTCGGTCGAAGGCGCAACGGGCGCCCGATGGCCAAGGCAGGCGGACAGCCAACCCTTCTTCACGTCGAGGCCCGGGGCCTCTGCCCGCCACCGCTCTTCGAGGCTCATCGCACCGCCGTCATGTTCTTTCCTCGGGCGGGTGGCCAAGGTGGCCGCCTGGTAGGCGCGAGCCGAGCTGGCGCCTACCTCGGCGACGGCCGCCTCGATGTCGGCCCGGCGCTTGGAGAACATGGCCACCAGCGCGGCCGGTACCCCGGCGACATCGGCCCAGCCGTTTCGCACCGGCTCCCACGCAACGCCAAGGCGAGCCGACAGCAGGTGACGCAGCTCGGCCTGGTAGAGGAATCCAGCGGTCTTGGCGTGGCGAAAGATCCCTCGACTGTCGAGGGCGCGCCAGGTGCCGTCGGGCAGACGCGTGAGGTTGGCCACCACGACGTGGGTGTGCAGGAGCGGGTCGCCGGCGCGGCTGGTGCGGTGGTCGAAGGCGGCGGCGACGTAGCCGTCAGTGGCCACCCGGGCTCTGTTGTGCCCCGAGCGAGCCGAAGCCGCCTGGTCCTCCAGATAGGCAAGGGCGGCGGCCACCGCCTCACGATGGGCCTCACGAATGGCCTCACGAATCCGTTCATCGCCCAGAGCCCACGCCACGCTCACGCTCTTGGGTGGGCGGAAGGCAAGGTCGTAGCCGGGGCGGCGGGCCTTGGGTGCCTGAGCGGCCGCGTAGCGGGTGACCTCGGCGGCCGATACTCGCCAACCTGGCCGCCGGGCGCTTTCACTGGTCGCCTTGGCGGCCAGCGAGGCGACCTCGGAGGAACCCTTTTGACCGGCGGAGATCAGCCGGTGAACCTGGCGCACCGAGACCCTGAGCCGCTCCGCGACCAGCTTCGGCGTCAACCACTCCGTCTCGCCGGCACGCGCCCGCTGGCGCCGGCACGACGCGCCCGAGTCGGCCACCAGCGCCTCGCCAGTGCGAGGATCGAGACCGGCGAGCAACGCTCGGAAGTCCTCGGGGTCGACCTGGCCCACCAGGCCCAGGTCTGCCGCCAGGGAGCCGCACCAGTAGCCGTGAGCCTCCTTTGCCCCGGTGTAGTAGTCGATGGCCGAGGAGGCGACCTCGCCCAGGAAGTACTCAGCGGCGTTGGGCGCCAGCTTGCCGACATTCAACATCGCCCCCTCTACGCCCCGCCGACGAGGAAAATGTCACGTCCCGAAGGGACGTGGCCAGTCTGTGCAGCTCATCAATAGCTTCGGCTCCGCCGATGTTTGTGATCACCTTGATCGGCAGAGGAAGCGGTCGGCTGGGGGTGTCGGTGTTCTTGTCACTGTCGTGTGCGAGGTTGTTGGGATGGTGATGTGGGTCGTCGGTTTCCTCGCTCTGTGGGCCGGCCTGGCCGTGCTGATCGAGTGGCTGGATCAGCGGCGGGAGCCGGCGCTGGTCGAGCGCCTCAGGCCCTATGTCGACAGTGGCGAGCTTTACTGGGTGCGTGGTGTGGAGGACTGGCTGCACCGCCAGTGACTCCGGCGATTCATTCGTGCCGGGTGGTCAGCCATGACCGTGGTATCCGCCATGGTGGCGTCGAGGGCCAGCAGACTGATGGACCAGCACGAATCGTCAAGGAGAGCCGATGAACCGCAAGGAACTTGTGAATGCTGTTGCTGCCCACGTCGGGCTCGAGCCCCGTGACGTCGACAAGACACTGCGGGGTACTACCGAGGTCATCGAGGCCGTCGCCGCCAAGGGGGAGCAGGTCACCATCTCCGGCTTCGCCAAGTTCGCTCGGGTGGATCGCCCTGCGCGCATGGCCCGCAATCCAGCGACGGGTCAGCCCGTGAAGGTCAAGGCCTCCAAGAAGGCCAAGATCACAGCCCTCAAGGGTTTCAAGGACGCGGTGATGAGTCCCTCGGCGGCGCCGAAGTTGGCGAAGGGCGTGTGGCCGCCGGCTGCCACCAAGGCCCCTGCCAAGGCTGACGCGGCCAAGAAGCCTGCCGCTTCCTCACGATCCACGGCTGGCAAGCCCGCATCGCGTCCGGCCAAGGCTGCTCCGAAACGGGCAGCCACCAAGGCACCGGCGAAGAAGGCCGGCACGGCGAAGGGCAGTCGGGCGGCGAAGAAGCGCTAGCTGTCGCTCCAGGAGGTTCCTCTCGGAGCTGGTGTGGGGGTTGCCGGCGGCTTGCAGGGTGCTGGCGGAGCTGACTCGACCGATGGTGCCCCAGCGATCAAGGCGATCAAACGTACCGGCGGGGCCAGGGCGGCGGTGGGGCAGGTTCTCGACGCCGAGGGGGAACCGGGCTTGCCCCTCCACCTTCGGGTTTCCTGCCCACCAGCCCAACCACTAGACGCGTCAGGGCTCGGGCGGTGTGCGGCAATCACCGTGCATCCCGTCCAGGTATGGGACAGGCTGGGTGTGTGGCGTTGACGCCGGCTCAAGCCCCACCTACACGGGAGCCTTTGCTCGGGCGCCAGGGGCTTCGGCCCAGTGACCTGGTGCTGCTTCGGGCGCTGGTGGGGCTGCGCTGGGTGGGGCTAGGCGCCACCCTCGTGGTTCTGGTGGTCGGTGGGGATCAGATCGAGCGGCGGGTGGTGGCCTACGGCGCTGGCGCCGCGGCCTTGGCCTGGACGGCGGCGGTAACTCTTGTAATTCGCCGTGGGCCGGACCTGCTCATCGGCTGGAGCGCGGTGGTCATCGAGGTGGCGATCGCCTGCGCGCTGCAGGCGGGCGAGGGGTGGGCCTTCGGGGCGGAGCGGACGTGGGGGACGCCCGCGCTGGGGGCGCTGTGGTCACTGGCTGCTCCCATGGCCGCCGGTCTGGCCAAGGGGCCGAGAGCCGGCGGTGGCGTGGCCGTTGCGGTGGTGGGGGCTCGGCTTCTCGGTGCTCTTGCTCCCGATATCGGAGGCCTGTTCCCCACCCTCGACGACATTTATCCAGACCTGGCCCCACGGCTGATCCCGATGCTGTCCCTCGGCCTGCTCTACGTCATGGCCGGCGTGGGCACCGCCTATCTGGCCGACCGCCAGCGCCGAGCCGAAGCCGAGGTGGCCACGGCCCGAGCCCGAGAGGCGCTGGCCCAGGATCTGCACGACGGGGTGCTGCAGACCCTGGTTGCCATCGGGCGGCGAAGCGAGGATCCGACCGCCGCGCACCTGGCCCGAGAGACCGAGCGTGATCTCCGCCGGTTCCTCTTCGCCCGCCCGAGAGCTGATCGCCGCCAGCTCGACGAGGCGCTGGTCGATGCCGCCCGTGACTTCGCCAGGCGCTTCGATCTGACGCCGGAAGTGGTCGTCGACCCTGAGACTTCTCCCCTCGATGCCGACAAGACTGCGGCCATCGCCGGAGCGGTGACAGAGGCACTGTCCAACGTGGGCAAGCACGCTTGCGCCTCACGGGTGGTCGTCTACGCCGGCCCGAGCGGCGACGACGGCGGCGTGTTCGTGTCGGTCAAGGACGATGGCATCGGCTTCGATCCCGAGGCGGCCATGGAAGGCCAGGGACTTGTCGGCTCCATTCGCTCCCGGGTGGCCGAGGCCGGCGGGCGGGTCGAGCTTCGCTCCCGGCCCGGCCAAGGCAGCGAGGTGCGACTGTGGGTGTCGTGAGGCTGGTGGTAGCCGACGACCAGTCGGTGTGGCGCTCGGGGCTGCGGACCGAGCTGGACCAGGGCGGCGAGGTGCGACTGTGGGAGTGGTGAGGCTGGTGGTAGCCGACGACCATTCGGTGTGGCGTTCGGGGCTGCGGGCCGAACTGGGCGAGGGCTTCGAGGTGGTGGGTGAGGCGGCCGATGTCGCTGGCGCCGTCGAGGTGATCAACCGAGAGCGGCCGGACCTGGTGGTTTGTGATCTGTGCATGCCCGGCGGCGGGGGTGTGGCGGTGGTGAGTGCCTGTGCGGAGGTGACGCCAATCGTCATGTTGAGCGTCTCGGAGGCCGAGGCGGACGTGCTCGAGTGCGTGGCCGCCGGCGCGGTTGGTTACCTGGCCAAGTCGAGCACCGGGCCGGCGCTGAGAGACGCCCTGGCTCGGGCGGCCCAAGGCGAGCCGGTGTTCTCACCGGGGTTGGCGTCGTTGGTGCTGGGTGAGTTCCGCCGCATGGGACGGACCAAGGGGTCCCGGGCCGCAGTGCTGACCGATAGAGAGCGGGAGGTCCTGGTGCTGGTGGCGAGGGGCCATTCCTACCGGGAGATCGGCGAGGAGCTGTTCATCGCCCGCAAGACGGCGGAGAACCACGTGCGCAACATCTTGGCCAAGCTGCACCTGTCCCGGCGCGACCAGCTGATGCGCTTCGCCCTCGACCACGGCCTCGATACCACGCCGGCCGGTGGGCTCCCTGGGGAGGTCCCTAGGGGTGAATGAGGAGATGACCGTCTAGGCAGGAGCGGGGCATTCCCGCATTGTGGCGGCCATGGAAACCATGGAATCAGCCTTTGACCGCCCTCGACCCTTTTCCGGCGCCCTGCGCTGGGTTGCCTGCACCGCCGTCGCAGTAGCCCTTGTGCTGCTGGGCTGGAGCCTGGCTCCCAGCGGCGGGACTCGTGTCAGCGCTGGGCGCACCGCCACCACGGTGCCGGAGCGCCACGGCGACAAGGAGATGGCGCCGGTGCCTCTCGGTGAACGCGACCTGTTGCCACCGAACCCCTTCAGCCAGCCGGAGGAGCCCGGAGATCGAACCTCGCCGCCAGACAGCTCCTCTCAGTGGTGCACGCAGCCAGCCAACGAAAGGCTGGGGCCGGCAGAAGATTCCTGGGAGACGGTGCAGCTGAAGATGAACGACGCCACCTACACCCTTCGTCACCCGCGGGGATGGCTGGTTCACCGAGAAGATGGCGACGTCTACCGGGTCGGGCCTCCTGATGCGGTCACGGCCATCTTCGTGGCCTTCGATCACGCCGGTAGCACCACCGCCGACGATGTCATCGCCCAGGGTGACGAGTTGTTCTCCATGGTCCTTCCCCACGTCGACATCGAACGCTCGGAGCGGGCCACTGTGGCGGGCGTTGCGGGGTGCCGCATCCTTGGCACCGAACCGGTCGATGGTGAGCAGCTCGACGTCGAGTACCTGTGGACCATCGTCGGGAACGACGTCGTGGTGGCCAACCTCTACACCGAAGCTTCGTTGCCGGCCGGCGACAAGGAGGTGGCCCGGCGTGTGCTCAACAGCCTGTCCCACGTCACCGAGGCGTGATCGACCCAGTCGTCGCCTTGGTGATCCCCAGCTGCGCGGGCGCCGGTGCCTTCTTCGCCTACTGCCTGGCCCATTTCCCACGGACGGCTCCCGTGCCCCTGGTGCCGGGAAGGGGGGTAGGCGAGACATGGGCGAGGGAGGCGCCCCCGCCCGCGGTGGATCAGGAGACCGACCCTCCGAACCCGCCGGTAGTGGTTCGGCTGCTCGGGCCGGTAACGGTGGAGGCCAACGGCGAGGCGATTTCGAGCCCAAGCGTTGTCGAACTGGTGGCTTATCTGGTCACCCACCGCGACGGGGTCACCGATGAGCGGCTGAAGACTGCCTTGTGGCCGGACCGTGTAGTGACCGGGGCGACGTTCAACAACCTGGTGTCGTTGGCCCGCCGCCAACTGGGCCGGGCCGGAGATGGCTCGCTGAACCTGCCCCATGCCGAGGGGCGGCGGTACCGGGTGGGAGGCGAGGTGGTGAGCGACTGGGAGCAGCTTTCGGCTGCGGCGAAGGCGGTGGCCGTATCGCCGTCATCCACCACAATCGCCGAGCTGGAGGAGGTCGTTGTCGCAGTGGGCGGTATCCCGTTCGAGGCCCCTCGAGGTTTCGAGTGGGCCCACGAGGAAGGCCTGCCCGGTGCGGCCAGCGCCGAGATAGGTCGTGCCGCGGTTCTGCTAGTGGAGGTTCTGTCGGAACAAGGTGCAAAGGAGCGAGCCGAGAAGGTGGCCCTTGCCGGTCTTCGCGCTTGCCCGGGACACGAGCTTCTGGAACGGGTCTGGCAGCGGACGAGTTCTCACTCGTTCGCTGCTGCGGGCGCACCCGATAGGTAGCTTCACCAGGGAGTGCCTACTTCCCCTAACTAGGAGCAACATGTCGAAGCGCGCCGGTCGCCGATCGTTCCAGGAGGCAAAGAGGATTAGGCGACTCTTCGTCCGTGAGAATGCAAAGTCACTGTCCGTACTCGGCGTCTTCGTGGTCATCATCGCGATCGCGGTCGTCCTGGTCGAAGTGCTGGTCCTTCGGTCAAAGGCTGGAGCATGGTTCGCAGCGGGAGCGGCGACCGCAGGAATGGGATGGGCTGTTTGGTACCTGCTGGAGTTCGACGGGAGCAGACGCCTCAGGGATGCCGGGCGAGCAGAACAGCTGACCTCGGGGTTGTTCCGGAAACTGAGCGACGGCGGGTGGTACGTCGTCGACCACATCGAGTTCGCTGGGTTCGACGTCGATCACGTCGCCGTTGGCCCCGCCGGAGTGTTCGCGGTGGAGACGAAACACACCAATGTCCCGTGGAAGGTCACGCCAGCTGGCCTGGAAGGGCCTTATCGGGACCCGGTATTTCAAGCAAGGGAGAACTCGCGCAAGATCCGCCTTCTGCTGAAGAGCGAAGGTGTCTCTGTGCCCGTCACCCCGGCGCTGATGCTGTGGGGACGCGGCGCGCCGCGCCTCGATGCCGGGTGCACGGTGATCGGAGATGTCGCCGTGGTCAATGGCAATCAAGTCGACGAGTGGCTGTCCGAGTTCCCTGAGGCTCAGCTCGATCAGGGGGCCATCGAGGCCGTCCGTGAGGTACTACAGCGGTTCGTGGAGCGCCGGGACTCCTACATCGGACGCACGGCGATCAGGTAGCCCCGCTTTGAGATGTGTTTTCCGGGAAGCCCGACAACCTGAGAGTAAGTCGGGATCAGCCGGTTCTACGGAGTCGTCAGTTTTGCGCCGGTCCCCTGATTGGGAACTCCCCCCAAAATCTGATGCTTTCCCCTAGGCGCCGCTCGATGCCCCACGCCGCGGCAAGGGCGTCGACCAGCGCAACCGAGCGGGGTCGCAGTGCTGGGTCGGTGCTGCCAACCGTAAGCTGAACCAAGCCGAAAGCCGTTGCCGGGGCGTCGTCATTGACAACCTCTACGCCAAAGCGGCTGTCGTTCCTCGTGAGCCGCACCAGCAGATCCGTGTCGGGGTCGCAGCTCGCTAGCACGTATGCCACCATCTCGGTGGTGACCAGCGCGGCGGTGTCGAGGACATCCTCACCCACGGGAAACTGTGACAGGACCTTCCGCACGTACAGGCGAATTGCGCCTACGCTGAGCGGCGATGCCGGAAAGGTGGCAGCTTCCTCGCTCTCCCACCCCCCAGGGTCAACGGCGTCTACCTCCGGATCCCCCGCCCCGACATTGGCGTCCTTGCGGGAGCGAAGACCGAGTGCCGCCGTGGCGGCGGCAAGCAGCGTGCGGCGATGACGACGGATGTCGCTGAGGGGCAGCACGAGCACGGGTCGGCGGAGGGCGGCGAGGGCAGCGGTGGCACGGGGCTCGGCTGCAGGCACGCCATTGAGAGAAGCCGCTAGGAGGGCCCGCAGCCGACGGTCGATGTCGTCGGGACGGCCGCCTAGGACAGGATGGTTGATGACAGACACGTCCTGGACGACCAGTGGCACGACGTCTCGGTGCTTGACCAGCACGTCCAGGTAGGCCCGTAGGAGGGCCCGCGGCTCTCGGAGTTGGTTGTCAGGCTGGCAAGCGGATTCCAGCAGCTGCTCGAGCTCATCGAGAAGGGGCCCCACCAGACTGGCGAGAAGCTGCTCTTTTGCTCGGAAGTGGTAGTACACCGCCGCCTTGGAGACCTCAAGGCGGCGCGCGATGTCGTCGATTGTCGTACCCGTGAAGGTCTGCTCTCGGGCTAGGTCGATAGCCACTTCTCTGATTGCACTAGCGAGATCTCCTCGGTTCGACATTTTTCAAGAAGTCCCCTTGACATTCGTACGGTAACTCTATATTACTTGACGTACAGCCAGATAGGCGGGACGGGCAGGACGGCGCAGACAGCGAAGTTCCCTCGGCACTTGCACCACAAGGGGCTTCAGTGACTCACCTGTCCTCACCACGGCGACCCGCTCCCTCTCGAGCCAGGCCGCGCGGCTCCAGCACCGGGCCGGCACGACTTCAGACCTGGCGGCGAGCGCTGCTCGTGGTCCTCCTGGCCTCCCTCGTGGCGACACTGGTGCCTCCGTTCAAGGCGCGCCCCGCCGCGGCTGAGTCGGCGCCTGAGCCGGCAACGGCCGCGGCGCCGACGGAGGAGACCGCGGCTTCTCCCGACGCAACCACCCCTTCGTCTGCCGGGCCGACGCCAACGCCACCGGACCACCCGACGGTTCGCGCCACCCCGAGCTTCGACCCGGCCAAAGCAAAGTTGCTCGAGCGCACAGAGACCAACCTCATCTACGAGAACCCCGACGGCACCCGCACGCTTCGAGCCTTCTCGGGGCCCATCAGCTGGAAGGACGCCCAAGGCGTCTGGCAGCCCATCGACCCCAGCGTGGTGGCCAATGCCGATCGCGGCTTCAAGAACCGCTCCGGGCGGGTGGCCTTCTCGTTCGCGCCCAAGGCGGACGCCGCCCAGGTGGTGCGGGCTTCGACGTCGAAATGGTCCGTCGGGTTCGGATTCGAAGGGGCCAGAGGCGTCTCGGATCCAACGGCCAGCGGCTCCAAGATCCGCTACCGGGGTGTAGCCGCGGGCGTCGACCTCGAGTACCACGTGGTGGGCTCCGACGAGCTCAAGGAGCTGGTGGTGCTCAACTCGCCACTGAAGGCCGGCGCGTCGAACGTCTTCCGCTTCCCTCTCACCGTCTCCAGGGTCACGCCCAAGGCCGACGCCGATGGCACCATCGGCTTCTACGACGCCGATGACAACCGGGTGGCAGAGATCCCCAAGGGCTCCATGTTCGACTCCTCAGGAGACAAAGAGCGTGGGATCGAACCTGCTCAGGCTCCCGTCGAGACGCGCCTGGTCAAGGAGAACGGGCGTTTCGTCGTCGAGGTCGAGGCTGCCCACGCCTGGCTCGATGACCCCACCCGCATCTACCCCGTCTCGGTCGACCCACCGTTCAAGGCCGGATGGGATCGAGGGATGGGCGACGCCTTCGTGGGCAGCGGGTGCTGGGACTGCAACTACAACGGCAGCAATCAGTGGGACGGGGCCAACTACGTCAACAAGTTGGGCACCACCTGGTACAACGGCGGTTCTTGGGACTTCCGCTCCTACCTGAAGTGGGACCTGTCCCCGGCATGGCAGCAGGACATCCTCAAGGCTGACTGGTGGGGACACTTCTACTCGGTGTCCAACGGGCCCAGCCACTTCGTGATGCGCCCGAGCCCCTCGTGGTGGGATCCCTGGGGCATCACGTGGCGCAACCAGCCCGGAGGATGTTGCGCTGAGATCCACGCTGACGTCAACGGCGGACAGTGGCTGTCGAGGGACATGCGGAGCTGGGTGCACAACTGGACACATGGGATCTGGGGGGACAACGGGATCGAGATGGACAACTGGGGGACCGGCCACTACCTGCGCCTCGGATCCGTGGAGTCCCACTGGGAACGCCCTTACATCGACATCACCTACAACCGCCTGGCCAACGTACCCGCCAACCCCACTCCCGCCTACGGCTGGATCAACACGCGCACGCCGGATATGTGCGCCGACTACGTCGACCCCAACAACGACCAGGGCTACGTCCGCTTCGACATCTACAACGCAGCACGAGCCTTCGTCGGCACCGCCACCACCAGCGGTTGGACTCCGTCGGGGAGTCGGCCTTGTGTCCGACTCCCCGCCGGCTGGGCGGGCGAAGGACGCTTCTACTACCGCTCCTTTGCCTACGACGGCTACAACTGGTCAGCACCGACCGCCGAAATCTGGGTCGACGTCGACACCGTGGCGCCACCGGGGCCCGGGATCTCGAGCTCCAGCCATCCTGACCAGAATGCCTGGTACCCGAGCCGGTCTTTCACTGCCTCGTGGACCCAGCAGCCCGACACCGGCTCCGGCGTGGCCGGCTACTCGGTGGCCGCCCCGACCACTTCGGCCACCGCCGAAGCCGGCTATTCGCCCACCCAGACAGCCAATACGTACCCCGCCACCACCGTCTCGGGCGACGGCCAGTGGTACTTCAACGCGCGTACGGGAGACGCCATGGGCAATTGGAGCACCAACGCCCGCTATGGGTTCAAGGTGGACTCCACCGGCCCGCCGCCTCCGTCAGTCACTGCCGACGCGCCTCACGTGTGCGGCGCCACCACGTGGTCGACGAACAACACACCGAGCTTTCGATGGACGGCCAGCGACCTCTCGGGCATCTCCGAGTACTCCTATGACCTCAACCAGACGGAGTCGTTTGCCCTCGACAACATCGCTGAAGGTTCCACCGCCACCTATGCCTCCCCGACGCGAGGCAATGGCAGTTGGTGGTTCCACGTCAAATCCCGCAACGGCGCCGGGGTCTGGGGGGAGACGGCGCGCTGCAAGATCCTGATCGACGCTGAAGCACCGGCTGCCCCGGTTGTCTCCTCTTCCAGCCATCCCGACAAGACGAAGTGGTACGCCAACCGCACGGTGGCGCTGTCGTGGGTCGCGGGCGCCAGCACCTCGCCGGTGGTCGACTACGCCTACGACCCGCCCGACCAGGTGGGGGAACGTGACCCCGAGCCGGTGGGCAAGGGCAGCGGCACCGATGCGCCGCCCTACACCGTCAACGCCGACGGCACCTGGTACTTCCACGTGCGGGCCAAGAACGCCGCAGGCACCTGGGGCCCGAGCGCCAACTTTGGCTTCAAGGTCGATGTCACCGCGCCCACCCCGCCGGGTGCAGTGGTCTCAGCCACCCACCCGGCTGGCGTGGCCGTATCCAATCGGAGAGCCACGGTCACGTGGACGCCAGGCAGCGATGCCACCTCCGGTGTGGCCGGCTACTCGTGGACCTTCAACCAGGACCAAGCCATCGAGGACAACGGCATCCAGGACGGCGATGGCCTCGCGCTGACTGCTATCTCGCCTGACTTGGGCGACGGCGTCTGGTGGTTCCACGTCAAGACGATAGACAGAGCGGGTAACGTCAGCCCGGACAGGGTCTACGGCCCGATCGTGGTGGATCCCGACGGTCCACTGGCGCTGTCACCCACGCTGCCATCGGTAGCGGAGGCGGCCTCCGACGAACTCGGCCTCGAGCACTTCTACCCCTACGCCCGCCACGACCTCGGCACCGCCACCGGCTACGTACACCTGCGCACGGGCAACCTGGTTGTCCAGCAAGAGGACGTGTCCATCCCCGCCCAGGGCCTCAACGTGGTTGTCCGTCGCACCTACAACGCCCAGGAGCCCCGCGACCTCGACGGGATCGGCGCGGGCTGGCGCCTGTCGGTCAGCGACCTCGAGGCAGGCCTGGAGGGCGTGGAGGGCGCCGTGGAGTCACTCGACGCCGGCTCGGGTCTGACCCTGGCCGACCTGGTGAGCGAGGCGGGCACGGTGGTGGGCCAGGTCCTCGAGTTCGTCGACGCCGACGGCACCACCCACCGCTTCGTGCGCCAAGGTGGCCCCGGATCGCGCTGGGATGCCCCGCCGGGGGTGAGCCTTCGGATATTCGAGGAGACCGATGCCGCCGGGCTGGTCACCGCCTATTCCCTGGTGCGCCCCGACGGTGTCACCTACCAGGCCGAGAACCTCAAGGCCCTGCCCTCGCTGGGGTCTCTGCCCGGCCCAGCCTGGCGGGTGACCTCGGTCACCGACCGCAACGCCAACCGCCTCACCTACGAGCACGAGGCGGTCGCGGTGGCCACGGTGGTCAAGCCCCGCCTCATGCGCATCAAGCACTCCCGCACCGGCGATGCCGTGGTGGTTCGCTTCTCCTACAACCCCGAGGGACTACTCGACGCCATCACCTCCCTCCCCGGCTACTCCGCGCCCGACCCCGCTTCGGGCACCACCCCTCTGTGGGAGCGGCGCACGGCGCTGGGCTACACCTCTGGCCGGCTGACCTCAGTGACTGAGGCCGACCACGCCACGGTGGAGAAGGGAAAGCGCACCACGGGTTTCTCCTACGACGCCACCACCGGCCTGCTCGCCGGCGTGACCGACGCCCTGGGCAAGACGACGAGCCTCGGCTACAGCCTCGACACTGGCGCCCAGCGCCTCACCACCGTCACCGACCGCCGAGCCAAGCCCTGGCGATACGCCTACGGCCCCGCCGATGCCGCCGGCGCCCGCACCACAACGGCCACCTCGCCTGTTGGGACCAAGACCACGTACGGCGTCTCCGGGCGGGGCCCGGTGAGCGAGTCTGACGGTCGGGTGGCGGGGGGCAACATCGCCAAGATCACCGACGCCGGGGCTGACACCGGCGCGGTCGTGGACAGCTTCTCCTGGGCCCAGAACCGCCTGGTGGCCAGCTCCGAGGGCAACAGCGCCGACGGGACCGCGGCCACCACCTCCTACGCCTACAACGACCTGGGCCTACTCACCAAGGTCACCGAGCCCGCCCCTAACCGGACTGATACTCCCGGGTTGCCCACCGGCGCCTCCACCATCCCGGTGGTCTCCACCCTCGCCTACCGCTTCGCCAGCCCGTGGCGCCTTCCCGGCTGCACTCCACCCGAGCCCGGCCCCGAACCGGTGACCAAGGAGGGCTACTGCGAGGCGGTGGCCGACCTGGCCCAGGTCCGCGCGGCTGACAACTACGGCGACGCCGTGCGCCGCGTGAGCGACTTCGCCTACAGCGACGACACCGGCCGGCTCAGCTCCGTGCACCAGCGGGCCAACGGCTCGGGTGCGGCGAGCGGCACCGACCGCACCACCTCGTTTGCCTACTACGACCGGGGCGGGCTTCGCTCCATCGACGGCCCCCGGACCGACGTGGCCGACATCACCACCTTCGGTGATCCCACGAAGCCCGACCACGGCGGATATGACCGCACGGGCATGCCCACCCGCCTCACCGACGCCCTGGGCAAGGCCAAGACCTGGGGCTACACCCCCTACGGCAAGATCGCCAAGCTTGTCGACCGGGACCAGCGCGAGACCACCACGGTCTACGACGAGCGGGACAACGCCACCCGGGTCACCGACCCGGTCGGACACGTCACGGCCTACGGTTATGACCCCAACGACCAGAAGACCAGTGAGACGAGCCCCCGGGGCACGGCCACCACCACCGCGGGCGACTTCACCGGCACCTGGACCTACGATTCCAACGGTTGGATGACCGAGTCCTCGGGACCGGGCGTCGATGCTGCGGCCCCCCGCGTAGTGAACAAGACCTCCTGGAACGACGACGGCGCCAAGTCCTCCGACACCAGCGCCATCGGGGGCGTCACCACCTACGCCTACTGGCCCAACCGGGCCCTCAAGGCCACCACCGCACCGGCAGGGACGGGATCGGTGGCGGTGAGCGAGTACTTCTATGACCGCGCCGGGCGTGTCCGCCTCGAGCGCCACCCGGCCACCAACGCGGCGGGCGATCGCCCCGAGTCGGAGACCACCTACGCCCCCGACGGCCAGGTGGTCACCACCGCAGAGACCTCCCCGGTGGCTGGCCAGAAGGCGGTCACCCGCACCGCCTACAACGCCCATGGCGAGGTGATCGAGGCCCGAGGCCCCCGCAGCGACGATGGCGTGGAGGCGGCCACCACCTCCTCCTACAACGTCTTCGGAGAGGCGACGGCCTCCCGGCGCCGGCTCAGCGCCACCAAGTCCCTCGACACCTTCTACGGCTACGACGCGGCCGGCAACCAGACCTGCCAGGTACAGCCGACCGGATCGGGTGGGGGCAGCGAGGCGGCCTGTGGCGGCTCGCCCACTGCCGGCCAGCTCGTCTCGTCCTACCGCTACGACGCCTTGGGCCAGCTCACCGAGCAGACCAAGGACCCGACCAACCCCGGCCACACCGTGGCCTACGAGTACTCCGGCGAGGGCCAACAGACCACCCGTAAGGATCGGGTCGACGGCGCCGCGGTGCGCACCACCACCTTCGCCTACAACCCCGACAACACCCGCCAGTCGATGGTGGTGACCGATCACGCCACTGCCAAGACCTTGGCCACCTGCAACTGGGCCGAGGGCGAAGCGCCCACCGCGGGCTACGACGCCGAGGGCAACCTGTTGGCCACCCGCACCGTTTCCGGCACCGCCGGCTGTGGCGTCGGGACCCTGCTGCGCTCCCAGGCCTTTACCTGGGACCACCGCAGCTGGCTCACCGAGACCACCCAGAAGGTGCGCTCGCCCGAGACCAGCGCCATGGTGACCCGCACCCAGAGATTTGCCTACAACCCCGACGGTTCGCCGGCGACGGCCACTCACGGCGGGCGCATGATCGCCTACGAGAAATACTCCCCCGGCGGGCGCCTCGAGCAGCTCAAGGACTGGCAGGGCCGAACAACCACCTTTGCCACCTTTGCCTCCGGCGCCCCGGCCACCACGTGCTTGGGCCGCGGGGGCACCAGCAATTGCGCCGGCGGCGCAGCCAAGGCCAGCTTCGACTACCTGCCCGACGGTTCGCCGTCTGAACTGGTGTGGGCGGCCCTAACCCCAAGCGGAGCTGAGCGGGCCCGGGTGCGGTCCCACACTGGCATCTCCTATGATGTGGGTGGCCTGCGCACAGCAGAGACCGTGCAGGTCGAACAGCCAGATGGCACCACGGCCGGGGGAGTGGGCAGCTTCTCCTACGACCTAGCCGAGCGCCTTACCGGCTGGACCAGCCCCTTCCCCGAGCCCGGCACCACCACGGCGCTAGCCACCACCCACAGCCTAGACGACGGGGGCAACATCGCCGCCGAGGAGGTGCGCCTCGGCTCCACGCTGCGCTCGCGAGCCACCTCCGCCTACCCCTCGGGGCGGCTGTCGTCCCGGCGCACCGAGACCTTCGGAGGGATCTCGGGCACGGTGGTCGACACCGAGGCCCTCGGCTACGACGGCCTCGGTCAAGAGATCCTTCGCACCACCTCCCACCAGGAGGGGGCGCTGCCGGCCGCGTCAGCCCGACGGGCCAGCGGCTATGACCCCGCCGGGCACACGGCCCGAGTCGACGACCAAGGTGCGGCGACCGATGCGGTCGACGTGGACTACGTCTATGACACCACCGACCGCCTGGTGGCCCGCACTGAGACCTCGGCCACGGCCGCAGAGCGGACCCTGTACTTCTACTGGGGGACCTCGGGCAACCTGGCCGAGGAGGCCGACGGCGGCGGCGCCACCAACGTGGTGTACCTGGTCGATGACGACCAGGAGGCTCTCGGTCAAGAGCCGATCCCCCGCCAACTCAGCGCGTTACGCACCTGGACCTGGTTGTTGCCCGACGCCTCGGGCAACGTGGCCACCCACCTCGACGTCGGGGGAGCCGTGGTCCAGCAGTCGGCCTATGACCCCTATGGCAAGGACGACAAGGGTGGGTCGGCCAAGAAGATAGGCGTCACCGCCCCGAACTCCTCCCTGGGCTTCCAGTCGGCTCTGACCGACAAGGTGACGGGGGCGGTGGTGCTGGGGCCGCGGCAGTACGACCCGACCACGTCGCGCTTTACCACTCCGGACGTGTTTGTGGCCTCGGCTCTCGACCTGCAGCTGGGCGGCGATGAGCTGACGGGCAACCGCTACCTGTTCGCCGGCGCCAACCCCGTGGCCTTCTACGAGGACGGCCACGGTCTCGGGTTCCCCAAGATCAAGATCCCCTCGCCGCTCAAGGCGGTCAAGAAGCTGGCCAAGAAGGCCCTGCCCTTCGTCCCCGTGGTGGGGGCGGGCATCGAGGCGGTCTCCATCGCCACTGGGCGGGACTGGCTGGAGGGCGGCCGCAAGATGAGCGGCTCCGAGCGCCTCTTGCGTACCGGGATGCTGGCCGGCGGGGCTCTCGTTGGCGTGGGTGTCACCAAGGTGGCCGCCAAGGTCGCTGAGAAGGCCGCGACGAAGGTAGCGCAGCACGCCGACGAAGCAGTCGCCGTCTATCGTGGGTTCGACAGTACGGGCAGGTTCTCCTACATCGGGATTACCAATAATTTTAAGAGACGCGCAGCTCAGCACAAGCTCGCGGCCGGGAAAGGGTTAGGCGACGTCGCAGAAATCCGACCAATCAAAGGTCTTGAACGCCTGTCGAGAGAGAAGGCTAGGAATGTGGAAGAATTCTTGATCTCCAAATACGGGCGTGTCGGACGTGATAGGGGGGGAATCCTTTCGAACAAGATCCATAGCATCAGCCCGCATGAAGAGAGTTACCGCCGACGGGTGATGAGTGGGCGGTGGACCTACTACACGAGGTGGGCGCGACGGTGAAACCGGGCGATATTCTCGAGATCCCGATCGAGGGCCGAGGCTTTGGCTACGCGCAGTACACCCATGACTCGCCGATCGGGGAGGTGATACGCGTGTTGCCGGGTGTTCACTCAACCCGTCCAGACGATTTCTCAGACCTAGTCCGAGGCCCAGAACAGTTCCACGCGGTCGTTCCGCTTCGGGTCGGGGTCCGAGGTGGTAACTTTAAACTGGTCGGCCACGCTGCAATTCCGGATTCCGCTCGGCAATTCCCTCGAATGCGAGTTCGGGGCGCAGTGGACTCAAAGGGCTTCACGAAGACGTGGTACCTCTGGGATGGAAAGCGAGAAAGGCGGATATGGCGACTAACGCCCGACTTTGCCCGCTTGTCCGTGGGATCCGTCACAGTCGATCTCGACCTCATAGGCGAGAGGATCGCGTCCGGTTATGGCCCGGAGGATGACATTGGACGACCACCCAGCGTACTCCCGCGCCGGCAGAGGCCTCGAATGCAGGAAGTAGAGCACTTCATATACTTTCCTTCTGACCGTGCCGCCCGCCGCGCAGCAGAGGAGCTGTCGACTGCCGGGTTTGACGCGGAGACACGCCGACCTCCCGACGAAAGCAACTGGCCGGTTGTTGTAAGAGGGGCAGAGGACCCGTCCGAGGCGCAGACAGAATTAAAACGGCTGGCAGCTGAGCTAGGCGGCGAGTACGACGGGTGGGGCGCGACACTTTGAGAAGAAGCGGCTACCGCCCCCTTTGGCTGGTAGGGCAAGAGACGGAGGTCGACCTAGTCCTCGAAGCCGACGGTGACTTCGAGGAACTCACCTGCGTGGGCCTCTACGACGTGGCCGACATCAATGTCCACAACCTGACGGTCTCCGACATCCACACGTACTACGTCGTTGCCCACCAGCCGGTGCTGGTCCACATTTCTTCATGCCCCGTGCCATGGACTTGGGCCGGAACCGCCTCGGCATCAAGCACGCCGTAAGAGTCTCCGTGGCTGACCTGGCCAAGGCACTCCAACAGGTGCCTCCGGCGTCTTGGCATATTTGGCTCTACGCGTCTAACTGGGGAGCGCGACATCGCAGCGGTGGGACCGTTGCCCGTTCCGGCCATCTAATGCCGCCGGCGTGAAGCAGGACGCGCAAGCGGTAGTTCTCGAACGATCGGAAGCCGTGACCGCAGCGCTTGACCGTCTTCACAGCCAGGTTCAAGCCCTCCGTCGGCCCGTTGCTGGTGCCGGTGCGGTGGTGGGCGATGATCTCGCTGCGCCACGACGACAGCGTCTTGCCCAGTGTGTTGATCTCCTCGACATCGTCGGCCGCACAGCCGGCGA
>DATLOM010000006.1:0-14935 GCA_035536185.1 Acidimicrobiales bacterium | reverse complement strand
GGCCTGGGCCGGCTCCAGGATGTAGTTCCCGCCGAGCCCGAGCGAGGCCAGCATCGAGGCCACCGCCGGCTTGCAGATCTCACAGCCGAGGCCGCGGCCGTGGCCGATGAGGACCTCGGAGAAGGACATCAGGCGGTGGACCCGCACGATGTCGAACAGCTCCTGGCGGCTGTAGTCGAAGTGCTCGCACAGGTGGTTCCGTACCTCGACCCCAGCCCGCTTCAGCTCCAACTTGAGCAGGTCGGTGACCAGGGGGATGCAGCCGCCGCACCCGGTGCCGGCGGCGGTGCAGGACTTGATGCCGGCCACGTCGGTGAGGCCGGCGCCGGCGATGGCGTCGCAGATGGCGCCTTTGGTCACGTTGTTGCACGAGCACACCATGGCCGTGGCCGCCAGGGCCCCGACCCCCACCGTCGCCGTGGCGCCGGTGCTGGCCGGAAGGACGAGCTCCTCGGGATGGGCCGGTGTGGGCATGTCGCCCCGGCTCATCTGGAGCAGCGTCTGGTACATCGAGGCGTCGCCCACGAGGATGCCGCCGAGGACCCTGGGGCCGTCCTCGCCGATCTCCAGGACCAGGCGCTTGTAGACGTTGGCCACCGGGTCGGAGAAGGTGATCGACTCGCAGCCGGGGGTGGCGCCGGCGGAGTCGCCGAAGCAGGCCACGTCGATGCCCATCAGCTTGAGCTTGGTGGAGAGGTCGGCGCCCTCGAAGACGGTGTCGCCGCCGAGAAGGCGGTCGGCGACGACCCGGGCCATCTGGTAACCCGGCGCCACCAGGCCCCAGATCCGGGACTGGGCCAGGGCGCACTCGCCGATGGCGAAGATGCGGGGATCGCTGGTGCGGCAGGCCTCGTCGACCACGATGCCGCCCCGTTCGCCCATGTCGAGCCCCCCCTCGCGGGCCAGCTCGTCACGGGGGCGGATGCCGGCGGAGAAGACGACCAGGTCGGCGGCCAGGTCGTCCCCCTCGGCAAAGCGCATCCCGGCGACGTGGCCGTCGTCGCCGGCCAGGATCTCGCTGGTCTGCATGCCGGTGTGCACGATGACGCCGAGGCCCTCGATGCGCCGGCGCAGGACGGCGCCACCGCCCTCGTCCACCTGGACGGGCATCAGCCGGGGAGCGAACTCCACGACGTGGGTCTCCAGGTCGAGGCTGCGCAGCGCGTTGGCCGCCTCCAGCCCGAGGAGGCCGCCACCCACCACCGCACCGACCCTGCGGCCCGAAGCCAGGGCGTACTCGCGGATGGCCTCCAGGTCGTCGAGGGTGCGGTAGACGAAGCACCCGGGCGTGTCCTTGCCCCGCACCGGCGGCACGAAGGGGTACGAGCCGGTGGCCAGGACGAGGGCGTCGTAGGCGATGACGGTGCCCCGGGCCGAGAGCACCTTGCCGGCGTTGCGGTCGATGCTGGCCACCGCGTCGCCGATGTGGACTTCCAGCCCGGCGTGGTCGAAGAAGCCGGGCGCCACCAGGGAAAGCTCCTCGGCGCTGGTGCCGGCGAAGAACGAGCTGAGCCCGACGCGGTCGTAGGCCAGCCGCCCCTCCTCGCAGAAGGTGACGATGTCCCACTCAGCGGTGGCACCCCGCTCCACCAGCACTTCGAGCAGCTTCTGGCCGACCATGCCGTTGCCGGCCACGACGAGGGTCTTTTTGGAGACGGCCATCAGACGACCATCTCCAGCTCGGGGACGGTGCGCCACACCCGCCGGCGGCGGTCCACCCCGACGGAGGCGAAGCCGGCCACCACGGCGAACACCACGAACCCGGCGGCGAAGCCACCGGTCCCCCCCCGCAGCGAGCCGAAGGCGAAGGGGAGCAGGAAGCCCCCCAGCCCGCCGGCGGCACCGACGAGGCCGGTCATGGCACCCATGCGGGCCGGGAAGCGGTTACCGACGAGCTGGAAGACGGCACCGTTGCCGGTGCCCAGGCAGCCGATGGTGGCGAACAGCAGACCCACGGTGACGCCGAGGCCGGGGAGGGTGGCCAGCCCGAAGGCCAGCAGGGAGACGACCCCCAGCCCGCTGGTGAGCACGCGGGCGCCGCCGAAGCGGTCGGCGAGGGCGCCGCCCACGGGACGGAGGAAGGAACCGGCCGCCGCGCACAATGCCGCGTACCCGCCGGCGCTCACCTTGGAGAGGCCGAAGCCGTCGACGAAGAAGATGGGGAGGTAGGCAGCCAGGCCGACGAAGCCGCCGAAGGTGACCAGGTAGAAGCTGCACAGCCAGCGGGCGTCGGGCTCCTCCAGCAGGGAGAAGATGCTCCCGCTGGCCCGGGGTGAGCGGGGCGGCTCCTTGGCCAGAACCAGGAAGGCGATCCAGGCCAGCACCACGGGAATGGCAGCCAGGCCGAAGGCGCCGTGCCACCCGAAGCGCTCGGCCAGCCTCGGCGCGGCGAGAGCGGCGATCACGGTGCCGGAGTTGCCGGCGCCGGCGATGCCGAGGGCCAGGCCCTGGTACTCCGGCGGGTACCACCGGCTGGCCAGGGGCAGGGCCACAGCAAAGCTGGCGCCGGCGATGCCGAGGAGAGCGCCGATGCCCAACACCTGGGGGAAGGTGCCTCCGGCCAGCCAGCCCCAGGCCAGGGGCACCAGGGTGAGAGCCAGCGTCACCAGGCCGGTGCGCTTGGTGCCGGCGCGGTCGGCCAGCGGCCCGACGATCAGACGGAACGCCGCTCCGCCCAGGGCGGGAACGGCCACCATCAGCCCCTTCTGCGCGGCGTTGAGCCCCAGGTCCTTTGCCACGTACGCCCCGAGGGCACCGAGCAGCACCCAGACCATGAACGAGACGTCGAAGTGCACGAGCGCGGCGACCAGGCTCGGGGTGTGGCCGGCCTGGCGAAAGCCTTTGGAGGACATGCCAGCAGCCTGCCGCGGCGGGGTTTTCCCTCCGTTGCCGTGATGTCACCGGAAGGATACGTTCTCCTGACGCTGCTGCTCACGTCGTGTTGCGCCCACCGAAACGTGGATGAAACAACCGTGGGCCACAATCGGGCACGTGGCGCTGCAACCTCTGGAGGGGTACGTGGTGGGCATCACCGCGGACCGGCGGTGGAGCGAGCAGGCCGAGCTGCTGAAGCGGCGGGGGGCCGAGGTGCTCCATGGGCCCACCATCTCCACCCAGTACCTGGCCGACGACGACGCCCTGCGGGCGGCGACCATGTCGCTCATCGAACGCCCGCCCGACTATCTGGTGGCGACCACCGGGATCGGGATCCGCGCCTGGCTGGAGGCCGTGGACACCTGGGGCCTGGGCGCCCAGCTCACCGCGGCGCTGAGCACGGCGCTCGTCGTGGCCCGTGGCCCCAAGGCCGCGGCGGCG
Organism: Acidimicrobiales bacterium; assembly: GCA_035536185.1. Classification (GTDB taxonomy): domain Bacteria; phylum Actinomycetota; class Acidimicrobiia; order Acidimicrobiales. The sequence continues at coordinate 11,620 of DATLOM010000006.1, read as the reverse complement.
GTCCAGTCGGCCGGTTTGGAGGTGTGGCAGCGGTCCCCGACAGAGCGGCTACCGGAGATCGTCGACCTCCTGCGAGCGGAGCCTCTCGCCGGCAAACGCGTCGCCGTGCAGGAGTACGGCATGGAAAGCCCTGAGCTCACAGCAGCTCTCACCGAGGTGGGCGCCGACGTCGTGAGCGTGCCCGTGTACCGCTGGCGCATGCCCGACGACGACGGGCCCGCCCGCCGCCTGGTCGAGGCGGCGTGTTCAGGGAAGCTCGATGCCGTCACCTTCACGTCCGCCCCCGCCGTGCACAACCTGTTCGTCATCGCCGGCCGCATGGGGGCAGCCGACGAGCTTCGCCACGCCTTCAACGACAACGTGGTGGCCGGTTGCGTGGGCCCCGTCTGCGGCGGCGCCGCCCGTGAGCAGGGGATCGACGCGCCCCTGCAACCCGAGGTCGGGCGCCTGGGTCTGCTCGTGCGGGCGCTCTCCGATCACGTCCAGCAGCGGCGCCTCACGCTGTCCATGGCGGGCGTCACGGTGGTCGTGCAGGGTTCGACCATCCTCCTGGACGACCAGGCGGTGGAGCTCTCGCCGCTCGAGCGATCGGTCTTCGATCAGCTGGCCAGACGGCCAGGAGTGGTGGTGTCCCGCAGCAGCCTGCTGAAGCAGGGCTGGGGATCGGCCACCACCAACGCGCAGGTGCTGGAGGCGACGATGGCCCGCCTCCGCCGCCGGCTCGGGCCGGCGGCGCCGGCCCTGCAGTCGGTCACAGGCCGCGGCTACCGCCTCGCCTGCGACGCGGTACCGGCACCCTCGCCAGACGAGGCCAACTAGGAGCCGACGGCTACCCGGGCCCGCGAACGACGCACGACGCCGGCGGTGCCGGCACCCAGAGCGACCAGACCGGCGCCCATGAGCCCGGCGCCGAGGGACCAGTTGGCGTCGCCGGAGCCGGCGGCCGGAGCCGGCGTGGCCAGGCCGGGGCCCCTCGTGACCGTGGCGGGAACGGCGGCGAACCCACCCCAGAGGTCCCCGGCCATGGTGCCCATCGACGGGAGGGGCGCGGTGGGGGGTGCCGGCGGAGCGGCCACGGGTGCCGGCGGAGCCTCGGCGGTCGACGCCACGGACGGGCCGGCGGGCGAGGCGGAGCGGTCGGGAGCAGGCCTGGCCGGCGCGGCACTACGAGTGGGCCGTGCCGGGGGCCGCTGGGCCACCGGTGCCGGCGCGGGGGCGGCGGCCGCGACAGGCGCCGGCGCCGGCGCCGGTTTGGCCACCGGAGCAGGAGTGGTCTCAGCCGCCGGCTGGGGCTGGACCTCCGGCTGGGGCTGCGGCCGCGGTTCGGGCGGAGGAGGCTGCGCCGGCGTGCGGTCCTGGGAGGGAGGCGGTGCCTCGGGAGTGTTGCCGAAGCTGTCGCCGTCGGGATAAGGGGTGCAGGCCCACGCCACCGCGCCGGCCGAGAGCACGAGAGCGGCCAGCCCGCCGCCAACCACCACTGCAGACCGTTCACGAAGTGTCATCCGACCGGGTTCCTTTCTCCGGGCCGCCGTCAGCCCCACTACGACGAGAATACCGGTAGACGAATGGTCATCGCCGCGGAGCTCGCACTCGCGTGCGACTTTCGACAACCCAGGTCCTCATCTGCCCAGCTCGGCCAGCCTCTCGTCGATGGACTGGCGCAGGTTGGTCAGCTCGGCGATCTCGTCCGCCGCCGTCTTCACCGCTTCACCGCAGCAGGCGCAGCCGCAGCCGCAGTCCTCGCCGGCGGCCGTGACGGTGGTCATCGAGCCACAGCCGCAAGAGCAGCGGTCAGTGGCGGTTTCCTGGTCTACAGACATGTTCTGGTCTCTCCCTGGTATGCGGAATGGTCTCCACAACCAGGGTAAAACCCGGCCCTTGGGGCCAGGTCAACCAGCAGTTCCGAGAACTTCCCTGACCGCTTCCCGGCCCTCGGAGACCGTCATGGCCGCCATCTCCGGAAGGCTCCGCCCCAGGGACCGCACGACCTCGTCGGCCACGAAGTAGCCCGTCCTCCAGCGCCCGTCGACCAAGCCGGCACCGAAGTAGGTGTCGAACGCCGTGGGATCGTCCAGGGCCTCGGCGAAACGAGCGAGAAGCTCCTCCCGGTGCTCCTGGCACCACGCCAGCCAGTCCTCGAAGCCGTCGTAACCGAACCAGAAGTAGTCGTCGTCCGGCCGGCCCGGCACCACCGCCCTCGACGCCGAGATGGCCAGGCCCTCGGAGAACGCCATCCAGGCGACGTCGTCGGCCGGCGGCTCCTCGGCCAGGCCGATCTCGTGCCAGGCGTGGGCGTCCTCGTGGGCGGCGAGCACACGGGCGCCGTCGGCTGTGCGGAACCACTCCAGGCAGTGGAACAAGGCCACCTCGTCCCCCAGGCGTCCGACGGCGGCGTTGGTGGACGACGGCCCCACCAGGAGAACGTGGACCGGTGACGAGGGTGACTCGACCCCTAGCGCCTCCTGAACCTGCGGGTCGACCTCTTCGAGGATCTCGACCATGGCCGGCGCTGCCGTTCCCACCCGCTGGCGCAGGGCGGACAGCTCACGAACCAGCGCCTTGCGGCCGTCGGTGGCCGGCTCCTTGGCGTAGAAGGCCTCGAAGACGTCGGGGTGGGCCGCCTCGTACCGCTCCTGCCACTGCTGCTCTCTCAGCGCCGCCGACTCGAGGAAGGCCGTGCGGGCGTAGGTTTCGAAGGCCGGACTGGTGTCGATGATGCGAGCCACGTCCCGACGCTAATGGCGGCCGGACGGTGGTTTTCCGCTCCTGGCTACCGGGGAGGTACAGGACAAGCGATCAAAGAGGAGGCATCACCGATGGCAAAGGTCGATCCGGTAACCAAGGAACCCATGAGCGACGATCCCGACGGTCCGCGTGACCAGGCCGGCGGGAAGAAGCCCGACGACAACCGGCAGCGCAACCAGGACCCCAACGAGCAGGCCGGCGGCGGCCAGCACGGCGGCTGACCCGCCCCTGCACCAAGAGCTCTCCGCGGGCAGAACCACAGCCCAGAGCGAAGGTTCTGCCCGCCGGAGGATCAGGTCAGAAGCTCGTCCTTGCGGATGGCCGCCTTCTCGAGAACCCTGACTACGTCCTCCAGGGTGGTGTCGGGGTGGTCGTTGAAGCGGGAGATGCCGACGGCGCCGAAGCGCTCCGGGTACTGCTCCTCGATGGTCTGGTTCACGAGACGCACGTCGGCGGCAAGCTCGCCGGTGACGCGGTCGGGACAGAGTCCGTAGGCGTCGTACAACGCCCCCTGGAGGCAGTGGCGCCCCCCGTCGTCGGTGAAGGCGTGCTTGGTCCACCCGGTGCGGGCGAGGACCTCCAGGGCGTGGCGGATGTGGTTGGTCACGTTGCTCCTTCCTGCGGGGTGGTTTCGAGTTCGAGAGCGAGAGAGTTGATGCAGTAGCGCTGGCCGGTCGGCCCCGGCCCGTCGTCGAAGACGTGGCCGAGGTGGGACCCGCAGGCGGCGCAGAGCACCTCGGTGCGGGCCATCCCCAGGCTGCGGTCCGTTTCCAGCTTGATGTTGGCGGCAATCGCCGGCTCGGTGAAGCTCGGCCACCCGGTGCCGGAGTCGAACTTGGCGTCGGAGCGGAAGAGGTCGGCGCCGCAGGCCCCGCACCGGTACATGCCGGCCTCCTTGGCGTGCACGTACCTGCCGGTGAACGGCGGCTCGGTGCCCTTCTTCCGCAGCACCCGGTACTGCTCGGGCGAGAGCTTCGCCTTCCACTCTTCGTCGGTCATGTCGACCTCCGGAACCATCCTTCCATCCTAGAGGCCGAGCAGGTTGGGCAGTTGAAATTTCCGGCCACAGATGCAAGTAGGCCGGTTTCGAGTTGGTGAGTAGTTTCTCCCGATGAAGTTGACGCGCCTCGTGCACGACGTGACCTCCGTCGCCCTCGGCGAGAGCACGTCCTACGCCAGCGGCACTCTCACGGTCTCGGCCGACGAGGCGGCGGCCGTCATGGCCTCGCCTGCGCTGGCCGAGGTGCATGTGTCGTGGGCGTCCCCCGGCGACGCAGTCCGCATCGTCAAGGTCCTCGACGCCGTCGAACCCCGCACCAAGGGCCCCGGCGGCGGCGGCATCTTCCCCGGCCTCCTGGGGCCGCCCCGCCCCCAGGGCCGAGGTGAGACCCACGTGATGCGAGGGGCTGCGGTGGTGGTCGCCGGCTACCTGCCGCGGGCCCAGGAGGCGGTCGTCGACATGTCCGGGCCGGCCGCCGCCCTCTCGCCGCTGGGCGCCACCCACAACCTGGTGGTGGAGTTCACGCCGACGCCCGACGCGGCGTGGGAGGACGTCGACACCGCCCTCCGTCACGGTTCACTGGCGCTGGCCGTCCTGCTGGCCGATGCCGGCCTCGAAGCTCCTCCCGACTCGGTGGAAGAGCTCCCGTCGGTCGTGGTGCCCGGTGCCCCGGTGGAGGGCCGGCCGCGGGTGGGGGCCATCACCAACCTGCAGACCCAGGGCACGTTCAAGGACTCCTTCGTGTACGGCCGCAGCTTCGCGGGCGCCCTCCCCACGCTCATCGACCCCGACGAGATGGACGACGGCGCCGTCGTCAGCGGCCAGTTCGGCCATCCTGGGCTCAAGAACTTCACCTACCTGTTCCAGAACCACCCTGTGGTCGAGGCCCTGCGCCGGCGCCACGGGCAGGACCTGGAATTCGCCGGCCTGATGCTCTCGCCCGAGCCGGTGGACCAGGACCGCAAGGAGCTGGTCTCCGCCCATGCCGCCAAGCTCTGCGCGGCGGCCGGCTTCGACGCCGCCATCGTCACCAAGGAGGGCGGGGGCAACGCCGACGGTGACATGGCCCTGAAGATGGACGCCCTGGCCGAGCTCAAGATCCCCGCCGTCGGCCTCTTCGCCGAGATGGCCGGCTCGGACGGCACCGGCCCCTCGATCGTGGTCCCCCCGGAGAAGGCGACCGGCATGGTGAGCACAGGCAACTACGACGAACGACTGGTGCTGCCGGCGGTGGAGCGGGCCCTCGGGGGCGAGGAGATCGCCCTGCTGAGACAGAAGGCGACCGACGAGGTCGAGCTTCCCACCGCTGTCGTCTACGGCTCCCTCAGCCCCCTGGGTTGGGGGCGCCTCACCTGTGCGGAGCCGGCGGCATGACGACGAGGATCGTCCACTACCTGAACCAGTTCTTCACCGGTGTGGGCGGCGAGGACTCGGCCGGCACGGGGCCGGCGCGCCGGGACGGGCCGGTCGGGCCAGGCACGCGTCTGGCCCAGTTGCTGGGGCCCGAGTTCGAGATCGTGACCACCGTGTACTGCGGCGACGACTACGCCACCACCACGCCGACCGCCGTCCAGGAGATCATGGCGCTGATCAAGGAGGCCCAGCCCGACGTGGTGGTGGCCGGCCCCGCCTTCACCAGCGGGCGCTACGGGCTGGCCTGCGCCCGGGTCGTCGCGGCGGCCCACGAGGCCGGTCTCACCGCCATCGCCTGCATGCACACCGACAATCCCGGCCTGGACGAGGCGGGGGCGGCCCCGGTCGTGGCCAGCGGCGAGACCGGGCGCACCATGAAAGAGACTCTCGACAACCTCGCCGCGGCAGTGGCCAAGGTGGCCGCAGGTGAGCCCCTCACCAGGGCCGACGACCGGGTCGGCAAGGTCCCCCGGCTCAACCGGCTCGACGACCGCAACAGCGCAGAGCGGGCCGTCGACCTGGTACTGGCCCGCCTGGGCGGCGACCGGCGGGCCACGGAGGTGCCCCTTCCCAAGTTCGACCAGGTGACGCCGGCGTCTCCCCTCGAAGATCCCTCCAAGGCTCTCGTCGCCATCCTCACCGAAGGCGCCCTCGTGCCCGACGACAACCCCGACGGCCTCGAGTCGGCCCGCGCCACCAAGTGGCTGCGCTACCCCCTCGAAGGCATGGACTCCATGCCCGCGGGCGAGTACCGGTCGGTGCACGGGGGTTTCTCCACCGTGTGGGCCAACGAGGACCCGAACCGGATCCTTCCCCTCGACGTCGCCCGCCAGCTCGAGAGCGAAGGCGCGATCGGGCAGCTCCACCGGGAGTACATGACCACCGCCGGCAACGGCACCAGCGTGGCCAACGCCCGCCGCTTCGGCGTGGAGTGGGTGGGAGAGCTGCGACGCCTGGGGGTGCAGGCCGCGCTGCTGACAGCCACGTGAGGAACAGGTACGCGTTGCGGGGCAACGCTGGCGAAGGAACTGGAGCGGGGGGGCATCCCAACAGCCCTGATGTGCAACCTGGTGTCGATTGCCAAGCGGGTGGGGGCGCCCCGCATCGTCACGACCCGGGGCATCCCCTACCCGGCCGGCGACCCGTCTCTCGGCCCCGCCGACGAGAAGGCGTGGCGCCGGCGCCTGGTCACAAAGGCCTTACAAGTTGTCGCCACACCCGTCACCGCTCCCACTGTCTTCGAGGTCGATGAACATGGTCAGTAACCCGGTCCTTCTCGGCGCCACCCAGGTCCTGGCCCACATTCCCGGCTTGGCCGTGCACGGCTCCAAACCGCGGCGTGAGCTGCCCGGCCACCCCGAGGTGGAGGCAGCGTTCCGCGCTTCCCTCCGCGGATTCGACGATGCCGTCGGCTACCTGCCCCACCAGGTCTTCATGGGGACGCTCCACCCGAGGGACCTGCCCCCCCGCCCGTGGGTCGGTGCCGGCCACGACGGGAGCAGCAGCCGCTTCGGACCGGCCGGCGAGATCATGCCGGAACACGAATTCCTCGGCCTGCTGGCCGCCGTCGACCACTTCGGGCTGGTCACGCTGGCGCCCGAGGTGGCCGAAAAGGCAGTGGCCGCGCTGGCTGGCCATCCTCTGGCCAAGTCGCTCGACCTCGCCCGAGTCGAGGCGGCCGCCGGGGACGCCGTCGACGTCGCCAGCCGGCCGGGCTCCATGGCCGTTCATCTGGGCACTGATCCCGACACGGTGGCCGCCGCCGCGGTCTCCGCTCACGAGGGCGACGAGGCCCTGTCCTCCATCGTGCTGCTCGACAACCTGGCGGCCAAGGCCACCGCCACCCTCGCCCTGCTCCATCTCCTCGCCACCACCGGTGTCGATCCGGCCTCGATCGACTACGTGATCGGATGTGGCGAGGAGGCCATCGGGGACCGCTACCAGCGTGGCGGCGGCAACATGGCCAAGGCCGTGGCCGAGGTGGCCGGGCTCACCGACGCGTCCGGCATGGACGTGAAGAACTTCTGCGCGGCGCCGGTACCCGCTCTGGTCACGGCCTCCAGCCTCGTGGCCTCCGGAGTCTTCGGCCGCGTGGCGGTGGTGGCCGGCGGCTCACTGGCCAAGGTGGGCATGAAGTTCCAGGGCCACCTCCGCCACGAGCTGCCGATCCTCGAGGACGTGCTCGGGGGCGCCGCCGCCCTGATCGGGCCGGACGACGGCGTGTCGCCCCGCGTGCGTCTCGACAGCGTCGGCCGCCACAAGGTCTCCGCCGGAGGATCGGGGCCCCAGATCATGGAGGCGCTGGCCGTGGAGCCGCTCAGCCGCCTCGGCATCCCCATGGCCGACGTCGACGACTACGCCACCGAGCTGCACAACCCCGAGATCACCGAGCCCCAGGGCTCGGGCGACGTGGCCGCCCGCAACTACAAGGTCATCGCCGCCCTGGCCGCCAGGGCGGGCAGCATCGAGCCGGGCAAGGAGGCTCAGGCCGCCTTCGTGACCAAGCACGGCATGCCCGGCTTCGCCCCTACCCAGGGCCACCTCGCCTCGGCCCAGTGCTACCTCCCTCACGCCCGGGCCCGCCTCACCGAGGGCGGGGCCGAGCGGGTGATGCTCATGGCCAAGGGCAGCCTGTTCCTCGGCCGGATGTCTCAGCTGTCCGACGGCATGAGCGTGCTGCTGGAACGCAACCGGGGTTGAGGCTCACAAAGTTTCTCGTGCCCGTCGCTCGGGGACAGGGGCTCCGTGGGAGCGGGTAGTAGCAGCAGCAGCAGCAAGGCGTCGGACGTCAAGGACCAATGTGAAGACGCGGTCGAGACTGTCGCCGACAGCCCCTGGCTGGAGGGCCTTACCCGCTGGGGCCTGGCCGTGCGGGGCGGCATGTACCTCTTGGTCGCGCTCCTCGCCCTCCGGGTGGCCACGGGGGACGGGAACGAGCGGGCGGACAAGCACGGTGCCCTCCAGGCTGTGTCCCACCAGCCGCTGGGCCGGGTCCTGCTCGCCCTTGCCGCCATCGGGTTCGCCGGTTACGCCCTCTGGCGCTTCACCGAGGCGGTGGTGGGCGAGCGCCACGAGAAGAATCGCCGGAAGGCAGTCCTCCGCCGCGTCGGTTGTGCCGCTCGGGGCGTCCTGTACTGCGTTCTGTTCGCGGCGACCCTTCGATACGTGGTGTCGGCCGACGAGAAGCCTGGCTCGGGGAACGCCGAGGCGGACTGGACGGCGCGGGTGCTCGAGTGGCCGGGAGGGACCTGGCTCGTCGCTCTCGTGGGGATAGGCGTCATCGGTGGGGGGTTGTACGTGGGGTGGCGCGGGTTGTCCGAGAAGTTCCGCAAGCGCCTGGACGAATCGGAGATGAGCAGGGCCGAGCGACGGTGGATCTCGCGGTTCGGGGTCGTGGGGATGATCGCCCGGATGGCGGTATTCACCCTGATCGGTGTCTTCCTGACCGGTGCGGCCTTGCGGCACGACCCCCGGGAGGCAGTGGGGATCGACGGCGCCCTCAAGCGCCTGGCCAGTGGTTCCTACGGCCCGCTTCTCCTCGGGTGCCTGGCCGCCGGGCTGGCCGCTTACGGCCTGTACTGCCTGGCCGAGGCCCGCTACCGGGACGTCGAGCCGCGGAGCTGACGCGGGCGGTGCGGACGTGGTTCCGCAGCCGGCTGGACCCCGAGGAGCGCTACGGCCTGCGCCTGTCGCTGGTGGCAGCCGCCCTGTTCCTCGTGGCCGTGCCCTTCGGCTGGCTGCTCAACCAGGTGGCGAGGAAGGGGTCGCTGGTGCGCAGCGACACCGCGGCCGCCCGCCACCTGAACGAGTGGGTGAACGACTGGCCGGAGATGGTCGGCGTCCTGAAGGTGGTCACCTTCCTCGGGGCGCCGCTCTGGTGCTACCTGCTGGTCGTGCCCACGGCGTTCCTGCTCTGGACGAGGCACATGCCCCGCCTGGCCGTGTTCCTCATGGCCACCACCGTGGGAGGGGGCCTCTTGAACACCGCGGTGAAGCTGGCCGTGAACCGGCCGCGACCCTCGGTGATCGACCCGGTGGCCACCGCGCACGGGCGCAGCTTCCCCTCCGGACACGCCATGTCGTCCACCATCGTCTACGGGGCGCTGCTCCTGGTCGTCCTCCCCAAGGTGGCGCGGGCCCGGCGATCGGTGGTCGCCGCCGCCGTCACCGTCGTGCTTCTCCTGGTCGGCTTCTCCCGCCTCGCCCTCGGTGTGCACTACCTGAGCGACGTCATCGCCGGCTACGTGCTCGGCTTCGCCTGGCTGGCCGCCTCGACCGCCGCCTTCGGCACCTGGCGGGTGGAGCGGACCCGTGAAAGTGTGGAGGGATAGAGGGCACTCGAGTGACCTCGTCGTCGTGAAGATCCGGGTGGTCTCGTGACGGTGCCGCGCCTTTGGTCATCACGCTAGGAAATGACATCGATCATCCAGATACCAGCCCCCCCAGCACCAGTAGCCGCCAGGAGGGAGCCCCCGACCATGCCCCAGCGACCGCCAGTGCGCATGTCTCTCAGCACGGCGAGCGTCTCATCGGCTCGCTGTTCGAACGCCCAGTATGCAGACCACGCGCCACCCAGGATTAACGGCTCTCCGCGTTGAAGTGGGGAGAAGCGCACGTAGGGCAGGGAGGTCTTGCCATGGCCGGCTGCCCCCTTCCTTCCCTTGCCGCCTGTTCTGGCTGGTCAGGGCAAGTTCCGCTCGTGGAGCACGGCGCGGCCAACGGGGTCGACGGCGGCAGCCGGCAGCCACTCCCCACTTGAACGCGTAGGGCCAGATTAACGCCAAGCCGACAATCAGGACGATGCTTTGGGAATTGGACCATGTGGCGCTGCAGGCGGGGGTAGTGCGGACAGTGGCGGCGGCCGGCGGACCGCAAGTTGCGCTGGTGTGCCTTTGTTGAACGCTGCACCCCTGCCGTAGCTGCACGCGCGCTCCACTCCTCGGCGTAGACCGCGTCGTGCAGCCGTCGTAGGCGTAGCGATGAACTGGCTCCTCAGTGGTTACACGTTCCTCGGGCGGCCACTGCGCCCAACGTTCTCGTGAGGTTCTCATGATGAGAAGACGGGGGTGGCGCAGCAGCTTGTAGCCAACCCTCAAGAACTGGAAGCGGCTCTCCGGCGCTGGGTCACCGGCCTGAGCCGATGGAGCCACCACAAACTACCAGCCACGCCGCCTCAGGCCCTTCGATGACAGGGCAATCGACCTCGCCGAAATCGCTGATTCGTGCGGTAATCTTTTTGAGAACCCTCCCATTGAACACATGGACGAACCGTCCGCTGGGACTTGGCACATCAAGAGCTGTGCCGTCATCGAACTCTAGGCTAACCACCTTTATCTCATCGGTCACAAACCCAGAAACGAAGTGATACGAGTCGGTCTCACTTTGGTACAAGAACGGCACACGTAGCGCTGAATCGGGATCCTCTCTAGCACTTAGTTCCTCGAAGCAGGCTGGGACATGTCCTTTATAGGTTAGCGCTGCTGAAGGCTTCGGAACTGAGCCAGATGGCAGATCATTTACTCCGGGAAACTCCTCACGTAGAAATGCGATGTTTGGTTCAGGATCTAGCTCAATGGCCCAGCATACGCCCGCCGGCGCCGCGTTGGCCCTGTGCAGCTGCCATGTGGTCCCCAGCGCTTCACCACGGTCTATAGTTACCCAGTCTCCAGTTGGAGCAGGAGTCGTAATCTCCTCTGACTGGTCTGTTTGAGTCGTCGTGTCTGGTCGCTGAACTTCAACGTCGGAGCCCGTTGATCTTGCTCCGCACCCGTTGGTCAAAAACGCAGACAATATAAAGAGGGTCACTACTAGGCGGTTCAACCGAACCGTCCCCCGTGCTCATACACAATACGGTACGAATTCTTCTTGACACTGATTAGATATGGGTCAAGAGGGTCGAGGCGTGGCGTCCCGAATTTAGTCGATCCGAGTTCTCCAGTGCCAAAGTCTGCTGTCCAGGACTCCGTTTGCTGCCATTTCAGCAGTACTTTAAGAGTACGCTCCCGAATTATCATATCGTCACCAGATCCTGTTACTGTCCATTGGACGGCGCAGTAACTGCTAGTGCCACTTCTGATACCTAAGTAGGTGAAGTTGCGCCCAAATCGAGGAAATGGTAGGAAGGGCGTTGCGACTGCGTTCCACTTGATCGGCGTCTGAGGAGTGGTATATACGGTTTTCCAGTCGAACCCATCATCCTTCGGTCGATGCTTCATCCCGTCAGGATCCACCCGGTTCAGCGGGTCACCCCCCACGTACCCATATGGCTCCTGCGTCACGGCTTCAAGCGGGTCGCGGGTCAAGAAGCTCCCCGTGGCCGGGTCGTACCAGCGGGCGCGCATGTAGATGAGCCCGGTGCGGGTGTCGGTGTACTGGCCGGCGTAGCGGAATGGGTTGACGCCGGGGTCGGTGGTGGCGGTGGTGTTGCCGTAGGCGTCGTACCTGTAGGTGGCGGTGATGGCG
>DATLOM010000005.1:0-64693 GCA_035536185.1 Acidimicrobiales bacterium | reverse complement strand
CCTGGATCCCGATGCGGGATCGTCGCCGTAGACGAACAGGAACTCATCGACGCCGTAGGCCGCCCCGGTGAGGAGATCGCGCCGGAACCCCAGGGCGTTTCGGTCCCTGGCGTTCAGACAGGCGATCGAGCGCCCACCCATGCGATCGACCTCGTGGGCCACCGCGATGCTCGAGACCGTCGCCCGCCCGACGTGGTTGTCGGGGATCAGGTAGGCCGAGGCCAGCTTGCTCAGCACCCCGATCTGATGACGCACGTGCATCATGTCCGGCTTGGTCGGCGGCTCGATCTCGCAGATCCATTCAAACGCCGGACGCGTCATCGCTGCAGACTACCCGTGGCATTCGGACCGATGGTCACGCGCCCCAACGCTTTCGTCTGGGAGCAACGTCCGTTCCGGTGTCCGCCCAACAACACTCAGTTCGTCGCCACAGTTGTCCGAATCCGTTGCTGCGGGAGTATCTACTAACGAGCGCCTTGGCCAAACCCCTTAGCCTGAAACGCCGGATCGAAGCACGCTCAGACCGCCCCAGAAAGGCTATGGCTGCCGGTCGCGTTCGCGCCGTGCTGGTGGCCCGCTGCATCGGAGAGGACGACCTGACTGCCGGAATACCCGCATGACCCGACGTGCCCACCCAGGTGCTGCCCAGCAAACACCCCATCTGCTCCGGCAGCCCGACCGAGAGGAGCCTGTGAGACCCGCCGTGGCCGATAGTCGCGGTAACGTCAAAATGGGCATGGATCCAACTCCCGAACAGGACATCCGCTTCGGTGATCCCAGATCACCGCCGACACCGTCGCCGGACGTGCGTTACGTGCTCGAGACCGCGGAGCTGTTCTGGATCTCGACCGTCCGGCGCGACGGCCGTCCGCACGTCACGCCACTGCCAGCGGTGTGGAACGACGACCACCTCCATTTCTGTACGGGCCCAGCCGAGCAGAAGGCAGTGAACCTGGCCGGCGAGCCGCGGGTCGTGCTCACAACCGGCTCCAATCGTTGGAACCAGGGGCTCGACGTCGTGGTGGAAGGCGACGCAGCGCGGGTCAGCGACGAGACGAAGCTGCGCGCACTGGCCGATCTGTGGCGCAGCAAGTACCAGGGCGGCTGGGACTTCGCGGTCAAGGACGGGATGTTCCATCACCAGGACGGCGGTTCGGCCGTCGTGTTCGAGGTCGCTCCGACAAAGGTGCTGGCGTTCGCCAAGGGCCATTTCGCGCAGACCCGCTATCGCTTCCCGACGGCGCACCACTAGCTCCGAACGACCCGAGGCTGTCCCCTACCGCCGGGTCCGGGCGCGAGGTCGTCGAAGACGTCCCTTCGCGCCGACCACACTCCGTGTGGCCGTCATTGGGCACCCATTGGCTGCCAGCGGGCAGTTTGAGACGTCACCACCATCTGTGGTTCTTGCTGTCTCGGCTGGCACCGAGGCAGCATGGTGGGCGGCCGCCGGGATGCCTTCCGGTCCCTTCGTTGATGCGGTTTGGTGGTGAGGCAGCGGTGTGATCTTGAGCATCCGCGGCCGCTCTAGCCCTGGTGCATGCACAGTGAAGGTGGTGTCGCTGCTCCCAGGAAGTACTTGTCACAGTCGAGTTGTATCCTCATTTCAGGATCAGCAGTACGGACGGAAACGCCTCGAGGTGCCGGCGGTACGGCCCTCCTCTTTGAATCAATCGAGAGGAACGAGGGGGTGTCAATGTTCGACGGCTCGACCATGAAGGGCATCCGGGAGGCGGTGTCGAGCTATGCCGCGTCCTTCGATCCCAACCAGATCACCGCGGTGACCGCACAGGGCGTGGTGGACGACGCCATCGCCACCGAGAACATGCTGGCCACCATCAAGGCTCTGGCCGCCAAGAAGGTGGCCGACACCAAGCTGTGGGAGCGCGAGGGCCACATGAGCCCCGCCCATCAGCTGGCCAAGAAATCCGGCACCAGCGTGGCCAAGGCCAAAGAGACACTGGAGACCGCCGAGGCGCTGGCCAAGCTGCCCGGCCTCGACGCCGCCGCTCGGGCCGGAGAGGTGTCGTCGTCCCAGGCCGGCGCCATCGCTGATGCCGCCACCAAGAACCCCAAGGCCGAAGAACGCTTGGTGAAGCTGGCCAAGAAGGGATCTCTGGGTGAGCTCAAGGACGAGTGCGCCCGCACCAAGGCCGCCGCCGAGCCCGACCCCGCCGCTGCCCACCGCGCCATCCACCGCTCCCGGTTCCTGCGCCGGCGCCGCACCGTGGATGGGGCAGGCGAGATCACCTACCGCTCCACTCTCGAAGAGGTCTCCGAGATCTGGTCGATCGTGCAGGGCCATGCGCAGAGGATCTTCGAAAAGGCGCGGGCCGAGGGCCGGCGGGAGCCCGAGGAGGCTTATCTCGCCGACGGCCTGCTGGCCGCCACCAGGGCCGCCGCCAAGGCCGCCGCCAAGGCCGCCGCCGACGCAAGAGCGGCCGCCAAGAAGCGCGCCGCCAGCTCCACCGCCGCTGGCGTTGGGACCCCCGGTGGAGCCAGCGGTGGCGGGGCTTCCGATCCAGCCAGTGGATCCACGGGCGGTCCGACGAGTACGGGCGGGACTTCTGGGCCAGCTACGGAAGCCAGGGGCGGCCCGAGCACGGGCGGGGCTTCCGATCCAGCTAGTGGACCCGCGGGCGGCCCGACGAGCACGGGCGGGACCTCTGAGCGACCTACGGGACCCGCGGGCGGCCCGACGAGCACGGGCGGGACCTCTGAGCCACCTACGGGACCCGCGGGCGGCCCGCCGAGCACGGGCGGGACCTCTGAGCCACCTAGGGGATCTACAGTCGGCCGGAGCACTGGCCGGAGGGACGGCTCGGCCACTCCCTCAACACCGCGCCCGGCTGCCGAAGCTGGTGCAGCCGCCGACGGCGAGATCACCGGGTGGCCCGTACGGGAGGGGCCTCGCCGGGAGGGGCCCGCCGTCAGGCGGGAGGGACCCGGTGGGGAGGGGGCCCCTGAGGGACAGGGCCCGGTGCCCGGGGGTTCACCGCACTCGGACACTGGCGGTTCAGGGCCGGTGAGCGGGGGCTCTCCGCACTCGGACAATGGCGATTCGGAGCCGGTGAGCGGGGGCTCTTCGGACCTGGACACTGATGGTTCAGAGGAGCCGGTGACCGATGACCCGATGGCGCCGCCGGTGCGGCCGGCAAAGGTCATAGTGCGTATCGACTGGGAGACGCTGGTACGGGCTGGCCCATAGACGACGAGGTCTGTGAGATCGCCGGCCTCGGTCCGGTGCCGGTATCGGTGGTCCAGGCCATGATCGGGTCGGGCGACGTGTTCCTCGGCGCGGTGGTCACCAAGGGCGCCGACGTGGTCAACGTCGCCCATGTGGGACGGCGTCCCAGCTCCTTGCAGCGCACCGCGCTCGAGTGGCTGAACCCCACCTGCACGGTGATGGGCTGCAACCGGGCCGTGCGCTTGGAGATCGACCATCGGGAGGACTGGGCCGAGATCAAGATCACGCTGCTCAGCCTGCTCGACGGGCTCTGTCGCCACCACCACCACCTCAAGACCTACAAGAAGTGGTCCCTCGTCGAGGGCAAGGGCAAACGGGAGATGGTTCCGCCCGACGACTGGCGCCATCCCAAGTACCGCGCCGGGCCGGCACCACCCACCTCCCGGAGCGCCTAAACGTTGTCCATTCGCCTCCCGCGCCGTGGCGGGCTCCCACTCGTCGGGAGCCGACGCCGGGATAGGCACCTATGGCCGCGGGACGTCGGGTGTTGTCCTCAGCCCGACTCCGACCGGACCGGCGGCCGGTAACCGGCGCTCAGCGCGGATGGAGCAGACCGGGGATGGCGGCCGCGAGGAGCATCCACCGGAGTCGCACGTGCAGCAGTCGTCGACCCGCTGCAGTGGTGTTTTGCTCCCGGCGGACGCCGCCGATCAGGCCGCTTCAGAGGAAGCGGGGCACGTTTCTCTTGACTGGCGTCGGCCCGATTTCTCAGCGGTAGAGCAACCGGCGAATCTCCAAGGACGGTGAGCTCAGCTCCATAAAGCTCTAGGTCGACGCGAAACGGGCGCATAGCCAAACCGGGTGCCCTGCGCGGCTCCTGGCGTCCCTTCGGTGACAAAGATGGATCAGCGGGCGAAGAGGGCGTTGGCCATCGGCTCCCAGACTCGGCCGGGGTTCTCCCGCAGGAGGTGCACGCCGTCGAAGGTGGCGTCGACCACGTAGTCGTTCAGGGCGGTGAGGGCGGCGGCGATGCGCTCGGGAGCGGCCTCGTCGGCGAGGGTGACGTGGGGCACCCACGGCCAGGTGAGGGACCGGGCGAGGGGCTCCACGAACACGGCGTCGCGGAGGGCCCGGAGCGCCTCGATGTCGCCCGTGACCGGCAGGTACACCACCGGGTTGTCGGGAAGGAAGGTGGCCGGCGGCCCCAGCGTGAGGCGAAGGGGAGGTGTCGTCCCGGCCGCCCGGCGGAGCACGGCGAACGCCTCGTCCACCCGCTCCTCCCTCACGTTGACCGGCGGGACGAGGGTTATGTGGGGAGGAATCCGGTCGAGGGCGCCGTCCCCGAGGCCGCGCCGGAGGCCGTCGACCTCGGCGGCGATGTCAGCGGGAAGGAGGAGGGCGACTCCGAGGCGGCTCTTGGCCATGCCCGCACCATCGCGCGCGGTTCGTGTCCCGCGCCGGCGGGCACAACGTCGGCCATGGAACGAGAGACCGACAAGCACAGCCCGAGGATCGACGACGCCATGAGCCACGACCTGGAGTCGATGCTGAGAGGCGCGCCGGAGGAGTCGCGGGCACGGGAGGACCGCCTGCAGGAGGATCCCGAGGTCGGCCCGGGGCGTTCAGCCAGGGCCGAGGAGAGGGTCGGCATCGGCGTCAGCGCGCCGGCCGCGGACCAGCGGGCCGAACTGGCCAGGCACCTGGCCGGCGCCGCCTTCCCGGCCCGCAGCGACGACCTCCTGTTCCACGCCGAGGCCGAGCACGCTCCGCAGTCCGTCCTGGACGCCCTGCGCTCACTGCCGCCCGACGAGACGCATGTCAACGTGCAGGCCGTGTGGCGGGCGCTGGGTGGCGAGGTGGAGGGCAGCCACACCCACTGACCCTGTCGATCCCCGTCGTCCCCGACGAGAGGCATGCCAACGTGCAGCCCGTGTGGCGGGCGCTGGGTGCCGAGGTGGACGCAGCCACACCCACTGACCCGTCGGCCCCAGGACCGGCCGGACCGGCCTGCTCTCAGGCGTCCGGTGGTCGGGCCAGGGACACCGCGGCGAGCACCAGCAACGACGACGGCACCTTCTCGATGTCTCCGGGAAGCCAGGTGGAGCGGGTGGAATCCTCCAGCGAGCTGATCAGCTCCGGGCGGCCCAGGCGCCGCCGCCGCAGCTCCTCGGCTACTGCCTTCGAGTGAACGTCCATCGAATCGCCTCCTCCCCCATACCTTCTGCCCTGAGCCCTGTGGAGCGCAAGGGGGTAAAGGCTGTGGATTCCCGGGGGCGGGGGTGTGGACGCGGGTGCTACTCGTCGCCGGTGAGGTGGTGGCGGGCCGGATCGCGGCCCGGGGGATGGGCCGGCGGGGGCACGGCGGGGATCGAAGGGACTGGGCGGCTGACGGGCTGATCGGTGCCGACGGTCAGGGGCTCGCCATGGTGGGTCAGCTCGATCGGTTCCCCTGAACGCAGTACGTACGTCGCCTCAGCCGGCGTCACCGACACCCGCAGGCACCGGGCCCGGTACTGGAGGTGGAAGGTGAGGCGCGAGATGGCGGCGGGGAGGCGGGGAGCGAAGGCCAGCGCCCCGTTGCGGGCCCGGAACCCGCCGAACCCGGCGACCAGGGCCGACCATCCCCCGGCCAGGGCGGCCAGGTGGAGCCCGTTGCCCGTGTTGTCGTGGAGATCGTGCAGGTCGACCAGGACCGATTCGTGCAGGTACTCGTAGGCCAGCTCCACGTGGCCCGTCTCGGCCGCCAGCACCGCCTGGGTGGCCGCCGACAGCGAGGAGTCCCGGACCGTCAGCGGCTCGTAGTAGGCGAAGTTGCGGGCCTTCTGCTCGTCGGTGAAGGCGTCCCCCCGGAGGTGCATGGCCAGCACCAGGTCGGCCTGCTTCACGACCTGCTTGCGGTACAGGTCGAAGTACGGGAAGTGGAGGAACAGCGGGTACTGGTCTTCCCTCGTCGAGGCGAAGTCCCACACGTCGTGGCCGGTGAAGCCGCTGGCCTGGGGGTGCACGCCGAGAGCCTCGTCGTAGGGAACGAACATGGCGGTCGCCGCGGCGGTCCAGGCGTCCACCTCGTCCGGCTTCACCCCCAGGGCTGCCGCCGCGTCGGGATGGCGCTGGGTGGCGTCGGCCGCGGCGGCCAGGTTCTGTTGGGCCATGAGGTTGGTGTAGACGTTGTCGTCGGCGAGGGCGCTGTACTCGTCGGGGCCGGTCACCCCCGGTATGCGGAACCTCCCCCGGGCGTCATGGTGCCCGAGGGAGCGCCACAGGCGGGCCGTCTCCACGAGGATCTCCACGCCGCACTCGCTCTCGAACTGCTCGTCGCCGGTGGCGTCCACGTAGCGCACCACGGCATCGGCCACGTCGGCGCTGACGTGGAAGGCGGCTGTGCCCGCCGGCCAGTAGCCGGAGCACTCCTCGCCGGCGATGGTCCGCCAGGGGAACGCCGCGCCCCGGAAGCCGAGGGTGCGGGCCCGATCCCTCGCCACCGGCAGCGTCGAGTGGCGCCAGCGCAGGGCGTCGGCCGCCGCTTTGGGAAAGCTGTGCATGAGCACCGGGAGCACGAACGTCTCGCTGTCCCAGAAGGCGTGGCCGTCGTAGCCGGTACCTGTGAGGCCCTTGGCCGGGATGGCCCGTCCCTCGGCCCGGGCGCCGGCCTGCAGCACCTGGAACAGGGCGAAGCGCAGGGCCTGCTCGATCTCGGGGTCACCCTCGACGTCCACGCCGGCACGGTCCCAGAAGGCTTGCAGGTACTGACGCTGCTCCTCGAGGAGACCGTCCCAACCGGAGTGGCGGGCCGCCGTGAGGGCGGCCACCACCTGGTCACGCAGGGCCCTCCTGGAGCGCAGGCTCGACCACCCGTAACCGAGCAGCTTGACGATGCGGAGGCGCTGGCCCGGCTCGAGCACCGTCGTCACCGTGACCCGGCCGGTGTCCGGCGCCGACTCGGCGTTGGCCACCGTTCCGGGAGGGCCCTCCACCAGATGGTCCATGGCCGCGGCGAGGCGGAGGCCGCTGGCCCTCATGTGGTGGACGAGCTCCACGCCGAAAGGGCCGTGGGAGCCATGGTCCTCCGACACCAGCGGCGACTCGAGCACCGCCGCCGCCCGCGGGTCCTGCTCCGAGACGGGCATCGGCTCGTTGGCGACCAGCTCCGACTGCACCACCACCCGGGCGGCGTCGTCGACGGCCTCGACCTCGTAGCTGATGGCGGCCACGGCACGTTGGGTGAACGAGACGAGGCGGACGGAGCGGATCCGTGCCGCCTGACCGGCCGGCGACACCCACTCGACTTCACGTGTCAACGTGCCGGCCCGCATGTCGAGCACCCGCTCGTGGGAGCGGAGCTTGCCGTAGCGGACGTCGAAGGGCTCGTCGTCGAGAAGGAGCCGCAGGAGCTTCCCGTCGGTGACGTTGACGATGGCCTGGCCGGACTCGGGGTACCCATAGCCGGCTTCGGCGTAGGGCAACGGGCGAAGCTCGTACAGCCCGTTCAGGTAGGTGCCGGGCAGGCCGTAGGGCTCACCCTCGTCGAGGTTGCCACGCAGCCCGAGATGGCCGTTGGCCAGCGCGAAGACCGACTCGCTCTGGGCCAGGTTGGCGAAGTCCAGGCCGGTCTCCCGCACGCACCACGGCTCGGGCTCGAACCGCGGGGGCCCGTTCATCCCTCCTCCAGCAGCTCGGCCAGGTCGCACACCACGACGTCGGCACCGCGCGCCTTCAGCGCCGCCGCCTGGTCGATGCGGTCCACCCCAACCACGAACCCGAAGCGGCCAGCCACGCCGGCCTCCACGCCGGCGAGGGCGTCCTCGAACACCGCAGCCGCGTCCGGTTCCAGGCCCAGCTCCTCGGCGGCGGCGAGGAAGGTGTCGGGGCGGGGTTTTCCCGGCAGCCCCCGCTCGGCGGCGACGACACCGTCGACGCGAACGTCGAACAACCCCGTCAGCCCCGCAGCCTGCAGGATGGCCAGGGTGTTGGCGCTGGAGGACACCACCGCGCTGGAAAGGCCGGCCGCCCTGACGGCCTCCACGTAGCGCACCGAGCCTTCGAAGACGGTCACGCCGCGTTCCTCTATCAGGCGCAGCACCAGCTCGTTCTTCCGGTTGCCCAGGCCGGCGACGGTCTCGGCCTCGGGCGGGTCGTCCGGCGACCCCTCGGGCAGGCTGATCCCCCGGGAGGCGAGAAAGGTCCGCACCCCGTCGGCGCGGGGCATGCCGTCCACGTAGGCGCCGTACTCCCGGACGGGGTCGAAGGGGACGAACGGCTTCCCGGTGGCGTCGGCGTGGTCCCGGAGGAAAGCGTCGAACATCTCCTTCCACGCTGCCGCGTGCACGGTGGCCGTCTGGGTGAGGACTCCATCGAGGTCGAACAGGCAGCCACGGATGGAGGTCGGCAGGCCGAGCACCGACCGAGACTACGGGCGCCGGTGGGACCGGCGGTCAGGCAAGGGGGTGACGAGACAGCCAGTCGGGGAGGTCGGCGCTGCGCAGCGGGCGGGTCCACAGGTACCCCTGCGCCTCCTCGGCGCCTATGGCCACCAGGGCGAGACGCTGCTCCTCGGTCTCCACCCCCTCGGCCAGGGCCGAGATGCCCAGGGCGTGGGCCAGGTCCACGGCGGCGGCCACCAGGGCGGTGTGGTTCTGGCGTCCCACCTCGCCGCCGGTGCGACCGAGGCCGGCGATGAAGGACATGTCGAGCTTCAGGCGGTCGACCGGAAAACGGCGCAGGTGCCCGAGAGAGGAGTACCCGCTGCCGAAGTCGTCGATGGCCACGCTGATGCCTCGATGGCGGAGCACCTTCAGGGTCGCCAGAGCAGGGCTGGCGTCGGTGATCAGGGTGCTCTCGGTCACCTCCAACTCGAGCTGCCTGACGGGAAGACCCGATTCCAGCAGCAGATCGGTGACCTGCTCCGCAAATCCCGGATCGGTCAGCTGGCGCGGGGACACGTTCACACCCATCCGCAGCGGTGCCCGGTGGGCCAGCTCGGTTCGCCACCGCACGGCCTGGCGGCAGGCCTCGGCCAGCACCCACGCCCCCATGGGCACGATGAGGCCGCTGTCCTCGGCCACCGGGATGAAGTCGACCGGCATCACCTCGCCGCGGGTGGGATGCTGCCACCGCACCAGAGCTTCCACCCCCACCACCTTCCCGCTGGCCAGGTCGACCTGCGGGTGGTAACGCAGGAAGAGCTGGTTCTCCTCGAGGGCCCGGCGCAGCTCATTCTCCATCGTGAGGCGGTCGCGAGCGGCCACCGTCATGGCCGGCTGGAACATCTCGAAGCTGTTGCCACCCGCCGCCTTGGCCCGGTACATGGCGACGTCGGCGTGCTGCAGCAGCTCCACCTTGGAGCTGCAGTCCTCCGGCCACAGGGCGACGCCGACGCTGGCACTGACGAAGAACTCCATGCCGCCGATGAGGAACGGTGCCCGGAACGACTCCAGGATGCGTTCGGCCGCGGCGGCCGCCTCCTCGGGGGACGTGCTGCCCCCGAGCAGGACGGCGAACTCGTCGCCGCCGAAGCGGGCCACGGTGTCACTGTCCCGAACGGCGGCGCTCAGGCGTCGGGACACTTCGAGCAGCAGCTCGTCGCCGGCGTGGTGGCCGAGACTGTCGTTGACGTGCTTGAACCGGTCGAGGTCCATGAACAGCACCGCCACCTCGTTGTGCACCCGCCGAGCCAGGGCGAGGGCCTGATCCAGCCGATCCGAGAACAGAGCCCGGTTGGGCAATCCCGTGAGCGCGTCGGTGCTGGCCAGCTCCTGGAGGCGGAGGTTGGCCTCGCGCAGGGCGTCGGCCGCCCTCTGCCTGTCGGTGATGTCGGAGCAGGTGATGACCGCACCCTCGAGCACACCGTCTCGCTGGAGCGGGAACGAGGCGTAGGAGGTGGGGAACGGCGTGCCGTCCCGCCGCCACAGGACCTCACCGTCGAGCCGGTGACCCTCACCTGTCCTGAACGACTGGTAGGTCGGGCAGTCCTCGATCGGGTAGGGCGTGCCGTCGGGGCGGCTGTGGTGGACGGTGAGATGGGAGTTCTTCCCGATGAGCTCCTCCGGCGCCCACCCCAGCATCTGCGCCGCCGCGCTGTTCACGAACGTGAAGTTCCCGTCGATGTCGACGCCCCAGATGCCCTCGGCGGCAGACTCGAGCAGGAGGCGCAGCTCGGTCGCCAGTCGTTCCAGGGCCTCCGCGGCCCGCCGCCGCTCGGAGATGTCGCGCACGAAGGCGTTGAAGGTCCAGACCCCCTTCGAGGAGACCGGCCAGATGGCCAGCTCGACGGGGATCTCGATGCCGTCCGCGCGTGACCCCTCGATCTCGATCCGCTGGTTGAGGACCGCGCCCTCGCCCGTGACGAGGAAACGAGCCAGGCCTTCGCGGTGGGCCTGGCGGTACCGGGGGGGAACGATCAGATCGGCCAGCTCACGACCGATGGCCTCGCTCTCGGACCACCCGAAGGTCTTTATCGCCTTCTCGTTCCACGCCGTAACACAACCGGACGCGTCCATGGAGATGAAGGCGTCGTCGGCGAACTGCAGGATCGCCCGTGAGTGCTCCTCGCTCTGCTGGAGAGTGTCGACCGTGCGCTGCATCCGCAGGGCCAGCGCCAGCACCTTCGCCATCCCCCGCAGCAAGCTGAGCTCCTCGGGATCGAAGCCCTCGTCGCCGGAACGCACCAGGACGATGGACGTGCCCGTCTCTCTCTCCACGGGAACGGTGACCACCGCACCGGTGCCCGCCCCCGGCAGCTCCAGGTTCTGGCGCTTGCCCGCGGCCGCTTCCAGCAGCTCCGCCTCGGGCACCCGGCCGAGGGCAAAGCCGATGACGGCGGCAACGCCTCCCCCACGAACGAGGGCGGCGGCCTCGGCCTCGAAGCACTCGGCGATGCGCTCTATCCCCCGCTGCGCAGCAGTGTCCTCGCCCTGCGACGAGGCCAGGACGGCCAGGACCTCGGCCAGCTGCTGAGCTGCCGCGCCGGCGGCCGACAGAGCCATTCAGACCAACCAGATCAACCGAGGGCCAGCACGACGAGGGTCTGGTTGTGGAACCCGCTCATGCCCCTGGTCCGGGCGATCTCGCCGTAGGTGTAGAACCCGGCGACAGGAGCACCGCCGGCGTGGGTGGCTATCCGGTCGACCTCGCGGTTGATCCCCTCGTCACCCAGGACGCCGCGCCGGGCGATGCAGTCGAAGGCCACGAGCCCGAGGGGCGGGTCGCCACCGAGGGCGGCGAGAGCGTCGTTGCAGGCCACATCGGTGGCCGCCAGCACGGAGTCGTCGTCTCCCTCCATCATCCACGCCAGCCCGCCCTGGGGCACTTCGGCGATGCAGCCGATGGAGCGATCTTCGAAGTTGGCGTCGGCGACGAAGCGGACCTCTTCCCCACTGCGCCGGCTGAGGCCCAAGGGGTGGGTGAGGGCGAAGCGGGTGAAAGCGGCGTGATCCGTGCCGGCCTCCGCAGGAGCATCGAGGCGCTGGAGGTAGACGTCGAGGGCGGGCTGGTCGTCGAGGGTGTGCACCCGGTTGGAGCCGCTCGAGGTGACCACCATCGGCTCGCCCACCTTCCGCCAGCCGTGCTGGACACCGATGCCCATGGGCGCGTCCGAACCGAGGGCAGCACATACCACCGCTCCCTGCAGGACCTGGTCACCCACGAGCTGGTAGGTGCCCTTCATCTTGAGGTCGTCGCCGGCGCAGCCGCCGACCAGCGGCACCTCGGTCCCCACCACGCCGTAGGCCCCGCGCACGACCTCCATCTGGTCACCGCCCAGACCGTCGCTCAGGACGAGGAGAACCCGATGGGCCCGGTCCTCGGTCAACGCCGCGCAGGCGGCCGCCTCGGTCGCCGCCTCACGGAGCCCGTCGGAGTTCAGGCCGAAGCCGGTGGCGGCCGAGAAGCCGGCGCCGCCCAGCGCGATGACGACCACGCTGGCGTCGGACGGGCCCGACGTGGCGATCTCGCCGGCGGTCGAGCAGCCGATGAGGGGGACGCCGCCCGACTCGCCGTTGATCCCCAGCAGGAGCGCCTTGAGATCGTAGGACTCGGAGCAGAACACCACGAGGAGACGCGGGTCTTCGTTCTGGAGGGCCTTGCGGGCCGCATCGGCACCCGCCCTGGTGGCATCGGGATCGGCCGATTGGCCCATGGCCACCCAGCGGGTAGTGGTCGGATCAGCGGTCGCGGCAGGTGTTGCGGTGAAGGTCATGTTCATATGTTGCTCTACTTTGGCGGTTGGCAGCAGCCGCCTCGTCGGCCGGTGACCATCCGCAGCTGAGTCGTTGAGTGGGTCGCACCAGCGGCCTCGCGGGACCAATGGTCACGGATGTGCAGCAAGCGTCGTGATTCCTCTTCGCACGAGCCGGATCACAGCGCTTTCTGCACAGAGATCCCCCGTGGGGAGTCGCGTCAGTGGCGTGCGGAGGCGCCTTCGGGCTGGCCGGCCAGCTCCAGGCGGACCTGGGCCCTCTGGAGCTGGGCGTTGGCCTCCTCCTCGGCGTCCTCGCCGTCCTCGCCGGCGCCGGCACCCCCGCCGGAGGACAGCTTTCGCTGCGCGTCCTCCAGGGACTGGCGGGCCCGGGCGGCGTCGATCTGGTCGGGCAGCTCGGCCACGTCGGAGAGGACGATCACCTTGTTGTCCTTGACCTGCACGAAGCCGCCGTGCACCGCGGCTTTGAGAACGTCGCCGGCGGTTTGGTGGACCCGCACGATGCCGATGCCCAGGGCACCGAGGAACGGGGCGTGGCCGGTGAGGAAGGCGATCTCGCCGTCGGAGGTGCGACAGACGACCATCTCGGCCTCGCCGGAGAACAGGATGCGTTCGGGGGAGACCAGCTCCACTTCCAGGGCCACGGCCGGCTACTCCTGCAGCTTCTTGGCCTTGGCCTGGGCCGACTCGGCACCACCGACGTTCAGGAAGGCCTGCTCGGGCAGGTCGTCGAGATCGCCGTTCACCAGCATCTCGAAGGACTCGATGGTCTCCTCGACGGGGGTGTAGACGCCGGGAAGACCGGTGAAGACCTCGGCCACGAACATGGGCTGGGACAGGAAGCGCTGGATGCGCCGGGCCCGGTTGACCGAGATGCGGTCTTCCTCGGACAGCTCGTCGAGGCCCAGGATGGCGATGATGTCCTGCAGCTCCCGGTAGCGCTGGAGCACCTCCTTGACCCGCTGGGCCACCTCGTAGTGGCGGTCCCCCACCACCTCGGGGGCGAGGATCGACGACGACGAGGCCAGGGGGTCGACGGCCGGGTAGATGGCGAGGGAGGCGATGTCGCGGGACAGCTCGGTGGTGGCGTCCAGGTGGGTGAACGTCGTGAACGGGGCGGGGTCGGTGTAGTCGTCGGCAGGGACGTACACCGCCTGCAGGGAGGTGATGGAACGGCCTCTGGTGGAGGTGATGCGCTCCTGCAGCTCGCCCATCTCGTCGGCCAGGGTGGGCTGGTAGCCCACGGCCGAGGGCATGCGCCCGAGGAGGGTGGACACCTCCGAGCCGGCCTGCACGAAGCGGAAGATGTTGTCCACGAACAACAGCACGTCTTGCTGGCGTACGTCGCGGAAGTATTCGGCCATGGTGAGGGCGGAGAGGGCGACACGCAGGCGCACGCCCGGCGGCTCGTCCATCTGGCCGTAGCAGAGGGCGGCCTTTTCGATGACCCCGGACTCCTGCATCTCCAGCCAGAGGTCGGTGCCCTCACGAGTCCGCTCGCCCACGCCGGCGAACACCGACACGCCGCCGTGCTGCTCGGCCACCCGCCGGATCATCTCGGTGATGAGCACCGTCTTGCCGACGCCGGCGCCACCGAACAGGCCGATCTTGCCGCCCTGGGCGTAGGGCTCGAGCAGGTCGATGACCTTGATCCCCGTCTCGAACATCTGGCGCTTGGGCTCGAGGTCCTGGAAGGCGGGCGGGTCCCGGTGGATGTCCCAGTGGTCCTCGATGCCCTCGACGTTGTCGGTGTCCAGGGGCTCGCCGATGACGTTGAACACGTGGCCGAGCACACCGGGGCCGACGGGCATCCGGATGCCGTGGCCGGTGTTCACGACCGTGGCGCCCCGCTTGAGCCCGTCCGTGGGCTTGAGGCAGATGGCCCGTACCCTCGAGTCACCGATCTGCTGAGCCACCTCGGCGGTGATCTTGGTGGTCTCGCCCTCCATCTCCACCTCGAACTCCACTGCGGTGTTGATCTCGGGCAGGTGGTCGGGCGGGAACTCCACGTCGACGACAGGGCCGGCGATGGCCACGACCCGGCCCTCCTTGCGCGTGGTCTCCTCGGTGGGCTGCGCTTCGGTGACGGTCACTGGTTCACTCTTTTCTTCTTACGGCGTTGGGACGGGTCGATTTGGTCGGGCAGCACGTCGCGGCTGGTGAGGTTGTCGGGCATGTAGTCCACCTCACCAGACCCGCCTTGGCGCAGCGCCTCGGCGCCGCCGGCGATCTCCATGATCTCGGTGGTGATGCTCTCCTGGCGGGCCCGGTTCATGACCCGCGACAGCTTGGTGATCAGCTCCTCGGCGTTGTCGGTGGCCGACTTCATGGCCCGCTGCCGGGCCGCGTGCTCGGAGGCGGCGGCGTCGAGCATGGCCGCGAACAACCGGGCCTCCACGTAACGGGGCAGCAGGCGCTCGAGGATCTCGGCCGGCGCCGGCTCGAACTCGTAGGCGGCCGCGGCGCCGCCGGTCTCGCTCTCCGGAGCGTCCTCCAGGGCGGCCTGGTCGAGGGGCATGAACTGGCGCACCTGGACCTTCTGGGTGCCGGCCGAGAGGAACTGGGTGTAGGCCAGGTAGACGAGGCCGACCTCACCGTCCTCGAAGGCCTTGGTGACCACCGCCGCCACCTCGCGGGCGTCCTCGTAGGTGGGCTGCTCGCTCATCCCCGAGAAGGTGGCGTCGATGTCGTAGCCGCGGAAGCGGAAGTAGCTCTCGCCCTTCTTGCCGGCGAGGACCAGGGAGTAGCCACGGCCTTTGTCCTGCTCGGCTTTGAGGGCCCGCTCGGCGGCGCGGATGACGTTGGTGTTGTAGGCGCCGGCCAGGCCGCGGTCGGCGGTGACGACCACGAAGGCCACCTTGCCGACGTCCTTCGGCTCGCGCAACAGGGGGTGGTCCAGCTCGGCCCCACCGGCGGCCAGGCTGCGGATGACCTCGGTGATCTGCTCGCTGTACGGGCGGGCCGCGGCCACGCGCTGCTGGGCCTTGACGATCCGGCTGGCGGCGATGAGCTCCATCGCCTTGGTGATCTTCTTGGTGGACTGGACGCTCTTGATGCGCCGGCGGAGGATCCGCTCCTTGCCCCCTGCCATCTATGTTCTTTTCCCCGGACGGGGCCCCAACCCCGTCCTCCTCCCCGAGGCGGGGGCCCCATCCCCGCCCGGTGCCGTCACTGGCGCACCCGACGTCCCCGTCCTCCTCCCCGAGGCGGGGGCCCCATCCCCGCCCGGTGCCGTCACTGGCGTACCCGAGGCCCCAACTCCGCCCGCGGGCGTCACTCGTTCCCGTCCCCGGCAGGCAGGCTGTCGTCCTTCTTCTCTGCCTGGGCCTCCGGCTTGTCGTCCTTCTTCTCCGCCTTGGCCTCCGGCTTGTCGTCCTTCTTCTCCGCCTTGGCGTCGGCCTTGTCGTCCGCCTTCTTCTTCTCGGGCGACCCGCCGTCGTCCGACGAGGAGGCGTCGGTGGGCTGGAACTGCTCGGCGAAGCCCTCCAGG
Organism: Acidimicrobiales bacterium; assembly: GCA_035536185.1. Lineage (GTDB taxonomy): Bacteria > Actinomycetota > Acidimicrobiia > Acidimicrobiales. The sequence continues at coordinate 48,826 of DATLOM010000005.1, read as the reverse complement.
GCGGTCTTCAGGGCGTCGTCGTCGGGGAGCTTGCCGCTCTCCTTGATCGAGGTCATCAGATCGGCGTGGCGGGTGCGCATGTACTCCAGCACCTCGGTCTCGAACCGGCGCACGTCGGTGACCGGGATGGGGTCGAGGAAGCCGCCGGTGCCGGCGTAGATGGACACCACCTGCTCCTCGATGGCGAGGGGCGATTTCAGCGGCTGCTTGAGCAGCTCGGTGAGCCGGTACCCGCGGTCGAGGTAGCCCTGGGACACCTTGTCCAGCTCGGAGCCGAAGGTGGCGAAGGCCTCCAGCTCGCGGAACTGGGCCAGGTCGGTCTTGAGCGTGCCGGCCACACCCTTCATGGCCTTCACCTGGGCGGCGCTGCCCACGCGGGATACCGAGATGCCCACGTTCATGGCCGGCCGTACGCCGGCGTTGAACAGGTCGGTCTCCAGGTAGATCTGGCCGTCGGTGATGGAGATCACGTTGGTGGGGATGTAGGCCGAGACGTCGCCCGCCTTGGTCTCGATGATGGGCAGGGCGGTGAGCGAGCCCAGGCCCAGCTTCTCGTTGAGCTTGGCCGCCCGCTCCAGCAGGCGGCTGTGGAGGTAGAACACGTCGCCGGGGTAAGCCTCGCGGCCCGGCGGGCGGCGCAGGAGAAGGGCGAGCTGGCGGTAGGCCTCGGCCTGCTTGGACAGGTCGTCGTAGACGATGAGGGCGTGCTCGCCGTTGTCCATCCAGTGCTGGCCGATGGCGCAGCCGCCGTAGGGGGCGAGGTACTTGTAGGGCGCGGGATCGGAGGCCGGAGCGCTCACCACCACCGTGTAGTCCAGGGCGCCGAACTGCTCCAGGGTGGCCACGGTCTGGGCGACGGTGGAGCCCTTCTGGCCGATGGCCACGTAGATGCACTTCACCCCCAGGCCCTTCTGGTTGATGATCGTGTCGAGGGCCACGCTGGTCTTGCCCGTCTTGCGGTCGCCGATGATCAGCTCCCGCTGGCCCCGGCCGATGGGGGTCATGGAGTCGATGGCCTTGATCCCCGTCTGCAGCGGCTCGTGCACCGGCTTGCGGCCGGTGATGCCGGGAGCCTGGACCTCGAGGCGGCGTGTTTCGGTGGCGTTGAGGTCGCCCTTGCCGTCGATGGGCTCGCCGAGCGCGTTGACGACGCGGCCGAGCAGGCTGTCGCCGACCGGGATGGAGAGGATCCGCCCGCTGGCCTTGACCGACTGGCCCTCCTGGATGTGCTCCACGTCACCGAGGATGACGGCGCCGATGGACTCCTCGTCGAGGTTCAGAGCCAGGCCGACGGCGCCGCCCTCGAACTCGAGCAGCTCGTTCACCGCGGCGTTGGGCAGTCCAGACACCCGGGCGATGCCGTCGCCCACCTCGATGATGCGACCCACCTGGGCCGCGGCCATGGCCGGCGTGTAGCCGGCCAACTGGTCCCGGAGCGCCGAGGCGATGTCGTCGGGGTTGATCGAGAAGCCGTTTCCTTCTGCCATTAATAGCTTTCCTTCATCTAAAACGATTCCTTCATCTGGTCGAGACGGTGGCGAATGGAGCCGTCGATGACGGTGTCGCCGATGGTGGCGATGAGGCCGCCGAGGACGCTGGGGTCCTCGATGACCTTGACGCTCACCTTCTTCTTGGTCGCCTCCGAGAGGGCGGCGGCCAGGCGGGTCTTCTGCTCGTCGCCGAGGGGGACGGCGGAGCGCACCTCGGCCACGACCTCGTCCCGCTGCTCGGCCGCTTCTTCGACCAGGCGATCGATGATGGCGGGCAGGTCGCGCGCCCGGCCGGCGCCGACCACGAAGGAGACGAGTGAGGTGGTGACGGGCGAGGCCCGGTCTCCGAGCAGCTGCTCGACGATGCCCTGGCGCATCTCCACCGGGATGGCCTGATCGGTCAGGGTGGAGCGCAGCTCGTCGCTGCCCTCGAAGGTACGGGCGACACGGAACAGCTCCTCCTCGACCGTGTCGAGCGCGCCCTCGGCCCGGGCCACCTCGAACAAAGCTGACGCGTAGGCGTCGACCCGGGAGGATGTGCTCATTAGGAGGAGCTGCCCACCTGGGCGATGTAGCTGTCTATGAGGCGCATGTTGGCATCGCGGTCGAGGTTGGCCTCCACGACCTTCTCGGCCAGCTCGATGGCCATGTCGCCGACGCGGGACTGCAGGTCGGCCATGGCCCGCTCCTGGGCGGCGGCGATGTCGTCGCGGGTCTTCTGGCGCAGCTCGGCCACCTCGGCCTCGGCTCGCTGCATGAGGTCGCGGCGTAGCTGCTCGGCCGTCTGGCGGGCCTCTTCGATGATGCGATTCGACTCGTTACGGGCGTCGGCCAGCTGGCGCTTGTAGTCCTCCAGCACCTTGGCCGCCTCGTCCTTCACCCGCTCGGCCTCGTCGAGGTTGCCGCGTATCTTCTCGGTGCGGGCATCCATGGTCTTCTTGAGCGCCGGGTAGGCGAACTTCATCATGAGGAAGAGCACGGCGAGGAAGGAGATGGAGCCCCAGACGATCTCCTTGGTCTCGGGGATGATGGGGCTCGGGGCGTCGTGGCACTGCTCGGCCTTGCCGCCCTTCTCCAGGATCTCTATGCACTCCTCCCCTGCGTGGGTGGCCTTCGACTCTCCGTGCTCCTCCTCGGCCGGCGCCTCCTGGGCGGTGGCGACCCCGCCGACGGCGAACACGCTGAGGACGGCGAGCAGGGCGGCCGCGGTGAGCGCTCGAATGCGCATGGCCGGCCCCTCAGCCCGAGATGATGAAGGAGAGGACGAAGCCGAACAGCGCGAGGGCCTCGGTGAAGGCGATACCGAGGAACATGGTGGTGCGCACCATGCCGGCGGACTCGGGCTGGCGGGCCATGGCGGTTATGGCGTTGCCCACCACGATGCCGATGCCGATTCCCGGCCCGATGGCCGCCCCGCCGTAGACGATGCCTCGTCCGACGGCGGTGAGGCCCGCGACCAGTTCGCCCGGATCCTGCTCTGCCAACATAGATATCTCTAACAAGTACCTCTCCTCAGTGTTCGGGATGCATGGCGCCACCGATGTAGACGGCGGCGAGAATGGTGAAGATGAAGGCCTGGAGGACGGCGACGAGGATCTCGAAGCCGGTCAGGGCGATGAGCAGGCCGCCGGGGAGCACCGCTCCCACCACCGTCGCCTCGAAGAGGGCGGCGCTGATGACGGCGAAGCTGACCAGGAGCAGGTGGCCGGCCAGCATGTTGGCGAAGAGTCGGACGGCAAGCGAGAGGGGCCGGACGAAGATGGTGGACACGAGCTCGATGGGCGTGACGAGGATGTAGAGCGCCTTGGGCACTCCCGGCGGGAAGAGCATCGACTTGAAGTAGCCGAAGAAGCCCTGCTTCTTGATCCCGATGAAGTTGAACAGGATCCACACGACGATGGCCAGGAAGGCGGGCAGCGCCATCCGGGCGTTCACCGGCATCTGGATGAACGGGATGATCCCGAAGATGTTGGTCACGAAGATGAAGCTGAACAGGGTGAGCAGGAACGGCGTCCAGTAGAGGCCCTCGGGCCCCATGGTCTGCAGGACCACGCCCTCCTGGATGAACTCCACGACCGTCTCGGCAAAGTTCTGCGCGCCGGTGGGGACGAGCTTTCGGCTGCGACCGGCGATGAGATAGAAGCCGGCGACCAGGATGGCGCCCAGGAAGGTGAGCAGCACCACCTTGTTGATCCCGAACGGGCCGGTGGTGCCGAACATGTCGGGCCACTCGATGAGATGGCTGACCGGGGGGAACTCCAGAGCGACAAGTGCCATGTGGTTCAGCTCCCCGGCGCGGCCGGCGCCGGTGACGGCTTGAGGGCGGGGAACGCCAGGGACATGGACAGGTGCCTCGTCTCCCACCAGAGGAGGCCGAGGTGGGTGACGAGGATGGTGACCCCGAGAGGCACCATCTCGACCCACGAGCTGTTGCGGACGGCCTGGACGGCCACCGTGAGCAGGCCGAGGCGGAGCAGGTAGCCGCCGAGGGCGGTGGCCATCAGGAACGACAGGCCGCGACGGGCCGCCCAGCTGAGTAGGGCAGCGGAGAGGGCAAGGTTGGCGAGGGCGAGGGCGAACCCGTAGGCCGAGGAGAACAGGCCGTCGAGACCCCAGAAGATGCCACCGACGAGGAGCAGGAGCGGCGCCATGGGCAGGGCCCGGCGGGCCATGTCGGCCACCACCATCTTCTCCACCTCGGGAACCGCTTCAGGCGTAGTGCTCGTCAACGGGTCTGGCCATGCTCTGCGCGGTGGACCCAGGGCGAGCTCGCCTCGTGGGCCTTCATGGCCACCTCGTAGCCGTAGTACATGCGGATGCTGGTGCCGGCGAGGGCGAGGGCGGCCAGCAGCACGGTGAAGATCACGCCGGTGCCCAGCCAACCGTCGACCAGGCGCCCACCGAAGCCGAACAGCATCGGGGTCACCACGAACTCGACCGCCCGGGCCAGTGTGTCCCCAAATCCGTTGTACAGCTCGCGCTTGTCGCGAAGATCCAAGCCGTTAGCCCCTGTTCCGTCGACCGGAATCTACGGTGGTGGTGCAGAAACCCGCAAGTTCAGGCGCCGCCGGTGCCCCGACGGCGGTCCTCCATGGCCACCACCTCGGCCAGGGCCACGTCGCTCTGGCCGGCCACGGCATCCCGCTCGTCCTGGAGGGCCCGGGCCTCGGCCTCGGTCTCCGCCTTCTGGCGGACGCCGGGGTGGAAAAGAGTGTACAGGGCCACCATCAGGCCGGCGGCGGCGAAGGGAATGACCGCGTTCCCCTCGTTGGTGAAGGTGGGGAAGAGGACCAGACCCGACAGGATGGCCGTCCAGGCCCACAGGATCACCACCGACCGGCGGTGCCCGTGGCCCAGGCGCATGAGGCGGTGGTGGAGGTGCTCCTTGTCGGGCGTGGACAGACTGGTCCGGCGCACCGATCGCCGGACGATGGCGAAGGCGGTGTCGAGGATCGGCACCCCGAGCACGAACAGCGGGATGAACATGGGCGCGAAGAAGAAGTAGGTCTGGCCGCTGAACTGATCGGCGGTGCGCCCCCCCACCACCATGGTGGAGCTGGCCATCAACAGCCCCAGGAGCATGGCGCCGGCGTCCCCCATGAAGATGCGGGCGGGGTGGAAGTTGTGGGGCAGGAAGCCCAGGCAGACACCACAGGCGATGACGGCCACCAGGGGCCCCAGGTTGTCGCCGCCGAGCAGGCCGGCCTTGAACAGGCGGTCGGCGTAGACGAAGAAGGCGGCGGCGGCGATGGCCACCACGCCGGCGGCCAGGCCGTCGAGGCCGTCGACCAGGTTGATGGCGTTGGCGATGGCCGCCACCCAAAGCACGGTCAGCAGGGGGGCGAGGTCGGGCGAGATGGCCACGATGTCGAGGAACGGGACGCGGAAGTACAGCATGGTCACGCCGAGGAACGACAGCACGCTGCCGGCCAGCACCTGGCCGGCCAGCTTGGCCGGCGCCGAGACGTCCCTGATGTCGTCGACCAGGCCCACGATGAAGATCACGCCGGCGGCCAGCACGATCCCCAGTGGTTCGGAGGAACCCTCGAAGACCGGCCTGAACTGCGGGAGCTGCGAGGCCACGAACATGGCCAGGAGGAGGGCGCCGAACATGGCGGCGCCGCCGGCGGTGGGCGTGGGGAGGGCGTGGACCCGTCGCTCGTCGGGGAGCACGACGGCGCCCACCCGGACGGCTATGCGCCGGACGAGGAAGCCGAGGACGTAGGTGGTGACAGCTGCCACCCCCAGGACGACCGCGTACCCGCCCATGTCGCGGCTATCCGCCGGGAGCGGGGTAGGGCGTGAACTTCGAGCAGAGGACGCCGACCTCTTCGCGAACCGCGGCCAGTTCGCTGTCTTCGGTGCGCCGGCGCAGGGCCCGGCCGATCAGGGAGGCCACGGTGCCCATCTCCGGCTCCCGCATGCCGGCGGTGGTGACGGCGGGGGTGCCGATGCGGACCCCGCTGGTTACGAAGGGCGAGCGGGGGTCGTTGGGGATCTGGTTCTTGTTGAGCGTGATGCCGGCCCGGTCGAGGGTGATCTGGGCCTCCTTGCCGGTGAGCTCGGCGTCGAAGGGCTGCAGGTCGACCAGCATCAGGTGGTTGTCGGTGCCGCCGGACACGATGCGGAAGCCCTCGGCGGCCAGGGCCTCGGCCATGGCCCGGGCGTTGGCGACGACCTGGGCGGCGTAGGTCCGGAATCCGGGCTCCGACGCCTCCAGGAAGGCCACGGCCTTGGCCGCGATCACGTGCTCCAGCGGGCCGCCCTGCAGCCCGGGGAAGACGGCCTTGTCGATGGCCGCGGCGTGGGTGGCGGTGGTGACGATGCAGCCGCCGCGGGGGCCGCGGAGGGTCTTGTGCGTGGTGAAGGTGACGACGTCGGCCACGGGAACGGGGTCGGGATGGACGCCGCCGGCGATGAGGCCGGCGACGTGGGCGGCGTCGAACACGAACAGGGCGCCCGCCTCCTCGGCGATCTGGCGGAACGGCTCAGGGTCGATGAGGCGGGAGTAGGCGGTGGCGCCGGCCACGATCATCTTGGGGTGATGCTCACGGGCCAGGTCCCTGACCTGGTCGAGATCGAGTCGCTCGTCGTCCTCCCGCACGCCGTAGGAGACGAAGTTGTAGAGCCGGCCGCTCATGTTCACGGGCGAGCCGTGGGTGAGGTGGCCGCCCTGGTCGAGGCGCATGCCCAGCACGGTGTCTCCGGGCTCGAGCAGGGCCAGGTACGTGGCCATGTTGGCGTTGGCGCCGGAGTGGGGCTGGACGTTGGCGTGCTCGGCGCCGAACAGGGACTTGCACCGGTCGCGAGCCAGGTCCTCGGCCTCGTCGACGATCTCGTTGCCGCCGTAGTAGCGCTTGCCGGGATAGCCCTCGGCGTACTTGTTGGTGAGTACGGAGCCGGTGGCCTCCATCACCGCCGGCGACGTGAAGTTCTCCGAGGCGATGAGCTGCAGGGTGGTGTTCTGGCGCTCCCGCTCCCGCTCGAGGATGCCGGCGATCTGGGGATCCGTCGAGGCCAGCGGCGAACCCGTCACTGGCGGGTCTCGATGGCGGTGATCTGGTCGACGCGCTTGGCGTGACGGCCGCCCTCGAAGTCGGTGGCCAGCCACAGGGCGAGGATCTCGTCGGCCAGGCCGGTGCCGACGATGCGCCCACCCATGGCCAGGACGTTGGCGTCGTTGTGCTCGCGGGACAGCCGGGCCGTGTAGAGGTCGTTGCAGAGGGCGGCCCGCACTCCCCGCACCTTGTTGGCCGCCAGCTGCTCGCCCTGGCCGCTGCCGCCGAGAACGATGCCCCGGTCGGCTCTGCCCTCGGCCACGGCGAGGCCGACACCCGCGCAGATCTCGGGATAGTCGACGGATTCCTCGCTGTCGGTGCCGTGGTCGTCGACCTCGTGGCCCATCTTCTCCAGGCCGCCGATGAGGTGGGTCTTGAGCAGGTAACCGGCGTGGTCGGCACCGATGGCGATACGCATTGATCAACTGCCTCCCCAGCCCAGCTCGACGAGCCGGCGCACCAGATCGTCGAGCTCTTCGGCTGTTCTTCGGTAGTAAGCGGCGCCGCGCCCGATCGGGTCGGCGACGTCGTCGTCGGGCGAGTACCCGACCATATCGTTGTGGCTGCGCCCGGCGTGGAGCTTCGCCAGCCAGTCCTCGAAGCTCTGGTCCTGCGGCCGGGCGCCCCGCTCCTCGCCCCGGCGCACCAGCTCCTTCAGCGTGAAGGTCCGGGGCCAGGTCTCGGGCGCCATCCTGACCGTCTCCCGGACGTGCTCGCGGGCCATCCCCAGGATGAGGTCGGCCGGCGTGAGTAGATGCTCCGAGATCCGCCGGCTGCGGTGGGTCGAGGTGTCCAGGCCCATGGCATCCAGGGCGCTCACGCCCTCGTGCGGGGCGGGGTTGCCGGGGCCGAGCAGCCCGGCGCTGTGCACCTTCGCCTCCACCCCGAGGCCCTCGAGCCGGTGGCGGAGGAAGGCCTCCACCATGGGGGAACGGCAGATGTTCCCGGTGCAGATCACGAGGATGTCGATGGCGGCGAGTCTAAAGGCGGTGGAACGGCTCGGGCTGGGAGGTCACCCCCGTGGTGGTCGTCCGCAGCTCCGCACTATCTGCCTGCGGTGGGGGTGGCCCCCGTGGTGGCTCCTCCGGAACTTGACCCTCCCCCGCCTCCACGGCGGCCACCCTTTGACACTTCGGCCTGGGCGCGTCCGGCCTGGGCCCCAACCTCGGGCTCGGGTTGAGGGGCTTAGGGGTGGAGGAGGGAGGCGACTATCTCGGACCAGGGGATGCGGCCCTGGCGGAGGAGCTTGGGGACCTCGCCGGTGCAGTCGACGACGGTGGAGGGGGCGCCGGCGCAGGTGCCGCCGTCTATGACGATGTTCACGGAGCTCCCGAAGGTGGCGACGACGTCGGCTGCGGTGGACAAGGTGGGCTGGCCGTGGAGGTTGGCGCTGGTCGTGGCGAGCGGGCCGGCGGCGGCGCACAGGGCCAGCGGGACCGGGTGAGCCGGGCAGCGCAGGCCGATGGTGGCGTCGTCGGTACCGAGGTCGGCGGCCACTTCCGGGTTGCGGGGCAAGACGAGGGTGAGCGCCCCCGGCCAGTACAGGTCCATGAGCTGAAGCGCCGGCTCGGGCACGGCGATCGCCAGCGACAGAGCCTGCTCCTTGTCGGCCACGAGCACCGGCAGGTCGACCTCCCGGGGGCGTCGCTTCAGCTGGAACAATCGGTCGGCGGCGCCGGTGCGAAACGGGTCCACGGCCAGCCCGTAGACGGTGTCGGTGGGGATGGCCACTACCTGGCCGGCCCTCAGCGCGGCGATCGTCTGGGCCACCACCTCCGCAGCCGGAGGATCGCCGGCGGCGAGGGCGACAGTCACGATTGCGAGTACATAGCGGGCGTTTTCGGCCCGCCATGTACTCGTAACGGGTTGGTGCGGCCCTGAGCGGGCACGACAGTCACGATTGCGAGTACATAGCGGGCGTTTTCGGCCCGCCATGTACTCGTAACCCTTTGGTGTGGTCCTGAGCGGGCACGACAGGAGTCGTCGCGGTACGTCGCGGGCCGTTTCCGCCCGCTATGTACTCCCCGGAGGGAGAGCCCGCGGTTCGTGGTCGTATCAGCCGACGGCGGCATGCCGCGCCCGTCACAGGCGGGCTACGAGGGCGCGGAGGCGGCCGGCGAGGTCGGGTTTGACCTCGGCGGCGGAGAAGCTCGATCGGAGGGCGCAGGCGATGGCCGCCTGGGCCTGGTGGGGGGCGATCTCCACGACGAGGGAGCCGGGCCTGGTCAACCAGCGAGGCGCCTCTTCGACGATGGCCTCCACCTGCTCCAGGCCCGTGGGCCCGGCGACCAGGGCGGAGCGGGGCTCCCAGCGGGCCACTTCGGGAGGAAGGTCGGGCACCTCGCGCTCGCCCACGTAGGGCGGGTTGGACACGATCAGGTGGACCTGGCCCCGCAGCATCGGCGGGAGGGCGGCGAACCACGATCCCTCGGCCAGGCGGACGTTCCTGCCGGCCATGCCGGTCCCGGCCAGGTTGGCCCGGGCCACGGCCAGCGCGTCGGGTGAGCGCTCGGTGGCCCACACCTCGGCGCCGGAGACCTCGGTGGCGATGGAAAGGGCGATGGCTCCGGAGCCGGTGCCGAGATCGACCACCCTCGGGTGGGGCCGGGGAGCGAGCCGAGCCAGCTCCGCCAGGGCGAACCCGACGACCGTTTCCGTCTCCGGCCTGGGGATCAGCACCCGCCTGTCGACGAACAGGTCGAGAGACCGGAAGCCCCACGAGCCGAGCACGTACTGCAGCGGCTCGCCGGCCTCCCGGCGTTGCAGCATGGCCTCGAAGTGGGCGGCGGTCCGCTCCGTCACCGGTTGGTCCAGCCCGAGGTGGAGCTCGGCGCCCTCCATTCCCGACGCCCTCTCCACTATCCGACGGGCCTCGGTGGCGGACCCCAGACGGGTGGCGGCCTCGGCCAGCAGCTCCCGCCAGCTCACGGTGCCGGTGCCGGCGCCCGTGCCCACCGCCCTCACTCCCCCCGCAGCTGACGGGTGCGCTCCTCGGCGAGCAGGGCGTCGACCAGGTCGTCGAGCTCGCCCATCAGCACCTTGTCGAGCTTGTGCAGGGTGAGGCCGATCCGGTGGTCGGTGACCCGGTTCTCCTTGAAGTTGTACGTGCGGATCTTCTCCGAGCGCCCGCCGCCACCGACCTGGCTCTTGCGCTGGGCTGATGCTTCGTTGGCCTGGCGGTCCTGCTCGGCCTTGAGCAGGCGGGCCCGCAGCACCACCAGGGCCTTGGCCCGGTTCTGGATCTGGCTCTTCTCGTCCTGCATGGCCACGACGATGCCGGTCGGGAGGTGGGTTATCCGCACCGCGGAGTCGGTGGTGTTCACCGACTGGCCGCCGGGGCCGGTGGAGCGGTAGACGTCGATCTTCAGGTCGTTGGGGTCGAGGTGGACGTCGACCTCCTCGGCCTCGGGCAGCACGGTGACGGTGGCCGAGCTGGTGTGGATGCGGCCCTGCGACTCGGTGACCGGCACCCGTTGCACCCGGTGGGGGCCGCCTTCGTGCTTCAGGTGGCTCCACACCCCGTCGCCCTTGACCATGAAGCTGACCTCGTTGAACCCGCCCTTGTCCGAAGGGTCGGCGCCGAGCATCTCGTGCTTCCAGCCCATCTTGTCGGCGTAACGCAGGTACATGTCGAACAGGTCCTTGGCGAAGAGGTTCGCCTCCTCGCCGCCCTCGGCTCCCCGGATCTCCACGATGACGTTGCGGTCGTCGTTCTCGCCCTTGGGCAGGAGCAGGACCTCCAGCTCGGACTCCATCCGGGCGATCTCGTCGGTCAGCTCGGCCACCTCGGTGGCGAGGAGCTCACGGTCGCCGCCCGTGGCGTCCCCGAGCATCTCCTGGCCGGCGGACAGGTTCTCCCTGGCCTCGCGGTAGGCCCGGAAGGCAGTGACGATGGGCTCGAGCTCCTTGAGCCGCCGGCCGGTGTCGCGCAGGGCGTGCTGGTCGGTGAGGACGGCGGGATCGTTCATCCGCTCGCTCAGCCGGGCGTACTCATCCTCCAGTCCGGCCAGTCGCTCGAGCATGAGTCCAGGCTACGCCCGGCGCCTGCCGGTGTGGCAGGGTCGGCCGTCAACGGGAGGCTGGTACGGGAAGGTCTCTCCAGTCGCCGGTGATGGCGACCACCTCGGCGGGATCGGCGAGCTGCGCGGCCAGGTCCCGCGTGACGGGGTGGTCGTCGGCCTCGGGCACGACGATGACCAGCCGGGCGGTGGGGTCATGACCGAGGCGGGCGTCGGCCGCAGTAGGAACGAGGTCCACGTCGATGCCCGTCGAGCACACCACCACGAGCGGGCGGCCATCGGCGTCGAGTCCGGCTGCCGGCGCCGGTGCCGCCATCCGCAGGCCCTGGCGGCTCACCGGTTCGGGCAGCGGCGCCAGGGATGCGGCGCCGACCATCTGCGGGCTGGCCATGACGACCGAACGCAGCCATCGTTCGTGGGCCAGCCGGTTCATCTCGTGGACCGGAGCACCGGCCCGGCGTACCTCACGCACGGCCGCTACCGCCGCCCTCAGCGCCTCCTCGGGCGGCCGGTCGACGTGCACCAGCCGCTGGGCCTCACGGTCGTGCTTCCCGACACCGACGTCGAGGCGGCCGTCGATCACCCGGCCCACCTCCAGGCCCAGGACCTCGGCCACGAGCACGCCGTGTTCCACCACGGCCTCAGCGCCGGCGGCGGCGAACATGGCGGCGAAGGCGAGGTGGGCGTCCGTGGGTGGCTCTTCGGAGAGAGGCGGCGCGGGGACGGCCGGCGTCACGGTGCGGCCCGAGATCGTCCACACCTGGGGCGGGCGGCGAAAGGCGGCGGCGCGCCTGGCCAGGACTCCGGCGGCTTCCTCGCCTTCGGCCAGGACGTGGAGCTGCTCGATGTGAGACCGCGCGGCCCACACGAGCGCCCCGCCCAGCGCCCTCTCCGGGCGCTCCTCGGCCAGCACCCAGCCGGTGCTCCCCCGCCGCAGGACCGCCCCACCTGGGAACGTGCCGGCGTCGGTGCCGTCAGCGCCGTCCGGCCCATCAGCGGCGGCGCCGAGATGCTCCGCCACCAGGGCCCGCAGCTTGGCCGCGTAGAGGCCTTGCCGGCGGGCGGAATCGATGGCGGGTACTACTCCAGCGAGATGGGGGCGCTACTCGGCCGGCTTCTTTGACGGGCGCTTGCCGTAGCGCTTCTCGAAGCGCTCGACGCGGCCGCCGGTGTCCACCAGCTTCTGCTTGCCGGTGTAGAAGGGATGGCACTCGTTGCAGAGCTCGATGTGCAGGTCGGCCTTGGTGGAGTGCGTCGTGAAGGTGTTCCCGCAGGAGCACTTCACCTTGGCCTCGACGTAGTCGGGGTGGATGTCGGTCTTCATATCGCCTCCGAGGTTACCTGCTGGTCAAGGGTCAGACGCCCGCCGCCGGTCCCTTGGCTATCTCCGACAGGAACTCGTCGTTGCTCCTGGTGGCCTTGATCTTGTCCATCAAGAGCTCCAGGCTGTTCGCCGCGCTTCCCTCACTGGCCAAAGCGTTCAGCACCCGGCGCAGCTTCCACACCTGCTGGAGCTGGTTGCGCTCGAAGAGCAGCTCCTCGTGACGGGTGGAGCTGGCGTTGACGTCGATGGCCGGGTAGATCCGCCGCTCGGCCAGCTTGCGGTCGAGGCGCAGCTCCATGTTGCCGGTGCCCTTGAACTCCTCGAAGATGACCTCGTCCATGCGGTTGTTGGTCTCCACCAGTGCCGTAGCAAGGATGGTGAGGGACCCGCCCTCCTCGAGGTTGCGGGCCGCTCCGAAGAACTTCTTGGGCGGGTAGAGGGCGCCGGTGTCGATGCCGCCGGCCATGATGCGGCCAGTGGCCGGCGCGGCCAGGTTGTAGGCCCGGGCCAGGCGGGTGATGCCGTCGAGCACGATCACCACGTCCTTGCCCAGCTCGGCCAGGCGCCGGGCCCGGTCGATGGCCAGCTCGGCGAGGGCGGTGTGCTCCTCGGCCGGACGGTCGAAGGTGGAGGCCATGACCTCGCCCTTCACCGACCGGCGCATGTCGGTGACCTCCTCCGGGCGCTCGTCCACCAGGAGGACCATGAGGTGCACGTCGGGGTTGTTGACCTCGATGGAGTGGGCGATCTGCTTGAGCACCGTGGTCTTCCCCGCCTTGGGGGGCGAGACGATCAGGCCGCGCTGGCCCTTGCCGATGGGTGAGATGAGGTCGACGATGCGCGAGACCATGTTGGCGCTGTCGCCGGGTATCTCCAGGCGCAGCTTCTCGTCCGGGAACAGCGGCGTGAGGTCCTCGAAACGGGGACGGCTGCGGGCCTCGTCGGGGGTGAGCCCGCTCACCGTGTCGATGCGCAGCAGGGCGGGGTACTTCTCCGTGCTGCCGGCGGGGCGGCAGGCGCCCTCCACGTAGTCACCCTTGCGCAGGGCGAAGCGCCGGACCTGGCTGATGGACACGTAGGCGTCGTCGGGGCTGGGCAGGTAGCCCTTTGCCCGCAGGAACCCGTAGCCCTGGTCGTTCAGGTCCAACAGGCCCGACACCGGCACCGGCTCGCCCTGGAACTGCTGGTCCTGGCTGGCGCCCTGCAGGTCCCGGTCGGAACGCTGGTCGGGGCGCTGGTCGCGGTCGCGTCCGCGCCGGCGACGCCGGCGGTTGGCCGAGTCGGGCTGGCCCGGCTGGCCCGGCTGGGTCTGCTGGGCCTGGCCCCCTCCACCTGGGGCATCCCAGGGGCGCTGATGGCCCCGGTCGTTGCCATGGTGGTTCTCCCGCTGCGGGTTAGTGCGGAACGACGTGGACGAGGAGGCCCGATCGCCGTCTTCGCCGGCGGGCGCCTCCGTCTCGGCGGAGGCAGAGGCGCTGGCGCCGTTGGCCTCAGGACCTGATCGGGCGGCCACCTCGGGCGAAGCCGGTCCGGCCCCGCTCCGGTCGCCGGGCTCGTCGTCGTCATCGTCATCCTCGTCGGAGCCGACCATGAGCTGGGGCTCCGGCTCCGTGGCCGGTGCCTCGCCGGATCCGCCGGGCCACGTCTCGAGGGGCGCGTCCGAGGGGCCCTCCTCCCGGGCGCTGTTTGCCTCGGCCGTGGCGGCGGCCCGCGGCTGGCGCCGCCGGCCCGCGGACGGGGCGGCGCCGTTGGTCGGCTCCTCGACGCCGGTGGCCTTGAGGATCTGGCCCACCAGGGTGGCCTTGCTGGCGCGGGAAGAAGCCTTGACGCCGAGGGCTTCGGCAATGGCCTGAAGCTCCTCGCGTTCCTTGGCTTCGAGTACCGAGCGCTCGAGCTGCTGCTCTCCGCTCATCGTGCACCTCTCTTGCGTCCACCCACGAGGGGGGACTGGTCGGGAGCCGCCACTTCGGACGGCTCGGGATTGGTCTTGGGAACGGCCTCGAAGGCCTGGTTGACGACCAGGTCGACGACCTGGGACAGGGCGGCGTCGAGGTTGTACGAGGGGACTATGGGGATGCCGTGCTCGGCCGCCATGGACTTGACGTACTTCTGCTGCTTGCGGATGTTGTCGAAGGCGTCGAGGTACCTGTCGGAGGGCCGACTTCGGACCTCGTGGGCCCGGACCAGGAAGTGGCTCCGGTGCTCCTCCTCGTCGTCCACCGTAACCACCAGCGGGACCACCACGGCCCGGCCCTTGAACCGGGCCTCGTCCACGAAGCCGGGTACGAGGTGGGCGCCCTCCAGGATGAGGTCCGTCCCCTCGTCGGCGGCCCGGGCGATGAGGGCCTCGATCCCGACGGCCACCGCCGCCGCCTGCTCCCTGAAGCCGATGATCGTGGGGTCGGCTCCCCGCGGGACCGGGTACCGCAGGAGGCGGGCGGCGTCGAACGAAGATGTGTGGAGAGTGGGCATCAGGCCCTGGGTGATCATCGACCGCATGACCTCACGGATGGCGTCGGTGGGGATCACCCGGGTCATGCCCAGGCGGCTGGCCAGCATGGTGGCGATGGTCGACTTGCCGACCCCGGTGGCGCCGCCGATGAGCACCACGAGAGGGATGTCGAGTTGCGCCACCAGCTGCCACTTGGCGAAGGAGGCGGCGTAGCGCTCCCCCACCTCCTCGGTGAGGACCGCCAGCACCAGGTCGTTCAGCTCCCGAAGGGTGACGCGGCCGTCGGGGTCGCTGGCCAGGCGGACCTCGACCACCTCGGCCACGTGGAAGGCGCGGGCCGGGGCCAGACCGGTGGCCATGATCCGCGAGGCCATGAGACCCTTGGAGTAGGGAAGCTCGTAGTCCTTGTCGTCGATGACGACATGGCGTGGGTGGGAGCGCTCCGAGCCGGGTTTGCTGGTGGTCATGGGGCCGGTTCCATGGTGGCCGAG
Organism: Acidimicrobiales bacterium; assembly: GCA_035536185.1. GTDB lineage: Bacteria > Actinomycetota > Acidimicrobiia > Acidimicrobiales. The sequence continues at coordinate 33,492 of DATLOM010000005.1, read as the reverse complement.
AAACGTCCGGCGGCGAGGTCGGCAGCAGCCAGCCCGAGCTCCTCGAAGGTGCCGTCACCGCCGAGGGTCTCGATCCGGTTGTCGCAGAACACGACCTCGATGCCTCTCTCGAGGGCGAAGCGGGCGGCCACATCCACCGCGGCAGCCTTCAGCTCCACGACGAGTACTTCGGCATCGGCGGCCGCTTCGAGATCGGCGAGGAGGAGCGGACGGTTGGCGAGTTGGTGCGAGATGCCCGTGACCTTCGCTCCGTGTTCGTGCTCGAGGTGCGCCGCCAGGTGTGCTCTAGCGGAAGCGGGGGCAGTTGTCGCATAAAAGACTCGTCGACCGGAGATCGGGGAGAGGGGGGTTGGTCGGAGCGTGACCCTAACGATCGGGCGGGGCCTGGCCGCTGCTCCTTGCAGCAGCCTCTGGATGTCCCGCTCGAAGTTGGCGCGGGGTACCGAAGCGGCCAGCGACGTCACCGCCATGCTAATCACAATCATGTCGGCGAGCAACAGGCGGTACGCGCCGAGGTAGCCGGCGACCAGCTCCGGGTCGGCCGATCCGGGGATCACCAGCACCGTGGCATCGGCGTGCACGGGCGGAATGGCCTGCCCGCTGCCCTCGAGAACCATGAACGGCTCGGGGCGGTCGTTGGCGAGCTGCACGCCGGCCGCGAAGGTGTCGTCGGCGGGGGTGCCGGCCAGGCCGCCGCCGCATCGGCGGGTGCCGATGGACACGGCGCCCGACATCATGGCGTCCTCCAGGTGGTCGCTGGCCGCGTGGCGGCCGCTGTCGGCCAGGGCCACGAGCCCTTCGGCGGTGAGGTCGAAGCTGGCCGGGTCGACGACCTCCGGCTCCTCGGGACCGCCCCTCCCCATGGCGACGATCACGGGCGGAGCTCCCCGCCGGCGCAGGAGGCGGGCCAGCTCAGCGGAGACCGCCGTCTTCCCCGTCCGCTTCCCAGTGCCGATTACGGCGAGGGAAGGCTTGGTGGCGACCCGGGGCCGTGGGGGCGGGGAGAGCCTGAAGTCGGCTCCCTCGTAGGCCACTCCGGCGGCCAGCACCCGGGCCACGAGGCGCAGGCGGGTCCGGGCATCGAGAACCGGCTCGTCGGCCAGGTCGTACACCAGGTCCGGATGCGCCACCTCCAGCCCTGCCATCAGCGCCTCGTCGGCGGTGGCACCCGTGACCACCGGGATCCCCAGCTGCGCCTCCAGCTGTCGGGTGGCGCCGGCACCCACCAGCTTCTCCGAACCGCCCAGCAGCGCGGCGGCAACCACCGTCGTGCCGGGGAAACGAGAGGGGAGGCGGTCGATGGCGGCCCGAACCACTGCGGGGTAGTGCTCGCCGTCGATCAGCACGAGGATCCGCACATGGGACCTATCGGCGAGGGGACGTGACATCGCCACTGTAGGCCCAGCCCGTGCTCGAAAGGCCTCGGTGGTCAGTCCTCCAGGATCCCCGGGCCGGGGGGGACGTCGACGGCGTGCTCCCGGAGCACCTCGAGGGGGGCGATCTGGAGGGTCTGCTCGTGGGTCGAGGCCAGCACCACGAAGGCGGCGGCGCCGTCCTCGTGGGCCCTCAGCCAGTTGACCGCGGTGACGCACCACCGGTCGCCGGGGACGAGGCCGGGGAAACGGAACTCGGGCCTCGGTGTGCTGAGGTCGTTCCCGATCGAACGCTGGTGCTCCAGGAACTCCGAGGTGATGACCGCGCAGATGGTGTGGCGGCCACGGTCCTCCGGCCCGGTGCGGCAGCACCCGTCGCGATGCCAGCCCGTCAGAGGGTCGGTGCTGCAGGGCTCCAGCTCGCCTCCGAGCACGTTGCGATCTCCCATCCCAGCAGTATCGCGGGCAGCCGGCGCGGCCGCCGGCTCAGAGGCCCAGCTCCTTGCGGATGGCGTCGTAGTCGGCGTCCACCGGGGTGGGGACGGCGATCTGGCTGATGGCGATGTCGGGGTCCTTCAGGCCGTGGCCGGTCAGCACGCACACCACCGTTGAGCCCTCCGGCACACCGACCTTCATCAGCCCCGCCACCGACGCCGCCGACGCCGGCTCGCAGAACACCGACTCCTCGGTGGCCAGGAAGCGGTAGGCGGCGAGGATCTCCTCGTCGGTGACGGCGCTGATGCCGCCGCCGGACTCGCTGGCCGCGGCGGTGGCGCCGTACCAGGAGGCCGGGTTGCCGATTCGGATGGCGGTGGCGATCGTCTCGGGGTTCTCGATCGGGTGGCCGGCGACGATGGGGGCGGCGCCGGCGGCCTGGAAACCCATCATGGCCGGCAGCCTGGTGGACCGGCCGGCCTCCCGGTACTCGAGGTAGCCCTTCCAGTAGGCGCAGATGTTGCCGGCGTTGCCCACCGGTATGCAGTGCACGTCGGGCGCCTCGCCCAGGGCGTCGACCACCTCGAAGGCGCCCGTCTTCTGCCCCTCGATGCGGTAAGGGTTGATCGAGTTGACGACGGTGACAGGTGCGCGGTCCCCCAGGTCACGGACGATGGTGAGGGCGTGGTCGAAGTTCCCCCTGATCTGCAGCACACGGGCGCCGTGGACCAGGGCCTGGGCCAGCTTTCCCAGGGCGATGTGGCCCGCGGGTATGAGCACTCCGCAGGTGAGCCCGGCGCGGGCGGCGTAGGCGGCGGCCGAAGCCGAGGTGTTGCCGGTGGAGGCGCAGACGACGGCCTCGGCCCCCTCCTCCCGGGCCTTGGAGATGGCCAGCGTCATGCCCCGGTCCTTGAACGATCCCGTTGGGTTGAGGCCCTCGTACTTGAGCCACACCTGGGCCCCCACGCGCTCGGACAGCCGGGGCGCCGGGAGCAGGGGCGTGGCCCCCTCCTGCAGGGTGACCACGGGGGTGGCGTCGGAGACGGGCAGGAACTCCCTGTACTCCTCGATGAGCCCCCGCCAGGCCCTCATTCGTCGCCGATGACCCGCAGCAGGCTGCCCACCCGCTTCACGACGTCGAGCTGGCGCAGGTCCTCCAGGGTGTCCTGGATGTCCCTCTCCCGGGCCTTGTGGGTGATGAAGACCATGCGGGCGTCGTCGCCCAGGCCCTCCTGCTCGAAGGAGGCGAGGGAGACCCCGTGCCCGGCCGTCACCGTCGATACGGCGGCCAGCACTCCGGGGCGGTCGACGACCTCCATGTTCAGGTAGTACTGCGAGAACAGCTCGTCCATCGGGCGGATGCGCGCCGGCGCCATGGTGGTGGTGCGGCCACTGCCTCCGGTCCGCAGGTTGTGGGCGGCGTCGATGAGGTCTCCGAGGACGGCGCTGGCCGTGGGCATCCCCCCCGCACCCCGGCCGTAGAGCATGAGCTCGCCCACGGCGTCGCCTTCGATGAACACGGCGTTGAACGATCCCCGCACGGCGGCCAGCGGGTGGGTGGACGGGATCATGGCAGGGTGCACCCGGACCGCCACCTCCTCGTCCTTGTCGGCCCGCTCGGCCACGGCCAGGAGCTTGACCACGTAGCCCAGCCGGCCGGCGAAGGCGATGTCGGCGGCGGTGATGCCGGTGATCCCCTCCCGGGACACGTCGCCGGCGACGACGAGGCCACCGAAGGCGATGGTGGCGAGGATGGCCGCCTTGGCTGCGGCGTCGAAGCCCTCGACGTCGGCGGTCGGGTCGCTCTCGGCGAAACCCAGCGCCTGGGCCTCGGCCAGCGCGTCGGCGTAGGTGGCGCCTTCCTCGGTCATCCGGGTGAGGATGTAGTTGGTCGTGCCGTTGACGATCCCCATGACGCGGGTGATGCGCTCGCCGGCCAGCGACTCCCGCAGGGGGCGGATGAGGGGTATGCCGCCGGCCACCGCCGCCTCGTAGAGCAGGTCGACCTTGGAGCGGGCCGCCACCTCGAACAGCTCGGCGCCGGCATTGGCCAGCAGCTCCTTGTTGGCCGTGATCACCGGCCTGCCCGCCTCCAGCGCGGCGCGCACGAGCCCCCGGGCGGGGTCGATGCCGCCGATGAGCTCGACCACCACGTCGACCTCCGGATCGGTGACCAGGCCGGCGGCGTCGTCGGTGAGGCAGCCGGGAGGGAGATGGACGTTGCGGTCCCTCGACGGATCCCGCACCGCTACCCGAGTCACCTCCAGGCGCACGCCGGTGCGCTCGGCGATGCCGGCGCCGTCAGCGGTCAACAGCCTCACGAGGGCGGACCCGACGTTGCCGCACCCGAGCACTCCCACCCGCACCGCGTCCATGGGCAAAGGTAACCGCGGTGCTACTGGTCGAGGCGGAGCAGGTCGTCGAGTGTCTCCCGGCGCACCACCACCCGGACATCGCCGCCGGACACGAACAGCACCGGCGGGCGGGTGACCTTGTTGTAGTTGGAGGCCATGGAGTGGCCGTAGGCCCCGGCCACCGGAGTGGCCAGGACGTCGCCCACGGCCAGGTCGGCGGGCAGGGAGGCGTCGCGGACGAGGAGGTCGCCGGATTCGCAGTGCTTGCCCACCACGGTGGCCCGCAACGGGCGCTCGGCGTCAGTGGCCCGGGGCAGGAAGGCCTCGTAGCCGCTGCCGTAGAGGACGGGGCGAGGATTGTCGCTCATGCCGCCGTCGACCGCCACGTAGGTGCGGACGTCGGGGAGGTGCTTGATGGTGCCCACCCGGTAAAGCGTGAGGCCGGCGGCGGCGGCGATGGCCCGACCCGGCTCGGCCGTGATGCGGACGTCAGAGGGGATGCCGGCCGCCGCGCAGGCAGAGTGGACGGTGGCGGCCCATTCGGTGATGGTGGGTGCCTCCTCTCCCTCCACGTAGGGCACGCCGAGGCCGCCACCGATGCACAGCTCGGGAAGCCCCAGGGGGACGAAGAAGGGCGCCAGCACCTCCACCGCCTTCACGAAGGAGGCGAGGGCGAACACCTGGCTGCCGATGTGGGCGTGGATGCCGACCAGCTCCACCTCGGTCGACGCGGCCAGCGCGGCCACGGCTCTCGCCGCTGCCCCGCTGGCGATGCTGAACCCGAACTTGGTGTCCTCCTGACCGGTCATCACGTACTCGTGGGTGTGGGCCTCGACGCCCGGCGTCACCCTGACGATCGCCTGCGGCCGGCGGGGAGAGGTGCTGGTCTGGCCGTGCCCGCCGGCCAGCTTGTGGAGGAGGTCGATCTCGTCGAAGGAGTCGACCACGATGCGCCCCACGCCGATCTCGATGGCCCGGGCCAGCTCCTCCTCGGACTTGTTGTTGCCGTGCAGCACGAGCCGGTCGGCGGGTACGCCGGCGGAGAGGGCGACGTGCAGCTCCCCCGCGGTGGAGACGTCGATGCACATGCCCTCCTCGGCGACCAGGGCGGCCATGGCCCGGCACAGGAAGGCCTTCGACGCATAGGCCACCCCGTCGCCGAAGGCGCCCACTGCTTCGCGGCAACGCCGGCGCAGGTGCTCCTCGTCGTAGAGGAAGAGGGGGGTGCCGTGCTCCTCGGCCAGATCGAGCACGTCGAGCCCTCCGATGGAGAGGCGCCCACCGGGCCCGGTGCGGGCCGTCAGCGGCAGGAGGTGCGGCGGCAAAGGGGCGATCTTTTGACGCTACCGCCCTCGACCCCCGACGATGATGCAGATGGCCGACCCCCTGCGCACCCTGCTGGCGCCCTTCGAAGCCGCCATCACCGAGGCTTTCGGCCCGGATTACGCCGGCACCGATCCCCAGCTCCGGCGCTCCCAGCAACCGCAGTTCGGGGACTACCAGGCCAACGTGGCCATGGGGCTGGCCCGGCTCCTGAAGAGCAGCCCGAGAGACGTGGCCCAGGCCATCGTCGCCGTGCTCGACGTCGGCGCGCTGTGCGAGAAGGTCGAGGTGGCGGGCCCGGGGTTCATCAACCTCACCATGCGGGCCGACCATCTGGCCGCCGCCGTCACCGCGGTGGCTGCCGACGAAATGCTGGGCATCGCCCAGGCGGATACGCCCGAGACGGTGGTGGTCGACTACTCGGGGCCCAACGTGGCCAAGGAGATGCACGTCGGCCACCTGCGCAGCACGGTGATCGGCGACGCCCTGGTCCGCACCCTCGGCGCCGTCGGCCATCGGGTCATCCGCCAGAACCACCTGGGCGACTGGGGCACGCCCTTCGGCATGCTCATCGAGCACCTGGTGGATCTCGGTGCCGAAGCGGGTGGGCAGAGCCCTTCGATCGGGGACCTCGACGCCTTTTACCAGGAGGCCCGCACCAAGTTCGAGGCCGACACTGCTTTCGCCGACCGGGCCCGGGCCCGCGTCGTCACGCTGCAGGGTGGCGACGAGACGACACTGGCGCTGTGGCGGGCGCTAGTGGCCGAGTCCCAGCGTCATTTTCAGGCGGTGTACGAGCGGCTGGGCGTGTGCCTGGTGCCCGAGGACCTCCGGGGGGAGAGCTTCTACAACTCCCTGCTCGGCGAGACGGTCGAGGAGCTGCAGAAGCTGGGGCTGCTCGTCGTGGACCAGGGCGCCCTGTGCGCCTTCCCGCCCGGTTTCGTGGGCCGCGAGGGCCAGCCGCTGCCCCTGATCGTGCGCAAGAGCGACGGCGGCTACGGCTACGACGCCACCGACCTCACCGCCCTCCGCTTCCGGGTGCGGGATCTGGATGCCCGCCGGATCGCCTACGTGGTGGACGCCCGCCAGAGCCAGCACTTCGCCATGGTCTTCGCCGTCGCCGAGCAGGCGGGCTGGCTGGACGGCGACCGGCGGGCCGAGCACGTGGCTTTCGGGACTGTGCTGGGGCCGGACGGGCGGCCGTTCAAAACCCGCACGGGCGGGACCGTCAAGCTGGCCGACCTGGTGGAGGAGGCGGTGGAGCGGGCCCAGGCCGTGGTCACCGAGAACGGCAGGGAGCTGGACATTTCGGAGCGTTCAGCCGTGGCCCACGCGGTGGGCATCGGCGCCCTCAAGTACGCCGACCTCTCCAACGACCGGCTGCGGGACTACGCCTTCGACTGGGACCGGATGCTGTCGTTCGACGGCAACACCGCCCCGTACCTGCAGTACGCCCGGGCCCGCATCTGCTCCATCTTCCGGCGGGCCGGGGAGGAAGGATCCGTGGCTGGCTCGGGTGTGGGCTCCGGTGCGGGCTCGGGTGCGGACGCCGGCGCCGTGGTCATCGAGGAGCCCACGGAGCGGGCGTTGGCCCTGCAGTTGCTGGCCTTCGACGGCGCCGTGCAGCAGACGGCGGAGCTGCTACAGCCCCACCGGCTGTGCACCTACCTGTTCGACCTGGCCAGCGCCTTCACCACGTTCTACGAGCACTGCCCGATCCTGCGGGCCGATTCCGACGAGCAGCGCAGATCCCGGCTGGCGCTGTGCGACGTGACGGCGCGGGTGCTGGCCCACGGTCTGGACCTGCTGGGGATCGAGGCACCGGACCGGATGTGAACCGGCGCCGGCGGGGGAGAACTAGAGGCGGGCGGCGAGCAGGGTGGCCACCCGCTCGAGCAGATCGAGCGGGTCGAACGGCTTGGTGACGTAGTCGTCGGCGCCGGCCTCGTCGCCGGCCCGGACATCGGCCTGCTGGGCCTTGGCCGAGAGCAGGAGGATCGGGATGCCGGCGGTGGCGGGATCGGCCTTCAGCTCACGGGCCACGGCGAGGCCGTCCATGCGCGGCATCATGATGTCGCACACGATGATGTGCGGCCGGTCCCGGCGGGCCCGCTCGAGGCCCTCGACGCCGTCGCCGGCGATGATGACCTCGTAGCCCTCCATCTCGAAGTTGACGCGCAGAAGATTCTGGATCACCGGGTCGTCGTCCACGACCAGCACGCGCGACGCCATCGCCCCATGGTAGGCGTGCCGTAGGATCGCCGCGCACGGGCCCTCGTAGCTCAGCGGATAGAGCACCGGCCTCCGGAGCCGGTGGCGCAGGTTCGAGTCCTGCCGAGGGCGCTGATCGCGCCAAAGGCGCGAACGTTGGACACCTACTCACATGTGCTGCCCACCATGCAGGCGAGGCGGTGGCCACCGTCGGGCCCTGGTGCTCAACCGCGTCGGCCGATCTGGCCACCGCCGCCCGCCCCACGGATGAAGGGCTGAGGGCGCTTCATAGCTCCTCACGGCCACAATGACCACGGAGAGAAATAGGGAGAAGCACCTTGACGGGCTGATACTTGACCTGTACGGTCACACTTCTGCAGAGGGGGAACGCGGGTGGACCGGTGGGGACGGCAACGAGGCGTCCGATCTTGCCGCCTCGCGCCCACATGTTGCCGGCATGAGCGGCATGAGCGGATAGGCCGGGCGAGGGCTCGTGCCGACCATGCAAGCGAAGGGCAAGGAGCGCTGAATCTCGGCCGACGGGGCTCACTCGAGGACGGGCGAGCGATGGGCCCTGGTCCACCACGGGCTGCTCGCGGGGTTGGGGAACCGATCCCGACTCGCCGCCGCTCTGCGAGACCGGCATGAACGCGTACATGTCCACCAACAACCCCCGCCGCCGTAATCAACTGATCGCCGCCGCGGGCGGCTGCGTGATTTTCAATGCCTTGGTCCTGGTTGTGGCTGGCACCATGTCGCCGGGCTTGCTCAGGAGCGCCCTCGCAACTGCAATGGTCCTTCTTTTTGCCGTGACGCTCGTGTCAGCCTTCACGAAAGCTGGTGAGCCGCATGCTGAGGAGGATGCCTGCTCGAAAGCCCCCATGTCGAGCGCGAGGTTTACGTTCTATCTCGGTTGGCTTGTTTTCTCTCTTGGTGTCTCCGCATGGATGATCGCTACCCAGAGGACCCTTTGGACCTTGTACCTATACGGCGCCCTTCTCCCGTCCGTAATCGTCATGTCGATCCCCATTCGACAAGTCGTTGAAGGGTTGTTCTCTCGGGTGTCACGGCGCTCATAGAAAGGGCTACAACATCATGATCGGGACCAGCCACAGCTACCTTCGCCGGATCACTGTTTAGGTCCCACGCGACGCCTTCGACCCGCCCATCCCAAACCACCCGCGGTAGCCTTCGGATCAAAGAGAACTGTCATGGCTGACGACATGGACGTGTGGCTCGATTACCACGACATCGACGACGAGGGGCGTGTCCTGACTCTCCGCAAGTTCTTCGTCTCTGATGATCTGGCCGTCGCCGGCCAACGTGTCCTCACCGGCGACTACGAGGGCAACCGCTACGATGGAACGGTCGTGGGTGTCGAGGCGAGCGGAGTTGTCACCATCGAACTCGACCACGGCACGACGATGCCGACCCAGAGACCCGCTCCAGCGGACCGCTGAGCCTCACTACCCTCCGACGACCGTCCTCTCTCGAGGCGCGATAGCGATCGGTGCACATTGACCTTTCAGGAAGTAAGTCGGTCACTTCGGGAGCACCCGCTGGTCGAGCACGGCACCGGCGCTACCGCCGATGAAATCGCAAGAGCCGAACGTGACCTGGCTGTCACCTTTCCGACCAACTACCGGCTCTACCTACGAGAGTTTGGTTGGATCGAGATCGGCTCAGCCGAGCTGTTCGGCCTCGGTCACGATGTCCCCTTCCACCTTGACCTCGTGCGGATCACGGTGTCTGAGCGCACCGAGATGCACCCATTGACGCCTCACAACTTGATACCGCTTCTCAACGACGGCGGCGGGAACCTCGCCTGTTTGGACACCAGCCGCAGTGAACAAGGCGACTGCCCCGTGGTCTTTCAAGACCATGAACTCGACGAGATCCGGGACGTCTGCGGGAGCTTCTTGGCCTGGCTTGTCGAGGAGATGGCACTCCACACCCCATGAAGGCGAGATCACGTGGGGGCGCTGTCGGACACGGTCGCACCCTTCGTGGCTGGGGCTGAAGGCTTTGCGTTGTCGTCGGTTGCCAGCCCACGGTATGATGGTTAGTATGACTCCGAAGGCAAAGATCGCCGTGAGCCTCCCGCCGGAGCTCGTCGAACGGGCTCACCAGGCCGTCGCGCAAGGCCGTGCTTCGAGCGTCAGCGCGTACGTGGCAGACGCCATCGCGCAGAAGAGCAAGCTCGACGACCTTGCCTCCCTACTGGACGAGATGCTCGCAGGCACGGGAGGACCGCTTACCGCCGAGGAGTCGGCCGAGGCCGACCGGGTGCTCGGGCGTTGAGCGGTGCCGTACTCGACGCCGGGGCCCTCGTGGGCTTCGAACGCAACGACCGGCGCGTCGTCGGCATCGTGGCCCGGGCGCTGCACCACGGGGATGCCCTGGTCGTCCCGGCCGGTGTCGTTGGTCAGGTGTGGCGCGATGGTGCGCGCCAAGTCCGACTCGTCCGGCTTCTCGGCTCGCCTGTGTGCCAGGTCGTCGCCCTCGACGACACCGCAGCGAGGGCAGCCGGCCAGCTGTGCGGTGCGTCCGGGACCTCGGACGTGATCGACGGATCAGTTGTCGTCCTCGCCCGCCAGCGCGCCGTTCGCGTGGTCACCTCCGATCCGGACGACCTCCGCCGACTCGACCCCCGACTCGACGTCGTCACCGTGTGATGGGCCGGCGCCACGGAGGACTCCCGAGGGCGCCGAACCATCTGGCTGGTCAGCGGCGGTCGAGGGGCCCGCCGCCGCCGCCGGCGGACCGCCTCAGACCCCAAACAGGCCAAACCACAACGTGTGTCCGCTGCCCGCGGTCAGGGCCGGTCGACCTGGTCAGCCGACTCCGCGGAGGTGCCGGTCACTGCATGTCCGCGGACTCGGAGGTCCCGTATCAGATCCAGGCGTTCGACGCCTTGGCAAGTCCGGCTCCGAGGTCGTCGACGTTCATGGCCGGAAAGAACTCGACCTTCGCGTTCAGCTCGTGGAACAGTGGCTCTGCGATCGGGGGGATGTCGGAGAGATCGGCCATGTCGAAGAACACGTAGCCGGTCCGGGTGCCGCCCTCGACGCAGAAGTACTGCGCCTCGGGCTTCGTCAGCTCGTCGAGCATCTTGTTGATGTCCGCCATGCGGCCGCTGCGGATCGCCTCGCCGGCTTCTCGTGTACCGAGACTCCACTTCATGAGCATTCTCATTCGCTTGCTCCTTCGGGGTAATGTCCACATTAGGACAGGGCACCTGATAGTCAGGTACCCTGAAGAACTATGGCAGAGAGGCATCGACGTGTCAAGTGATCCGCCGGTTGGCTACGGGCACCGACACCTGGGCATCAAGCTCCGTCAGGCATACGAGACGTTCATCGGCGAGGTGTTCGACCGCCTCGCCGAGCAGGGGTTCGACGACATGCGGCCGGCGCACGCTCAGGTCTTCCAGAACCTGAAAGAAGAAGGCGTCCGACTGACCGAGCTAGCACGGTCGGCAGGTATCGCTCCACAGTCGATGGGTGCGCTGGTCGACGATCTCGAACGCTTGGGCTACGTCGAACGGATAAGCGATCCGCACGATCGCCGTGCTGCGCTGATCCGCCCTACGGACCGCGGGAGGGCGGAGGTGAGGGCGGCGAGGAAGGTAATTGCGGCGGTCGAGCGGCAGTGGGCACGCACCGTTGGCGAAGAGCGGTTGGCGACCCTGATGGAGACGCTCGACGAGCTGAACGGGGACGCCTAAGCCGCCGATCGGCTTCGGTGAACACGTTGTCTGGCACCCCGGTGGCGCGGTCGCGCTGGTCCGGCTACTGCTTGATGATCTGGCGAGTGGCTACTTGTTGAAGGCTGCGTCCTGGTTGTGCATCGCAGTTTCACGATACCATGATCCCATGACCAAGCAAACGACTGTGCGCCTACCTGACGACCTCGCGGACGAGGCCGAAGCTGTCGCAAGAATCAGGGGGACGAGCATCAACACGCTCATCGTGGAATCGCTTGCGAGCGAGATCGAGCGTGTCCGAGCCGACAAGGACTTCACCAAGCGGGCGCGGAAGCTCCTCGAACGTGACAAGGAGTTGCTCGACCGGCTCGCTCGGTGACGCGGTACCTCAGTCTCGCTGAGTACGTCTGGCTGGCCGAGCAGGTGACTGGTATTGAGGCAGTCGTCCTGACAAGGGCGGCACGGCTGGACCTGGCCGATTCGGCGCTTCACGCTCCGGCGGCGGGCTTTGGCGCCGAGGACTTCTATCCGGACATCATCGACAAGGCTGCGGTTTTGACCTGCAGGCTTGCCTGGAACCACCCGCTGCCGGACGGCAACAAGCGGGCGGCGTGGGCGGCGCTCGTCGTCTTTCTCGACTTGAACGGTTGCAGTTGGAAGCCTGACCCGCCGGATGTCGACGATGCCGAGGCAACGATGTTGGCGGTCGCGGCGCACGACGTGGACGAGGCCTGGCTCGCGGCGTGGCTCCGCGATCGGGTCCACGCCGACTGAGCGTCTCTACCAATGCTCCGGTCAGTGGGCGTACTGGGTGGCGTAGAGCTCGCTGTACAGGCCGCCGGCATCAACCAGCTTGTCGTGAGTGCCCCGTTCCACGATGCGGCCCTGGATCATCACGAAGAGGGTCACCACCTCCAGCACGTTCTGCACCACGCTGCCGAGGGTGCCGGTGAAGGCCTGCTGGGCGCCCATCACGTCGTTGTTCATGCGACTGATGAGCGAACCGGTCTGGGTGCGGGTGAAGAAGGCGAGAGGCATGCGCTGGACGTGGTCGTGCAGCGCGCAACGGAGGTCGAAGATGACACCCTCGGCGATGCGGGCGCCCCACCAGCGCTGGAGGATGTTGAGGCCGGCATCCCCGAAGGCCAGCGCCAGCGCGATCAGGGCCAGGCGGTTGGCGCCACCGGCATCGGCACGGGGAATGGCGTGGTGGTCGATCAGGCTCCTGAACACCAGCGGGGGCAGGATGCCGACGATGGACCCGGCGAGGATCGTGCCGAGGAAGGCGCCGAGCATCCAGCGGTAGGGACCGGCGAACGTGAAGACCCGCCGCAGGACGGTGCGGTCGACCGTCTTGCCCGCCACCGCGTCGGGGTCCCGGCCGAGCCGGTGATGCCAGCCGTAGCCGCCTCCTGATCGCATCCCGCATGGAGGGTAGGTGGAGCTGAGCCGAATAACGTGCCCCGATGAAACTGCCCCAGGCGGCCGTGGAGCTCGTCGAGTCCTCTCCCCTGTCCCATACCGTGACCCTCAATGACGACGGCAGCCCCCACGTCACCATCGTGTGGGTCGGCTTGGAGGACGACGAGATCGTCTCCGGTCACCTAGGCAACTGGAAGAAGCTGCGCAACGTGCAGCGTGACCCCCGGGTGGCCATGTCGATGGAGGGCACCCGGCGCAACGAGATCGGCCTGATGGAGTACCTCGTCGTCCACGGGCGGGCTCGCATCACCGAGGGCGGCGGGGCCGACCTGCTCCAGCGCCTCGCTTACTCCTACATAGAGCCAGGAGTGAAGTTCCCCCCCTTCGACGATCCACCCCCGGGCGTCGTGATGCGGGTCGAGGTCGAGAGCATCGGCGGCGTGGGACCGTGGGTCGAATGAGCGCCACTGCAGCCAAGAAGGACGCCAAGAAAGAGGAGCCGGTGGCCGAGCCGGCCGATCGCCTGCTCAACTTCGCCGAGAACCTCGTTTATGCCGCGGCGGGGATCCTCCTGCTCTTCGGCGCCGTGGTCGTAATGGTCATGGTCTGCTACCACCTCGCCCTGGACATCGACGAGGGCGCTAGGCATGCCGTGGCCGAGGCACTCGACGGGCTGCTCCTCGCCTTCATCCTCCTGGAGCTGCTGGCTGGTATCCGTGCCACCATGACGGAGAAGAAGCTGGTGGCCGAGCCTTTCCTGATCGTCGGCATCATCGCGTCCATCAAGGAGATCGTCCTGCTCACCCTGACCAGCCAGGAGACGATCGGCGAGAGTGGGGAGGCCTTCAACGATGCCATGACGGAGGTATCCGTTCTGGGCGGCCTGGTACTGATTCTCTCCCTCGCCAGCTACTTCGTGCGCCGCAAGGAGCGGGAGCCGGAGGAGGAGGAGAACGCCTGAACAGGTGACCACTGGTCGCGGCAACAATTTGATCCACCGTGGCGTTACCGTGGGGGAAGTTCGCGTACCCGCGGAGCCGAAGAGGAGCCTGAAGATGCAAAGCAGCAACCCCGTTCTCACCAGGGCCGGAACGTTCACCCGCTCCGGCGCCGCCAGTCTCGAGGTGCCCACCGGAACCTCCACCTCCACCCTGGAGGCGATGTACGACCGACCCGGGCTGATGACCGTGGACAGCGTCGTCCTGCGCACCGGCATCCTGCTGGCCATCATCGCCACCACCGGCGCTGTCGCCTGGGCGCTCGACCTGGGCCAGGGCCCGGCCATGATCGCCGCCATCGCCGGCTTCGCACTGGCCATGGTCGTCACCTTCAAGCGGGTCACCAGCCCGCCGCTCATCCTGGCCTACGCCGCCGTCGAAGGCATCTTCCTCGGTGCCATCAGTCACGCCTTCAACAACGCCTACCCCGGCATCGTCGTGCAAGCGGTGCTCGGCACCGGCACGGCCTTCGCTGGCATGCTCTACGCCTACAAGTCCGGGCGCATCCGGGTGACGCCCCGCATGACCAAGATGGTCGTGGGTGCGGCCATCGGGCTGCTCGGCCTGATGATCGTCAACCTGATCGCCGGCTTCTTCACCGACGGGGGCCTCGGGCTCCGCGACGGGGGGCCGCTGGCCATCGTGTTCAGCCTCGTGGCCATCGGCGTGGCCTGCCTCATGCTGGCCCTCGACTTCGACTTCATCGAGAAGGCCATTGCCGGCGGCGCCCCCGAGCGGGAGGCCTGGCTGGGGGCCTTCGGCCTCACCGTCACCCTGGTCTGGCTCTACATCGAGATCCTGCGCCTCATCAGCTACTTCAGGGACTGACCGGCCGGCGCCGGAACCTCAGCCGGCGACCGCCTCCCAGGTCGAGGGTCTCCGTCGGCAGCATCGCCGCCGCGGTTCATCCTGAGGCCCTGGCCGCAGGCGCGGTGGCCAGCCCCGGATCATCCGCCGCCTTGTCGCTCGGGTCGCGGTGCGGGTTCACCGTCGCCTCTTCGGCACTATGGGGGCTTTCATCCAGCCCTGTGGGAGGAAGCTGCTGGAAAAGCTCTTCCGGCATGGTTGTCCTCAACAGGTCCACTGAGACGATCGGCCACCCATGCTAACCGGGAAGTTCGCGAAATAGCGGCCAGGCAAAGGGGTCTTGCCCCCTCGCCAGCGCTCAGCGGCGTTCGGGCGCCGCCGCCGCTCCCGCCTTGGCTTCGGTCAGGGCGAGATCCTCCAGGCCGGTCACCCGGAGCCGGCCGGCGCCGTAACGGCGGCGCTGGCGGGTCTCCAGGCGGGTGGCCACCGCGCTGAGGGCGCTGTTGACCGCTATGTAGACGATAGCCACCACGACCAGCGACTGCAGGGTGTTCTGGTAGAACTCGGCACTGATCCGGGCCCGCCGCAGCAGCTCCTCGTAGAAGATGAGCACGCCGAGCGAGGTGTCCTTGAGCAGGGTGACCAACTGGCTCACGATGGCGGGCACCATCCGCCGGACGGCCTGAGGGACGATCACGTAGAGCATCGACTGCCAGTAGCCGAGGCCGAGGGCCGACGCCGCCTCGCTCTGGCCACGGTCGAGCGAGAGGATGCCGGCCCGGAAGATCTCGGCCAGCACGGAGCTGTTGTACAGCGACAAGCCGATCACCAACGCCCAGAACGTGCTCACCCGGACGTCGAGGCGGGGCAGGCCGAACTTGCAGAACAGGATCAGCACGTAGAGCGGCAGCCCCCGGAAGAACTCGACGTACAGGGTCCCCAGCCAGCGCTGCGGGCGGTGGCGGGCCAGGCGGGCCAGGGCAAAGACGCCACCCACCACCACGGCGATGGCCATGGCGGTGGAGGCGGCCTTGATCGTGTTGACCAGCCCCCCCAGGAAGAACTTCACTACCGGCCACTGCACGAGCGGGCGCCACTTCCCCGCCTCCAGCTGCCCGCTGTCCTGCAACCGTTCGATGAAGACGAGGACGCCAGCCAGGATCACCAGGCTCGCCACCACCGAGGCGACCAGGGCCCGCCGGCGGGCTCGCGGGCCCAGGGCGTCGGCCAGCACCGGCGCCGTCACGCCGAGCTCCTCGGGCTCATCGCTTTACAGCCAGCCTGTGCTCGAGAAGGTTGACCACCCAGGCCGATGGAAGGGTCAGCATCATGTAGGCGATGGCGGTGCCCAGGAAGATCGGTATGGGCTGGGCGGTGTCGGTGAGGAGCTGTTCGGCGTTACCGGCCAGTTCGGGCACCGAGATCAAGGCGGCCAGCGCCGAGTTCCGGATGAGGGCGACGAAGATGCTGCCGAGGGGGCCCACCACCGTCCGGAAGGCCTGGGGCAGCACCACGATCCTCAGGACCTGCGGGAAGGTCAGCCCCAGTGACCGGGCCGCCTCCCCTTGGCCCCGGGCAACGGTGTTGATGCCCGACCGGATGGTCTCGGCCACGAAGGAGCCGGTGTAGGCGGACAGCACGATGACGGCCGAGGTGTACCTGGTGAACAGGATGCCGGCGTCGCCCAGGCCCGAGAAGAACAGCACCATCAGGACGGCCAGAGGGGTGTTGCGGACCGCTCCCACGAACACGGCGCCCGCCGCCCTCAGCGGCGGCACCGGGCTCACCCGGAAGGCGGCGACCACGGTGCCGATGACGAACGCCGCCGCGTAGGACACCAGCGTCAGCGACACCGTGGTGAGCATGCCTGCCAGGAAGAGGTCGCGGTTGTCGAGGACGACCTCCATCGACCTCCTCCCGGATCAGCCGGTCATCGGGTCGTGTTCGCCATCGATGTGGTCGTGGTGGTGGTGGTGGTGGTGGCGCCGCCGGTCGTGGTGGTGGAAGCCGGGACCGTCGTGGTGGCCTTGATGGTGGAGGTCCCCGTGGTGGGGTAGCGGTCCACCGCCGGTGGCTGCGGCGTGGCCAGGCCCAGCTTGCCGTAGGTCGCCTCGTAGGCCTTGGCCCACTCGCCGCTCTCGTAGATCGCCTCCAGGCGGTCGTTGATGAAGTCCCGGAAAGCGTCGTCGCCCTTCTTCAGGCCGATCCCGAGCGGCTCCTCGCTGACGTCGATGTCGAGCAGCTTGAACGCCCGCTGGCTCTGCTCGACCAGACCGAGCAGGATCCCCCGGTCACTGACGACGGCCTCCACCCGATCCTGGCGCAGCTCGTCGGCGCACTCCGGGTAGGAGTCGCGCAGAACGAGCTCGGAGGGCTTGATCTGCTTGGCCGTCAGGTTGGCCGGCGTGGTGGAGCCGCGCCCGGTACAGACCTTCTTGCCGTTTAGGTCGGTGAGCGCCTTGATGGTGGTGTTGTCGCTCTCGACCATCACCGTCTGGCCGTCGATCACGTACGGGCCGGCGAAGTCCACCTGCTGCTTGCGGGCGTCGTTGATGGTGTAGGTGGCCGCGATCATGTCGACGTCGCCGATCTGGATGGCCGACTCACGCACACCGGTGATGGTCTCCTTGAACTCGATCTTGTCCTCGACCTCCTCGACCGTGCCGCCGAATATGCCCACGGCGACCAGCTTGGCGATCTCGATGTCGAAGCCTTCGAGCTCCCCAGTAGCCGGGTTCTTGATCCCCGAGCCCAGCTGGTTGAACTTGGTGCCGACGACGATCTTGCCCTTCTCCTGGATCTTGGCCATCGTCGAGCCCGCCGGGAACTCGGGCAGGGCCTCTGTGGTCGTGGTCGTGCCGTCCTGGCCGGCTACGGGATCATCGTCGTCGTCCCCGCAGGCACCCCCCAACAACACCAGGGTCATCAGCAACGAGGGCAGCATCCACTTGCGGGTGTTCATGCGATTCTCCTTTTGCTCGTCGACAATGTCTATACCTTCAGTGGGCCAAGATCTTGGACAGGAAGCGCTGGGCCCGTTCCGTCTCCGGCGCCGAGAAGAACCGATCGGGCGGAGCCACCTCCACCACCCGGCCCTCGTCCAGGAAGACCACCCGCTGGGCGGCCGAGCGGGCGAAGCCCATCTCGTGGCTCACGACGAGCATGGTCATGCCCTCGGCGGCCAGCTGGACCATGACGTCGAGTACCTCTTTGATCATCTCGGGGTCGAGGGCCGAGGTGGGCTCGTCGAACAGCATCAGCTTGGGCTCCATGGCCAGCGCACGGGCGATGGCCGCCCGCTGCTGCTGTCCGCCTGACAGCTCCGCCGGGTAGCTACCGGCCTTTTCGGCGATGCCCACCCGCTCGAGCAGGGTCATGGCCCGCTCGCGGGCTGCTCCCTTCGAGAGCCGCCGGACCTTGATCGGGCCCAGCGTCACGTTCTGCAGCACCGTCTTGTGCGCGAACAGGTTGAAGGACTGGAACACCATCCCGATGTCGGCCCGCAGGCGGGCCAGGGCCTTGCCCTCCTCGGGTAGGGGGACGCCGTCGAACACGATGGTGCCCGAGTCCACCGGCTCCAGGCGGTTGATGCACCGGCAGAGGGTGGACTTTCCCGATCCGGAGGGCCCGATGATCACGACCACCTCGCCGGCGTCGACCGTGAGCGAGACGTCACGGAGGGCTACGACCTTGCCGAAGGACTTGCTGACGTGGTCGATGACCACCAGGTGCGTTTCGGCCACGACACCGAAAGCTAACCCCGGCTGACCCCCACCCGAGGGCGAGGTCCTGTTCTCAGGACAGGCGGGGCTGCTTGAGGTCGAGGTACTCGTCGACGGTGGCCGCTCTCATCCACTCGTCGAACATGGCCTTCATCTCGGCCGGCATCTCCTTGCTCTCGTTGGCACGGGCCTCGGCCTCCGACCTGAAGTAGATCGCGTCGGTGTAGGTGCCGTCGGGGTGGGTCACGGTGACGTCGCCGATCACATCGGGTCGATGGTTCGACATCGCCTCCTCGAACTCGGCCATGCGGCCCTGCAGCTCCTCCATCTTGGCCGCGTCGAGGATGCGGCCCCGCATGATCTGGACGAAGCCGGCGTCGTTGGACCCGCCGCCGCCCATCACGACGACCTTGTCGCTGTTCTGGAAGGTCACGTCCTGGAGCATCTTCTCGGTGTCGGCCCACCAGGAGCCCTGCTCGGGACGGTCGCTGTTGCGCTGGGCCGCCTCCTCGGACTCGAAGCGGGCGAGCACGACCACGCGGCCGTCCTCGGTGACGCCGCTGGTGCTACCCAGGAAGCCGTCGGCGCCGGGCCGGATCTCCGCCTCCCACCGGTCGACCTGACGGTTCAGCCCTTCCTCGTCGACGACCTTGGCCGTGATGACCTGAACGAACATTTCTCATACCCCCTTTGTATCGGTGCGCCGTGGCGGTGCCCACGTCGGGCTCGGAGCGTACGCCTCCGATGCCTCGTCGTGCCTCGGATCGCGGCCGGTTCGTGGGGGTGGTGGTGGCCCCACCTCCACTCGACCCGTCAGCACCCTTGATCCGATGGTCCGGAAAGGGTGGGATGAGGTCGTGCGCATCCCGACGACGTGCCCGTGAGCAGCTGATGCCGGGTGTCTGGCTGTGGCTCCGGCGGGACTGGGTGGCGAGGTGGCGTTCGTCGTTGCTACTGGCCGTTCTCGTCGCCCTGACGGGGGGGACGGTGCTGGCGCTGGTGGCCGGCGCCCGGCGCACCGACGCCAGCCTGGACCGCTTCGACCGTGTCGCCCTGGAAGGGACGTTCATCGATACTCGGGGTGTCGACGCCGCCGTTCCACCCGGCCTGGGGGGCCTGGCCGCCGGCGTCCTCCGAGCCGAGTGACCAGCCGATGTGGCCGCTGGCCGGGCGTCCGCCAACAGCACATCAAGTCCGTGGCCGGGCAACTAGTGCCCAGCGGCCCATCGCCACAAGGTGATGGTGAAGGCACCAGTACCAGCGGTCCTCCTCGGCCGCCACCACCGGCTACACCTCTCCGATGGCCGGTGGGCGCGGGGTGCCGGCGACGGACTTCGGGTCCAGGGCTGACGCCGCCTGGGCCAGCGGGATCGGGTTGCGGGTCGCCACGCCGGAAGAGAACGGCAGGGCCGCCCGCAGCGCCCGCTGGAGCCAGGCCACGGCCAGCGGCGCGTAACGGGGCTCGACGTCGGGATCCACGGTGGCGCCGGAGAGGAGCTGGACCGCCGCCCGCCGTACCCGCTCGGCGTCGGGCTCCAGGCCGTCAGCCCGAGCCCGGTGGACCAGGTGGGACGAGACCAGGGCCAGCTCCTCCGCCCCGAGGGACACCGAGGCGTGGAGGGCGGGGGCGGCGGTGACCACGAGCCAGAGCGGGGTCCGCCGGGCGAGGAAGCGAAGCGGCCCCACCCGTTTGGCCACCTTGGCGGCCAGCGCCGCGCCGGTGGCGCCGCCGAGCTGCGGGGCACGGGGCTGGTCGGCCAGAGCGGCAGCCAGGTCGGCCTGGCTCGCCACCGACCTGGGCTGGCTCACGGCGCCAGCGGTGATGCGGCCGGCCAGGCCCCGCGCCGGGCTCTCCAGGGTGTCGCCCACGGCGGTCAACGACACCGATCCCGCCTTGCCCGCCGCGGTCAACGCGGTGCGGACCAGGTCCCGGACGGCAGCGGCGATGCTGCCCTCGTTGCCTGGAAGAGGAGGGGGTGGTGGCGGCGGTGGCTGCGAGGGCGGCGGTGCGTCGGCGGGCGGGGCGGTCTCCATGCCCGTCCTCATACCCAACCAGCCGTCGCGGCCTTCGTTCTTTGCGGCGACCTGGGGCAGCCTCCGGAAACCGGTCAGTGCGAGCGGTAGACGTCAGCTCGGTGATCGATGCGGAACACCGTCACGACACCAGCCTTGTCGTCGATCTCGTACACGACACGGTACGGGCCTCGCCGCGCCGCCCATAGACCACCGAGCTCCCGCTGGAGTGGGTGCCCCACACGCCTAGGAGCGCCCACCAGAGCTCCCACCATGAACTCGACGATCGCCGCGGCAGCTCCTTCCGGCAGGCGGCCCAGCGCTCGCTCCGCGGTAGCGGTGACGACAAGCCGGAGCTCCGGCTCCGTCACTTGTTCAGGTACTTCGCCCGGAGCTCGTCGGCGTCCACCACCCTGCCCTTTGCCGCGTCGTCGCGAGCCGCTTCGATCTCCTTCAACGCCTGCGGGTCGGACAACAGGTCGAGCGTGTCCTCGAGAGCCTCCAGATCTGCAGGGCTCATGATCACTGCTGCCGGACGGCCGTTCCTGGTGAGGACGATGCGCTCGTGCTCCCTCTCGACCCGATCGACGATCTCGGAGAGGTGGGCCTTGATCTCGGCCAGCGGCAGCGTTTGGGACATGACTACTATTATAGTCACCCCGGCACTGGTACAGGTCAAACTCCGGCGGCGCGCTCTGCCTCCTGGGCAGCGGATGGCGCTTGTGGGGCAGCGCCACGACGACCGGGGCGCGGACTAGCAGCTGTAGCCGCCGTAACCTTTGAGCCGTGGCCCGCATCGACCAGCGCCACCCGGGCAACGCCGACGGCCCGTGGTTCGTGGACACCCGGTGCATCGACTGCGGTACCTGCCGCGACCTGGCCCCGGAGATCTTCGTCATCGACGGGGAGCAGACGGTGGTGGAGGTGCAGCCCGACGGTGCCGGCCCGGAGCGGCGCGCCTGGTTGGCGGCGGAGGCGTGCCCGACCGCCTCCATAGGCCGGTCGCCGCAGCCGGCCCGACCGCAGGGGCTCTACCCGCTGGCGGTGGACGGCCCCGTCTACGACCTGGGGTACACCAGCGAGGCGTCGTTCGGGGCCACCAGCTACCTTGTGTTGCGGCCCGACGGGAACCTGATGGTCGACTCCCCCCGGTTCACCACGAAGCTGACCGGGCCTCTGGACGACCTCGGCGGCGTGGCCCACGTGCTGCTCACGCACCGCGACGACGTGGCCGACGCTGCACGTTGGGCACAGCGCTACGGCGCCCGGGTGTGGATCCACGAGGCGGACGGCAACTCCGCGCCGTACGCCACCGACGTGCTGGTGGGGGACGATCCGGTGGTCGTCGCCGACGGCGTTGTCGCCATCCCCGTCCCGGGCCACACCAGGGGATCGGTTGCCTTCGCCGTGGACGCCAGGTGGCTGTTCACCGGCGACTCGCTGGCGTGGAGCCACCAGCGCCAGGACCTGGTGGCTTTCAGGGGGGCGTGCTGGTACTCGTGGGAGGCGCAGACCCGGTCGCTGGCCAGGCTGGCCGAGACGACGTCGTTCTCCTGGGTGCTGCCCGGCCACGGTTCCCGCGTGCACCTGGAGCCCGCTGACGCCAGCAGACGCCTTCTGCGCCTGGTTCGGCGCATGGGCGCGGCGGCGTAGCGAGACCCCTCACCGCCGCCCGGCCCTGGCTGCCTCCTGCGCGCCCGCCGCCCATGCCACCAGCGCGTCCCGGTCGTCGAGCACGTCTGCCGGCACATCGAAGAAGGAAGTGAGACGTTGACGGGGACGGGGGGCGAAGCACGAGCTTCCCGCCGACTCGTAGAGCGGGCGCGTGCGGTCGTCCACCTTGAAGTACACGGCGTCGTCGTACACGATCCCGAACATGGCGCCGCCGTGGTAGAGCCCGTGGCCGCCGAACATGGCCCGGGCGGTGACCTCGCCGCCGAGCTGGTCGAGCACGTGCTCGAGGAACCCGTCGCTCACGTCACCACGCCGCCGTCGAGCATGAGGAGGAGGGGCGGCATGAGGCGATCCAGCGTGCCACGGATCCTGGGCCCTCAACGCTTTGGCCAGCAGAGGGCCTCAACGTTGGATGGCCTCGATGCGGCCCCTGAGGAGCTCGACGTTGTCTGCACCGGCCGCCGCCTTGTTCCTCTCGGCCAGCGCGAGCATCTCGTCGGTCATGTCGAGCCCGTAGGCCTTGCCGGTGGGCCCCACGCGGCGAGCCGACAGCAACACGTCGATCCCCCCGCCGGAGCCGAGGTCCAGCACCGTCTCGCCGGGCGCCAGCTCGGCGACGGCGACCGGGTTGGCGCAGCCGGCGCTGGCGGCGAGCGCCGGACCCGGAAGGCCTTCTACCTCGGCATCCGGATAGCCACCCGCCCCGATGACCGCGAGCTCCCCGGCAGAGCCGCACGCCCGCGTAGAGGTGCAACACGAGCCGCCTTCGGCCACTGCCGCGTAATGGCGCCGTACCGCCTCTTCGATCCCCTCGGGGTCACCGCCGGCGGTGGCTCTCTCTGCTCTCAGCGCGGACGAATCGTTCTCGGTCAGCCGTGCCTGCGGCTCCTCGGCCCCATGGCCGGCCCTCTCCACGTTGAGCACGAACGTATCGGCCACCCATCCCCGCAGCTCCTCGGGCGCATGTACGTCGAGTGTCAGCTCGAGGTTGAACGTCAAGGCGGGGCAGCACTGCCGCTCGGCATCGACCAGGTGGACGAGCTCGACGACTCTGTCCGCCAGCCCCGGGTCGACGCGGAAGCGCAGCCTGGCGCCGGCCGCGGTCTGTTCGCGTCCGAGGATGGCGGGGGCGAGAAGGCGCCAATCCTCGATCCTCGCGGTCAACTGTCGGGGCTGGAGGGAGCAGGGATTCTCGGTCATGGGTCTACTGTTGCACCTCAAGTACACTTGAGGTCAACATGATTTCCATCACCGAGGTGGCAGAGCGAACCGGCCTTCGGCCGTCGGCCCTGCGGTACTACGAGGAGGTCGGGCTGATCACGTCCCCCGCTCGCCAGGGCGGGCGCCGGCTCTATCCCGAATCGGTGCTCGAGCGCCTCCGCCTGATCGCGTCGGTACAGTCCTGCGGGTTCACCATCGCCGAGATCCGCGAGCTCCTGGTGGAGGACGGGTGCACACCCGAGCGCTGGAAACCTCTGGCCCAGCGCAAGCTGGCCGAGGTCGGTGCGCTCATCGAGAAGGCCAAGCTCACGCGCCGCCTGCTGGAGGACAGTCTGGATTGCGAGTGCCGCGCCCTGGACGACTGTGTTCTCACCACCGGCCGACCCGAAACCGGTCAGCTCGCACGAGCCGGACAGGAGCATTCGGTGTGACGTGAGCCCAGGGCCCGGAGCGACCTCCCGCCACTGGGGATTCCGCGGAACCCACAGCGATGTCTCCGTCCAGGGCAGCCGACACGGAGATCAGGAACCGCCCCCCAAGGCGTGCGACCGCAGCCTGGTGGCCTCCTACGCCGGCCCACCGTGCGAGCCGCCCCGACGGCGTGACCGCGGTGCTCGATCAGTTATGGGGCACGGTGGCACCGGGTGGGGGGACTCCGGTTGATCCCCGATGCTGGGCAAGCGCCCGAGTCCTGTTCATGCTTCACTCCGTACGTGAAGAAGCTTGCCGATTACGGCCGAGACGATCACCCTGCCGATGACCCCGAAAGGGCGCAGCTCGCCTGGGCCGTCGCCGTCCTCGACGACTGCGACGAGTGCGGCGACCTTCGAGTCGAACTGACCGTGGAGGAGGTCGGAAGCCCAGGTTCAGGCCTCGTTGCCCACCTCTCCCCCGAGACAGCTCGTCGCCTGCACGCCGCCCTCAGGACAGCCCTTCGAGAGGTCGGCGAGGACCTGGCCCCTTAGTCGCCAGCGGCCAGCAGATCACGATTCCGCGGAATCGCCGACGGTGCCGGCCGAACCCACGACCCCGTCGTAGATGGCCTGTTCGCGCTGGAGGCCGCAAACCTCGAGCTACTTCCAGAGGAAGCGACTCGGTGAGCGTGGGTCGGCGACCATAGCCTCACGCCATGGGTGTTGCAGAACGCCACAACCTCGTGATCTCCGGGTGGCCGGACGGCCAGGCCATGTTGTTCGCCCATGGCTTCGGGTGCGACCAGAACATGTGGCGCTTCGTGGCGCCGCGCTTCGAACCCGACTTCAAGGTGGTGCTGTTCGACCACATGGGCGCCGGAGGCTCGGACACGTCGTCGTACGACCCTGGGCGCTACACCTCACTCCACGCCTACGCCGACGACGTGGTCGACATCTGCCACGAGCTTGACCTCAGTGACGTCATCTTCGTCGGCCATTCCGTCGCTTCGATGATGGGGGTACTGGCGGCGATCAAGGAGCCGGACCTCTTCGCCAAGCTCGTCCTCGTGGGCCCGTCCCCCCGCTACATCGACGAAGGCTCCTACCTCGGCGGCTTCGCCAGGGACGACATCGAGGAGCTGCTCGAGTCGCTGGAGAGCAACTACCTGGGATGGTCCAGTGCCATGGCGCCGGTGATCATGGGGGCTCCCGACCGGCCCGAGCTGGGTGAAGAGCTCACCGCCAGCTTCTGCCGGAGCGATCCCGACATCGCCCGCCAGTTTGCCGGGGTCACATTCCTGTCGGACAACCGCGCCGACCTCGCCAAGGTTCCTACGCCCACGCTCGTGCTGCAGTGCACCAACGACGCCATCGCACCGGTCGCCGTCGGCGAGTTCGTCCGGGACACGATTCCCGACGCGAAGCTCGTGATGCTCGATGCCACCGGGCACTGCCCGAACCTCAGCGCGCCCGACGAGACGTTCGAGGCGATCGCGGCCTTCGTGCGTGGCTGACAGCTCATCGGTCGAGATGAGCAGCGAGAAGGCGGCCGACGCGTTCTACGGGGCGCTCCTCGACGACGATCCCGCCGCTCTCTACGAGCGGGCACCCTGCGGGTACCTGTCCACGATGCCCGATGGCACGATCGTCAAGGTCAACCAGACGTTGCTCACCCTCACTGGGTACTCCCGCGAGGATCTCGTCGGGCGGCGCAGGTTCGCGGACCTCCTGACCGCCGGCGGGCGGATCTACCACGAGACGCACTACGCGCCCATGCTGCAGATGCAGGGCAGCGCCCGGGAGATCGCCCTCGACCTCGTGCGCACCGACGGAAAGCGCCTGCCGGTGCTCGTGAACTCGATCCTCGAGCGCGACGACAGCGGCTCGCCGGTGGTGGTGCGCACCGCGGTGTTCGACGCCACGGACCGCCGGGAGTACGAGCGGGAGCTCGTTCGCGCCAAGGAACTTGCCGAGGCCTCCGAAGCTCGGGCGACCCTGCTGGCGAGGACGCTCCAGCGGACCCTGATCCCGCCCACGCCGCCGACCATCGAGGGACTGGACATCGCCGCCGTCTACCGCCCCGCCGGCAGCGGCGAGGAGGTGGGCGGCGACTTCTACGACATCTTCGAGATCGGTTCGGGAGACTGGGTGGTGGCCATCGGGGACGTCTGCGGCAAAGGGGTGGAGGCGGCTGCCGTCACCGCGCTGGCTCGCCACACCATCCGCGCCGCCGCCGTCAACCAGCGCCGGCCCACCGACATCCTCACGACCCTCAACGAGGTGCTACTGCACCACGAGACCGACCGGTTCTGCACCGTCACCCTCCTGCGCCTGCGCCACTCGGGCACCGCCTGGACAGCCACGATCGGCTGCGCCGGCCACCCGCCTCCGCTGTTGTGGCGGGCGCGGGAGCGGGTGGCGCCGATCGGGATCTTCGGATCGTTGCTGGGTGTGCTCCCGGACCCCGACCTCGGCGACACCGACCTGCTCCTGCAGTCGGGCGACAGCATGCTCCTCTACACCGACGGCGTCACCGAAGGCCGCCATGGCAAGAACTTCTTCGGCGAGGAGAACCTGGCCGCAGCGATCGCCGGTGCTGGCGACTCGGCGGCCGCGCTCGCCCAGGGCGTGCTCGACGAGGTCATGAAGTTCCAAGCCGGCGACCCCCGCGACGACATCGCCATCGTCGCCATCCGCATCCCGTAACCGCTCCGGTGGTTCCCAACGGCGTGGTGGAACGACCTGCTCAGTTGCTTGACCGCCATTTCTCCCGATCTGCTTGCGACCGGCTCCATTTGGCGCGACGATTTGAAAGCAAGGAAGGGAGAATGGGGTGGGTCCGAAGAGGAGCCGGGTGGCGCTCCTGGCGGCGGTCATCGCCGCTGGCGCTGGGCCGATGTTCGGTGGGGTGGCGACGAGCCATGCCCAGGTACCCGATCTCGGGAGCTATCCGCCGGAGATCACCCTCAACCCGACCTCGGGGCCGGTGGGCATCAGGGTGGCGGTGATGGGCCGTTACTGGCAGGGGCTGGTCGAGATCTATTGGGGGTCGACGGATCTCCGCATGGGATCAGCTGTCGCGGACTCCTACGGCAAGTTCAGCGTCCAGGTGCAGATCCCGACCTCGGCCGAGCACGGGGACGACTACACCGAGCTCATCGTCGCCCGGCAGTCATCTTCAAGCGCCGGCGCCCCCTTCATGGTCGACAGTCCGAACGATCCTCAACCGCACAGCCAGACGAGCGGCTCAGAGACCGCCCCAGGCAACCCACCGCCCAACCAGACCGGGCCGGGCCCGGCACCCAGCTCGGGAGGATCGGGATCGGACCCGCCTCCTCCGAACTCACGGGCTGAGGCCTCGGCCCGTAGTGAGGCTCCCTCCATGCCCGCCGAGCCGGACCCCCGCTACTACGACGGTCGCCAGCCGGTACCTGTCGAGGGCTATCGCCCACCGTCCTCCACCAGCACCGGCGGGTCCTCTACGTCGGCCCAGAGCCCCCCGCCGCCGTCCGGAGGGGGCGGTCCCACTTCGCCCGCCGCAGAGCCGGCGCGGCCACCCTCCCCGGACGAGACCTCGCCCTCCCCGGACGAGCCGACAACCGCCAGCGGGTCGACCGAAGAAGGGGACGAGGAGACGGCGCTGTCGGGAGATCATGCGAGCTCCAGTCGGGACCGTGCGGTGCCGGCCGTACCAGCCCTCCTGCTCGCCCTGGCGGCGGCGGCCGCGTCCTCGTTCGCTACCGCGGCCGGGATCCGCCGGTGGCGAAAGGCTCACGCCTCGCCGGAGTAGCCGGCCGCCCCCTCGTCCGCAGCGGCGAGCTGGACCCCTGGGCCAGTGCTGTTCCCCCTCGTCAGCCGGGTCGACGAGGTTGTCGCCGCCCGCAGCGAACTGGAACGGGTGGCCGGTGACGAGGGTGTCTCCCTCGACGGCGTGGAGGTGGGGGTGACGATCGAGGTGCCGTCGGCGGCGCTGGCCGCCGGCCGGATCGCCCCGCACGTCGACTTCTTCTCGGTCGGGACCAACGACTTGCTCCAGTACCTGTTCGCTGTCGACCGCCTGGTGGCCGAGGTGGCCGAGCTGACCGACGTGTGCGAGCCGCTGGTGCTGGACCTGATCGCCCACGTGGTGGCCAACGCCGACCAGTACGGCACCTGGGTGGGCGTGCGCGGGGAGACCGCCAGCGACCCCGAGGTGGCGGCCGCCCTGGTAGGGCTCGGCGTGCGGGAGCTGTCGATGGTGCCGGGCGCCCTCGGGGAGGTGAAGGATCTCCTCCGCCGTCATGAGCTGGCCACCCTTCGCGACGTGGCCGAGGTGGCCCGCCGGGCGGCCGACGCGGCCGAGGCCCGGGGCATTCTCGCCCGCCTCGCCTGACCCGCCGGCGGCGGCGCCCGTCTGAGGTCATCAGGTCCGTTACATGATTCACTCCGTACGTGAAGAAGCTTGCCGACTACGGCCGTGACGATCACCCCGCCGATGACCCGGAGCGGGCTCAGCTCGCCTGGGCCGTGGCCGTCCTGGACGACTGCGACGAATGTGGCGACCTTCGGGTCGAGCTGACCGTGGAGGAGGTGGGAAGGCCGGGGTCGGGGCTGGTGGCCCACCTCTCCCCCGAAACGGCGCGGCGCCTGCACGCCGCGCTGAGGACCGCTCTTCGAGAGGTCGGCGAGGACTCCACCGGTTGATGCGGCTCGTCTCCGAAGGAGTAGCTGGAGGCCACCCGAAATACACTTGATGTCAACATGCGCCGTGAGGTCAGCTTGGACATGACAGCGTCTCCCGATGTGCTGGGGGCCATGGTGAGCGATGTCACCCGCATGGGAGAGTGGAGCCCTGAGACCGAGCGGGCCGAGTGGCTCGACGGCGCCACCGGGCCCTCACCCGGTGCGCGCTTCAAGGGCCACAATCGAAGGGGCCGCACGAAGTGGTCGACCACCTGCGAGGTGACGGTGGCGGAGCGAGACAGGGAGCTCGCCTTCGCCGTCGGAGGGGCGAAGCGCCCATCGGCGGTGTGGCGTTACCGTTTCGAGGCGCTGGGCGACGGTGGGACCCGGGTCACGGAGTCGTTCGAATTGCCCAAGCCGCTCAGCCGGATCTCGCGCCTAGTCACCCGGCTCACCACCGGCGTGAAGGACCGGGAGGCCGACCTCGAGGCGGGGATGCGCACCACCCTCCAGCGTCTCGACGCGGCCGCGACGGCTGCTTCACGCTGACGAGGTCGGCGTTGGCCCGGGCGGCGCTGAACGAGCCGCCAGGGCGAGAGAGGGTTCCGCCGCCGGCCTGGTCCAGGTGGTCCAGGGAACAAACGAGCCTCGATGCGGTGTTCACGGAACGTGAACGATTTCACATTGGCGCGATAGGAAACGCCATGACGGCGGAGGCAGCGGAAAGCAAGGAGACGCAGAGGCTCGAGGCACTGCGCCGCTACGACATCCTCGACAGCGAGCCCGAGGCCGCCTTCGACCGTCTCGTCGGCTTGGCCGCCCGCTACTACGACGTGCCGATGGCGCTGGTCTCGCTGATCGACGAGGACCGCCAGTGGTTCAAGTCGTGCATCGGCCTGTCCACCAGCCAGACCTCCCGCGACACCGCATTCTGCGCCCACGTGGTTGATGGCGACGGC
The DNA here is from genome assembly GCA_035536185.1 of Acidimicrobiales bacterium. Lineage (GTDB taxonomy): Bacteria > Actinomycetota > Acidimicrobiia > Acidimicrobiales. The sequence goes on along the minus strand of DATLOM010000005.1, from coordinate 4,199 downwards.
GAGATCGTCGTGAACGACGCCGCCGCCGATCCGCGGTTCTCCGACAACCCCTCGGTGACCGGGGCGCCCGGGATCAGGTTCTATGCCGGCGTCCCGTTGCGAAGCTCCGACGGCCTGGTGCTCGGCGCCCTGGCCATCGCCGATGTCGTGCCCCGCCCGTCGCCGAACCTGGAGGTGCTGGCGGAGCTGGCTGCCGTGGCGACCGACGAGCTGGAGCTGCGCCAGGCATGGCGGGCCCAGGCACAGGCCGAGAAAGCGCTTGTCGCGGCGCGGGAGGAGGCGGAGCGCGCCAGCAGGGCCAAGACCGACTTCCTCGCCAACATGAGCCACGAGATCCGGACCCCGATGAACGGTGTGATGGGGATGAGCGACCTCCTGCTCGGCACGGAGCTGTCCCCGGTCCAGCGGGAGTATGGCGAGACCGTCCGTAGCTCGGCCGAGGCCCTGTTGGACGTGATCAACGAGATCCTCGACTTCTCCAAGGTGGAGGCCGGGAAGCTGGAGCTCGAGGAGGTCGATTTCGACCTGCGCACCGTGGTCGAGGATGTCGCCTGCCTCCTGGCCGAGCGGGCCGAAGAAAAGGGCCTCGAGCTGGTGGCCGTGATGGGCCCCGACGTTCCGTCCGCAGTTCATGGCGACCCTGGGCGGCTCCGCCAGGTCCTGGTCAACCTGGTGGGCAACGCCCTCAAGTTCACCGACGCCGGCGAGGTGGTCCTGGAGGTCTCAGGGGAGGAGGACGCCACCGGTGTCGTGGTGGTGAGCTTCTCAGTGGCCGACACCGGCATCGGGATCCCCGAGGACCAGCAGGGTTGTCTCTTCGAAGCTTTTTCGCAGGCCGATTCCTCCACCACCAGGCGCTTCGGGGGAACCGGGCTCGGCCTGTCGATCTCCAGCCGGTTGGTGGAGCTGATGGGCGCCCACATCGCCGTCGAGAGCGCCCCTGGGCAGGGCAGCACGTTCTCCTTCACGGTCCGCCTGTGCCGTGGCCGCGAAGCGGTGAGCCCGATGATGCGGCCACACGAGGGTTTGAAGGGCCTTCGCGCCCTCGTAGTGGACGACAACGCCAGCAGCGGTCGGGGGCTCCAACAGACGCTTGTCCAATGGGGCCTGCAGGCGGACCTGGCGGATGGGGGGACGCCTGCCCTGGAGATGATCCGGGTGGCATCGGCGGGAGGCAACGGCTACGACCTTGCCCTGCTCGACTGCCACATGCCCGAGATGGACGGGCCGGGGCTGGCCATGGCGATCCGTGGTGGGCCCGGCTCAGGAGGATTGCCCCTCATCCTGCTGACCTCCTCGGTGAGGCCGGTCGACGCCGACAAGGCGCGGGAGGCAGGGGTGCAGGGCGTCGTCACCAAGCCACTCAAGATGGCCGCCCTTCACGAAGCCCTCGTGGCCGTGATGGCGGGGGGCACCGGCATCTCCCGCGCGGGCCCGATCGCCACTCCGCTCACTGTCCATGAGAGGAGTGCCGGAAGGCCGCGGGCGCGCATCCTGGTGGCCGAGGACAACATCGTGAACCAGAAGGTGGCCAGCCGCTTCATCGAGAAGCTGGGGTACCACGCCGACATCGCGGCCAACGGCCGGGAGGCGGTGGCCGCGGTGGCGACAGGCCAGTACGACATCGTCCTCATGGACTGTCAGATGCCCGAGATGGACGGCTACGAGGCGACTCGCGCCATCAGGGACCTGGGAACCGGGGGCGACATCCCGGTGATCGCCATGACCGCCGGCGCCATGAGCTGGGAGCGGGAGAAGTGCATCACAGTCGGCATGGACGACTTCCTGACCAAGCCGGTGCGCATCGACGTGCTGGGCGAGACCATCGAACGCTGGCTCTCCAGGACCTGATCGAAGCTGAACTGACAGTGGAGGACCTCGGAAGGATCCCGCGGAACCCACAGTGAGGTCACCCTCCGGGTCCACCACCAGTGCCGGGGAGGAGAAGGCGGTGTGGAGGGACGCTCTGGCGGCCATGCCTGATCTCCGCCGGGCAGCGAGGGCTTCGGGGACCTCGTCTACTCTCCCTCCTGAGCCGATCGGAGTGGAACTGAGCTCACCGACCTGTGGGTTCGCCTCCTGCTTATCGATGAGTTCATAACATCTGGCCCGGATTCACGTGTTCGCCATCGCACCGACAGCAGCGTTCCTCATCCCACGACCGCTTCTGAAGCCAGTCGAGCAAGTCGGATGAGGGAGCCCAGCCCGGCTGGACGTGACGCCCGATCACCATCGGACCGACGACAACCGCTCCCGCCTCACGTAGCGCGGCCAACGCGCTGAAGATGCTAGGTCCCCGAGTGAACGTATCGTCGAGCAACAGCACCGTCTCACCCTCGACACGACGGGTCAGGCCAAAGCGGTCAGGTCGAAGGTCGCTCTTCGACCCCATACCAGTGACTCGAAGTGCGGGACGGTACTGGTCCCGGAGGAGGGGCAGGAGCTGGATTATCCCTTCGACGGCTGTTCGGGATGATGATGGCACCAGGACCAACGAGTCGAAGTCACCGACACACCGAGCGTGGTTGTGAAAGAAGATGGCCACGAGCGCAGCCAGGCGCAGGCTCATACGAGTCCGGACCTGTGGACTTCGGTCATCCTTGTAGCCACGGAGATGGCGGTGGAGCAGGCCGCCGTCGACGGACATCGAGATGGGCAGGACATCCCCGACGCCGAACACCTGAACCGCTTCGAGACAGGGGTAACACTGGCCATACGACCGATCGCAGCCGCTGTGGCAGATGCCGCACACGCCCGGCTGCCCGGCCGCTGGGACTGGCACCAGCCCCGGTCGGAGCGGGAGCAGTAGCTCAGCGGCGGTTGCCACGGGCTAGGCCAAGACGTCAGTCTGAAGATCGAGCTCGACCTCGATGGCGACGAGTACCTCCTCGATGTCCTCGATGGCGAGCACTCCTGGCCTTCCGATCAAGTCCTGCGCCCACCGCTGGTCCTCCACGAGACGCCGCAGCAGGTACAGCCGCTTGCCATGCCGGAGCGCGTGCTCGGCCTGTAGCCGCGCACCCGAGGTGGGGCCGGCCTCTACTACCACGGTGCCGATCGAGAGGCCGGAGGTCACGATGTTTCTCACCGGAAAGCTCCACCGGGTCGGCGCCATGTCCGGCCAGAACTGTGACAGCGTCGCACCCGATGTCGAGATTTCCTCGGCAAGGGAACGATTGGACGCCGGGTAGATCCGATCGATCCCGGTGCCGAACACGGCAAGGGTGCGGCCGCCGGCCTGCAACGCACCTGCATGGGCGGCGGTGTCGATACCCGCAGCCATGCCGGACACCACCGTTATCCCCCGCTCGGCGAGAGAGCCGGAGATCTGCTCGGCGACCTGGGCACCCTTTTCGCTTGGTTCCCGAGTCCCCACCACAGCGATCGCACGCTCGTCGGAGGGATCGAGAGCTCCTCGCACGAAGAGAAAGGGGGGATGGTCGTGAACCATGCGGAGATTGGCTGGATACTCGTCGTCGAGCACGGTGACGAGGCGGGATTCAAGGTGGTTGAGCTGTTGTGCCCAGTGGCGGACACGGGACCGGTCCAGGTTCTCCAGAGCCTCAGCAATCCTCTCTACCCCGGCGAGGCCCTCCAGGTCGAGACCAGCATCGATCGTCTCCAGGACGGCCGCCAGTTGGAAGGAAGCGGTGCCGTTGAGCGACGGGCACACCTGCTCCGCCAGGGCCAGCACCGCGGCCGGCTCGGCAACGACCTCACGGGGTTCCACGGCTCGCTCCTGTCTCCTTGCGGTCGGAAGGCTACGCCACCCTGCCTCGCCTTTATCATATACAGCCGTGGCGAACATGTGTTCCCCCCTCAGCGTTGGATGACTGGGTTCATCCCGAGCTGTGGATGACACCGAGCAGGCGGTCAAAATCCGGCTCTGCGCCTCGGCGCCGGGAATTTGAACCTCAGCGCCCACCGAGGGCGCACTCAGCAGCGGTGTCGCGCGAGGACCCGCGCCATGGCCGATCCAGGTCAGACGGTCGTGCTCCGCTGGCTGGCCGCCGGTGATGGGCGTGACTTCGCACAGGGCTGCGATTTGTGCGGCGGCTTCTTGTAGAGGCCAGCGGCCCGCTCCTCGTCGCACTTCTTGGCGTGGCACTCCCAGCACTTGGGGTCTTCGTTGTCGAAGCTGGTCACCCCCCCGGCACAGACGGGCTCGACGTGGTCCCACTGGAGCTTGAACTTCTTGC
>DATLOM010000004.1:0-51907 GCA_035536185.1 Acidimicrobiales bacterium | reverse complement strand
GACGCTGGTCATGGCCCACCGATTGTGCTTGTGCACGGGAGTTGGGACGACCGTCACGTGTGGGCCCTGGTCGAGGACGACCTCGCCAAGTCATTTCGCGTAGTCAGCTACGACCGTCGGGGACATACGGACAGCGAGGAGCCGCGCGAGCCGGGAACCCGCCGTGACGATGAGGATGACTTGGCCGCGCTGATCGAGGCACTCGGTTTGGCACCGGCGAATCTCGTTGGGAACTCGTTCGGCGGGTCGATCACACTGGGCCTTGCCGAACGTCGTCCCGAGTTGGTCCGCTCGGTGTGTGCCCATGAGCCGCCGCTGCTTGCCCTGGCTGGCGACGACCCAGTCGTCACCGAGCTCATCGAAGGACTGGACGCCGTCGTTTCGCTCATCGACGGGGGTAACACCGAGGCGGGAGCTCGGCTCTTCGTCGAAATGGTGATGGGGCCAGGCGCCTGGGACGACATGTCCCCCGAAGAGCAAGGGGCCATGATCCGCAACGCGAGGACGTTCTCCGGCGAACTCCGCGACAGCGACGGGTTCACCATCGACCTCGACGCACTTGCCAATTTCCCATCCTCCATCCTGCTGACGGGAGGTGATCAGAGCGCGCCGTTCTTCGGGACGATCATCACCCGGTTGGTGGAGGCGGTGAAGAGTGCGCGGGTGAAGACTCTGCCTGAAGCTGGGCACGTGCCCCACCTGACTCACCCCGACATGTGGGTCGCCGCCGTGACGGAGTTTGTGAGCGGCGTGAAGTAGCGAAGGCCGCACTGGACGGCTGGGTGGTGGCTCGCACGGTGCGGGTCCGCTGGCCACCGACAGGTCACGCAGCGACAGGTCGGGCTCTGGGCGCGCTCCTACAGGTGCGGGGGTCCCCGAACGCGCGCCCCAGAATGTGCGGCAGGCTCCGCCCGGCGCGTAGCGAAAGTGCCGGTGTGGGACACTGCATAACGGCACATCGCAGGCGCCCGGTAATGACGCCGGCAAGATATCCGTCCCGAGCGCTGCCCATCCGCGAACTGGCGGTTCTGGGCGCCCGTCGTCGCCCCTGAACTCGAGCTCACTTCGCGGGCTGCCACGTTGTTGACCGGCGCGCCGCGTTGAAGAGAGCGTCGATGCGCTCGGGTGGAAGAACGGGCGGCAAGGACTCGAGCCAGCGCACGAGCCTCATCCTGTTCACGACCTTGACGTCCGCCGGCAGCTTCTTTACGCGGATGTCGGCGGCGCCGACAGGCACGATGACACCGACCGCCACGACAGGCGCGCTGGTGGCGGCTGAGAGCAGCCTGGCGGCCCGACGGGCCTCGAACCGGCCGTTGCGGACGTAGGGCTGGCGCTGGCCGTTGACCAGGAAGGTGTCGCCGCCGATCCAGATCTTGGCACCGGGATGGTTCTTGGCGTTGAGTGTGAACACTCCGGGAGGACCGATGATCAGGTGGTCGATGTCGCTGCCCCGATCGCCGACCGGCACAGCATGGAGGAACCGCCACTGCGGATCGCGCTTGGCCAGCTTGGCCAAGCGGACAGCGATCTTCTCCTCGCCATCGGCACCGATGCGCCAAGCCCGTTCGTCGGTGTGGACCCGCAGCACCCTGGCCACCGCGGTGCGGATCGGGCTTTCCCTGCGCAGGCGAACTGCCTCGGCCCGGGCGGCTGCGCCGGGAAGGCGCTCGGCCAGATCCTCCCAGGCCTCATCGTCGGTCGCCTCCGCGTCGAGCGCCGCATCGTGATCGGGAGCGACGTCGGACTCGTCGGCGGCGACCAGGGAGGCCACCAGCTCGTCGACGTCGTGCTCGTGCTCGGTGGCGGCAGATTCGGCTGGTGTTGACCCTTGGGTGGCCTGTTCGGCAATTGCCGTTCCGCCGGCCCCGTCCACGACGGCGGCGACGGAGTAATCCGACGCCGACGCCGACGGCGCCTCGCCGACCAAGACGTCTCGTCCGTCCACCGCCGGCTCGCTCGGCTTGGGCCCATGTTCGGGGTCGGTCCCCGTGGAGACGCCGTCGCGCTCCCCGGCCAGTGCGTCGTCACCGGAGCATGTCGCAGTTCGCTGTCGGACGGTCTCTCGCTGCCGCAGTGCCGGTTGCTCGTCCAACCAGCCGTTGACGACGGCGTGGTACACCTCGGCCGATGCCCCCGGTTCGAGGTTGTCGGCACCGGTGAGCAGGTCCCGCCAGCCGAGGCGACTGCCATCGGCCGCGTTGACGTAGAGCCGGTCCTTGCCGTACTTGCGCCAGCGCACCGCTGCAGCTTCTTGCACCAGGCGGAAACGATACGGCCGCTGCCCGCCAACTCCGCTCGGCGGCGGCCGCCACCACCTGCGGGCCAGCCGCTTGGCCAGATAGACACGAGCACCACCGCATCACCAAGGAGGCGCGCCGATGTCCATCACCATGCAGTGCACTTGGCTTGGTGTTGACCCGGTTCGGTGGACATCCACGACTGGGCACCAGCCCCACGGAGGATGATCCAATGCCACGACCACACAAGTACCCACTGAGTACCGCGCCCACGCGGTCGAGCTGTGGCGGACCTCTGGGAAGTGCAGCGCGCGGTGCCTCGAACTGGAAGTCCCCAACGAGCTGCTTCGTCGAGGGATCCCAGAGGCCGACCGTGACGCCGGCGTAACCAAGCCGGTGCTCGCCATGACCGAACGCGAAGAGCTTCGCCACCTCAGAGCTGAGGTCAAGACGCTCCGCATGGAGCGCGACTTCCTAAAAAATCCGCTGCCTTCTTCGCCAAGGAGAACGACCGGACCCGATGAAGGCATTCGCCTTTATCGAGGTGGAGAAGGCCAACTGCCCCGTGAGCTTCATGTGCCCACGACTAATGTATCCGGCGGCGGCATCGGGATCCTCATCGGGTCGTGAAGCGCAACAATCGTCTAGGGAATACGCGCCACAACCGGGCGCCATCCCATGGGGTCATACCGTCTCCGCATCGGCTTCCATGGGGGACTACTGCGCAACGTCAAGAACTGCCGCCGTAAAGGCGAGGCACACGGCCATGATCTCGTCAGGGTCGATGGCCAGTGCGAGGGACCGTTGAGCCATGCGGATCGCCTCACTGCGCCGGGACCCGAATAGCTCGCCCAGCAGGGTGATGGCGGTCGTCGTGACTGGCCCGGCGATTGGATGTCGACGGAGGTCGCGGAGCGTCCCGCCGAGGTCGCGTGGTGACGCGGTCTGCATGATGCGATAGACGTCGGCGGCGTCCTTGTCGCGGAGGCGATCAACGTTGTTGTCCGCCAGACGATCGCGAATCTTGTAGGCCTTCGCCACGAGCATGGCGGAGAGTCCGGCGACTTCGACCGTGATGGATCGTGTGTCGCTCGGGTCGAGGGCCGAGATCGTCATCGGCGCGTGGTCAACGACCGCGGCTTCGAGGCCTTCAGCCTTTCGGGCAGCCTGGGCGCCGTGGGGTGCGATGCGGGCGCTGCGGCGTCCGCCGGGAGGAGCAAAGGCCTTGGGGACGATGAGGTCGATGGGCACGATCTGACGTTCCCCCTCGATGGTGACCGACGCCGTCCAGACGCCGGGCTGGCCTTTCGGTTGCGAGAGGATGTCGAAGCCCGCGGAGCGCATGGTGGCTTCGAGCTCTGGCTCGTCGCCGAGGATGGTGGGATCAACGGCGATGTCACCATCGGTTGTGTAGGGGGCGATGCCGACGTCGTTCATGCCGGTGCGCAGGTAGATGGCCTGCGCCCCGACGACGATGACGGCCTTGCCATGGGGCTGGAGGGCGAACAGCGCGTCGAGCAACACCTTCCGAGCGGCGACGTACCGGGGATCAGCGACCATCACGTCGGCTCGCCGCGTCCAGGCTGTCAAACCGCCACGCGGGCTTGTTGTCCAGCATCCAGTCGAGAAGGGCCTGGCCTTCGGCCGGCATCCGGCCCGTGCCGGTCTGGCAATCGACGACCGCCTGTGAGTCCGCGACGTACGTGACGCCATCAGCGGTTGTCGTTCGTTGCCACACGACCGGGTCGTACGGCTGGAGGAGCAGCACGTTGGATCCCTGGTCGGCGGGAAGCAGGTCGAGCGCCAGTGCGAGTTGCTGTGGGTTGTCGGAGTAGACGGCGAGGAGTGCTGGTGCGGCGACCGGTGCGCGGCGCACGGCCGCGAACGATCCCGTGACAGCAGTGCCTGCGGACAGGCGATCGAGAAGGGACGATGCGCCCTCGCGGGCGATGAAGGTCGATACGCGGTTGGTCTTCAGGAGGCTGTAGGCCTTGGCCCAGCGCCGGATGAGCCCCGCCATGTCGACGGACTCGACGCCCCCGCGCTTGTTGCGATCCACCAGGGCGTCGGCGTCGAGTGCATCAAGAACCCGGGAGACGTAGCTCTGGCTCAGGTCCGACGCGGCCGCGAGTTGGCGGACGCCGTATGGCGGCCGGACGTCGACTAGCCACCGGATCAGACGGCTCGCCTTCGGGCCCTGGACCCGGGCCTTGCCTGTGGGTGTGGGCTTCGGATTGCGGCTGCTGCCCTGGGCGCTGATGAAGACCGCCGGGTTGTCGAGGGATAGCCAGGCGTTGCCGGTGAGGTCGACGTAGTTGATGGCGTCCTCGCGTAGCCGCTCCTGCGCCTGGGGGCTGATCCACTCGGCGACGGCAAGGATTGGTGCATAGGGGTACATCGTCCTGAAGGCCCTGGTCATGCCGGCGAGGAGTTGGTCGGCGCTGCGCGGGGTGAAGGTCCGCTTGGCCTCCACCAACACGGTGGTGGACGTGCCGTTGTTGCCCTTGATGTCGAGGACCGCGTCGACCCCAAGGTCCGGGCCCTTCAGGTCAGGGCGCCCGGCCTGCTCGACCTCCCACGTCGAGGGCAGATGAGCTCGCAGCCAGGCAATGGCCTGGTCAACGAGATCGTTCTCTGAGATGTGCAGGTTCTCTGCCACGGTGAACCTAGCATAGCCGGACAATTGTTTTATCAGATGCGGCGTTCTCTGTACAAGAGAACGCCGCATCTCAGAGAAGGGGCCTGGGTCTCTTGCCACCAGAGGCGGATAGGCGGTTTGATACAGTGCCGATGATGGTTGCGTTCCGTGGTCTGAACTGATACTATCTATCGAAGCAACCCAGAGAAACTGAGTATCAACCATGTTATTCACAACGCCCGAACTCACTGAGCCCGAACTCCGGGTCATCATGGAAATCGACGATGTTGCAGAGAAGTTGCGCCTCCGGCTGCACGAGCCGCATCGGTGGTCAGGTTCGCTGCGCCGGGCTCAATTCGCGCGGGCCGTGCAGGGTTCAAACAGTATTGAAGGGTATGACGCTCCGCTCGATGACGCCGCCGCTATCGAGCTCGGAGAAGAGCCGCTGGACGCCGACGAGGAGACTCGACGCGCCATCAGGGGCTACTGCGATGCGATGACCTATGTACTCCAGATGTCGACCGAACCAGACTTCCACTACGGGGAGCAGCTACTCAAGAGCCTGCATTTCATGATGACCAGCTACGACTTGAAGAATCGCCCCGGCCTGTGGCGTGCCGGCGCGATCTTCGTACGAGACGAGGAGAGCGGTGACATCGTCTACGAGGGGGCCGAGATTGACGACGTCCCGGCTCTGATGCACGAACTCGTGCTTTCGCTCAACGTCGTGAGCGACTGTCCCCCAATGGTCCATGCGGGGATGGCGCACCTCAATCTCGTGATGATTCACCCGTTCCGTGATGGCAACGGGCGCATGGCCCGATGCCTTCAAACGCTAATACTCGCTCGCCAGGGGATCCTATCCCCAGTCTTTTGTAGCATCGAGGAATACCTCGGTCGCAACACACCGGAGTACTACAAAGTGCTGGCCCAGGTGGGGGGCGGTTCGTGGCAGCCAGACCGTGATGCAAGGCCCTGGATGCGGTTCATCCTCACCGCACACCTTCGCCAGGCACGAACGACGCTGCGCCGTATCAAGGAAAGCGAACGGCTATGGGGCGAACTCGAAAGCCTTGTGTCTCTGCGTGGGCTGCCTTCGAGGACTCTTCCAATTCTGTACGACGCCGCTATGAGGTTTCGAGTGCGGAACGCTACTTACCGGGCGATTCTCGAAGAGGGCGAAGGAGAGGAGATCACAGAACAGGCCGCCGGCCGGGATCTCAAGCAACTAACTGATGCCGGGCTGTTGATTGCCCACGGCGAGAAGCGAGGCCGCTTCTATACCGCGAGCAAGGAGCTTATGGCAGCACGGGCGGCCATAGTCGCAGGTCGGGATCCCCGAGACGACTCAGACCCGTTTGCTGTTGCCGCGTGATCGGCTCCATTCCTTGACGACTTCCGCGCGAGGGTGCAAAGGGTGTGGGGAAACCCGGCCCGCCGATCGGATGGGCAATCGCGGGCCCCATCGCCGCAGGTCAGCAGCCCTTTCCGCTCCCGCTGGACGGGCAACTCGCCGTATCCGGGCCTGACACACGGTTTCTGCACCGGGGCTCCCCCGCGGTCGGCCTTGTGTGATGCGGATTTTCGCGCCGAACTGCCCATCCCGCGCCCATCCGGGGTGCCTTGGCACAGCCGTTCCACGGCTGAGATGACGCCTGCGAGTTGCCCGCCAATTGCCCGTCTCGGTGCCGAAATCGGGTGTTCAGGACGCAACTCCCTGCGCAAGCACAACGCTGTGACCTGCGTCTTTGCGTCAGATGCGCTCACGAGACACCCCTGGCGAGATTCCTAAACCGTGTTGCCCAGGTTCGGCCCCGGCGGGGCGCAAGCAACGTCGTCGAGATCACCCTTTTGCCGCCTTTCCCGTCGATATCCCCAGGATGCACCCCTTACGTTCCACAGGAGCCCGGTTCTAGGTTCTGCTCATCGGGTGGATCTGCGGCCACGGCCTGGCTCGGGGAGGGCGGAGCGGGTGTTGAACGGCGAGCGGGCGATCCTTTCCCCGGCCAACGGCAACGGCGGGGCAGGGAGCCACGAAGAGCAGGCACAGCCCGGGCTACCGGCCTCGGCTGTCGCTTCGGCGCCTCCCGCCGGCCAGGAGGGTGTACCGCCTGCCCCAACGGACAGCGGTCTCGATCGGAGCATCGACCTTCCTGAGCCGAACGGCCGGAAGACCGCATGGGCGAGGGCGCTCCTTGCTCGTTCGGGAGCGGTCGACCCGATGGCGTCCGCTCCGGCAGCACCGGCTCCCGCAGCATCCGCCGCCGCCGCCCCGGCGGCCACCCCCGCCTTGACGCCGCCCCCGCCCGTGGCGCCACCGCGCGGGCACCATGCGCCACGGGCCGGCACAACGGCACCGGGCCCCGTCGGAACGGACCACCTCCGCCGGGAGGTCGAGCGTCTGTCGCGGGAGCTCGAGGAGGAACGCCGGAACCTGCAGGTGGAGCGCACCGCCCGCAGCCGGCAGTGCCCGGAGTCCCCGGGTCATCTCGACAGGGAGATCGCTTCGGTGTCGGAGCGACAGGCCCTGGAGGCAGAGCGCCTGGCCGGTGAGCGCCGCGTGCTGGCGGCCTTGAGCGAGACCCTCGAATCGGAGCGTGCCCACCTGGAGATGGAGCGCACCCGACTCGAGGATCTTGTATCCCTCGCTGATAGCCGGTGGGCGGAGATCGACGGCCTGGTTGCTTCTCTGGAGGCACAGCGTGAGAAGCTGACGGCCCACCAGCACGCCCTCGACGCCTCCGAGGACGCCCTGGAGACCGATCTCCGCCAGCTCGACGAGGATCGCCTGCACCTGGCCGCCGACCGGGACCGTATCGATCAAGAACGGGTCGCTGGCGAGGCGCTCCGAGAGGAGCTGGCCCACCAGGCCCGAACCTTGGAGCAGGAGCGCGAGCAGTTGAACGCCGAGCTGGTGAGAATGAAGTCGGAGCGGTCCCAGCTCGACGCCGAGCAGGCGGCCTTCGCCCCGCGCCGAGCCGAACTCGAGCGTCTCGGCGCCGAGCAGGCATCCGAACGTGAGGTTCTGGCCGTGGAGCGCGACGCCCTCGATGCGGCGGACCAGATCCTCACCACCGATTTCCGGGAACTGGACGAGGGGCGCGCTGCGCTGGACGCCGACCGTCTGCAGCTGGACCGGGAGCGCGCCGAGTCTCACGCCCGTCGCGAAGAAGCGGATCGGCTGATGACCAAGCTGGTGAGCGAGCAGGGCCGGCTGACCGAGGACGGTCAGGCCCTCGAGAAGGCCCACGAGGCGCTCAACGAGGAGCGCCGCCGGCTCCGGGCCGAGCGGGACCGGTTCACAGCCGAGCAGGAGCAGGCGAGCACACGGCGCCAGGAGGCGGAGCGTCTCATGACCGCCGTCCATGCCGAGATGGCACAGCTGGCCGCGCAACGAGACAAGCTCCGGGCCGAGCGGAACGCCGCCCGTAAACGCGCCCGTGAGCTGCGCAGCGCGTTGGACGCGGAGCGGGAGTTCCTCGAGTCCCAGCGCCGCACGCTGGAAACCGAGCGGGCCAGCGCATCGGAAGGTCGGCGTCGGGCAAGACTTCCCGCCGCCGCCGCCGCGGTGCCGGTGCCCACCCCGCAGCCGGCGCGACAGCCGGCCGCGGAGCGTGTTCGACGCCAGCAGCCTGCCCAACCGAGGCCACCGGCGGAGCCCGTGACCGCGCCCGAGCAGCCGACGGCCGTGGACCCAAGATCCCGGCGCCGACGTAGGAGAGAACAGGCGGCGGTGGAGGGACAGCCCTCGACCCGGACGAGGCAGGAGATCAGGCTGGCTCCCCGGTGAGCCGGATCGCCGTCTAGCAATCGGGATTCAGGGATCTCTGCCTGGCGCCGGCTTTTCAGTCCGCAAGCGGGGGCCATAGGACCGTCAGGGCCTCGAAAACCGTTCGATTGTGGCCGACACCTCCGCTGGTTTAGGGGTCAGATCGGCGACGACGTCTTGGCCACCACAGCGAACGGACACGCCACAGGATCGTGTCGCTTTGTCCGTCTTGTTCCACCTGGCGGCGCGGGTACCATCGGCAGATGGGGCCAGGGGCGGCGGCGCTTCTCGCGGCGCTGTTGGTCGGCGTCACCGTGGGCCAGCCGGCCGTCGTCGGTGCCGAGCCCGATGTGGGCGCATCCGCACCCGCCGTCCGCCAGCTCCCCCCGCAGACGGGCGGTGGGAAGGTTCGTCAGAGGCCCGAGATGGACCAGGGGAGCCTGCTCGTTCGGTTCTCGCCGCGCTCGGGGACCGCAGCTGCGGCGCTAGCCGATCACGGCCTCGAGCGGCGCCGGGCAGTGGGGCGCGCCGGCTTCGTCGAGGTGGGCACCGGCGGTCGTTCACCTGACGCCGTGCGCAAGGAGCTGGCTCGGGACCCCCGTGTCGAGACAGTGGAGCCCAACTACGTCCGCCGGGCGATGGCCGATCCGAACGATGCGCTCTTCGCCCAGCAGTGGTCGCTCGCCGCCGCCCGCTTCCCCCAGGCGTGGGAGCGCCAGAGCGACGCACGGGACGTCACCGTCGCCGTCCTCGACAGCGGCGTGGACCTCGACCATCCCGACCTGTCCGGGAACCTCGTGCCCGGCTGGGATGCCGTCGAAAACGACTCGGTCCCCCAGGACGAGGCCGGGCACGGCACGATGGTCGCGGGGATCATTGCCGCCAGCGCGGGGAACGGCCGTGGCATCGCCGGCGGCGCCTACCGCGCCCGCTTACAACCCGTGCGGGTGCTGAACGCCAGCGCGGCCGGGACCGACGCCGACATCGTCGAGGGGATCACCTGGGCCGCTGACCACGCCGCGGGCGTGATCAACCTGTCCCTCGGTGGCCCCCAGCCCGGCGCCGCCCTCGCCTCCGCCGTCGCCTACGCCCAGAAGAAGGGAGCCGTGGTGGTGGCGGCCAGCGGGAACAGTGGCGGCCCCGAACCCGTCTACCCGGCGGCCTTCCCTGGGGTCGTGGGCGTGACCGCAGTCGACACGGCCAGCAGGCTCACCTGGTTCTCCAGCCACGGCTCGTGGATCGACATGGCCGCGAGCGGCGTCGATGTGGTTTCCACCTACCTAGAGGCCGGCCCGGCCGATGCCTACGCCCGAGGAAGCGGCAGCTCCTTCTCCGCACCCCTCGTCGCCGCGGCCGCCGCGCTGCTCCGCCAGGCCCACCCCCAGTGGACGGGCGCGGAGGTGGGCGCCCGGCTCACCTCCACCGCCCGCGACGCCGGCCCTCCCGGTCACGACGACGGGTACGGTTTCGGCCTCCTCGACGCCGCCGCCGCGCTCGGGGACCCCCGCCTCGACCCGCTCCCCAGCGAGCCCGAGGACGCCTACGAGCCCAACCCCGTTCCCGAGCGGGCCACGCCGTTCTCGGGCGCCGTCACCGCCACGATCGCCCCCGAGCAGGACGTGGACTGGTTTGCCTTCGAGGTCGCCAGCCCCCGCTGGCTCGAGGTGGCGGTGACGCCGCCGTCGGGGTCGGCGTCGCAGGGCATGGACCCGGTGGTCAACGTCTACGGGCCCGAGGGCGGCGAGGTGGGGTGGGTGGACGCAGCAGGGATGGGCCAGGCCGAGCGCCTCATCTTCGAGGCCCGGGCCCCCGGGCGCCACCTGGTGCGCATCGCCAGCTACAACGCGTCGATCAGCGCCGGTGAGTACACCGTCGACATTGCTTCCGCTTCCGCCCCTCCCCCGAGCTTCAGCTCCATCAGCGCCTACCGGACCGGGTCGTGGCCGGAGAGCACGGCGATGGGCGACTTCACCGGCGACGGCCGGGGGGATGTCGTGATGACCACGAGCTTCTACGACGACGGCGAGCAGAACGACTACTCGGTCTTCGTGTTCGCGCAGCTGCCCGACGGCTCGCTCGGCCCGCCCACCCGCCACCGCACGACAGGGGCCGGGACCATGGCGGCGGCCAGCGGCGACGTCGACGGTGACGGGGACGCCGACGTGGCGGTGGCCACCAGCTCGGGCGTCGAGGTCCTTCTGCAGGCGGGCGGAGCGCTTGGCGCTCCCCAGGTGGTCCCGTTCACCGCGCCGGCGTCTCAGGTCGAGATCGCCGACGTGGACAACGATCGTGTCGCTGACCTCGTCGTGGTGGGCAGCGGCGGCGTCGCGGCGCGCACCCGGACAGCCAACGGTTGGGCGCCGCCGAGGTCCCTGACCGCCGACAGCGGGAGCGAGCTAGAGGTGGGCGACGTCTCGGGGGACGGGCGCGCCGACCTCGTGCTCATCCGTAGCGAGTGCCCATCCACCACGACCTGCACGGCCGGCGTGTCCAGCTACGTGCAACGGGCAGGCGGTGGCTTCGCCAAGACCCACCACCCGACGGTCCACGGCTCCTCGCCGGCGGTGAACGGAATGGCCGTCGGAGACCTGAACGGCGACGGGCGCGACGACATCGCGGTGACCATCGGCGGCGACGCCCCATCCTCTCGGATCAACACCTTCCTCCAGCAGGCGGACGGCACCCTCGGCCCGGCCCAGGTGAAGGCCGTGCACAGCGTCCCGCAGCCGATCGAGGCTGGTGACGTGAACGCCGACGGGCGGGTCGACCTCGTCACCGTCCACCCCGGGCAGTACGCCATCGGCACCATCCCCCAGCAGCCGGACGGCACGCTCGGCGACGAGATCGTCAACTATGCGCCCAACGCCAGCGGCTATCACCTGAAGGGCCTGTCGCTCGGCGACGCCGACGGCCGCCTCGGTGCCGAAGCCGCGCTGGCCGACCACAACCACGGGTTGCTGGTGTTCCGACAGGCGGGATCGAACGCAACGAACGAGCGGCCGTGGGTGAACGGCACCACCCCGCTGGACCGGGCGTCCGGGGTTCCCACCAGGGGCGAGATGACGGTCACCTTCGGCCGGGCCGTCGACCCGTCGTCGCTCACCCCCTCCACGGTGGCGCTGCTCGACGGTTCCACCCTCGCCCCCGTCACCGCGAGCCGCAGTTACGACGCCGGGGCCCGCCGCCTCACCCTCGTGCCGAGCCAGGCCCTGGCACCCGGGTCGTCGTACCAGCTGGTGCTCGCCGGCGTGCGCGACGCACGCGGGGCCCAGATGAGAAGCCGGGAGGTTGTCCGGTTCCGCACGGCGACCGCCGACCCGCCACCGACCACGACGACCACCACGACCACGGCGCCCACCACGACGAGCACGACGGCGCCACCGACCACCACAACGAGCACGACAACGCCACCGACCACCACAACGAGCACGACGACGACCACGACAACGGCACCACCGACCACCACGACGAGCACGACGACCACGACGGCGCCACCGACCACCACAACGACGGCGCCACCGACCACCACGACGACCACGACGGCGCCACCAACCACCACGGCGACCGCGACGACATCGCCACCGCCGGCGACCGCGACGACGTCGCCACCACCGGCGCCCGCCTCCGCCGAGGCTCAGGCGCCCGCTCCCTCGTCGGCGTCATCCGCGGTACCCGCCTCCGACCGGGCGGGCTACTGGATGGTCGGCGCGGCCGGCGCCGTCTACGCCTTCGGCGAGGCCGCGCACATAGGCAACGCTCCTGTCCCGCCCGGGCAGACGGTGACGAACGTGGCCGTCACACCGAGCGGCAACGGCTACTGGCTGGTCACCGCGGCCGGCGCCGTGTACGCCTTCGGCGACGCCGCCTACCTCGGCGGTTCGCCATCCCGGCGCCCGGGCGAGACCGTCACCAGCATCTCTCCCCATCCCGGCGGCGGCGGGTACTGGCTGTTCACCAACCAGGGAAGGGCCATCGCCTACGGCACCGCCCGGCACTTCGGGGACGTGGGAGCGCTGCGCCTCAACGGGCCTGTTCTCGGCTCGGTGGCGACCCCGTCCGGCGACGGGTACTACATGGTCGCGACGGACGGAGGGATCTTCGCCTTCGGTGACGCCCGGTTCCGAGGATCGATGGGCGGGCGCCCGCTCAACGGGCCGGTCGTCGGGTTGGCCCCCGATCCCGACGGCTCCGGCTACTGGCTGGTGGCATCCGACGGAGGGATCTTCGCATTCGACAGCGGCTTTCGGGGCTCCATGGGCGGCAGCCGCCTCAACCGCCCGGTCACCGGGATGGTCGCATACGGCGACGGCTACCTGATGGTCGCCTCCGACGGCGGCATCTTCAGCTTCTCGGCCAAGCCCTTCGTCGGCTCACTCGGCGCCACGCCGCCGCCGACGCCGATCGTCGGCGTCGCCGCGCTGAACCGGTAGGGCCCCTCGTCGCCGGCCGTCGACGGGCTGGATCGACCGACGCCCCTCTGAGGGCAGGTGCGACGATCACGTCCCCTTGTAGTTGAGGACCTGGCGCAGGGTGTGGCGGACCTCGACCAGGTCGGCCTGGTCGGCCATCACCTGGTCGATGTCCTTGTAGGCGGACGGGATCTCGTCGACCAGGGCGCCGGCGCGCTTGGACTGCCACACCTTCCCCTTCATCTGGTCGGCCAGGTCGGTGGCGGTGAACAGCTTCTTGGCCCTGGTCCGGCTGTGCCGGCGGCCGGCGCCGTGGGAGCACGACGTCCAGCTGGCCTCGTTGCCCTTGCCTAAGACGATGTAGCTGCGCGTGCCCATGGATCCCGGGATGATGCCGAGATCTCCTGCGCCGGCCTTTATTGCTCCCTTCCGGGTGATCCACAGCTGAGCTCCGTTGTGCACCTCCCGCTGGGTGAAGTTGTGGTGGCAGTTGATGCGACGGGTCTCACGGCCGAAGCCGAAGAAGCCGAATACCTCCTTCATGGCGTTGTCCATCATCTGGTCGCGGTTGGCTCGGGCGTAGTCCTGGGCCCAGAGCATGTCGGCGATGTAGGCCTCGAACTCCGGCGTCCCCTCCAGGAAGTACGCCAGGTCCGGGTCCTCCAGCCGGAGCTCCAGGTCCTTGGCCAGGCGGCGAGCCTTGGCGATGTGGGCCTGTGCCAGCTGGTTGCCGATCCCGCGACTGCCCGAGTGCAGCACCACCCAGACCCGGCCCCGCTCGTCCACGCACAGCTCGAAGAAGTGGTTGCCGGACCCGAGCGTCCCGAACTGCTTGGCCGCCTTGGCGGCGCGATCGGAGGCCAGATCGGTGGCGGGCCTGTGGGCGGCCAGCCACTGCTCCGCCGCCTTGGCCACCGAGTGATGGCCGTGGCCCACGCCGGCGGGGATGGCCCGCTCGATCCGCCCGAGCAGGGGCTCGAGATCGTCGGGAAGCTGATCCTCGGTCACGTCCAGCTCGGCGGCGATCATCCCACAGCCGATGTCCACCCCGACGGCCGACGGGATGACGGCGTTCTTCGTAGGAATTACCGACCCGACGGTAGCGCCGATCCCCACGTGGGCGTCGGGCATGAGGGCCACGTGCCCCTCGACGATGGGCAGGCGCGCCGTCTTCTCCGCCTGGCGGATGGTCTCGGGGTCGATGTCGCTCGCCCATGAGATGAGCTTGTCGTTCACGTTGGTCGGCATCTTCGGTTCCTCCCCTCCAGAATGGCATGGAGGGAGTCGGCTGGCCGTCTGATTTACTCAGGCGCGTTGCGGCAGGCCCGCTTGAGGCCCACCGCCCCGATGACGGCAGCCAGTGTCGAGGCGGCCAGCACCCCGACCTTCGCCGCGTCCTGGAGGGGGCCGTGGGCGAACGCCAGCTCGGTGATGAACAGCGAGACGGTGAAACCGATGCCTCCGACGGTGGCCACGGCGGCGATCATCGGCCACGTCACGTTTTCCGGGAGCCGGCCCAGGCCACTGCGAACGGCGAGCCAGGCCCCGGCGGTGATACCGATCGTCTTGCCGGCCAGGAGCCCGAGCACCACGCCGGCCGCGACCTTCGTGGTGCCCGACCCGGAGAAGGTGTCGCCGCTGATCTGCACCCCGGCATTGGCCAGTGCGAAGACGGGGACTATGACGAAGCTCGTCCATGGATGCAGAAGGTGTTCCAGACGCTCGGCCGGCGATACCGAGGTCTTCGCCAGGCGTGTCATCGCCGCCATCTCGGCCGGGCCAGGCTCGTCGGCCAGGTCACTGACCCACCGGCGGGCGACGGTGCCGGCGATGAGCGGCTGGGCCGGGGCGAGCAGGCCGAGCACCACGCCGGCGATGGTGGCGTGCACTCCCGAGGCCCGGGTGGCCAGCCAGACGCCCATACCGAGGAGCACGTACGGCGCGAGCCACACCACCCCCACCTTGCGGATCGCCAGCATGACGACCACCAGCAGGGCGGCGGCGACCAGGAACTCCGGCTGGATGTTGCCGGCGTAGAAGAGGGCGATGACGACGATGGCACCGATGTCGTCGACGATGGCCAGCGTCAGGAGGAACAGCTTCAGCGATGCCGGGACCCTCGGCCCCAGAACGGAGACGACGCCGATGGCGAAGGCGATGTCCGTCGCCATGGGTATTCCCCAACCACGGGTGGCGTCCCCGCCGGCCGTCACCATTAGGTAGAGGAGGGCGGGCACGACCATGCCGCCCGCGGCGGCGACAGCCGGCAAGGCCGCCGCCCGGCGGTCCCGCAGGTCGCCGTGCACCAGCTCGCGCTTGATCTCGAGACCCACGACGAAGAAGAAGATGGCCATCAGGGCGTCGTTCACCCAGTGTTGAAGGTTGTCCTCGATGACGTACCGGCCGAGGTTCAGCCTCAGGTCCGTCGACCACAGCGTGCGGTAGGACTCCTGCCAGGGCGAGTTGGCCCAGACCAGAGCCACCACCGCGGCCACGAGGAGCACGATGCCACCGGCCGCCTCGGTATCGAGGAACTGACGGACGACGCGCGGCACGCGCCGTCCCGGTAGGGCGGCGGTCATCTCCGCGTTTCGCCTGATCGTGGTGTCGTCGGTGGATCCCATGGAAGTCGTCCTTGGTCGCGGGAGGGCAGGCCGCCGACCAGCCTTCCCGGCACACCGACCACCGAGGTGGCGTTCCCATCTTGTCAGGTTCCCGCCGGGGTGGTGGCAAGGCCACGGCCTCTCCCTACGGCCGGCGGGGGGGGTTCCGACCGTAGGGGGCCGCGGGGGGAACCTGTCAGACGGCTTCGTCGCCCATTTCGCCGGTGCGCACCCGCATCAGGTGGTCCACGTCGACCATCCACACCTTGCCGTCGCCGATCTTGCCGGTGTGGGCCGCCTCCCGGATGATGTCCATGATGCCGTTGGCGTCGTCGGCGGAGCAGACCACCTCGACCTTGAGCTTCGGGATCAGGTCGACCGTGTACTCGGCCCCTCGGTAGGTCTCGGTGTGGCCGCCTTGGCGCCCGAACCCCTTGACCTCGGTCACCGTCAGCCCCTGCACGCCGGCACCCTTCAGCCCGTCCTTGACGGGCTCGAGCATCTGGGGCTTTATGACGGCGGTGACGAGCTTGATCATGTACTGGCTCCTGTCGGCTGGGAGGTGGCGGACCGGCTGACCGGCGCCGGCGGGAGCACCGGCGTGACGTCCGGACCGTACCCCGGAGCACCATGCTCGAGGACGTCCAGCCCGGCCAGCTCCTCCTCGGGCGACACCCGGAGACCGACGGTGGCCTTGATCAGGGTGAAGAGGATGCCGGCGGTGACGGCCACGAAGGCGCCGACGGCGGCCACCCCGATCACCTGGCTGACCAGCTGGTCGGTGCCACCGCCGTAGAAGAGGCCCTGCTGCCAGAAGTCCGTGTCATCGGTGGCGAACAGGCCGACGCAGATCGTTCCGAAGGCGCCGCAGACGCCGTGCACCGAGATGGCACCCACCGGGTCGTCGACCCGCACCCGGTCGAAGAAGAGCACGGCAATGACCACGATGAGGCCGGAAGCGGCACCGATGGCGATCGCTCCGACGCTGCTCACGGCGGCCGTACCGGCGGTGATGCCGACCAGGCCGGCGAGCATGCCGTTGGCGGTCATGGCCACATCGGGTTTGCCCGACTTCATCCAGATGACGAGCATGGCCATGATGGCGCCCGCGGCGGCGGCCAACGTGGTTGTGAGAGCGATGCCCCCGATGGCGCCGTCGGCGGCCAGCTCCGATCCGGGGTTGAAGCCGTACCAGCCCACCAGCAGGATGAAGGTGCCGAGGACGGCGAAGGGGATGCTGTGCGCGGGGATGGCTCTCGGCTTGCCGTCGGGGCCGTACTTTCCGAGCCGGGGCCCGAGGATAATGGCTCCCATCAGGGCGGCGATGCCGCCGGTCATGTGGACCATGGTCGACCCGGCGAAGTCGTGGAACGGCGTGGACAGCTGGGCCAACCACCCGCCACCCCAGTTCCAGTGGACGACCACCGGATAGATCACCGCGGAGATGACGATCGAATAGAGGAAGTAGCTCTTGAACTTCGTCCGCTCGGCCATGGCCCCCGACACGATGGTCGCCGCCGTGGCCGCGAACGCCACCTGGAAGATGAAGGTGACCGGCACCGTCAGGGTCCCGTACTGGAAGGCGCCGTCGCCGAGGAACCAGCCTCCGGACCCGAAGAAGTCGTTGCCGTCGGCACCGAAGGCGATGGCGTAGCCGACGGCGAAGAAGGCGACGGATCCTGCGCAGAAGTCCATCAGGTTCTTCATCATGATGTTGCCGACGCTCTTGGCCCGGGTGAGGCCCGCTTCTACGAGGGCGAAGCCCGCCTGCATGAAGATGACGAGCACGGCCGACAGCAGCACGAACACGTTGTCCAGGTTCGTCTGCACGTCCTCGGCCGAGATCGGCGTCTCCTGGGCCCAAGCTGCGTCACCGCCGAACACCACCAATCCCGTGGCCAGGGCTGCGCCCGCCGCCACCTGTCTGCGCTTCATGGACAATGTCCTCCGTTTCGTCGTTGGTCGCTCCGCGATCGCACAGGACTCGGACGATGGGCATCCGGACGACCATTCCCGGCTCACCTGGTGCAGACGCTAAAGAGGCGCTGTGTCGCTGCAGTCTCAGGAAGGTGAACGCTTTGTTACAGCGGCCTCGGCGATGACGGTGCGGACCTGGTCGAGGGTGGAGGAGATGGTGGCCTGGCTGGTGAAGCCGGCCATGAAGGAGTGCCCGCCGCCGCCGAGGGACATGGCGACCTCTCCCACGTCGATCCGCCCGAGCGAGCGGAGCGATACCCGCAGGCCCTCGCCCGGTGCCTCCTTGAGCGCCACCACCACCTCGGCTTCGGCCGTCCTGCGCAGCAGGTCGATGAAGCCCTCGGTCTCGTCGAAGGCCACGCCGTGGCGGCTCAGCTCCTCCGCGGTCAGCCAGGCGGCCACGAGATGGTTCTCCTCGTCCAGCTCGGCCCGCGCCAGGGCCAGGCCGGCCAACCGCACGTAGGCGAAGCGGTGCTTCTCGAACAGCTCGCGGGTCAGCTCGGCCAGCGGCAGGTTGAACTCGGCCAGCTCCTCGGCCAGGAGAAAGACGTCACTGGTGGTGTTCGGGTACTGGAAGCGACCGGTGTCGGTGAGCAGGCCCACGTAGAGGTTGAGGGCGGCGTCTCGGTGCAGCGGCCATCCCAGGGCGGTGGCCAGGCGGCGCACCACCACTGCGGTGGCGGCGGCGCCGGTGTCCACGAGGTTCACGGTGCCGAAGCGATGGTTGTCGGCGTGATGGTCCAGGACGGCGACCTCCTTGGCCCCGTGCACCGACCGCTGCAGGTCGCCCATGCGGGCCAGGGTGCCGACGTCGAAGGTGACCAGCAGGTCCGGGTGCTCGGGAAACTCGTCCGGCGGCGTCAGCCGGTCGAGGCCGGGCAGGAACCGGTAGTGCGGGGCCACCGTGAACGGGCTCGGGAAGGAAGAGACAGGGGACTTGCCCTGGGACTCGCACAGCAGGTGCATGGCCAGCATCGACCCGAGGGCGTCGCCATCGGGGTGGACATGGCAGGCCAGCGCCGGGCGCTCGGCCTGGTGGAGGAGCGCCACCACCTGCTCGAAGGCGGCCGTGCCGTCGCTGGTGGCCGAGCCGCGAGCCGTCAGGGGAGGGCCTCCGCCAGGGCGACCTCCACAGCTTCGAGCTCGGCGCGGAGCTGATCGAGAGTCGTGGCCACCGCCCGATGGTCCAGCTCCTCGCCCGACGATTGTTCGAGCTCACCGCACAGGCGCGCCATCCGGTGGGCGCCCATGGAGCCCGAGCTGCCCTTGAGCCGGTGGGCCAGCGCCCGCAACGCCCGCCCGTCCCTCTCGCCGATCGCCTCCTGGAGCTCGTCGAGGGTGGAGCGGGCCGTGTCGGAGAAGGTGGAGCGGAGGTCTTCGAGGCTGCCGATGTCGTCCCCGAGCTCCCGCAGCGAGCCGATGATGGCCGGGTCGAGGACTCCCTCGGCCGTCGCCGACGCCGCGCCGTTGCCGGATGCCTCGGCGACCGGCTCCGGCTGCGGCTGCGGCTCCGCCGTAGATGTCCCGCCGCCGGTGCTGTCGACGACATCCAGGAACTCCGAGACCAGGAAGGGTTTGGTGAGGTAGTGGGCGGCGCCGAGGGCCTGCAGCTCCATGACCTGGCGGGGCATGGCATCGGCGCTCACGACCACCACTGGGATGTTCCTGCTGGCCGGCTCGGCCCGGAGGCGGTGCAGGACGGTCACCCCGCTGATGTCCGGCAGGTTGAGGTCGAGCAGGATCAGGTCCGGCCGGTGGCCGGCCGCCAGCGCCAGACCCAGCTCACCCTCCATGGCCACGAGGAGGCGGATCTCCGGCCGGCTTTTCAGGATGCGCTCGACCAGCTTGATGTTGGCCACGTTGTCCTCGATGTAGAGCAGGGTCTTCGACCGGCGAGATCCCGGCTCCATCGGCGACGCCACCGACGCCACCGGCGCCACCGGCTCGAAGGCTTTGGCGGGTGCCTCCGTCGCCTCGAGCTCCAACCAGAACGTGCTGCCTCTTCCTTCCTCGCTGTCGACGCCGAGGGTGCCGCCCATGGCATCCATCAGGCGTCGGGCCAGCGCCAACCCGAGGCCCGTGCCCTCGACGTCGGACTGCTCGGCGCCGAGCCTCTCGAAAGGGTTGAACAGCAGGTCCAGCTTCTCGGGCGGGATGCCGGGGCCGCTGTCGGTGACCGAGATGCGGACCCTGCCATCCGGATGGTTGGCGCAGTCGAGAAGCACCTCGCCCCCGTTGCGGTTGTACTTGACGGCGTTGGACAGCAGGTTGACGAGCACCTGCTTCAGGCGCTGGCGATCGGCCCGTACGAAGGAGGAGCAGTCGCCGGCCGGTTCATCGGGAAAGCGGAGGCGGCGGTGGCCGCCCAGCGGCCGCACCAGGTCCAAGCTCTCCGTCGCCACGTCCTCCACCCCAACCGGTTCCAGTGACAGCGTGAGCTGGCCCGTCTCGATGCGGGAGATGTCGAGCACCTCGTCGATCAGGTTCAGCAGGTGGTGGCCGGCCTTCACGATCTGGGCTGCACTGTCCCGCTGGTCCTCGTCGAGGGAGTCGAGCTGGAGGAGTTGGCTGAACCCGAGGACGGCGTTGAGCGGCGTTCGCAGCTCATGGCTCATGCGGGAGAGGAACTCGCTCTTGAAGCGGTTCGCCGCTTCCGCCGCCTCGCGGGCCTGTTGTTGTGCCTTCTCCCGCTCGCGCAGCAGCTCGCCGGCGCGCCTGAGGCTCTCACCCAGCCTGCCCACCTCGTCGCCTCCGGCGGGGAGATCGTCGATCTCGTCACCCTCGGCCAGGCGCCGCGCACCTTGCTCGAGGCGCCCGACCCGCTCGGCCACCCCCCGCGTGAACAGCAGCGCGCCCGCCAGGCCTCCTCCGAGGCCGACCCCGATCGCCACCAGCAGAGCGATGGTGGCCTGGTCGCGGGCACGATCGGCCTTACGCCGGTGCTGGACCAGCAAGGCGTCCTCGTGCTCAGCCAGGTCTGCGACGCGGTCCCTGATCACGTCGGTCTCCGCCTTGCCCCGCTCGATGAGGTTCAGGAACTGGGGGGAAGTCCCGCCCTCGGACTGGGCAAATCGGCGCAGCTCCTCGGTGTGGGCGAGGCGCTCGTCCACCAGAGGCACCAGCCGGTGCACCTGCCGCCTCTGTGCCGGGTCGTCCCGGACCAGCTCCTGGAGCCGCCTCATGGTTTTCGGGAGCTCCCTCCGCGCCGACAGGTAGGGCTCCAGAAAGCGGTCCTGACCCGTGATCAGCCACCCCCGCACGCCGGTTTGGGCATCGACGACGAGGCTCAAGACGCTCTGCAGCTGGGTCTTGAGCGCCAGCGTCTCGGCCACGGAGTCGCTGGCCCGTTCGTTCTTCTGCTGGGTCACCCAGAAGCTCAAGGACGACAGGAGCAGCGCGGTGAGGGGCAGAGCCATGACGACGAGGCCCTTGCCGCGGAGCGACAGGTCGGTCCAGCGCCGGCGCGGGCGGTGACCACCCTTCGCCACTGAAGAGTCGGCAGTCAAGTTGTCGATCTTATAGAGCCCATAGTAGGGACGAGCGTTCTTGGCTGGCTGGTCCTCCGGCGCAAGCTCGCCGAGGGTGAACCTGGTGTTGCCGGAGCCGTTCCGTTAGGCTCGCCTAATAGATAGCCTTTGGGGCTCCTGACATTGAGAAGGTGGGTCATGAAGACACGGAGCTGGATGACCGCCGGCGCGGTGACGCTGGCGTTGCTGGCCGGAGCGTGCGGTGACGACGGGGAGGACCGCCCCGGGCAGGTCACCTCCGAGGACGGTGGGTCGGGGAGCGGTAGTGGGTCGGGAAGCGCCAGCGGCTCGGTGAGCGGCACCGGCGGTAGCTCGGCCGGCGGCGCCAGCAAGGGCGAAGACGGCTACAAGCCCGTCTCGGACGTGGCTCCCCATACCGCCATAGGCACCGACTTCGCCAAGGTGAAGGACCTGCTGGCGCCGGCCAAGGAAGGCAAGCCGGTGGACTGGGCCGCGGTGCGAACAGTGATCACCGAGGGCGGCGCCTCCAAGAGGTCCGATGGGTCCAACCGCACCTTCGAGAAGCTGGTCGACGCACCCGACGTGGTCGCCGTCGTGCTCGGCGCCGTCGACGGCACGGGTGCTTCCGCCGGCGCCCCCGACACGGTGCGGGCCCAGCGGGTGGAGAAGGGGATAACCGTGCTCCTGGCCGCCAAGGTGCGCGACGAGCTGGGCGCCGCGGCGGAGAAGGTGGAGGCCAAGAACCTCGAACCCGACGACGGTGCCCCCCACAACGTCGACGAGGCGTGGGCCTTCTTCACGGCCGGCGGCAACGGCGTGGCCGTCACCGCCGACAAGCGGGCTGCGGACTTCAAGCGCGAGGGCAAGGTGCGCGAGCCGATCGTCGCCGGTCTGGTGGCCGCTCAGGCCGCGGCCACGAGGGGCGATTCGGCCGCCCTCGAGCAGGCCACGGTGGAGGTGGGCGAGCGCCTGAACTACGTCTTCTACCTGGCCACCCACAAGTACCTGGACACCGGTGGCGACGCGGTGAAGCGGGCGGAAGGTGAGAGCTTCTACCTGGGGATCCAGCCGACGGTGAAGTCGGCTTCCGCCGCGGCCGACGGCGCCATCGTTGCCGCCTTCGCCAGCGGTGACGCGGCCGCCGGCCGGTCCGCCCTTCACCAGCCGGCGGTGCTGGAGGCTCTGGGCGTCGACGACGCCGAGCGGGTGGACAGGGCCTGACCGGCCCCGCCGGCTACGGCAGGGGGTAGGCGCGGCGGGCGGTGACCCGTACTCGGGTACCGGGCTGGAGACGGCGGTCGGCGTGGAGGCGGGCCCGCACCGGCTTTCCCTCCGCCAGGGCCACCACCACGAGCTGGTCGTGGCCGTAGTACTCCACGGCGGTCACCGTGCCGACAGCACCGACGGCACCGGCGCCGCCATGACCATCGGTCTCGCCTTCGTCGGGTCCGATGTCCAGGAGGTCGAGGTCCTCGGGCCGGACCAGGGCCGTCACCACCCCGCCCGAGCCACCGCGGGGAACCGCCACCAGGCCCAGCGGCGTGTGGAGCACGCCGTCATTTAGCTCGGCCTCGAACAGGTTGGCGGCACCCAGGAACCCGGCCACGTGGAGGTCGACGGGGCGGCGGTAGACCTCGTCGGGGGTGCCCACCTGGGCGATGCGGCCGTCCAGCATGACCGCCACCTGGTCGCCGAGGGACAGCGCCTCCTCCTGATCGTGGGTGACGAGCAGGGCGGTGGCGCCGGCGGCCTGGAGGATGGAACGCACCTCGGCCCGCACGCCGGCCCGCAGGGTGACGTCGAGGCTGGAGAAGGGCTCGTCGAGGAGCACGACGTCGGGACGCGGCCCGAGGGCGCGGGCCAGGGCGACCCGTTGCGCCTGCCCGCCGGACAGCTCGTGGGGGCGCCGGCGCTCGTAGCCCACCAGCCCCACCAGCTCCAGCAGCTCGGCCACCCGGGCCTGCCGCTCCGCTCGACCCGTTCGGGAAAGGCCGTAGGCGATGTTCCCGGCCACGTCGAGGTGGGGGAACAGGGCCAGTTGCTGGAAGACCATGCCCACCCGCCGGCGCTCGGGCGGGACGGCGCCGCCGGCGCCACCGGCCACCGCCCGCCCGCCGATGCGGACCTCACCGCGGTCGGGCGTGTCGAAGCCGGCGACGAGGCGCAGCGTGGTCGTCTTGCCGCAGCCGCTCGGGCCCACCAGGGCGGTGACGGCGCCGGCCTCCAGGGCCAGCGTCACCCCCCGGACGGCGGCCACTGCTCCGAACGACTTGTGGACGTCGAGCAGCTCGACCCCCGGCCGGCGTACGCGTGGGCCCGTGTCCCCGGGCTCGCCTGCCCGCGGGGCCAGCTCCCTGCCCTCGCCCGTCAACGCGCCCCCCGCCAGTTGAGAGGCCACAGCACCAGGGCCGACACGACGACCAGGATGAGGGCGGCGGGGGCGGCCTGGGCGTAGAGCCCCTCGGAGGCGCCCGTCCACACCCGCACGGCCAGGGTGTCGGTGCCGGGAGGGCGCAGCACCAGCGTGGCGGGCAGCTCCTTCATCGCCGTGAGGAAGACCAGCGCGCCACCGGCCAGCAGGCCCGGGCGCACCAGGGGCAGGGTGATGGTCGCCGTGGTGGCCAGCCGGCCTCGGCCGAGGGAGCGGGCCACGTCCTCCAGGGCCGGGTCCACCTGGGCCAGGGAGGACCGGACCGACCCGATGGCCTCGGGCAGGAAGCGGATCACGTAGGCCAGCACCACCAGCGACAGGGTCTGGTACAGGGGGTAGGGGGCGGCGAAGAACACGAGGGCGAGGGCGATGACCAGTCCGGGTAGGGCGTAGCCCGAGAACGAGAGGGTCTCGACGGCGCGGGTGAAGCGGGTGCGGTGGCGGACGGCCAGCAGGGCCACGGGAATGGCCGCGACCACGGCCACCAGCGCGGCGGCGCCGGCCAGGGCCAGCGAGGTCGTGGCCGCCCCGGCCAGGACGCTGCCGGCACCGGGGCCGCTCGATCCCACGGTGGCCCAGTACCCGAGAACACCCACGGGGACGCCGAGGCCGGCAGCCACCACGGCGAGCACGGCCGCCACCGCCGGCCACCGCCACCGGCCCAGGCCGATCCGCTCGGGCCGGGCGGTGCCGGCGACGGCCCGGGAAGGCGCCGCCCGCCCCCTGGCCAGGCGTTCGGTGCCGATGGCGGCCAGCGTCAGCACCACGAGCACCACACCCAGCACGGCCGCGGGGGATCGGTCGGGAGAAAGGGACCGGTACTCGAGGAAGATGCCCCGGGTCAGGGTGTCGTACTGCAGGATCGACACGGCGCCGAAGTCCGACAGCACGTACAGGAACACCAGCAGGCTTCCCGCCGCCATGGACGGGCGCAACTGCGGCAACAGCACCCGCACGAAGGCCCGGGCCCGGCTGTCACCCAGAGACCGCGCCGCCTCCTCGAGGGCGGGATCGCCGGCGGCGAGGGTGGCCCGGGCCATCAACAGGACGTAGGGATAGCTCGAAAGGGCCAGCGCCGCCGCCGCGCCCCAGAAGCCGATGACGCCGGGCACCTCGACCAGGAGCCCCGCCGGGCCGAAGGCGGCCTTGAGGGCCAGCGCGCCGACGTAGCTGGGCACCACCAGCGGCAGGACGGCGGCCACGGCGAGGAAGCGCCGGCCCGGCAGGTCCGTCCGCTCGATGAGCCACGCCAGCCCGACTCCCAGGACCAGCGCCGCCCCCGTCACCACCACGCCCAGGCGCAGCGTGGCCCACAGGAACCCGACCACCCGGTCCGAGCCGACGAGGCCGAGGGGATCGGATGCATCGCCGGCCCGCAGGAGCAGGTACACGAGGGGCAGAACGGCGGCCCCGGCCACGGCGGCGCCGGCGACGGCCAGGCCTGCTGGCGTCCGGCGGGCGGGGACGGCGGGCATGGCTAGTGCTCCGTCGCTGATATGGCCTGGGTGCATCGGCGAGTCAGCGGTGTCATCTGGCAAGGCGCGACGACGAAGGAATCCTCTTGCCGGCTTTCGAGGAGGAGCAACGCAGCCAGGGGCATCGCTGGCCGGCGAGGCACCAGGTGATATCGGCGACGGTGCACTAAGTGATGCCGGCGTCCTCGAGCATCTTCACCGTGCCCTCCAGGTCACGCCCCAGAGCGGCCAGGGGAACGTCGACCGTCTTCAGCTTTCGCAGCGGTGGCAGCTCGGCGATGGGATCGACGCCCTTGCGCAGGGGGTACTCAGCCGTCTCGTCCCGGAAGAAGCGCTGGGCCTCCTCGTCGAGCAGGAACTTCACGAACCGCTCGGCGGCCGCCGGCTCCTCGGTGTTGGCGAGGATCCCGACGCCCGACACGTTCACGAAGGTCCCCTCCCCGCCGGCCGCCTGGCCGGGGTAGTGGTTGGCCACCGGCGCCTCGGGCCGCTCCTTGAACTCGTTGTACAGGTAGTAGTGGTTCACCAGCCCCAGCTCGATCTCGCCCGAGGCGACGGCGTCAAGGGTGACCACGTTGTTGTCGTAGCGCTTGGCCCCGTTGGCCTTGAGGCCTTCGAGGAAGCTGCGGGTGCGCTCGTCGCCCACCATCTCCCGCAGGGAGCTGACGAACGAGACGAACGAGGCGTTGGTGGGCGGGAACCCGACCTTGCCCTTCCATCTCGGATCGGTCACCTCCAGCACGCTGGAGGGCAGATCGTCGGGCTTGACCCGCTCGATGTTGTAGGCGATGACGCGGGCCCGCCCGGTGACGCCCACCCACCGGCCCCCCTCGTCCCGGAAGCGGGCCTCCACCTGGTTGAGGATCTCCTCGGGAAGCGGGCGGAGGAGCCTCTTGCCGGCCAGCTCCCCCAGGGCGCCGGCGTCCTGGCTCAGGAAGACGTCGGCCCGGGCGTTGGAACCCTCCTCGAGGATGGTGGGGAGCAGCTCGGCCGTGTCGTTGTAGCGGACCCTGATGTCGATCCCGGTCTCCTCGGCGAAGCGGTCGAGGAGGGGGCGCACGAGGTTCTCGTTGCGACCGGCGTACACCACGAGCTGGTCCCCGTCGTCCCCGCCGCCCCCGCCACAGCCGGCGAGCACGCCGGCGACCAGCGCCGTCAGGAGCAGGACCACCCGCCGCCCACTGGGATTCTTCGGCATGCCTACATGATGGTGTTAGGCTCCCCTAAAACACAAGTCGGCGGCTTCAGCCCCTGACCTGCTGAGCCAGGTAGTGGGCGTCGCCCAGCTGGGCCAGCAGCTCCAGCTGGGTCTCCAGCCAGTCGGCGTGGTGCTCCTCGCCCACCAGGATCTTCTCCAGCAGTTCCCGGCTGCCGTTGTCGCCGCTGGAGGTGCAGCGGGCGATACCGGCGTTGAGGCGGCTGATGGCCGCCTTCTCCAGGTCGAGGGCAGCCTCGAACTTCTCCCTCACCGTCTCGCCGACCCGAACGGTGCCGAGGCGCTGCACGTTGGGCACGCCCTCCAGGTAGAGGATGCGGTCGATGAGGACCTCGGCGTCCTTCATCTCGTCGATCGACTCGTGGCGGAACTGCTCGGCCAGGCGCTCGTAGCCCCAGTTGGCGCACATCTTGGCGTCCAGCAAGTACTGGTTGACGGCCGTCAGCTCTGCCGTCAGGCAGTCGTTGAGCAGCTCGATGATGCCGGCGTCACCCTTCATATTTCGACCTCCGCCGCTGATGGTACTCACGAGGACCCCTGCCGGGCGGGAGGGTTCAGGCCGCGGTGTGGCGGGTGTCGTCCTCGCAGGCGCCGGCGGCGATGCCGCACTCTTCCAGCAGCCGGCACAGCTCCGGGAAGCAGCCGCCGCAGCCCGTGCCGGCGCCCGAGCACCGGCTCACGCTGATCGGATCGTGGGCACCGGCGGCGATGGTGTTGCGCACCGTCTCCTCGTTGACACCTCGGCACAGGCAGACGTACATCCCGGCTCCTATGCCCCGCCCGCGGGGCCCACCCGGCGGTCGTGGGACGGCCGGGCCGGCGCGTGGCGACGAGCAAGGAGGTGAGGATGACCTGCCATAAGAAGTTAGGTAACCCTAACTCTGTGGCAGCGTCAAGTGGTACGCGGCATCGCCTCAGCCGGCCAGTCAATCCCGCCCTGGTGGCGGCGGATCGCCACCCGCACCCGGCTGACCAGGTCACGGGGGGCGAAAGGCTTCACGATGTAGTCGTCGGCGCCGGCAGAGAAGCCGTCGATCTTGTCGAGGGCGTCGGCGTTGGACGTCAACATGATGATCGTGCAGCCGGTGAGGTTAGGGTCGGCCCGCAGCGCCTTGCATGCTGCGATTCCGTCCATCTCCGGCATGCGCACGTCGAGTATCACGCAGGTCGGCCTGATGGCCTGGGCCAGGTCCAACGCCGCTCGCCCGTCGAGGGACTCGTGCACCTCGAACCCGGCGGCGCTGAGACTGACCGACGCCAGTTGCAGGACCTCAGGCGAGTCGTCGGCGATGATCACGACGTTGCGTTGGTAGCCCCCGGGCTCGCCGTAGCCCATTCCGCCGCTCCGGCTCCGCCTGTCCTCCTCGTCGAGGTAGCCCTGGAAGCCCGCCGCTGGCATCGCCGGCGAGAAGTAGTACCCCTGCACCTGTTCGCATCCGAGGATCCGCAGGCGTTCCAGTTGCTCCTGGGTCTCCACTCCCTCGGCCACGACGCTCAGCCCCAGCGCATGGGCCATGGCGACCACCGCGGCAACGATGGCGGTGTCCTCCGCCTCGCGCCCGAGCCCGTCGACGAAGGAGCGGTCGATCTTGAGCTCGTCGATGGGGAATCGCCGGAGGTAGGCCAGGGAGGAGTAACCGGTGCCGAAGTCGTCGATCGACAGCCAGACCCCAAGGGCCTTGAGCTGGGCCAGGATGTCGATGGCCGACTCGACGTCGGTCATGATGATGCTCTCGGTCAGCTCCAGGCACAGCCGCCACGGCTGAATGCCGGTTCGGTCCAGGATCCCGGCCACGGTGGCCACCAGCTCGGGTTCGAACTGCCGGGCGGAGAGGTTCACCGACATGACCAGCGGCGGTCGGTACGGGAAGCGGGCCTGGAACGCCTGAGCCTGACGGCACCCCTCCTCGAGGGCCCAGGCGCCCAGCGGGACGATGAGACCAGTGTCCTCGGCGAGGGGGATGAACAGGTCCGGCGGTATCAGGCCCCTCGTGGGATGTTGCCAGCGCACGAGGGCCTCGGCGCCCGCCACGCGGTCGTTGGCCAACAGGATCTTCGGCTGGTAGTGCAGGACCAGCTCACCGTTCTCCAGCGCCTTGACCAACTCCGCCCTGGACTCACTCCCCATGATCTAGCGCCTTTCCCCGGGGCCCTTTCCCTTGGTGAGGAGCACTGACCGAGCTCGGCGTGTTGCGATAGGGATCAATACGGTGCCGTCGAGCGCTCCGGATGGCCGGCCGGCCCGTAGCCGTGGTGCTGGAGTCGGCAAACCCGACGAGCTGGGGCGGGTCGAGGGCGACTTTCGGGCCCTTGACGTTCGGGCCCTTGTCGATGAGCTGGTCGGGTGTGGCCATGTGGGCTCTTCTTCGCGCCAGGCCGCGATCCGTTACGACGGAGGGCGATACAGGGGGCCGAGGGGATCGCGAAATGAGCCACCTGGCTCATTGAAGTGACCCAGGAGCAGCAGCCACGATGCCGTGGTCGCCAGAAAGGCGGCGCAAACCCGTACCGGAGGAAAAACGTGCCCCACATCCACAAGTTCGTCGCCGCCATCACGATCGTCTCGGCTCCACTGGCCGGGGCCTCGGGAGCGCAAGCCGAAGCCGAGCAGCACTGCGTGGTCAGCGTGGTCGGGCGGGGCGTCGACGGCAGGTTCGTGACGAGCCCCGAGGCGTGCTACCCGACCTTCTCCGAGGCCATGGCGTCCATCGGGTACGACGTGGTGGACGGAGCGCCGGTGCCGTCGGGCGACCAGGACATGGGTGCCATGAGCTTCGTCATCGGCACCCACTACGACGGTGCCAGTGGGACCGGCTCCAGCCTCACCGTCAACGGTGACGACTGCACGGGCGGGTGGCTCAACCTGTCCTCCTCGTGGATCAACAGGATCTCGTCGACCCGCAACGGCTGCCCCCGAGTCAGGCACGCCGACGGCTACAACCTGACCGGCACGATGGAGGAGACGTACAACTTCGGCGGTGTTTCGAACCTGACATTTCTCAACAACGCGGCCAACTCCATCCAGTACCTCACCTAATAGGGGGCGCATGTAACAACCTGCAGTCGCCCGACAACAGGAGGGCGATGGACAGAGCCCGCGTCGAGGAGACACGCGTGGCCGTCCTGCTCCGCGACCGGGTCGTGGCGCGAGGGGCGACGACCGCTCTCGAGCTCGCGGGGCTCCGCATCGTCAGCGACGCGGCGGCCGCTCAGGTCTGGCTGACGGAGGATGGCGCGATCGAAGACACGCTCGCTGTGCTCGTCGTGCCGGCCACCCCGGCCGCGTGCGCGGGCGCCGTGCGCGAGGTCCTGTCTGGTGGGGCCCTCGGCGCGGCCACGAACCTCGACATGGCTGTCCTGCCCACCGTTGTGCATGCCGTTGCCGGCGGAGCCCTGGTCATCACCCCCCTGGTGGCCAGCCTAGCCCAGCACCTGCCGTCGCTCGGCTCCCGTGAGCTGGCCGTCCTGCGACTGGTCGCCGAGAACCTCCCGCTGCGCGAGGTCGGGCGCCGCCTCCACGTGTCGCACGCCACGGTGAAGAGAGCGGTGACGAAGCTGTTCGACACGGTAGGGGTCCGCTCCCGCGTCGAGCTGGTGCAGGTGGCCGGGCGGCTGGGGCTGCTGGAGCAGGAGATTCCGGTGCCCGCTGGCGAACCAGGTAGGTCAGCGGCTCCCGCAGCGGGACGCCCGGCCGGTCGCCACCACCTTTCCCTGGTCCAGCATCACGATGACCCTTGAACGGGAGACGGCCTCGGCGCCGATCACCCGGGCTGTGGGGGATCGCACAGGAGTGGTCGGTCGTGCGCCTGTGGGCGCCTGAACCTCCCACACGACTGAGAGGCCGCTTACCCGGCCCAGGACCTGGGCTGCCTCAGGAGCAGGTAGCCCACGGACGTCGTGACAGGCCAGCGGCTCCCCGGGGGCGAAGGCGTCACTGGCGAAGGTGTACCGCTCGTCTCCCCTCGCCCGCCGTCCGAGGCCGAGACGCAGGTTCCCCTTCCATGAGACCGGCAGGGCGAAGCCCCGGAAGCTGCCGGTGGCCTCGTCGAAGCGGGCGAAGTCGGGGGGTAGGATCGGATCGGCGACGACGGCAACGAAACGGTCGGCGAGGGAGGGACCTACCGCATAGTGGGTGACCCTGACGCGTACGCCGGCCTTGGCCGCGGCCCGCTCGACTTCCTCGGCGTCCACGTCGTCCCCAACCAGGCGAAGCTCGACTCGATCGCCGGCCCGGCGCACTTCCACCCCGGCCGTCGCCGGCGGCGCGACAGTGAACAGAGCGACCGAACCTACCGCCACGAGAACGGCGGCCGCCGCCAGGAGGAAGGCCGCTGACCGGGGCGGTCGCCGCGTGGTGCGCCGGCCGGCCGCGCCGACGAGCTGGTGCCGCAGGGCGTCGAAGTAGGGCGTCTGGCCGCCGGCATGCCCAGGTATGGGCCCCGCCGTCAAGACGCGATCTCCAGGTTGGCGTGGAGCTGGGCCAGCCCTCTCGACACCCTCACCCGGGCTGCGCCTTCGCTCACTCCCATGAGGGCCGCCACCTCGGTGTAGGGGAGATCGAGCCCCACCCGCATCAGCACGGCATCGCGCACCGCCGGGGAGAGGAGGCCCAGGGCGTCCTGCAGCGCCACCCTCACCGGCTCGAAGTCGATCGAAGCCTCTATCTGCTCGAGAGTGGCGTCGTCCACGGCAAGTCGCTCCAAGCCGAGCTTGCGACGAGCGCGATCGTCGACCCGCCCTCGGCGGAGCCAACCCAGGTGGAGATGGGACGCGATCCCGAACAGCCACCCCTTGCCGGTCCCGCATTGGGGGTCGAACCGGGCCGCGCCGGCCAGCGCCCGGGCGAAGGTCTCGGCGCAGAGGTCGGCGCTCGTATGGGCGCACAGGATCCGACGGTAGAACCAGGCGGTAACCTCACGATGATGACGGTCGTAGAACTGGCCGAACGCCTCGGGGTCCCGGCAGGACCGGAGAATGAGCTCGTCATCGCTCTGAGAAGGACGTCCGAGCTCCCCTGCCACCAGCGGCCAATATAGGTGGAGGCGGGGGCCGGCCCGTGACCGAAAGACGAGGGCACTCCCGGCCCGTACACGTGCTGGGGGCCGTGACCTGCGCCATGCTACTCATAGGTTGTGGCGGCGACGGAGACGAGGCCGAGCCCATTTCCAGCACCTCGACTTCGGTGGTCCACGAGACGGCCGGCACGATCCCGCCACCGGGGCCGGCGACCTCGGGATTGCTCGTGGCCTCGCCATCGCTGCAGGTGCCCATCGCGGATCCTGGTAGCCGCGCCGTGGTCACCTGGGGGAACGTGACGGACAGCGCCATCGTGGCCATCTTCCGCAACATGACTCGGCAGACGGTCACCGACGTGGCGGTGGCGGCCAGGCGCCGGGGCCGCACCGAGCTGGTGGGGCCGCCGGGTCTCGTCGTCCCGTCGGTCCTGAACCCCGGTGAATGGGGCATGGCGTTGGTGGTGCTCGACGAGCCCGGCGCACCAGCCCTGGAGTTCGATGTCAAGAGCGCTACGGAGCCCCGGATCACACTTGCCGTTCAGTCCGCAGAGGGACGAGATGGGGGCGTCGCCGGCGTCGTGGGGAACCAGACGGAGCGGGCCGTCAAGGACGTCATGGTGGACGTCGTGTGCTTCTCCGGGTCGCGCCCGAAGACCATGGCGCGCCTCCGGCCTACCGCGGGCCTGGCCGCTGGAGCGTCGGCCTCGTTCGCCGCGCCCATCCAGGGCACCCCCTGCACCACCTGGGCCGTCGTCGCCTCCGCCTTGCCGCAGTAGCCGAGCGTGTGCGGGTCTGGGGGGTGTGTTCCCCACGCCGCCGTTGTCGAAGGTGGTGGTGCACCATCCGGAGCAGGGGCATGGCCCGATGGGGTGGCCCAGAAGTAGTAATGCAGGGATGGTGAACCCGTGGTCGGCCCTGGGCCGCGATCCCGACGAGTACGACCAGCAGTTCGCGGAGCAGGAGCGGGCCGGGCGGAACATGCATGGCGAGGCTGATTTCGTGGAGTCGCTGGGTGTCACCTCGGTTCTCGACGCCGGCTGTGGCACGGGGCGGGTGGCCATCGAGCTGGCCCGCCGCGGCTTGGAGGTGGAGGGCGTCGACCTCGACGCCGCCATGCTCTCCGCCGCCCGGCGCAAGGCACCGGAGGTGCCGTGGCACCAGGCCGACCTGGCCGAACTGGACCTGGGCCGTCACTTCGACGCGGTGGTGCTGGCCGGCAACGTGATGATCTTCCTCACGCCCGGGACGGAGCCGATGGTGGTGGCCGCCATGGCCCGCCACCTCGCCCAGGGCGGCCTCCTGGTGGCCGGCTTCCAGCTGAACGGCACCTTGGATCTGGGCACCTACGACGCCTATTGCTCGGCTGCCGGCCTCGAGCTGGCCGGCCGCTGGGCCACCTGGGATCGGGAGCCTTGGGACGAATCGGCAAACTACGCGGTTTCCGTCCACAAGAGGGGCTCTTGAGCCGTAAGCTTCAGGGATGGAAGAGGCGCTGCTCACCGTGGCCGAGGTAGGCAGGATCACGGGTGCAACGCGCAAGGCTCTGCGTCACTACGAGCAGGTCGGGCTCGTGCGCCCGGCTCGGCGCACCGAGGCCGGCTACCGCCTCTACGACCAGGAGGCCCTGCGTCGGATCCATCTGGTCAACCGGGCCAAGCTGCTCGGGCTCAGCCTGGCCGAAGCCGACGAGTTCATCCACGTGGCCGACGGGTGTTGCGGCGAGGAGCACCCCGAGCTGGCCACCATGGTCTCGGCCAAGTTGATGGAGACCGAGCGGCGGATCGGCGAGCTGAAGGCCCTGGAGAAGACGCTGCGCGGGGTGCTCGACCGCCTGGCGCGCGAAGAGGGTGAGCACCGTTGCGACGAGACGCTGTGCACCTGCCAGCAGCTGCTCACCATCCAGAAGAAGGGCGACGTGCGTCCCCCCGTTCCTGGCTGCGCCGGCTGAGCCTCAGCCTCGGGCGGGAACCGGCTCCTCGGAGTCGCGCTCGTCGTCGTCGATCATGAACTCGATGAGCCAGGTGTCCGAGAGGATGTCGTAGTCCGGCGCCACCAGCTTGGCGTAGCGCTCGAAGTACAGGACCTGCTTGGCCAGCAGCACCAGTGAGCGGGGGAGCTGGACCCCCTTGGGAGCGGCCATGCGTACGGCCTTGGAGAACAGGGCGAGGTAGTCGATCTCGGCGATGGACTTGCTCAGCTCGGGCAGGACCAGGCGTTGGATGGCGGCGGCGGCCCGGGCGTGGTCGGTGCGGTGACCGAGCTGGGCCCCGAGCTCGACCAGGCAGCGGGTGACCTCGTCGAAGTCCTTGTGGTGGAGGAGGGCGACGACTCCGCGGCGGATGAGAAGTCGGGTGGCCTCGTCGAGCTCCCCCATGATCCCGAAGTCGAGGAACACCACCTTCCCGGTGCGGTCGACCATGAGGTTGCCGGCATGCACGTCGCCGTGGAAGAAGCCGTGCTCACATGCCGCCTCGATCCAGCAGCGCACGCCCGCCTTGAGCAGCCCCAGCAGGTCGAAGCCGGTGGCCATCAGGTTGGGGAGGTCGTCGACCTTGATCCCGTCGATGCGCTCCATGGTCAGGACCCCAGGACCGCTCAGGCTGTGGTGGACCACCGGCACCCGGACGTCGTCGTTCTCCCCGAACTTTCGCAGGTTCTCCTCGAAGCGCTCCATGGAGGCGGCTTCGAGGTTGAAGTCCAGCTCCATGCGCAGGTTCTCCACCACGCCGTCGACGATGCCGACGGGGTTGAGCACCCGAGCCGACTTCCAGAAGCGGTTGGCGAGGAGGCCGAGGATGCGCAGCTGGCGCAGGTCGGTGAGGAACTTGCGCTCGATCTTCGGCCGGCGCACCTTCACGACCACCGGGGTGCCGTCGAGCAGGGTGGCCCGGTGGACCTGGGCGATCGAGGCGGCGGCGATGGGCTGCTCGTCGATCGATCCGTACAGCGCCTCGATGGGGGAGCCGAGCCGCTCCTCGATGGCCTTGCGGATGTGCTTCCACGGCTCGGCGGGTGCGTCGTCGAGCAGGTATCGCAGCTCGTTGGAGATGGCGGCGGGGAACAGGCCGGGGCTGGAGGAGACGACCTGGCTGAGCTTGACGAACGGCGGGCCGAGGGCGACCACCACCTTGCGGACCCGGGGCGCCAGGTGCTCCGGGGTGCGCGTCTTCTTGCGCAGCAGCGACGGGAGGATGTGGCGGGTGATGGCCATGCTGATCCGCACGGTCCTCGCCAGTTCGCGGGGCGTCAGCCGGCGGAGCGAGCGTTCGCTCAGGCACGCGGCGGCGTTGTCGGGGGCAGGTGTGATGTTGATCGGTGGCAATGTACCCCCGTGTGCGGCCGCTTCGCCTCCTCGACGCCCATCGCCGTGCTGGCCGAGCAGTTCCTGGTGGCCGAGGTCAAGACCGAAGAGCACGAGGCCCGCTACAACGTGGCACCGACGGACGAGGTGTACGCGGTGGTCAGCAGGCACGGGGGCCGGCGCCTCGGGTCCCTGAGCTGGGGCCTTCTGCCGAGCTGGTCGAAGGACGCCTCGTCGAGCAGGAGGATGATCAACCTGCGGGCGGAGACGGTGACGGGCAAGGCCGGGTTCCGCCGCCTGCTCGAGCGCCGGCGCTGCGTGATCCCCGCCGACGGGTTCTACGAGTGGAAGCAGATGGGGCCGGGGCGGCCGAAGCAGCCGTTCTTCATCACCAGCCGCGATCGCAAGCCCCTGGCCCTGGCCGGCCTGTGGGCAGCGTGGCGCGACCCCGCCGCCGAAGAGGAAGCCGCGGTCAAGGAGCCGGCTGGGCCAAGCAGCACAGACGGCACCGGGCGGGGTTGGGGCCCCCGCCTCGGGGAGGAGGCCGGGGTTGGGGCCCCGGCCGGGGAAAAGAGCAGAGAGTGGGTTCGGAGCTGCACGATCATCACCACGGAGCCGAACGAGCTGGTGGCGCCGCTCCACGACCGCATGCCGGCGGTGCTGACCGAGGAGGCGTGGGACGTGTGGCTCGACGAGGAGGAGACCGACGTCGATGTGCTGGGGAGGTTGCTCGTGCCCTACCCGTCGGAGCTGCTGGAGATGTGGCCGGTGGGGCGTGACGTCAACTCGGTGGCCAACGACGGGCCGGAGCTGGTGGAGCCGTTGGAGGGCCACGAGCCGTCCTGAGCCGGCGGCGCCGGCTCCTGGGCCCAGGCGGTCAGCTCGGCGGCGACGGAGGCCGCGATGCCAGGGCCGTCGAGGCCCAGGCGGTTGAGGATCACCCGGGGCGGGGCCGAGGCGATGAACTCGTTCGGCGTCCCCAGCACCAGGGCCCGTGGTCGCCGTTCGCCGGCGCCGGCCACCCTGGTGAGAGTGTTAGTGATATACGTGCCGGCGCCGCCCAGGGCGACACCGTCCTCCACGGTCACCACGAGGCGGTGGATGCGGGCATCGTCGACCATCGCGGGATCGAGGGGGCGCACGGACCGCACGTCCCAGACGGTGGCGTCGATGCCAAGGGCGTGCAGCTCCTCGGCCGCCTCCTCGGCCGGCGCCAGCAGCTTTCCCACGGCCAGGATGCAGACGTCGCCGGCACCCCGGCGGACCAGCCGCGCTCGCAGCCCCGAGCCCACCTCGGCCGGGCCGGCCTGGCGGGCCGAGCCCTTGGGGTAGCGCACCGCCGCCGGCCCGTCCAGCTCCAGGGCGGTGCGGAGCATCACGCCGACCTCCTGGGCCGACGAGGGGGCGAGGATCGTGAGGCCCGGGATCTGGAGGCACTGGGCGATGTCGAGCACGCCGTGGTGGGAAGGGCCGTCGTCGCCGGTGATGCCGGCCCGGTCGAGGGCGAAGACGACGGGAAGGCCGTGGAGGCCGACGTCGAGGTTGGCCTGGTCGAAGGCCCGGCTGAAGAAGGTGGAGTAGACGGCCACCACCGGGCGCAGGCCGCCCATGGCCATGCCGGCGGCGGCGGTGACGGCATGCTGCTCGGCGATGCCCACGTCGTGGAAGCGCTGCGGGAACCGCTCCTGGAAGGGGAGCAGGCCGGTGGGACCGGGCATGGCCGCGGTGATGGCGTGGACCTGGGGGTGGCGCTCGCCCATCTCGACCATGGCCTCGGCGAAGGCCTCCGTGTAGCCGGCGGGCGCCCACTTGGGTGGGCCGGTGACGGGGTTGAAGACCGGTGCGTCGTGGAGGCACTTCTCGTCGTCGTCCTCGGCGGGGGAGTAGCCCCGGCCCTTCTGGGTGAGGACGTGCACGACGATGGGCCCGTCGTACTCGGATGCGTTACGGAGAGCCGCTTCCATGCCGCCGATGTCGTGGCCGTCGAAGGGACCGGTGTAGCGCACGCCCAGGGCCTCGAAGAACACGATGGGCTCGAGCACTTCACGCACCGCGGCCTTCATGCCCTGCAGGCTGGAGTAGGCGAGGCTGCCCACTGCCGGCAGGTGGCGTACCCGGCTCTCGACCTTGTGGCGCAGGTGGACCCAGCTCGGGTGGAGGCGGAGCCGGGCCAGGCTCTCGCCCAGCCGGGAAGCGGTGGGGCCGTAGGAGCGGCCGTTGTCGTTGAGGAGGATGACGACCCGCCGCCCACTGTGACCGAGGTTGTTGAGCCCCTCGAAGGCCATGCCCCCGGTCATGGAGCCGTCGCCGATTACGGCGACGACGCGCCGGTCGGGCCCCGCTTCCTCGATGGCCGTGGCCAGGCCGTGGGCGTAGCTCAGGACGGTGGAGGCGTGGCTGTTCTCGATCCAGTCGTGGGCCGACTCGGATCGGGACGGGTAGCCCGAGAGGCCGCCCTGCTGGCGCAGGGTGGCGAAGGCCTCCCGCCGGCCGGTGACGATCTTGTGGACGTAGGCCTGGTGGCCGGTGTCCCAGAGGATGACGTCACGGGGCGAGTCGAAGACCCGGTGGACGGCCAGCGTCAGCTCGACGGCGCCGAGATTGGAGCCCAGGTGGCCGCCTGTGACCGACACCGCCTGCACGATGAACTCCCGGATCTCCTCGGCGAGGAGGGGGAGCTCTTCGAGATCAAGCGAGCGGAGGTCCGATGGGCTCTCGATCTTCTCGAGGAACATTTCAGAGCCACCGTACCTGTCGGCCCGCGGGTGGTTGTGTGCGCCCACGTCGGCGATCATGGCTGATGGACCGCTTCCAGTACGTCTTGCTCATGAGCCTGTGCCTCGTGGGCACCCTTCCGCTCGAGTTCATGTTCAGGGCCCGGGTGTGGCGCCGGCCCCGTCGCCTGCTGTCCGCTCTCGTCCCCACCGTGTCGGTGTTCGTGGTGTGGGACCTCATTGCCATCGCCCGTGACCACTGGAGCTTCAGCGAGCGGCTCACCACCGGGTGGGAGATCCTGCCGGGTTTCCCGGTGGACGAGCTGTTGTTCTTCGTCGCCATCCCGATCGTCGGATTGCTGACCTTCGAGGCGGTGCGCAACACCCTGGCAGGGAACTTCTGGTGGCCATGGCGGCGGTCGGATGGGACGGCGGCGAGGACACGGGCGGGGAAGGTGCCGGCATGATCCCTGCATACCCAGGTTTCTCGGTTCTGGCCGCGGTCGTAGTGATCGTGCTCGAGCTGCGGTGGCTGCGGACCGGCGTGTTCCGGCTGCCCGCCTACTGGATCGCCATGGGCATCATCTTCGCCTTCCAGATCCCCGTGGACGGGTGGATGACGAAGCTGTCGGACCCCATCGTCATCTACAACCCGGAGGTGCTCAGCGGGTGGCGGTTCCCGCTCGACATCCCGACCGAGGAGTTCGTCTACGCCTGGGCCATGTTGACCTTCGCCATCGTGTTGTGGGAGCGGGCCGGTCAGCGGGAGCGAGGGAGTGGCGCCGGGGTCGAAGGGTAGAATCAGCCTTCGATGGCATCGCTACTGATCGTCCTGGTCTCGCTGGTGAGCATGGAGGCGGTGAGCTACCTCACCCACCGTTTCGTGATGCACGGCTTCGGGATCGGCCTGCACAAGAGCCACCACCAGCCCAGCGACGGCGGCTTCGAGCTGAACGACCTCTACCCCCTGATGTTCTCGTCGGTGGCGATCATGGCCTTCGCCGCAGGCACCTTTCTCCCCTCGCTACGACCTTTGGTCCTGGTCGGCGCCGGCGTCACCCTCTACGGCGTGTCCTACCTGTTCGTGCACGAGATCTACATCCACCGCCGTGTGGCCCTGATCAGGGGCCAGCACCGCCTGCTGGAGTGGCTGAAGTCCAGCCACCGGATCCACCACCTCTACGGCGGCGAGCCCTACGGCATGCTGCTGCCCCTGGTCCCCCGTGAGCTCCGGGAGCGGGCTGCCCTCTCTTCCCGGGACCCGTTCCCGCCGGCGACCCAGCGCCGGCGCCCCATCCCCGCCACCACCCCCTGACCGCCGGCTGGTCGACCATGAGCCGGAGGCGCCGGCTCCTGTCGTGGCTGGCGCGGGCTCTGGTCAAGATCGGGATCGACGCCGTCGCCTGGGCCGCCATTCAGTCGACCACCGGCTACGGCGTTCACCGCCTGACCGTCCGCCGGCTCGATCACGACACCTGGGTGACTCGGCGGCGGCGGTGGGAGCGGGGCGGCGCGTTCTACGTAGAGCAGTTGCGTATCCGGCGCTGGAAGGGTCTGCTGCCGGAGGCAGGTGCTGTCTTCGCCGGCGGGTTCGACAAGGGCCGCCTCGGAGCCAGGAGCGCAGATCATCTCCGGCGCCACGTGATCGAGACCCGAAGAGCGGAGATCGGCCACTGGCTGGCCCTGCTGCCCACTCCGCTGTTCTGGCGCTGGAACCCCCGCTGGCTGGCTCTGGTCATGACCGCCTACGCCGCCGCCATCAACGGCCCGT
Source organism: Acidimicrobiales bacterium (assembly GCA_035536185.1). Classification (GTDB taxonomy): domain Bacteria; phylum Actinomycetota; class Acidimicrobiia; order Acidimicrobiales. The sequence goes on along the minus strand of DATLOM010000004.1, from coordinate 12,860 downwards.
GCATCGTCGCCCAGCGCTACAACCGCCTCCGGCTGCAGCGGGTCCTCGAGCGCCTGGAAAGCTCCGGCGCTCCGCGGTGAATCAGGGGCATCGGGGTGGGCGGGGGGAGCGGGTGGAGATGGTGCGGCCGCGCCAGCGGACCTCTCCGCGGAGGTGGGTGAGCACCAGGGAGCGGGCGAAGACGACGAGGAAGAAGGCCAGGGGGACCGGGTAGAGCAGCACCGGCCACCAACCGAAGCGGCCGATGCGCCGCAGCATCCACGCCAGCTGGCCGGTGTAGGCCAGATAGACGACGAGTGGCGCCGGCGCCGGCATGTACCACGCGGCCGAGATGCACCCCGACAGCCAGAGCGAGATCAACACGAACGTGAACGGCCGGGTGGAGCTGGCGCCGGTGGCGAAGTTCTTGGTCCATCCCTCCACGAGCTGGCTCAGCCCGCGGGGGTACATGCGGAACGAGATCGTGCCCCGGCCGCCCAGCACGGACACCGGCAATCCGGCGCCGGCGAAGCGCTGGGCGAGGGCGACGTCCTCCACAACGCGGCCGCGTACGTCGGGGTGGGCATGGCCGCCGGTGGCGGCGTAGTCAGCGGTGGAAGAGACCAGGCAGGGGCCGAACGCACCGGCGGGACGGGCGTTACGCCTGGGTGTGAAGGCACCCACGCCCATCATGGAGACCAGGTTGAAGAAGGCCGACAACGCCTCGTACGGGCGCTCCATCACGTGGAAGGGCTGCACCGAGACGAGGCCACCTCGCCGGCGATGCTCGCCGAGAAGCCGCGACAGGCCGCCGGCGGCGAGAGTCGTGTCTGCATCGAGGAACACAAGGGTGGCGTGAACAGCTGAGAGCGCCGGGCGGGCCTCGTGGTGTGGAGGCGCTGCCGTCGAGGCAGTTTCTGTCCCGGCCCCGCCCGGATTCTCTCCACGAGAGGCAGCGACGGCGCCGGCCCGATCGTCTCCACGAGAGGCAGCGACGGCACCAGCCGGGCTGTCTCCACGAGAAGCAGCGACGGCGCCAGCCACCTCGGCTCCGGTCGCGCAGGCCCACGACTTTCCCGTCCACCCGGCCGGCAGCGGACCTGCGGCCACCACGGTGGCGCCGGCCGAGCGCGCTACCTCGGCGGTGGCGTCCCGCGACGCGTCGTCCACCACGATCACCTGGGCCGGCCGCGGGTCCTGGACGGCCAGCGACTCCAGCAGGCGGGGCAGCCTCTCCTCCTCGTCGCGAGCGGGGATGACCACGACGACCAGGCCTTCGCCCTCGTCCATCGCGGCCCTACCCGCCAGGTCGAGGTGCCGGTTGGGCGGGTCGTCGGTGTCGACCCCGCAGGTCCTGATCCGCCACAGCAGCCACGTTCCCGCCAGCCACCGCACCAGCTCCAGGGCCACGCGTGAAGCCGTCACCCGCCGAGGGTACGTCGCGGTCGGAGGGGTGTCGCCTCCGCCTGCCGGCGTGCCCGGCGAGTGTGCACAGAGCGTTGTGAATCGGCCCGGCAAAGGGCAAATCACAGCGCTTGATGCACACTCGATGTAGGTCGCGTCGAGGAACACGTGGCGGCCGGCGCCGATGAACCAGGTGGCCTTCGCCGCGGAGACGGAAGTGGGCCGGCCGGGGTGAAATCGGCTCGACAAGAGGCAATCACAGCCCTCAACGCACATTGGGGTGATGGATCGGCGGACTAGGGCCGGGGCGGAGGAGGCGGGTGGCTACGGCCAGCTTCTGGTAGGTGGGCACCCGCACCCTGGTGGAGAAGACGTCGTACTCGGCGGCCTCTATGCGGCCGAGGATGCCGGAGTAGAGGGCGCGGGCGCCGGCGATGCAACGGGCGGCCGCCGGCGGGAGGAAGGCGATGCCGCGGTCGGCGGAGGCGTAGATGGCGCGGTTGCGTTCGATCTCGAAGCGCATCAGCTCCACCCACTCGGGGGTCACCCGGCGCTGGTCCAGGGCCGGCTGGGCGCCGAACTTCCGTATGTCCTCCTGGGGGATGTACACCCGGCCGCGGTCGAGGTCCTCGTCGACGTCGCGCAGGAAGTTGCTGAGCTGGAAGGCGATACCCAGGTCCCTGGCCGCCGGGAAGGCGTCCGGCGAGGTGGGCTCGAGGATGGGCAGCATCATCTCGCCGATCACCGCGGCGGAGCCGTCCATGTAGCCGAGGAGGTCGTCGAAGGTCTCGTACGAATCCACCGACAGGTCCATGGTCATCGAGCCGAGGAAGCGGCGCACGCAGTCGGCGTCGATGTCGAAGGCCCGCACCGTGTGGACCACGGCTTTGAGCACGGGGTGGTCGGAGTGGCCGGCGGCGTGGTCGGCGAAGAAGCGGTCGCCGAAGGCCTTCAGCGCCGCCGCCCGTTCCTCCACCGGCACCGGGCCCAGGTCGTCGACGATGTCGTCGGCGTAGCGGCACAGCCCGTAGAGGGCGTGGACGTGGTGGCGCTTGATCCGGGGCAGCAGGAAGGTGGACCAGTAGTACGTGGTGCCGTAGCGCTTGTTGAGCTGCCGGCACCGCTCGTACGAAGCCTCCAGGCTGACGCTCACCGGGAACCTGCCGGCCTGCCCTCCACGCGGTCGGCGGCCAGGCGACCGGACAGCAGCACCATCGGCACTCCCACCCCTGGCACCGTGCCCGAGCCCACGAAGACCAGACCAGGCACCTTGCGGGAGACGTTGTTGGGCCGGAACGGCCCGGTGTGGAAGAAGCGGTGGCTCAGGGCGAAGGGCGTGCCCCGCTCCATGCCCTGGCGCTCCCAGTCCATGGGGTCGATGAAGCGCTCCACCTCCACGTCGACCGGGTAGCCGAGGTCGGCAACCCGCCCCACCAGGTCGTCCTTCAGCCGGTCCCGCTCGTAGGTCCAGTCGATGCGCCCGTCGAGGTTGGGGACGGGCTCGAGCACGTACAGCGACGAGCGGCCCTCGGGCGCCAGCGCAGGGTCGGAGAAGGTGGGGCTGGTCACCAGGATGGAGGGATCCGGCATGCGGGTGCCGTCCTTCATCAGCGAGTCGAACGCCCCCTTCCACGCCGCCCCGAAGTGGATGTTGTGGTGGGCTGCTTCAGCCGGCAGCGCTCCCTTCACACCGGCCAGCCACACCGCGCACGACGGCGAGTAGGTGCCCTTGCGGGCCACCAGCGGCATCGGCACCTCGGGGAGCAGCATTCGGTAGGCCACGGGCAGGTCCGGGTTCAGCACCACGGCGTCGGCACCGACCACCTCGCCGGTATCGAGGCGCACCCCGGTGACCGGCCCGCTGGTGCCTGATCGGCGCATCACCCGCTCCACCGTGGACCCGTACTGGAAGGTGGCCCCCGCCTTGGTCGCCGCCGCCGCCATAGCCCGGGGTATGGCGTGCATTCCGCCCTTGGGGAAGAAGACCCCCTCTACGGTGTCCATGTAGGTGATCACGCAGTAGACGGCGAGGGCCTCGTAGGGCGACAGGCCGGCGTAGAGAGACTGGAACGAGAACAGCCGCACGAGCCGCTCGTCCCCGAAGTACGACTCCACCACGTTGTTGAGCTTGCGGAAACCGCCCATGCGAACGAGCTTCAGCACCGGGCCCATTGGCCAGGCCAGGTCGAGGGGCGAGTCGAAGTTCCGGTCGATGAAGTGGGGCCGCTCCAGGCCGTACAGGTCGGCGAGCCAGTCGCAGAAGCGCCCGAAGGCCTCGGCCTCGCCGGCGCCGCAGCTCGACCGGATCTCCTCGGTCATCGCCTCCCGCCCGTGACGCACGCGGATCTCGGTACCGTCGGCGAAGCAGGCCCGGTACATGGGGTCCACCGGCGACAACGACAGGTAGTCGGACATGTCGGCGCCGGCGGCGGCGAACACCTCACTCAGAAGACCGCACATGGTGAGCACCGACGGGCCGGTGTCGAAGCTGTAACCGTCGACCTCCAGCAGCCCCGCCCGACCCCCCGGCACGGCGTCCCGCTCGAGCACTACGACTTCGTGGCCCCGGCCGGCCAGATGGCAGGCGGCGGACAGGCCGCCCAGCCCGGCGCCGACGATCACGACTCGCATGGGCCCATGCTCACCCCTGTCGCCCGCTTTCGCAAAAAGTGCCAACGTCGGGCAAGGTGTTGATGTGCGACGGCGGGTGGTTCCCCTTCTTTCTGTAGCCATACTGGCCATGGTGACCGCCGCCGCTGTCGGTGCGGTGGTGCACGAGGACGCCGGCAGGTCGCCCACGGACAGGCCCGAGGCCGCCCCTTCCGCGCCGACGACCGGCGGGCCGGCCTCGACCACCACGGGCGTGCCCGCGCCGGGACCCATTGCCGCCATCGTCCCCGAGCTGAAGGCCTTCGTGGCGCGGGAGCGGGGGCTCGACTTCGTGGCTCCCGTCGACGTGAAGCTGGTGGGCGACGCCGAGTTCCGCTCCCGGGTGCAGGAGGTCGACGACGAGGACCGGGAGGAGCTGCGGGAGGCCCAGGCCGTGCTCTTCGCCATGGGCCTGCTCGAGAAGGACGTCGACCTGGAAGCCGTCGTCTCCAGCTTCTCCGAAGAGGCCATCCTCGGCTTCTACGACACCGAGTCTAAGGAGCTGGTGGTGCGGGGCACCACGCCCACGCCGTTCGTCAGGTCGGTGCTCGTCCACGAGCTGACCCACGCCCTGGAGGACCAGCACTTCGACCTCAACCGTGACGACCTGGGCGACGAGGCGGCCATCGGCTTCGAGGCGCTGGCCGAGGGCAGCGCGCTGCGCATCGAGGACCGGTACCGGGCGTCCCTGTCGAGAAGGGAACGCCGTGAGGCCGACCGGGCCGAGGCGAGCTTCGGCGCCGGCATCTCCGAGGACATTCCCGAGGTGATCCAGCTCGCTTTTGGATTTCCCTACGCCTACGGTCAGGACCTGGTCGACTCCATCGTGCGGGCTGGTGGCCAGACTCGCCTGGACGCCGCCTTCGGCGACCCTCCGAAGAGCTCCGAGCAGGTGATCGAGCCCCGCCGCTACCTCCGCGGCGACGCCCCCCGCCCCGTGCCGCTCCCCAAGGCCGACCGGGCCGCCTTCGACGACGGTGAGATCGGCGAGCTGTTCCTCGTCCTCATGCTCCGCGCCGAGCTGGACGACGACGTCGCCGCCACCGCGTCACGCGGGTGGGGCGGCGACAGTTACGTGGCTTGGAGAGACGGCTCCCGGACCTGCGTGCGCATGAGCTTCGTCATGGACACTCCCAAGGACACCGCCGAGCTGACCGAGGCTCTGCGCGATTGGGCCGGCGCCCGGGGCAGGTCGGCCATGGCTTCGGGGGCCTCGCTCACCACCTGCGGCTGACCTACCTCGCCGGGCAGGGTTCCGGCCGGCTCGTCACTGAGGGCAGCGCCACGGAAGACCGGGCTGCGCTCAGTGGTCGCGGCCGCCGACGAAGTGGGCCAGCTCTTGCAGCTCACGCTTCGCCTCCTCGTCCAAGGGGGCGCCGGCCAGCGCCTCGAGGGAGCGGCTCACCAGCTGGTCGATAGCTGCCTCCACCTCTGCTCGGGCGCCCGTCTCGACCAGGACGGTCTGAAGCTCCGCCACCTCGGCGTCGGTGAGGTCGGCGGCGCCGAAGCGGTCGGCCAGCAGCTTGGCCGCGCCGGCGTGGCGGTCGTCGGCGGCCGCGGCGGCGGCGGCGAAGGCGAAGAGAGCGGTGGGCTTTCCCTCCCGGAGGTCCTCGCCCACGGGCTTGCCGGTCAGCGACGTGTCGCCGAAGGCGCCCAGCAGGTCGTCCCTCAGCTGGAAGGCCTCGCCCAGGGGATCGCCGTAGGCCGACAGGGGACCGGCCAGCTCGTCGAGGCGGCCGGCCAGGGCGGCGCCCAGGTGGAGGGGGCGCTCGATGGTGTACTTGCCCGACTTGTACCGGCAGATGCGCCGGGCCTGGCCCAGGCTCACCTCGCCCCGCACCGTGCCGAGCAGGTCGAGGTACTGGCCGACGTTGACCTCCAGTCGCAGCTCGGTGAAGACGTCGAGCGCCGGCTGGGGCGCGCCGCGGAGCAGGTGGTCGGCATAGACGAAGGCGAGGTCGCCGACGAGGATGGCGACGCCCTCGCCGAAGCGCCGCCCCTCACCCCGCCAGGCGGCGCCGGCGTGGCGGCCCTCGAAGCGGAGGTGCACCGTCTGCAGGCCCCGCCGGCGGGGGGACCCGTCCATGACGTCGTCGTGGATGAGGGCGAAGGTGTGGAGCAGCTCGAGGGCGGCGCCGGCGTTCTCGACCAGCGGGTCGCCCGGATCACCGCCGGCGCCGACGAAGGCCCAGTGGCAGAAGGCCGGGCGGAGGCGCTTGCCGCCGGCCATCACCAGCTCGCGCATGACCGCCAGGGGATCGACCAGGTCCGGGTCGACCTCGGCCCACCGGCTCACCTCGTCGCTGAGGAGGCGGTCGATGCAAGCGTTGACACGCGTGGCGATGGGGGCCAGGGAGGCGGGCGGAGTCGGCACGATGAGAGGTTCGAGCCTACGGGGGGCTTCGGACGGTGCTTCACCCGATGCCGCGACGGCATGACCCCCGGCGGACGGATCCGACCGCCATGGTGGCTCCTCCGGAACTTGACCCTCCCCCGCCTCCATGGCGGTCGGATCCGGCTGGCGCTCGGGTTCGGCGACCGTGGCAGCCTGGGACCCGCGTTCCATCGCCGCGGGGGCGGGGACCTCATCGGCCGGTTCGTGGTGGTGGTGGTGGTGGAGGAGGCGGGTGAGGGTGCGGCCCATGAGGAAGCCGGTGGCGAGGACGAGGGCGCCGCCGGCGGCGTCGATCCAGAAGTGGTTGGCCGTGACGACGATGGCGAAGAGGGTCAGGAAGGGGTAGGAGAGGGCGAGGGCGCGGGTGGAGCGACGGCGGCAAGCGGGGAGGAGCACGAGGGTGCACCAGGTCGACCAGGCGAAGTGGAGGCTGGGCATGGCCGCGTACTGGTTGGAGACCTTGGCCACCGCTCCGGAGTCGAAGGACCACAGCCCGCCGATGACCTTGAGGGTGTCCACGAAGCCGTAGCCGGCGGGGAGCAGGCGCGGGGGCATGAGGGGGTAGAAGGCGAAGCCGATCAGGGCCAGGCCGGTCGTGCAGGCGAGGGTGTTGCGCCACAGCGGGTAGCGGTGGGTCATGCGCCGGAAGAGGTAGACGAGAGCGAAGATGGTGACGACGAAGTGGGCCGTGCCGTAGAAGACGTTCCAGAAGGAGATGAAGGCCCGCCACGGTAGGAACCAGTCCTGGATGGTCTCCTCGTGGAAGGTGCCGAGGAGCCGCTCGATGCGGATCACCTGCCTGGCGTTGCGGAACGCCTCCAGCTTGGACTCGGTGGCCACGCCCTCGTTGCGTATGAAGCTGTAGACGCCGTAGAAGACCAGGATGTAGAGGACTTCGCGCCACCATCGCAGGCGGGGGCCGTCGCGGCGCTTGGCGTGCGCACCGTGGCGGCGGACGTGACGGGCGCGGCGTTGCGCCTCGCGGTCGGGATGCCGGTCGGTGTGCGGCTCTGGCTCGGGCGGGGCTTCGGTGGATGCCTCGGTCACGCCACGGCGCGGGAGACCGACCGCCTGGCCCGGCTTCCGACGGCGAAGGCGGGTGCGCCCAGGAGGCTGACGCCGAGGTTCACGAAGTACACGAGCAGGCCCAGGGCGAAGGCGTCGGGCGGGGCCACACCGAGAGGCTGCAGGAAGAACACCAGCGCCGCCTCGCGCGTACCCAGGCCGCTCACGGTGAGGGGCAGCACCTGCACGATGGCCACGATCGGGAAGAAGGCCAGGATGGCCGTCCACCCGACGTCGAGGCCGAGGGCCTTGGCCGCGAGGAAGGCCGAGAGCATCACGGCGAGCTGGTAGGCGAAGCCCACGGTGCAGATCTCGAAGGCCAGGCCCGGGTTGCGCCGGGCCCGGTCGAGGCCGAGGTGCACGGCGCCGGTGAAGCGCCGCCATCCTTCGCCACCGCCGATCCTCTGCCCGACCCAGGAGTTGGAAGCGACGAGCAACAGGGCCGCCAGGAGGACCAGGGTCCCGATCGCCACCGTCATGGCCGTGGCCGCCGGGCCGGGCGCCGCCCGCTGTAGGCCGGGATTGACGGTGAGGGCGAGGATGGTTAGCAACGGCAGCACCAGCCACCCGGTGAGGCGCTCGAGGATCACCGAGGCCGTGGTGGAGGGCGTGTCCCCGTTGTCGGTGGCCAGCCGGCGCACCCGCAGGACGTCGCCCCCGATGGTGGTGGGCAGGAAGTTCCCCACGAACAGGCCGGCGAGGTAGTGGCGCAGGAGGGACGGCACCCGCGCCGGGAGCTCCAGAGCCACGAGCACACGCTGCCAGCGCAGGGCGGACAGGACGACGCCGATCATGGTGACGACCAGCGAGGCGCCCAGCCACACCAGTGTCATCGGGGTCCAGCCGGGGATCCGCAGCTCGGAGAGGTGGACGTGGCGGGAGAGCCACACGAGCATGGCGATGGTGACGGCCACCCGAGCGACAGGCGCCGCCACCGACCGCACATCCACGCTGCTCCCCCTCCTCACCAGGCACAGAGTAAAGCACGGAACGAGGTTGTGGCGCCCGAGGGCCGGGGGGGTGCCGGCGGGGGAGCGGCAACCGGGCGGTACCATGGCCGGTGCTCGATCCGGAACTGCTCCAGCGGGTGCTGGGGGCGGCCCTGCGCACGGGCGGCTCCTTCGCCGAGGTGTTCGTGGAGGACCGCCGCTCGTCGTCGGCCCATCTGGACGACGGGCGGGTGGAGGAGCTGACCTCGGGGCGTGAGCGGGGTGCCGGCATCCGCGTCGTGGTGGGCGACACCACCGGCTTCGCCCACACCGCCGACCTGTCCGAGCGGGGCCTGCTGAGCGCGGCCGAGGCCGCCGGCGCCGCCGCCCATCAGGGAGGTGGCGCCACCAGGGTCGTTCCCTTCCACGGCGGCACCCCGGCGGGCCGGTCAGCCGCGGGGATCGCCCCCGAGGGAGTCGAAAAGGCCCGCAAGGTCGAGCTGCTGGTGCGGGCCGACGACGCCGCCCGCCGTGCCGAGAGCTCGGTGAAGCAGGTGTCGGCCTCCTACGGCGACAGCCGACGCCGTATCCTGGTGGCCAACTCCGAGGGGCTCCTCGCCGGCGACGAGGTGGTGCGCACCCGCTTCGGCGTCTCGGCCGTGGCCCACGGCGACACCGGCATGCAGACCGGCTTCGAGAGCGTGGGCCGCACCGTCGGCTTCGAGCTGTTCGACGACGTGGACGTCGAGGAGGTGGCCGCCAAGGCTGCCTCCCGGGCGCTGACCAAGCTGCGGGCCCGCCCCGCCCCCAGCGGGATCGTGCCGGTGGTCTTCGCCGCCGGCCGGGGCGCCGTGCTCTTCCACGAGGCGTGCGGCCACGGCCTCGAGGCCGACCACATCGAGAAGGACTCCTCCGTGTACTGCGGCAAGGTCGGCCAGCTGGTGGCCAGCCCGCACGTCACCCTGGTCGACGACGGCACCATGGGGTCCGAATGGGGCGCCTACTCCATAGACGACGAGGGGCGCCCCGCACAGCGCAACGTTCTCATCGAGAACGGCGTGCTCACGGAGTACATGTGGGACTTCCTGCGCTCCCGCAAGGCCGGGCGCGAGACGTCGTCGGGCAACGGGCGGCGCCAGACCTACCAGGACCTGCCCATGGTGCGCATGACCAACACCTACCTGCTGGCCGGTGAGGAGGACCCCGAGGAGCTGGTGCGCCAGACGCCGAAGGGCGTCTTCGTGGCCCAGATGGGCGGCGGCCAGGTCAACACCGCCACCGGCGACTTCGTGTTCGGGATGACCGAGGCCTACCTGATCGAGAACGGCGAGATCACCGAGCCGTTGCGGGATGCCAACCTCATCGGCAACGGCCCCCAGGTGCTGCGCAACATCGACGCCGTGGCCGACGATTTCGCCATGGCTCGGGGCGGCGGCACCTGCGGCAAGAACGGCCAGGGTGTGCCGGTGGGGATGGGCCAGCCCACCCTACGGGTGTCGGGGATCACCGTCGGCGGCACCGCCGCGTGATCTCCGGGTCGAACTGCGTATGAGCAACCCCGCCGACGGCGAGCTGCTGGCCCTGGCCACCCGCGTGGCCGGTTGGGCCGCCGACGGCGAGCAGGTGGAGGCCTACGTCGCCCGCTCCCGCGACACCGACGTCGTCGTCTACGGCGGCGAGATCGAGTCGTTGTCGTCGGCGACATCCGAGGGCGTCGGCATCCGGGTCATTGCCGGCGGCCGCCAAGGCTTCGCCTACGCCGGCTCGCTCGACGACGAGGTGGTGGCCGAGACCTTCGGTGAGGCCCGTGACAACGCCGGCTTCGCCACCGCTGACGAGCTCGTCGGCCTGGCCACGCCCGACGGCGTGGAGGCTGTCGCCCAGGACCTGTGGCGCGACGAGATGCTGGAGCTCCCCGCCGCCTCCAAGGTGGAGATGGCCATGGAGCTGGAACGGCGGGTGAAGGCGGGTGACCCGCGGATCCGCTCGGTGGAGTCGGCCAACTACGGCGACGGGGCGCTGGAGGCGGCCATCGCCACCAGCACCGGCATCGCCTCCACGGCCCGGCGCACCGGATGTCACGTCTCGGCCTACGCCCTGGCCGGCGACGGCGACGAGACCCAGAGCGGGGGCGGCTACTCGATCGGGCGGGCCCAGTCGGAGCTCGACCTGGACAAGGCCACCACCGACGCCGTGGAGCGGGCCACCCGGCTGCTCGGGGCCCGCAAGCCGCCGTCGGCCCGCCTCACGGTGGTGCTCGACCGGAAGGTGACGGCCACGCTGCTGGCCATCCTGGGCGGGACGCTGAACGGCGAGTCGGTGCTGAAAGGCCGCTCGCTGTTCGCCCAGCGTCTCGGTGAGGAGGTCGCCCCCCCCTCGCTGACCCTGGTGGACGACCCCACCGATCCCGACGCCTACGGTGCCTCGACCCACGACGCCGAGGGGCTGGCCTGCCGGCGCAACGTCCTCATCGCCGGCGGGGTCGTCCAGGGGTTCGTCTACAACACCTACGCCGGGCGCCGGGCCGGCGTGGCGTCCACCGGGAACGCCGTCCGCGGTGGGTTCAAGTCCGCTCCGGGAGTGGGCTGCCGGGCGCTGTCGCTGGCGCCGGGGGACAAGACCCAGGAGGAGATCCTGGCCCTGGTCGGCTCGGGCCTCCTGGTGCAGTCCATCAGCGGCGTCCACTCCGGAGTGAACGCGGTGAGCGGGGACTTCTCGGTGGGCGCCGAGGGACTGATGATCCGCGCCGGCGCGCTGGCCGAGCCGGTGAGGGAGATCACCATCGCCTCCACCATCCAGCGCATGTTGAGAGCAGTGGTGGCGGTAGGGAGCGACCTGGAGTGGCTGCCGGGATCGGCGGCCGGCGTCACGCTGGCCATCGCCGACATGAGCATGAGCGGGGCCTGACTGCCCCTTCTCCATGCCGTCGTGCTGGGAGTGGTTCAGGGCCTCACGGAGTTCCTGCCGGTTTCGTCCAGTGGCCACCTGATCGCCGTGCCCTGGCTGTTCGGCTGGGACGAGCTGGACCGCAATCCCGACCTGAAGCAGGCCTTCGACGTCGCCCTCCACATGGGTACCTTCGCCGGCGTGATCGTCTACTTCCGCGACGACCTGCTCCGGTTGGTCGGGCGGGACCGCCGGCTGGGGCTCCTGCTACTGCTGTCATCCGTACCCGGAGCGGTGGTGGGCGCCGGCCTGGATGCGGCTCTCGACGACAAGCTCGGCCCGGAGTGGCTGATCGGCGTCCTGCTGGTGGTCTTCGGCCTGGTGCTGCTGTGGGCAGACCGGCTGCCCGGCGAGCGCAAGGAGGGCGAGTTCGGCGTGCGGGCCGCTCTGCTCATGGGCGCGGCCCAGGCCGCGGCGCTGCAACCGGGCGTCTCGCGATCGGGGGCCACCATCTCCATGGGCCGGTGGCTGGGATTCGACCGGGACTCAGCGGCGCGGCTCTCGTTCCTCATGAGCATCCCGATCATGGCCGGCGCCGGCCTCTACGAAGGGGTGAAGCTGGTGGGCGACGGCGGCATCCCCCCCGGCTTCGGGGACGCCTTCGCCGCGGGCACGCTGGCCAGCGCCGTCACCGGCTTCCTGGCCGTGTGGGGCCTCCTGCGCTTCGTGCGCAGCCACTCGTTCCGCCCCTTCGTGGCCTACCGGGTCGTTGCCGGCATAGGCATCGTCCTGGTCGCCGCCACCGGCTTCCGCTAGCCCCCGTTCCTTGGGCCCTCGGTGAGGGCGAGGGTGACGGTGCCGCGGGCGATGGCGAAGGCGACGCGGGGCGCTTCTTCGGGGGAGACGGCGACGGTGGCGGATTCCTCGCCGGCGGCGAGGACGAGGGCGCCGGAGGCCACCGCGAAGGTGGGGGCGCCGGCGGCGTAGGCGTCGTGGTTCGGGTCGGAGGCGGGATCGGCGCCGCCGGTGCCTCCACCCAGCTCGGTGTCGAAGGTGGCGAGGACGTCGACGTGGTGGCCGGGCTCGAGGGCCAGCGCCGCCGTGTCGACGGGGACGGCCAGCGCCCGCATCCCCGCCGGCAGCAGGGCGGCGACGCCACGCACGCCGTCGGGCGCCAGCTTTTCGGCCAGCACCACCTCGCCGGCGGCGAGAGGGACGACCGTGGTTCGCCCGACGGGGGAGCGGGCCAGCCGGCCCACGGGGACGGCGGCGGCAGGAAGCCGGCGCACCGACACGTCGGCAGGTCGCAGCACCCGGCCGGCGGCGAGAGGCCGGGCCGCCACCGGCACCTCGCGGAGGCCGCCCAGGCGTTGCGCCCGGGCCACCGCCGTCCCCGCCTGACTGCTGACGAAGAGGCCGGTGGCGCCGGCGATGGCCAGCGTCGCCGACCAGAACAACACGGATGAGCGGCGCCAGCCTGTTCGCAGGCTGAGGCCCAGGCGCGAGCCGAGGGTCATCGGGATTCCTCCGGAAGAAGAAGAGCGCTACGGAGG
>DATLOM010000003.1:0-2180 GCA_035536185.1 Acidimicrobiales bacterium | reverse complement strand
CTCATGCGGGAGTACCGACGTTCACACGCGTCCATCGGCCTCGGCGACTACCTCGTCGCGGCAACTGCGAAGGTCCAGGGTCTCGAGCTCGCGACCTTGAACGTGAAGCATTACCCGATGTTCGAGGAGTTGCGCCCGCCTGTCCAGCTCGGGTGACCGTCCGCCACAGCACGCAGATGCTTCCACGACGCGCGGCTGTTGTCGTGAGGCCTTCGGATTGTCAGCAGCTGCACGCAGCGCCGTGTCAGCACCGATGCGCAGCGGGCGTGTCAGCGGACGAGCGGGGGTCCGGTTGCGTCAAGCCGGTCTAGCCCAACGTGCCCGCCTGAAGTGGCCCCACCTTGAACGCCTGTCACACTGCGGTGCATGAGAGCGTGGTCGGGAGATGACCGGCGCCTCCTCGGGTGGATTTGGGACGAGGACGCCAAGGTCCGGTGGTGGGTGTGGTTGCTTCTCGCGGCGGTGCCGGCGACAAGGGCGTGGTCCAACTCAAGCAGCGGGTGGGGCCTCGCTGTTCACCTCGTGGTGCTCGCCTATTGCCTCGTGAGAGCGACGATCCGGTTCATGCGGCGAAGGAAGACCGAACGCCTACTCAGCCATCGACCGTCAGACACATGATGAGCCCATGACGGGCACCTATCGAGCGTTGTTGGTCAGTGCGGGGATGGCGTTGGTGGCGGCGGTGGTTATCGGTTTCGCGCCGACCAGCGCGCAGTCACTGGTTGACGGACGGGAGTTGAATTGCGGCTCCACCTTTGTTTCGACGGAGTGGAGCCTCAACGATGCTTGCGACGGACCGACTCTCATACGAGCGGGGCTCGTGATGATGATTGGTCTGGCCGCCGTCGGATGTGGCGTCGTCGCGCTAGGCGTGCGATTTGCTCAGGCCTACCGAGCCACCGGGGCAGTCAAGACACGATCGCGCTGATGAACACGAGGTGATCATCCTGCTGCCCATCTCGGTGCTCCTCGGCGCGGCCGGGGTGGCGCTGATCTACGACATCTACCAGAAGGTCTGAAGGGTGCATCGCGCCGAACGCTGCCGACAGGCGCATGACGAACATCCAGCCCTCGGTAAGCACACCGTGATGAGTTGAGCCCGAGGCTCGCAGGTGGGGCCAGACAGATGAACACAACCAGGGTCAGCTTGCCTTGGCTGCGGCCCACGCCTTGAGAGCTTGAAGCGCGACCTTCAGTTGGCCCGCTTCCTCGGCGAGGGCGTAGGTCACCGAAATCGGCGGCCCACCGTGCACTGTCCGGACGACAAGGCCAGCTGACTCGAGCTCCCGGAGCCGCTCGGAGAGCATCCGGCGAGAGACGCCGGGGATGTCGGAGGCGAGGTGGGCGAATCGCTGAGGCCCGTCGAGCAGGCGCACGAGAACCTGCGGCGACCACCGCCGGTCCAGTAGCTGCAGAGGATCGATGTCGTTTGCTTGGGGCATTGGACGTCACTGCCCCAGTCCTGATACGAAAAGTAACCGAATAGCGTTCCGTGTCGGACTGGGAGCGACTTGAGCGTACCGGGCGGTGCAGGCTCAGAGGGGCGATGGGACCGGGAGCTGGTCGTCGCCGGCGTGCGCCACGCCGCCAGCCGGGGCATGACCCTGCGGGCGGCCGTGGTTGCGGTGGCAGGGGAGGCGGCGGTGTCGGAACGCACCCTGTGGCGGTGGCTGGCGCAAGTACCCGCTTCCGAGCCGGCACTCCCGTGGCGGCCCTCGCAGGACGACCTCGTCACCTATGCCCGTTGGTGCGCCAACGCTGCGGCCGCGTGGCGGGAGCGACGCGACGCCGGGGCCGACGTGCCTTCGCTGCGCACCTTCCAGGAGGGGATCGCGGCGGCGCTGAGCCCGGGCCAGAGGGCGGGACTGCGGGCGGGGGAGCGGGCCCGGCGGGAGTACGACGCCTACCTCCGCTGGGAGCCCGAGGGCCGCAACGACCTGTGGGAGGCGGACCACAAGCAGCTCGACATCGACGTGCGGGCCCGGGGGTTCGACCGTCCCGTCCGGCCTTGGATCACGCTGTTCGTCGAGGCCTACTCGCGGGTCGTGCCCGGCTGGGCCTTGTCGGTCCAGCCGAGCTCGGCAGCGATCCTGGCCGCCTTCGGCTCCGCAGTGGCGGTCACACCGACCCAGCCCTGGGGCGGGATCCCGGTTCGCCTGCGGGTCGATCGGGGGGCGGAC
>DATLOM010000002.1:0-3869 GCA_035536185.1 Acidimicrobiales bacterium | reverse complement strand
CCGATGGAATCCCGGCGGCGTCAGTGCGAGAACGTGACATGCGGGAGGAGCCGGTCGAGCCAGCGAGGGATGGACCACGCCCGCTCGCCCAGCATGCCCAGGAGTGCCGGGACGAGCAACATCCGGATGACGGTGGCGTCGAGAAGCACGGCGAGAGCGAGGGTGACACCCAGCTCGGTCGGCGGGATCGGTCCTGTCACGCCAAAGGCGACGAAGACCACGATCATGATCATGGCTGCGTTGGTGATGGGTCGACCGGTCCGGGCAATACCCTCACTCACCGCAAGTCGCGCGTCGCCAGTGGCATCCCGGCGTTCCTTAATGGCGGCAAGCAGGAAGAGCTGGTAGTCCATCGATAGCCCGAAGAGCAGAGCGAAGAAGAACAGCGGCGCCCAGGCGTCCACGAAGCCCTGGTGCTCGATCCCCAACAGTGACGCACCCCAGCCGTACTGGAACACCAGGGTGGCGAAGCCGAAGCTGGCGGCCACGCCGACAAGGTTCAGCACGATGGAGGAGACGGCCACGATCAGGCTGCGGAAGACGACCAGCAGGAGGACGAAGGCGACCAGCATGATGGCCCCGACGGCGAGCGGAGCGGCGCCGGTGAGCGCCGCGGTGAGGTCGTGGTTCTGAGCCCCTGGGCCCCCCAGGGCGGCCGAGGGAACCTCGGCGTCAAGGCGCGTGCGCAGCCGATCGACCAGTGTCGAGGTGGCCTCGTCATCGACGGCGGTGGAGGGAATGAGCCGCACGACTGTCCGGGCCATGACGGATGGTTCGCTCACAACTCGAGCGTCAAGCACGCCGGGTTCGGCCCCGGCAACCCGCAGCACAGTCGATGCGTCGGCGGCAGGCACGGTGACGAACAGGGGCGCCGCCGCTCCGGGTCCGAAGGCCTCGACGACGGTCTCATAGCCGTCGCGGCTCTGTTCGCCCCGATCCACAACTCGGGCCCCGGGCATGCCCAGTCGCATGCCGATGGCCGGCCCGGCTAGCAACAGCAGGACGCCGAGGCCGGCAGCCAGGGTTGCGCCCGGCCGTTGCATGGCGAACGCGGTCAACCGGGCCCAGCGGCTCTCGGCGGCCTGGTCTGAGGTCCGGCGGCGGGTGACCAGCACCCGATCACCGAGGGCCACCAGGATGGCGGGCAGCAGCGTCAGCGAGGCCGCCGCCGTGGCGACGACGGCCAGGATCATGCCCAGCGCCATCGACCGGAAGACCATGACCGGGACCAGAAAGACCGCAGCCAAGGAGAGCACGACGGTGAGCGCGGACAGGAACACGGCCTTGCCGGCGGTGGCCAGGGTGGCGGCGATGGCATCGAGCGACGCCTTACCCGTCGCCCTCTCCTCCCGATAGCGCGAGACGATGAACAGGCTGTAGTCGATGCCGACCGCCAGGCCGATCATCATGGAGAAGTTCATCGACCACACCGACAGGGGGGTCACTCCGGTTCCCAGATGGAGTGCCGCGAAGCCCACGGCGATGCCGGCCAGGGCCAGCAGGAGAGGAAGGCCGGCGGCGATGGCCGAGCCGAAGGCTACGTAGAGCAGGATCATGGTGGGCAGACCAGACAGGAGCTCGGCCCGGTGGAGCGCAGCCTCGTTCTCGGCGTTGAAGTCGTGCCACACGGCCCACTCCCCGGTGGCGTTGGCCTCCGCCCCGGCGGGCAGTGCGGCCCCATCGACGGTCCGCATCACCCGTCCGGCGGCTTCGGGCAGCTCGGCATCTTCACTGGCCGCCAGCGCAACCGGGATCAGTGCCGCCCGGCCGTCACGACTGATGAGCCCGGCCGCCGGTGGAGCCGACAGGGGGTCGACCACCTGCCTGGCGCCATCGCTCTGGCCGAGGGCGGCAACCAGGCCACGCACCCCGGAAGCGTCGTCTGCGATGGGTCGGTCCTGGCGGAAGGCGACGATGACGGACTCCGCTCCGAGCTGGGGGAAGTCCCGTCGCAACTCGTCACGGACCCGCTGCGCAGTGGAGCCCTGGGCCTCCCATCCGGCTCCCGACAGTGCCCCTGTCAGGGTCACGGCCAGAGGCGCAGCGACGAGCACGGCGATGGCCCACAGCGCCAGGACCCGTCTCGGGCGCCGGCCGGCGGCTCGACCGATTCTGGCGAGCAGACCGTCTCTGCGCGTCTCGTGGGGACCGGAGACAGATCGGTTCGGGGCTTGGTACCGCACGGCCACGGCAGGACTCGATTCGGTTGAGGGCGCGCCGCGCGTGCGCGCCACACCACGATCAGATGGGTTACCGGCGGAGAGCCGGGCTCAGGCGAGCTTGGTGAACATCTTCTGGACGTCGGCGAGGTCGTAGCCCTCGGCGGCGGAGAGCCTCAGGATTCTGAAGGCACCAGGTGAGGCCCGCAGCGACGAGCATGGCGCGCCTCGGCGTCGTCCTGGAGGACCTGCGTGGGTACGAGGCCGCGCTGCGTTCGATTGACCCCGGTCTCCAGGCTATGGAAATCGCCAGGATTCGAGCCGAGGCGACAGCCGACGTGCTCGCTGCACAGCAGGCCGGTGCCAAGGCCGCCGAGGAGGCGGCCCGCAGCTCCGAGCGGCTGGTCGCAGTGCGAGCTAGCTGGGAAGGCGAAAAAACGGCCCTACGGGATGAGATCGAGGAAGTCCGAGCCGCGGGCGTTGCGGCGAGAGAGCGAGCCACCTCGGCTCACGACGCCCTGGAGGGCGCCCTCGCTGCACATCGCGCCGCCCTGGACGAGCGCGACCTTCTAGCCGCCCGGGCGGCCGTCGCCCACGAACAGGAGGCGATTCGGATGGCCGAGCAGCTGGACCAGAGCCGAACTGCGGTTTCAGCCGCCCAGGCCCGGGCCGAAGCTGCTGACCACCGAGCCGCCAGCGCCGAGGAAATCGCCCGCAAGGCGGCGGAGCATGCCGCAGAGACAGAAGCGGCGATGAGCCGCCTCCAGGTGGAGGTGGCCACGGCGCAGACGGCGGTGGATTCGGCGAACCAGCGGGCGGGAACCGCTGAGCGCCAGCTCGACCAGGCGCGGGCGGACCTCCAGTCCGAACGCGACCGCCACGACACCAGCCTGTCCCAGCTCCACGAGCAACTCGCTCAGCTCATCGCCCGCCAGCCGGCACGGCGTCCGGCGACCAAGAGCGTCTCGTCCAAGAAGAGGTCAGCGCCCTCTGCCGAGGCCGCAGTACCCCGAACCGCTGCCGATCCTGTCGGCGCTGACACATCGAGTGCGCACGCCGGCTGACACGTTCGCGTGCTAACACCGACTGGCCTGTACCACCCTCGGGTCAGCGGTGGCCTGCGGGACGGGCGGAGCCGCACCTACCGCCGGCACCGAGACGCCTCGAGCCCGTTGCACTGGCTTCGCTACAGGCCGGTTGCCCCATCGGAGCATCCCTGTTTCCCGTGCCAGGCCCTCACTAGTCTGGCGTCAGCAGACGAGACGGAGGATGGCCTGTGCCTGGCAAGTTTGTAGTGAAGAAGGGCACCACGGGGAAGTTCCGCTTCAACCTTCTTTCCACTAATGGGCAGGTCATTGCCACCAGCGAGGCGTACAACTCAAAAGCCTCGGCCGTGGGCGGGATTCGGGCCGTCAAGAGCCTGGCCGCAGACGCGGCCATTGAGGATCAGACAACCAAGGAATGGGCCGCCGCCGAGGCAGCGCGAAAGGCCGCTGCACCGGTGAAGAGGGCCGCGAAGAAGGTGGTTAAGAAGACGACCGCCGCGGCCAAGAAGATCTGACAGACGCCGCGGCCCCGCCCACCCTCCCGTCCGCCGGAGCCGCAGCACCTCGGCCTGGGGCAGCTGCCTGCAGGAGCCCCGTGGTTCGCCTTCATATCAGCGCGCCAGGTATACCGTGCGCATGCCGAAGCGGAAGCGGCCGTTCGAAG
>DATLOM010000001.1:0-47340 GCA_035536185.1 Acidimicrobiales bacterium | reverse complement strand
GATCCGACCGTCGATGGACGCCTGGATGGGGACGTCGAACTGCTGGCGGGGGATCAGCTCCTTGAGCTTCTCGGTGAGGCGCCGGCCGTGGTCCTCGGCCTTGGAGCGGTGGATGATGGCGGAGAAGGCGTCCACCGGCTGGCCGTTGAGCAGGATGTCGAGCTTGACCAACTTGGCCGGTTCGTAGCCGGCGGGCTCGTAGTCCATCGAGGCGTAGCCCTTGGTGCGGGACTTGAGCTGGTCGAAGAAGTCGACCACGACCTCGGCCAGCGGCACCCGGTAGACCAGCTCCAGGCGTTCAGGCGAGAGCCACTCCATCTTCACCATCTCGCCCCGCCGTGTCTGGCACAGGTCCATCACGGTTCCGGTGTACTCCCCCGGCAACAGGACGGTGGCCGTGAGCATCGGCTCCTCGATGGCCTCGAACTTGCTGGCGTTGGGCATCTCGGCCGGATTGTCCACCTCGATGCTGGTGCCGTCGTTCATCTGGACCATGTAGGCCACGCTCGGCGCGGTGGCGATGAGGGCGAGGTTGAACTCCCGCTCCAGGCGCTCCCGCACGATGTCCATGTGGAGCAGGCCGAGGAAGCCGCAGCGGAAGCCGAACCCGAGAGCGCCCGAGGTCTCGGGCTCGTAGGTGAAGCTGGCGTCGTTGAGGCGCAGCTTCTCCAGCGCGTCGCGAAGGGTGTTGAAGTCGTCGCCTTCCACGGGGTAGAGGCCGCAGAAGACCATGGGCTTGGGCTGGCGGTAGCCGGCGAGGGGCTCGGGGGCCTCGAGGTTCTTGGCCGCGGCGGTGACGGTCTCACCGGAGCGGGCTTCGCCCACGTCCTTGATGCCGGCGATGAGATAACCGACCTCTCCGGGGCCGAGGCTGTCGACCGGTGTGTTGGCCGGACTGCGCACGCCGATCTCCTCGACCTCGTGGGTGGTGCCGGCCTGCATGAAGCGAACTCGCTGGCCGGTGGAAAGGGTGCCGTGGACCACTCGCACCGCGCTGACCACACCCCGGTACTGGTCGTAGTAGGAGTCGAAGATGAGTGCCTGCAAGGGTTTTTCGGGATCACCCTGCGGAGCCGGGATCTGCTCGAGCACGGCGTCGAGCAGCTCGGGGACGCCGGCGCCGGTCTTGGCGCTGATGCGCAGGATCGTGTCCGCGGGGATGCCGAGCACCTTCTCGATCTCCGCCGCGTAGCGGTCGGGGTCGGCGGCGGGCAGGTCGATCTTGTTCAGGGCGGCGACGATGGCCAGGTCGTTCTCGATGGCCAGGTCGCAGTTGGCCAGCGTTTGCGCCTCGATGCCCTGGGCCGCGTCGACGAGCAGGACCACCCCTTCGCAGGCGGCGAGCGAGCGGCTGACCTCGTAGCCGAAGTCCACGTGGCCGGGGGTGTCGATGAGCTGGATCAGGTGGTCCCGCCATCTGACCCTCACGTTCTGGGCCTTGATGGTGATCCCCCGCTCCCGCTCGATGTCCATCGAATCCAGGTATTGAGCACGCATGTCGCGGGGATCGACGGCGTGGGTGAGCTCCAGGATGCGGTCGGACAGAGTGGACTTGCCGTGGTCCACGTGGGCGACGACCGACATGGCGCGGAGACGGTCGAGGGCTATCACGATGGCTCCATGGTACGGGCGGCCGGACGCCGCTCCGATGGGAGGAGCAACGGGCGACGTGGTCCCACAGGTGGAGCGGCGGCTACGCTGGGCCGCCGTGGCGAACATCAAGAGCCAGATCAAGCGCAACCGTCAGAACGAGCGCCTCCGCCTCCGGAACAAGTCCGTCAAGTCCGAGGTGAAGACCCGCGTCAAGATGGCGGTCGCCAACCCGAGCCCGGACACGCTGCGGGAAGCGGTCAAGAAGCTGGACATGGCCGCGGCCAAGGGCATCATCCACAAGAACCAGGCGGCCAACCGCAAGTCCCGCCTGATGAAGCGCCTGGCGCGGGAGTCGGCTACCTCCTCCTAGCCCCGGAGCCGGCGCCGGTCCCCGCCGTGAGGCGACTGAGGCGGGCGACCAGCACTTCCAGCACCAGGTTGTCGGGCCAGCCCTTGGCGCCCCGCAGGTCGACGTCGGCCTCGGCCAGCCACTCGATGGCCTGGGCGATCTTGGCCGAGCCGAGCCGGCGGGCCTGCACCATGGCCTTCTTGGCCGGGTAGGGGGCGGTGCCGAGCAGGGCGGCGGCCTCGTTCTCGTCACCGACGTTGGCCCCGTCGAGGCGCAGCATGGCGCCGTAGTGGCGGTGCAGGGTGGCCAGCACCACCAGCGCGTGGCGTTCGCCGGCGCCGAGAAGGCGATGAAGCTGGGAGATCGCCTCGGCGGTACCCTCCCGGCCCCGGTCGATGGCGTCGGTGAGGTCCCAGGGGGCAACTCCCCCGGCCTGGCCCAGGAACGGAGCCAGCTCCTCGGTCCCGACGGTGGCCCCCTCGCCGTAGGCGACGGCCAGGGCATCGAGCAGGGTCGCCAGCCGGCCCACGTCCTCACCGAGATGGGCCCCCAGTTGCTCGGTGGCCTGGCGGTCGAGCCGCACCGGAGCCTCCCTGAGGCGGTCGGCCAGCCATTGGGTGCGGGCCCGGCCGCGGCCGGCGCCTGCCTCGACGACGGTGCCGACCTTCTTCACCGCGTTCACCAGCTTCTGGCTCACCTGGCCCCCGCCGGCGGTGAGAACCAGGGCAGTGGTGGGTAACGGGTCGGCGAGCCACTCGAGGAGCGGGATCAGCTCCTCGGTCTTGAACCTCCCCACCTCCCTGGCCACAACTACCCGCCGCTCGGCCAGGAACGGCGGGGTCTGGCAGGCCTCGGCTATGGCGGAGGCGTCGACCTCCTCGCCGGAGTGCTCCTCCACGGCCGACGGGTCGCCGGCGGTCAGCTCCTGCACGAGGGACCGCACGGCGTCGGCCACCAGGGTCGGGTCGTCCCCCTTGACCAGCCAGGCGTTCATGTCCGCTCTGCCTCGAGGACGGCGGCGAGAGTGTCGACGACCCGGCGGGTGCCCCTGACGTCGTGGGCCCTCACGACGCGGGCACCTCGGGTGACACCCAGGGCGGCGGCGGCGAGGCTGGCTTGACCGCGCTGGCCGATCTCGAGGTCGAGGAGGCGGCCGAGGAACGTCTTGTTCGAGGCCGACAGCAGCAGCGGGTAGCCGAGGGCCGACAGGCGGTCCGATGCCTTCAGGAGGACGAGGGACTGCTCGGCTGTCTTGCCCAGGTCGAGGCCGGCGTCCACGACGATCCGGTCGGCCGCGATGCCGGCGGCTTCGGCTCGGGCCGCGGCCTCCCGGAGGAAGGTCGACACGTCCTCCACCACGTCCTCGTAGCGGGGGTCGGGATCGGGCACCCGGGGCAGGAGGCGGATGTGGGTGGCCACGACGGTGGCCTCGGCCTTGGCCGCGGTGGCGAGATAGTCGGGATCGGCGAAGCCGCTGATGTCGTTGCCCACCACGGCGCCGGCCTCGAAGGCGGCGCCGGCGACGGTGGCGCTCCAGGTGTCCACCGACAGGGGGACGTCGAAGCGCTGGCGCAGTGCCGCTATGGCGGGTACGACGCGGTCGATCTCCTCGTCGGGCGTCACCGCAGGACCTGGTCCGGCTTTGACCCCACCTACGTCGAGCAGGTCCGCTCCCTCGTCCACCAACTGGGCGGCACGAATGAGGAAGTCGTCCATGGCGAAGTGGGCGCCGTGGTCGTAGAACGAGTCCGGCGTTCGGTTGAGGATGCCCATCACCAGGGCCCGGTGGGTGATGTCGAAAGTGGTGGGCCCGAGGCGGAGGCGGAGGGGCACGGGGCCGACGTTAGGCCCCTTGCCTACTGGCTATTCGTGCTCCGAGACATGGTAGATCTCGTCGGCCACCAGGCCGTGCGCCTCCCGGTGAACGGTGTTGGCCGCTTCGGCATCAGGCGCCTCCACCAGGCAGAAGACCTTGGTCCCCGAGTCGTCGACCCAGAAGCGCTTGTACTTCACGCCGTACTTGTCCTGGGTCTTGAGGTCGGCCTCGTGGGCCCCAGCCACATCGGCCTCCGAGACCGCCTCTGACAGGTTGTGAACATCCATGAACAACGGCATGCCTCGCTCCCTCACTGGCGATCCGCGGGCGGGTTCGCCACCGGAGAGTCTGCCACCCTCTCCAGCCGGGGGCCAGGGGTTCTTTCGTCTTGTCGAGCCCGGCCGGTAAGACGTGTCACCCGGACCTCGAGGCGAGGTTCGACGGCGAGAACCACGAGTCTCAGCCGGCCGACCAGGAGGGCGTCTCCGGGCGCGGCGGTGGCCGAGGTGAGGATGTGGCGGGCCGGGTGCCGCTCGAGCACCGGCTCGATGGCCACCTCCTCCCTCCTGCTCGCGCCGGAGAGGACGACGACGCTGAGGCCACGGACCCGGGAGCTCCGGAGGTCCCTGAGCAGGGCGCCGGGGCGGGCCTTGGCGACGACCAGGACGGTGGCGCCGCCGGCCTCCGTCCAGAGGCGGGCTCCCCCACCGACGGGTCGGCCGTTGGCAGCGGCGGGGCCGGCGCCGGGGCCGGCCGGCCAGAGAACGACGGCCACAGCGGCCGTCACAATTGCCGTACGTAGGCGCTTCGAGGTTGTGGAGGGCGCGCACGGCACGGTGACGGCCAGTGGCGGTTGGCGGTTGCCGCCGTAGTCGGGGGCGGCCGTCGTGGTGACTCCTCCGGAACTTGACCCTCCCCCGTCTCCCCGACGGCCACCTCTCTGGCACTTCTCTGTTCCTGGCGGTGGGACAGCAGACACGGGTTTCTGCCGTGACCTGGTGGTGAAGGCGTACAGCGCGGCCAGGACCACGAGGACCAGGACGTGGGGCGCGCCGAGTTGGCCGAGGGGGAGGTCGGCCGCCCACCTGGCTACACCGGCGATCCAGCCGACGAGGAGCCGGGTGGGAAGGTGGACCAGGGTCGCGAGGGGACCGCCCACGAAACCGGCCGGCAGGCCGCCGGCCAGCCCCCAGACCATCACCGGGCCGGCGGCGGGAACGGCCAGGAGATTGGCGGGCAGCGAGGCCACCGGCAGGCCGCCGAAGACCGGTAGCAACACCGGCGTCACGCCGATCTGGGCGGCGAGTGTGACGGCGACCGGCAGCGGGACCCTGCGAGTCGCCAGCGGACCGGAGAAGAGGGCGATGCCGGCGCAGGCGCCGCAGGACAGGAGGAACCCGACGGAGCCGACGAGGAGGGGGTCGACCAGCAGAAGGGCGGTGGTCGCCAGGGCCAGCACCCGGAGGGTGGAGGCGGGCCGGCCCATGGTGGCGGCGGCCATGGCCACCGCGGCCATGGCTTCTGCCCGCAGGACCGACGGCTCCCAGCGGGTCAGCATTCCGAAGCCCACCAGCAGGCACAGCCCGGCCAGGAGGCGGCCCCGCAGGCCGAGCCAGCGCAGGAGTGGCGCGGCCAGCGCCATGACAAATGCCACGTTCTGGCCGGAAACGGCGAGCAGGTGAGTGAGACCGGCGGCGCGGAAGTCGTCGACGGTGCCGGGGCCCTGGTCACGATCGTCGCCCAGGACCAACCCGGTGAAGAGTGCCCGGTGCTCGTCGGACAGCGACGATGCTCCTCGGAGCAATGTGCGCCGCAGGTCGTTGGCCAGCCGAGCCAGCCTTCCGCCCGGCGACCACTTCCCCACCTCCGACAGGTTCAGGCGGGCGGCGATGTGCCGGCGGGCTAGGTAGGCCTGGCGCCGGCCGGTGACGGGCGACAGCCGGCCGACCACCGTCACCCGCTCCCCGGCCAGCCTCGGCCTCAGCTCTCCCGCGGCCCGCTGTCGCGCCCACGCCTCCACCCGTTTGCCCCGGTACGTGCCTTCGAGCAGCCGTAGCTCGACCTTGACGGCGCCGTCGATCTGTACAGGGTCGGTGACGAGGGTGGCTCGTGACTCGACGCGCCGGCCTGGCTCGGGCCGATGGAGGCCGGCCCACGAGCGCTCACACAGCGAGGAGGCGAGAAGCGCGGCCCCGAGGCACAACAGGGCCGGGCGGCGCTGCACCAGCGCGGCCACGGCCATGGCGGCGCCGAGCCGCACCGGCAGCCCGTGGGGCATCGCCGCCCCCAGCGCCGTGGACAGGGCGAGCACCACGGCCCACCGTTCGCTCAACGCCGGTACCCGCTCACACCCGGACCTTCGAGCGGATGGCCGCCAACCTTGCCTCGCCTATGCCGCGCACTTCCATGAGCTCGTCGACGCTGCGGAAACGGCCGTGGGCCTTGCGGTAATCGAGGATGGCCGCGGCCGTGGCCGGGCCGACGCCGGGGAGGCTGTCGAGCTGCTCGAGCGTCGCCGTGTTGAGGTTGATGGGGCCGCCGGCTCCTCCGCCGGCGCAGCCGGTGCCGGAGGATCCCGCGGCCGGGGGCGGGACCTCCCCCCGGCGGGGAACGTAGACCCGTCCCCGTCGGCCACCTTGGCGGCCAGGTTCACCTGGTCGAGGTCGGCGTCACCGGCCGGACCACCAGCGGCATCGAGGAGGTCGGCGACCCGCCCGCCGGAGCGGACGCGGTAGACGCCGGGCCTGGCAACCGCACCAGCGGCGTGAACGTAGGTGGCGGCGGAGCTCCCGGTGACGCCCGATGGGCCGGAGCCCGTTTCCCCACCTGCTTTGTCGGCCTCGGTTCTCCCGACCACGTCACTCCCGGCGGGCGCACTTGGAGCAGCACGGGGCAGGACCAACGGGGCTGGGGTCGCCGGCGGGCCCCGCAGGGCGAGGACGGCCACGACGACGGCGACAGCCACGCCGGCCACCGCGGCGGCGCCGGCCAGGACCCGCGTCGGTGCGACAGGCAGCGCCGGCCTGGGCAGGAGGGCGAGGAGCTCCCGAAGGGACTTGGCTGCCCCCGCCGGAGGCGGCAGAGCGCCGGCGGGTGACTGCGCCGGCGGGTCCCTGCGGCGCGGCGAGCTCGGCGAAGGAGCGGGGTGGGTCGCCGGCGGCGGCGACGGGACGTCGGGCACGAGGTACCCCCGGTTGACTGGAAGCGGCCGGGGGAAGCGCCGGTGGCGACCCTACCCGGCCGAAGGCCCCGATTCCAGTGGCGGCTCCTCGTCCGTCTCTGCGCCGGCGGTCATAGCCCACCCGCGCCCGTCGCCGGCCGTCGCGCCCAAAGCCTCCTGCTCGGCTTGGACCTCGAGGGGGATCCGAAGATAGGCCTCCCGGTGCCCGAGGCCTTCCCACCGCGAACGGAAGTAGCTACCGAGGTAGGCCCGGAGGAACCCGACCACCCCCAGCTCGGCCCACTGGCGGACATGCACCAGCTCGTGGCGCATCAGCCGCTCGTTGCCGGCGGAGGCGCAGCGCACGATGACCAGGCGACCCAGGGTGATGGCCGCCGACCCCGGCGGGACCGGTCCGCCCACCCACACCCATGCTCCGTCCCGCTGGCGAAAGCGACGTGAACCGCGCAACCGGGAGGCGATCCGGCTCAGAGGCCGACTCAGAACAGTCGCGCCGTCATCAGCTTCCGGTACTGCGTTGACCGGGGATCGTCAGCACCGAGTACCTCCAGCAGGTCCAGGTAACGCCGGCGGGCGTCGCCGTCCGCCTTCACCGATGGCAGCAGTGCCTCCAGCTCCTCGATGATCTCCTCGTTGCCGGCCGGCGGTCCGTCCCCGGCGGCTCCCACCCGGGCGAGAGCGGCCACCCGGCGAACCTCTGCGGTCTCGGGAACCCGGGCCAGGAGGGCGAGAGCCTCGTCGGCCTCACCACGCTCGACCAGGAGCTGGGCCAGCCGGACCACAGCGCCGGCATGCCCGGGCTCGAGCTCGAGGGCCTCCCGCAAAGAGGCCTCGTCACCTTTGGCGGCCAGCAGGTCGGCTTCGGTGGGCGGCGGCGCCACCCGCTCCACGAACTGGCGCACCTGGGCCTCGGGCAGCGCCCCGACGAACTGGTCGACGACCTGGCCGTCGCGGATGGCGAACACGGCGGGAATGGACTGGACCCGGAAGCTGGCGGCCAGGCCGCGGTTGGCCTCGATGTCGATCTTGGCCAGCTCCACCCGGCCATCGGTCTCGGCCACCACCCGTTCCAGGACGGGCCCGAGCGTCTTGCACGGGCCGCACCAGTCGGCCCAGAGGTCCACGATCACGGCGACCTGCTTGGAGCGCTCGATCACGTCCCGGTCGAAGGTGGCGTCGGTCACATCAGCCATCGCTGCGAGTCTACGGTTGCCTCATGGACAGCACCGACGTCGAGCGGCTGGGCCCGTGGTTCGCCGCCAACGTCGCCGGCTCGGCTCCGCCCCTCGCCGTCGAGCCCTTCGCCGAGGCCCGCTCCAACCTCAACTTCCGCGTCACCGACAGCAGCGGGCACGCCTGGGTGCTGCGCCGGCCTCCACAGGGCGCGGTGCCGGGCAGCGGGGCCCACGACGTACAGCGAGAGCACCGGATCCTGGTGGCGTTGGAGGGGACTGCCATACCGGTTCCCACACCCATCGCCTTCTGTGAGGACGCTTCGGTCGTCGGCGCCCCGTTTTCGGTGATGGAACATGTCGCCGGAGAAGTGCTGAGGGAGCCGGCGGATGCCACCTCCGCGCTGGACGAGGCCGGCCGGCGCCGGGCCGGCGAATCGTTCGTCGATGCCCTCGTCGTCCTGCACGGCGTCGACCTGGAGGCCAGCGGCCTCGGTGACCTCGGCCTCGGCGGGGGATCCGGCGGCGGCGGTGACGTCGTCTCCCAGCTCCGGCGGTGGTACGGCGAGGCCGGCGCGGCCCAGGAGCTGACCGGACGATGCGTGCTGCTCATCGAGGACGTGCACCGCCACCTGTGCGCCAACCTCCCCCCCGAGGCCTCCACCGCGCCCCTGTCGCTGGTCCATGGCGATTACCGGCTGGACAACGTAATCGTGGACCGCGCCGGCGAGGTGGCCGCCGTCCTCGACTGGGAGGCGGCCAGCTTGGGCGACCCGATGGTGGAGCTCGGCCTGCTGATGGCGTACTGGACGAACCCGGGCGAGCAGAGCTCCCCGCTGGGCGGGCTGGCACCCACTGCGGCCGCCGGCTTCCCTACCCGGTCCGAGGTGGCCTCACGGTATGCCGAGCGCTCGGGCCGCGACCTGGCTCACCTCGACTTCTACCTCGCCTTCGCCTACTGGAAGCTGGCCTGCATCCTCGAGGGCGTCTACGCCCGACGGATGGCACAGGCGGCCCACGCCGACAGGGACGACCGGGCCGCACTGGCCCCATTCGCCGACCAGGTCGTGAGGCTGGCCGAAGCGGCCTGGGAAGCGGCGGCCTGAGATGTCGTTGTTCCGGAGGGTGCTCGACCTCGACCAGCCGCTGGAGGGGCCCGTTCTCGTGCTCGGCATGGACGGCTGGATCGACGCCGGCCTCGGGGCGGGGACGGCCACCGCCCACCTGCTCAACGTGGTGCCCACCGAGATCCTGGGGACCTTCGACCGCGAGGAGCTGATCGACTACCGGGCACGACGGCCCATGGTCCCCATCGAGAACGGCGTGGCCGGCGACCTCAGCTGGCCGGAGATACACCTACGGGTCGGGAAGGACCCGACCGGGCGCGACGTGCTGGTCCTCGTCGGCCCCGAACCCGACATGCGTTGGAGCACCTTCGTGAGCGACGTGGTCGAGTTGAGCAGGGAGCTGGGAGTGCGGATGGTGGCCTCGGTGGGCGCCTTCCCCCTGTCGGTGCCCCATACCCGCCCCGTCCGCCTCGCCGCCACGGGCAACGACCGGGAGCTGATCGACCAGCTCGGCGTGGTCCCCGGTTCCATGGAGGTCCCCGCCGGCATCCACGCCGCCCTTCAGGAGGGCTTCGGCAAGGCGGGTATTCCCGCCGTCGGCATCTGGGCGAGAGTGCCCATGTACGCGGCAGGCATGCCCTACCCGGCGGCGAGCGCCGCGCTGCTCGAGGGCCTGGCCAGGGTGGCGGGGATCGAGATCGACGCCGCCGAGCTGCACGAGGCGGCCGAGCTGGCGTCGGCCCGCATAGACGAACTCATCGCCTCCAGCACCGAGCACACCGAGATGGTGCGCCAGCTCGAGGCCGCGGTCGACGCCGAGGAGTCCGCGCCCCCCCTGGACTTCTCCGATCTGCCGTCCGGTGACGAGATCGGCGCCGAGCTGGAGCGTTTCCTGCGGGGCGAGCATCCCGGAGGCCCGCAAGGGGCCTAGTGCGCCTGGAGGACGGCGTCGTCGCGCATGTCGGCGAAGAGGGAGGGGGCGCCGGCGCCGACGAAGACCACGGAGCGGGCGCCGGCCATGCCGAGCCGCGACGGCATGGTGACGTTGCGCATCCTGGCCGGGTCCACCGTCAGGCCCAGGCGGGCCAGGCGGTACAGCTCGGGGAGGGCGACGTTGTTGAACCGCACGTGGCGGGCCAGCACGGCGAGGTACTGCAGGGTGCCGGCCGGCCCCGGGTTCTCGGCACGCACCTTGGTGAGGGCCGACAGGATGAGCAGGGCCTGGTGCTCGCTCCGTCGGAGATCGCCGTCGGGGACGTGACGGTTCCGGGAGAAGGCCAGGGCCTGGGCACCGTTCATGTGCACCCGCCCCTTGGGGAAGTCGGCGCCGGAGCTCTTGTCCTTCATGGCGATGGGGACGTCGACGTCGATCCCGCCGAGATCGTTCACCATGCCTTCGAGCCCGGGAAAGTTGGTGGTCAGGATGAAGGAGGGATGGATACCGGTGAGGCGCTCCACGGTTTCGGCCTGCAGGTGGGTGCCGCCGTAGAAGAAGGCGTCGTTGATCCGGCTCTGGCCCCGGCCGGGGATCTCCACGAAGCTGTCCCTCGGGAAGTTGAGGATCGTGCCGGCGCCGGCGGCGGGATTGATGCCGATGAGGTGTATCGCGTCGGCCCGGTCGCCCTCGATCCCCGGCCGGCCGTCGACACCGAGAACCAGGAAGAACACCGGCTGTCCGGGCACGGGGAGGAAGTGAGCCTCGTCCACCTTGTGGATCTCGATGGACGCCTGCCCGTTGCGGGTGCCCGAGACCAGGGCCAGAGAGACCATCCCGCAGAAGAGAAGAGCGGTGACGGCGAGGGCCACGATGCGCCTCATTTGCTGTCCCGCGCCGTGCGCAGGTCGAAGCCGTCGATGCGCCAGGCGTTGTTGTCGAAGACCAGCGCCAGCTCACCGGTCCTCACTACCGAGAGGGTGGTTCCCTTGCCCTTGACGCTGACGGCGAAGTCGACGAGAGCCGTGACCACGGCGGGGGCGCCGGCGCCGTCGATCAAGGCGGTGAGCTTGGCGTCAGCTCGGTCCTGGGTGACCTTTCCCGACACGGGTTGGCCCTCCTCCAGCAGGGCGACACGATCGGGCTGCCCGGCGGCGAGGCGGGCACCGGCGGCACCGGTGAACACTCCTTCGAGCCCGCCTGGTGGGTTGCCGGTGCGGAGTGGAGCAACCACGCCGTTGGCCAGGTACGTGTCGAGGCTGGCCTTGACCGCCGCCTTCAGGTCCTCGGGGAAAGGTGGAGCCTGCGGCGCCGGCGAGCGCACGTCGGCGGCGCTGATGGTGAAGGCGAAGGCCGGCTCGGGAGCCGGAGCCGGTTCGCCAGGCTTGGCCGTGGCGCCCGGACCGTCGCTGTTGTCGTCGTCGTCCGAGCAACCGGCCGTGCCGGCGAGAGCGAGGAGAGCAGTGATCATCAAGACCGGCCACCGCCGGCGGAGAGGCGTCAAGAAGAGCCAGATTAGGCCAGGGGTGCTTTCGCCAGCCCGGCCCGGTTCGCGTCCCCCGGCACCCTGAAAGGGCTCACCGGGTTCTTCATGGCAGTCACACTACGACGTTGACAAGGCGCGGCGGACGGGCGATCACCCGCTTGGGCGCAGCTCCGGCGAGAGCCTCCTGCACGGCCGGCGAGGCCAGCGCGGCGGCTTCGGCGGCGGCTTCGTCCATGTCCGGATCGATCTCGAGGCGGTCCTTCACCTTGCCGTTCACCTGCACGACCATGGTGACGCTGTCGGCGCGGGCAAGGGCAGCGTCGGCCACCGGCCAGCGCTGGGCGTGCACCTGTGAATCAGGGCCGTGCCGGCGCTCCCACAGCTCGGCGGTGATGTGCGGAGCCATGGGTGCGAGCAACAGCAGCAGTGTGTCGAGGGCGAAGTCGGTGGTGCCGTCGCGCAGTAGGAGGTTGGCGAATTCCATGAGAGCGGCAACTGCGGTGTTGTAGGACCAGCGCTCGTAGTCGTCGCTAACCCGGACGATCAGCCGATGGACGGCGCGATCCACATTCGGTGCGGTATCGGGGGTGGCCGGCGGCGCCGCCTCTCCCAGGGAGAGACGCCAGACCCGCTTGAGGAACCGCGAGGTGCCTTCGATGCCGACGGTCTCCCAGTCCACGTCGTCGGCCGGCGGGCCGGCGAAGAGGTGGGCCAACCGGAGAGCGTCGGCGCCGTAGGCGGCCACCATGTCCTCAGGGGCGACCAGGTTCCCCTTGGACTTGGACATGCGGGTCCCGCCCAGGCGGACCATGCCCTGGGTGAAGAGCCGGCGGAAAGGCTCACGCACGCTCCTTGGCCCGAGCCCCAGATCGGCCAGAGCCTTGGTGTAGAAGCGGGCGTAGAGCAGGTGGAGGATGGCGTGCTCGATACCGCCGATGTACTGGTCCACCGGCATCCAACGCTCGGCCGCCGCCGGATCGAACGGCTTGTCCTTCGACCACGGGTCGCAGAAGCGCAGGAAGTACCAGGACGAGTCGACGAAGGTGTCCATGGTGTCGGTCTCCCGCTCGGCTGCTCCGCCGCAGGTCGGGCAGGTGGTTTGGAGGAAGCCGGTGTGGGCCTTCAGGGGCGACTCCCCGGTGGGGCGGAACTCGACGTCGTCGGGGGCGAGGACCGGCAGCTGGTCCTCGGGAACGGGGACGATGCCATCGGTCGGGCAGTAGACGACAGGGATGGGGCAGCCCCAGTAGCGCTGGCGGGAGACGAGCCAGTCGCGCAGGCGGTAGTTGACCTTCCTCTCCCCCAGGCCCTGCGCCTCCAGCCAGTCGATGGCCTTCTGCTTGGCCGTGGCCACGTCGGTGATGCCGTCGAGCCAGTCGCTGTTGATCTTCGGGCCGTCACCGGTGTAGGCCTCGCCCTCCCAGTCCTCGGGCGGCTGCACGGTCCTGACGACGGGGAGCCGGTGGGCCTTGGCGAAGTCCCAGTCCCGCTGGTCCTCGGCGGGCACGGCCATAATGGCGCCGGTCCCGTAGCCCATCAGCACGTAGTCGGCCAGGTACACCGGCACCGGCTGGCCATTGAAGGGGTTGACGACACAGGAGCCGGTGAACACGCCCCGGTCGGAGGCAACGGCGGCGCCGGTGTCGCTTGGGTCCTCGCTGGAGAGGCGTTCGATCTCGGATTTGGTGGACACCCGGGCGACGAACTCGTCGACCGCGGCCTGCTGGTCGGGGGTGGTGAGAGCCGGTACCAGCGGGTGCTCGGGCGCCAGCACCGCATAGGTCATTCCGAAACTGGTGTCGGGGCGGGTGGTGTAGACGCGCACCGCCAGCTCGTCGGGGTGGTCGGCGACGACGAGGTCGAACTCGGCGCCCTCGGAGCGGCCGATCCAGTTGCGCTGCATGGTCTTCACCCGCTCGGGCCAGTCGAGGCCCTCGAGCTCGTCGAGCAGCTCCTCGGCGTAGTTGGTGATGGCGAAGAACCACTGCTCCAGGTCCCGCTTGGAGACCAGATCGCCGGAGCGCTCGCAGGTGCCGTCGGCCAGCACCTGCTCGTTGGCCAGCACGGTCTGGCATCCCGGGCACCAGTTGACGGGTGCGTTGCGGCGGTAGGCCAGGCCGGTGGCGAGGAAGCGTTGGAAGATGACCTGGTTCCAGCGGATGTACTCGGGGTCGTGGCTGCGGATCTCCCGCCGCCAGTCGTACACGGCGCCGATGCG
The DNA here is from genome assembly GCA_035536185.1 of Acidimicrobiales bacterium. GTDB lineage: Bacteria > Actinomycetota > Acidimicrobiia > Acidimicrobiales. The sequence continues at coordinate 33,524 of DATLOM010000001.1, read as the reverse complement.
CTCGATCGAGGACTTCAGCTCGTCGATGCGCGAGTCGGTGAACGGGCGCGGGTGCAGGCCCGTCTTTATGGCGGCGTTCTCCGCCGGTAGGCCGAAGCTGTCGAACCCCATCGGCGAGAGGACGGCATGGCCCTGCATGGTGCGGTGGCGGGTGATGAGATCGCCGAAGGTGTAGTTGCGGACGTGGCCCATGTGCGCCCGCCCGCTCGGGTAGGGGTACATGCACAGCACGTAGAAAGGCGGACGCGGGTCGTCGTTGTCCACCTGGTAGGTGCCCTCGTCGCGCCAGCGCCTCTGCCACTTGGCCTCCAGCGGCCCCGGGCCGTACAGCTCGGTGGTGCCGGCGGTGGGCTCGGTGGGCTCGGCAGTCACCATCGCGAATCTAGCGGTGGCCAGGCCCATCCCCTCGGCCGATGCCGTATAGGCTCGTCAGATGCTGGGGGCGTAGCTCAGCTGGTAGAGCGCTTGACTGGCAGTCAAGAGGTTCGAGGGTTCGAGTCCCTTCGCCTCCACCAAACGCAGCAGGTTCCAACCGTGATTACCAGATCGCCGGCGATACACCCTGGCCCTCGGGCCAGGGTGTACGTCGTTTTGGTGCCGGTTCAACCGTTCCGGCTCTTCGCCGTCTTGCACTGCTGCCGGCGCTGCCTCATCCTGCTCCTCGTCGTCCGCCAGCAGATGCTCAATCCCCTCCGTGTACTCCACCCGCCTGACCGTCCCATCCGCACCGATGAACATCCGCGTGAACACGGCCTGGTTCAGTAGCCGCCGAACCGACTCGTCGGCCTCCTGGTAGCCGCGGTGAACTGAGTCAACCCAGGCCACCGCCCGTGTGATCAGGTTCTCGATGTCGTCGACCTTGGCGGCGAGCTTGTCGAGTCGGGACTCGGCCTCTGCCGTACCCCGGCCGATCCGCTCCTGCTCGCTTTTGAGCAAGTCCACTGGAATTGCCCCGGCGTAGTAGCCGTCGAGCAACTTCTGGCGTTCGTCTCTGAGCTTCTGAATCCGGCGCTGGAGCAGCCGTCGCTCGTGGTCCGCCTCGGCCCGCTCCTCATCGAGATCCTCGGCCAGCACCCGCCGGATGCCGACCTTGGCGTGCTCGGCCACCCTGACTCTCGGCCAGTAACGCTCCACTGCCGCTGCGACCAACTCAGCTTGCACCGATTTCTGCCCGCAGACCGTCCTTCGGCTGTGGCGGCCGAGGCAGAAGAAGTAGCAGTAGAGCCCGCCGTTGCCCCGGCTGAACGACAACGACAGGCGGCTGCCGCACTGGTCACAGAACAGGCTTCCCTTCAGGTAGTGCTGGTGGCGCCAACTGCGCTCGCCGGAGCGGCCATGGGCGGCCAGCACCTCTTGCACCTTGAAGAAGATTTCCGGCGTGACCAGCGGCTGGTGGCTGCCCCGGTACTCCACCCCCCGCCACTTGACGACGCCCATGTAGTAGGGGTTGACCAGCACCCGCTGGAGCAGCGACTCATGGAGTGGCTTGGCGGGCTTCTTGGCCGTGGGCCGGGTGGTAAGGCCTCGGGCGGTCAACTCGGCCTGGAGGGTGCTCAGCGCCCAGAGACCGCTGGCATAGGCCTCGAAGGCCCAGATGATCAGCGGAGCCCGCTCCGGGTCCAGTTCGACCCAGCGGTCATCGCGTCCGCCCGACAGGTCCTGCTTGTTCAAGTAGCCGATGGGGGCCAGGAAGGGCGTGCCGCCGTTCTTGGCCTTCTGCAGCGTCTTGCGCTTGATCTCGTCGCTGAGGTTGCGCGAGTAGTACTCGTTGACCGAGGCCAACATGCCGTGCAGCAAGCGGCCGCTCGGCGTCTGGTTGATGCCCTCGACGCACGACACCAACGTCGCCCCGGCAGCTTCGAGCGTCACCGTCACGTGTGCATCGTCGAGCCGGTTACGGGCGAGGCGGTCGAGCTTGTGGACGATGACGTAGTCGATATCCCGGCCGGCCTCCACTCGCGCCATGAGCTGCTGCATGGCCGGACGCTTGCCGGTACTGGTGCCGGTGTCCTTGTCCAGGAACTCCTCAACGACATCGGCGCCGAGTTCGCCGGCCTTGCGCAGACAGGCCTCGCGTTGGGTGGGCAACGAGTAGCCCTCCGGGTCACCGGCCCGCATGGCCTGTTCCTTGGTGCTGACCCGCAAATACAACAGGGCTCGCGGGGAGCCCTGTCGATGGTCGTCAGAGCGCGCTCGCATCGCCTCGGTAGCGGGGCGAGCACGCTCAGGTGCCTCGTTCATGGTGACACTCCTTGCAACATGGTTCGGGCTGATGGTCTGAAAGGCCGTCGGGTGAACTGGTTTCCCCCGGCTGAATACGAGCGGTGGTACGAGCGCCGTCGACTTGGCTGGCGGACACCACGGACGGCGACGGTGCCGAGGTGCTGCCAGCTGACGCAGCGGGGCAGCGGATCGACCAGGCCGAGGTACTGCAGGCGGATCAGCATGGCCTGTTGGCTGACCTCGAACCGCCAGGCCAGGCCGGCGAGATCCTGAACGCCTTGGCCCCACAGACGCTTGACCCACGGCTTGGGCATGAGCAGGCAGGCGGCGAAGTGGTCACAGACAGCCTCGATGAAGCGATCCTTGGCCGCTCCGGCGGGCAGGTGCTTGTAGATCACGTCCTCGGCCTCGGCATCGAGCAAATGCTTCAACTCATGGGCAAGGGTGAAGCGCTGCCGCGTCGGCGGTTCAGCAGCGTTCAAGCGGATGCGCCACATGCCCCGGCTCCAAGCCGTGGCGCCGGAGCCGATCAAGTTGGCGACGCGCTGGACGTCGATGCGCGGCAGCGCGGTGATGATGCCTTCTGACACCGGCGCCGAGGTACTGGCTGTCAGCTTGAGGAGGCGATGAGCTTGCAACTCGCCGATGGCCTTGGCGTCGGTGAAGCTGAGCGCCCGAGCCGGCACCAATGCCCGCAAGGCGCCGATTGTGCTCGGCCGTTTGCTCCGGCTGCTCCGTGCTGTAGTTGGTAATTGATTCATAGTGACCTCCTTTCGCTTCGGTCTATTTCTTGTCTGGCTTGTTCTTCTTGTCGCCGCCTTTGCGCGGCTTTTCCGTGGTCCGCCGGATCGTGGCTTCAATTTCGGCGATCTGCTCGGTGTTCAAGCGGTACTTGCTGCGGAAGTAGACCGCAGGGCTGGGCAGCGGCGCATCGGCTTCCTGCCAGACGGCGTCGTAGAGCTGTTCGGCGTCGATCCCAAAAAACCGGGCCAAGGCATTCAGCGTCTTGGTGTCCGGGTTCGTGGTGCTGCCCGTCTCCATGCGTTGCAAGGTCGAACGGTTGATGCCGCTGCGCCTTTCCAGCTCGTAGAGCGTCAGGCCAGCGTCGAGCCGCAGCCGCTGAAGCAGTTGGCCGAGTTGAGTCATTGGTAGGTCCTGTCCCATGCAGTAGTTCCTCTATTTACGCACCTCCCATTATGGCGCGGATTGACGTGCGTTGCAAGGGGTGCAACGCCGTGAAATGGACAACAGGTCGCTGAGCATGGCGTCACAGCAATTAGAGACATCCCACCAACGAGACCTTGCTCTGGTAGGGCACTTCTGGTCCCGCTCCCGCATGGTCTGTTCACGATGGCGATCTCGGCGTCTTCAGTTCCTCAACCGCTTCTCGTAGTTCCTCGACGTCGAGCGTTTCCGGCACCATGACCGGTCCCAGGCCGACCTGGTCAACCACGGCCCATGTGCCGCGGTCAGGTTGACGCCCGAGCAGCGCGGACAGCTGTTGCTTCAGGTGCAGCGGGTCATCGTTGGGATTGATCCAGCGGCCATGTAGTGCGCCTCGGTCGAAGGCTTCGGTGTCGATGACGAAGACCGCTGGTCGGTGTGGGCTGGTTTCCCAGACCTCCCGGCCGGTCGGTCCAGCTGTTCGGCGGTGCTCCATGTTGTGTTGTTGTTCCATGTGATTCCTCCTTTCATAGATTTGCTTTGTTCTCGTGGGGCTCCGGCAGCGGCGTAGGTGGCGTAGCGCGTCACGCTGCGGCCGCGTCTGACGAGTCCTGATGTCGCTTCATCCGGCGAGCTACCTGAAGTCGCCTCATGGCCATGTCCGCGAACGCCGGGTTCAACTCGATACCCAGCCAGTCCCGCCCCAGCCGCTCAGCCACCACGGCCACGGTGCCGCTGCCGATGAACGGATCGAGCACCAGGCCCGGCCGGTAGTCGCTTCCGCAGGCGCAGTCTGGCCTCAGGCCGCCGATCACCGCCAGGCGGCCCAGGCTGCGGGTTACCCGCTGGCGGCGCCACGCCAGGCCACAGGTCGCGCACACCCGCTCGGGGGTGCCAGCCAGGATCGGCCGGTGTATCAGACCTTCCGGAAAGCTGGCGTGGTGCCCGGTCCGGCTCGCCGCCGTCGGCAGCGTCCACACGTCGCCGGGGTTCTTGCCGAGCGGATGGCCGGCCGCGCCTTGGGCGTGCAGCCGGTCGAGTCCCGACTGATTACCGGCCAGTGGTCCCGCCCAGGCCGGTGGACCGGAACGTGGCGGCTTCGAGCGTGACGGCGGCCGGCTGGAGCGATGCGGCTGCCTGATGGCGTCGAGGTCGAAGTGGTAGTGCCGGGAACGAGTCAGTAAGTACAGCGGTTCCCAGGCGCAGGTCAACCGGTCGGCGGCGCTCATCGGCAACGGATTGGTCTTGGCCCAGACGATCTTGTTGCGCACCACCCACCCGCGGTTCGCCAGGGCCAACAGCAGGCGTTCGGGTGCCAGCAGCAAGCCCTTCGGGGGCGCGCCCTGATGCTCGCGGCGGCTGTAGCTGTCACCCAGGTTCAGCCAGAGAGTGCCAGCCGGCTTCAGCAACCGGGCCAGCTCGTCCATGACGGCCAGCAGGTCATCGACCCACTCCGTAACCGTCGCCTCCAGTCCGAGCTGGCCAGCCATGGCGTAGTTGCGCAGAGCGAAGTACGGGGGGCTGGTGACGACGCAGTCGACGGAGCCGCCCGGAAGTGAAGCCAGCCGCTGCCGGGCATCACCGACCAAGATGCGGTTCCTCGGTAGCTCCTTCACGTCTGTCCTCCTGCCAAGACCTCGATGGCCCTTCCGGCAGCGGTGACCACGAACAACCCCTCAGTGATGCCAGTCGCCTGGCGGAACGCCGAGCCGATGCGCCCGGCCCGCTGCTCGTCCGGCGCCACCCACAGCGCCCTCGGGAACACGCCGTGGCGGTCCTGTTCGACACCGGAGCGGTAGTAGGCCTCGTAGTTGCGGCACTTGCGCAGGATGGCTGGGGTGTGCTCGGTGCCGAGATCCACCTCCACGAACCAGCGGTACTCGTAGCCGCCAGCCAGTAGGACGACGAAGAAATCCGGCCGCAGCCAGCTGAGGCCGCCGAGGCCGGTGCTGGTTCGCCAGCACTGCGGCTCGGTCTCTAAACGCACCACCTGCAGCTCCCCCCGTCGTGCGGTCTCTTGCAACTGGACGCAGAGTTCGCTGACAGCCAGTGTGTGGGCAACGAACAGGCCCGATGGTTCCCTGAAGCGCCGCCTCGGCCCGCTGCCGCCAAGCAGCCGTTGCCCGACTGGACCAATGGCATAGACGTAGGAGGCTGAGCCAGCGCGGACGCCGCCGATGCGACGCTGGAGACGGACCAGGGCTCGTTCCCGGACCAGGCGCTCCAGCGTGCGGCGGCAGCTACGGGCGGCACTCAGTCGGCTGGCGCGCGGCGGCACCGGGAAATGCAGCCGCTCCAGCTGGCGGGTGCTGGCCAGCCGGAGACGATGGACACTGCCCAACAGCTCGCAGTCACGTTCCGACAACTCCGCCTGGAGGCGTAGAAGCTGGCGCCGCCCCTTCCGTGGCGTACTCACGACCGGCCCCCTTGGCCGTTCCCAGTCCGCGCCTCAGATGAACAGACAACAGAGAGCACGGGGTGGTGGATGGCTGGCGCGAGCGGTAGGTGACCCCCACCCCGCTGGCCAACCCCGCCCACCTTGTCCCAAACGACGGCCCCGCTCTCCTCTCCGTACCGGCTAGCCCAACGACCTCGTCCTGGGCCAGGTGAGACAGTCGAGGAGGCCAAAGCACTTAAGACAGTCCGCGCCCCTGTTTGAACCATCTCACCACTTGGCCAGGTCTTTCCCGATTCCCTCGACTCCGCCAGCGGTCGGGCGACCGGATGCTGAGCCGTGCGGGACCAGCTCACGACGACCTCCGACCTGGCCGCCGCGGCGACAGGTCATCGGTGCCGTGACCCCGGCCACCGCGGATGAGCTGTTCCAGATCGGCCTCGATTTCCTCCCGCGGCGTGCCGTAGCGCTGGGCCGAAGCCGCCCGCACCGCAGCCGGATCACTGCTCGTCGGGCCTGGTGGCGCCGTGACGGCGCTGCACCAGGGCCGCACGCTGCCGCCGGCCACCAGGGCGGCGTAGACCGCGAAGCTGCCGAGCGTCTGGAAGTCCTCGGCCTCGAGTTGGGACTTTGAGCCAGCCAGGGTCCGGGCGTCCTCGTGCCCGAGCTGGAAGCAGATCCGGGAGCGGGCGTTGGCCAGCACTGCTGAGCGCATCGACGGCTCCAACTGGTGGAGGTGTTGGTGGGCCAGGCTTAGGCCGACGCCCAGTCCTCTGGCTGCGGCCAGGGCGTCACTGATGTCGGTCGGCAGGTGCAGGTAGTCCTGGAACTCGTCGATGAAGACGAACACCGGATGACGGCGCTCCGGCGCGATGCGCGACCGCTCCAAGGTGGCCTGCCACAGCTGGGCCACCACCAGGCTGCCGAGCAGGGCGGCGGCTTCGGCACCGAGACGACCCTTGCTCAGGTTGACGAGCAGGACTTTGCGCGCTGAGAAGACCTGTCGCACGTCGAAGCGCGGTGCGGCCTGCCCGATGACCTGGCGCAGCTGGGGCCGCAGGATGAAGGGACGCAGCTTGTTCATGACCGGCGCTACCGCCGCCGTGCGTTCAGCGTCAGACCAGGCCTCAAAGCCCGCCCAGAAGGGAGCGAGCGCGATCGGGTCATTGTGCCGCCCGACCAGGCGGCGCCGAAAGCCCGGATGACTGAGCAGCAGTGGCAGCCCGACGAGGCTCATGCCGGGCGTGCGAGCCAGGGTCAGCAGGCTGGCGTGCAGGATGTCCTGGGTGCGCGGCCCCCAGTGGGCGGCGTAGAGGCCATGGAAGACTGACAGCAGGCCGTCGGCGACTAGCTCCGGCGACTCACCACCGGACCGGGCCAACGGATTCAGTCCCACCGGCCGGGCCTCGTCTGTCGGGTCGATGAGAACCACGTCGTCGAGGCGATGCTTGGGGATGCGGGCCAGCACGTCGGCGATGAGGTCGCCTTTGGGCTCGATGACGACGACACCACGATTGGCCGCCAAGTCCTGAGTGATGAGGTTCAACAGCAACGTGCTCTTGCCGACGCCAGTCGGCCCGAGGACGTGCAGATGGCGCAAGCTGTCGGACGTCGACAGTGCCAGCGCCCGCTCCTGTCCCGGCCACGTCCCCCTCCCGATAACCCGCCCCCTGGTCGGGATCGCCGGGCTCGGTGCGAGCGGTCGGCTGCCAACAGTACGGACGGGCAGGTCGGCGGTCAGTCCGAGCGGCCACGACGACAGCGCCATGAGTTCGCTGGTGTTCAGGGCCAGCGGCAGGTGCCATGGCAGGCTTGCCCGCAGTGTTCGCCGAGGGGGCTCCGGCACGGCCCTCAGCCGGACGCCGGGGCCTTCGGCAGCCCGCAGCGCCCCGAGTACGGCAGCGAGCAGATGGCGCTGGCGAGCTGTGGTAGGAGCAGCGACGGCGATGCGGCCGACAGCTCGCCACCCAGGCTCGGACTGCTTGTCACGCTGTGCCCGGCGGGCTTCGCTGTCGAGCGGAGTCGGCGACCTCAGCGGCGCCCGCAGCAGAGCTTGCACCCATGATTCCGGATGCTGATGGGAGGTCCTGGTGGGGACCACTCGTGGCGCAAGTCGGCGGCCGAGCACCCACTGCAGGATGAGTTGTTCGCCCTGTTCAATGTGGGCCAGCGCGGTCAGCAAGGAGCGGGCGAGCGCTTCGGCGTCGTTGATAATGAGCGGGCGCCGGCGGGAGGTCAGCGACAGCCGCACGGCCCGGTCCAGGTGAGCGGCAGAGCTGTCCGGGTGAGACAGTTCGGCCACTGCCAGACCGGGCAGCGATGCCCGAAGCTGCGAGGTGACCAGGGTCCCCCGGCCGCTGGGCACGGCCAGGCGATGAGTGACGCCGGCGGCGGTGCCGGTGGCCTGCAGCACGACGGGGGTGCCACCTGAGCCAGCCAGCAGACGCCCGATCGCCGCTAACTGCTCGGGCTTGACCTCACGGGGCCACCGCAGGCCCAGCCATGTCAGCTTCGGCCTCCCAAGCCCAATCACGCGGCGTCTCCCGAGGTCGGGTGTTTGGTCGCCGACGGTCTGTCCGCCAGATGAATAGGTGATTCGGCCGACGCCTGCTTCAAGTGCTCAGCCTTGGCTTCAGCCTCCGCTTGCGCCTCGGCTTCCAGCTGGGCACGGGCCAAGGCGATCAGGGCGCGGCCGAGCCGGCGCACGGCCTCGGGCGAGCGCTGCCGGGTGGTGCCGGTGACCTTTGCATGTTGTTTGAAGTTGTCTGACTGCGACACGGCGATTACCTCCTTTGGTTGGTGGTTGCCCCTGTTGGCGTCCCGGCGCGTCGACCTAGGCGGCGTGGCGGGCGGAGAGGCTGAGTATCCGGCTCGGACCAATGAAACGAGGTCAGACGAGCGGAGCGTCAAGCGTTGCATACTGTGCAACGGGTGTGGTTTGAAGTATGCGTTGCAGGCTTTGCAACGTCAAGTCACTTTGTCCATTTCACAACGCCGACCGGTACGGGAACGGCAGGGAGTGAGCGTGTGAGTCTGAACAACGGCAGGCGCTACGTCATATTCACCACCCCTGCCGCCAGCGGACGACCGCCGGAACAATGACGGCCAGTCCCGCACTGACGAGTAGCACCGGCGCGAGTGGTTCGATGAGCTGCCAGGCCCAGTTCAGCAGCAGCCCCACCGCCACCAAGGCCACGGCCGTCTCCAGCAACCGGTCGAGCCACGACTTCACGGGTCGCATGTGGGCGCCGGCCAATCCCGCTCCAGTTCAGCCAGCCGTCGCTCCGCCCCCTCGGTGATGGCCCGCTCGAACTCAGCCAACTGTCGGCTCCGCCGGGCTTGGTGAAGCAGCACCTGAGCCAGTACCCGCTCCCGTGTATCCGGGGGCACCTCATGGCCACCTGGCCTTGCACCGGAGCACCAGAACACGAACCAGAACACGCCAGCTACGAGGAGGAAGAACAGGACGGTGTTCATCGGCGCGCGCTCCAGCGCCGTTGGGCGTCCTCGGCGGCGTCACCCAGGTAGCGGGCGGCCGGGAACGATGCCTCCGGGTGGCCGCGGCTGGCGGCCCAGGCGGCACTCAGATCGTGGACCTGGAGTTGTAGGTCAGGATTGAGCGGGTCAGCCCATGTTCGGTAATGAGGCACCGGGTTGTTGTCGGGCTGTGGGCGCTGCAGCAGCTGCAAGAGCACTACGACCAAGCCTCCGGTGAGACCGCCCAGCAGAGCCGAGGCCACGACGGCAAGTAGTTCCATTGCGGTCATGAGTCCAGTACCTGCCTGATCTGCAGCCGGAAGTCCTGGTTCTGGTCCTCGACGTAACGCAGCACCAGCTCCTGGGCCACCCGGTTGCCGTTGGCCCTCTGCATGCCGCGCTCCAGCAGTTCCAGGTCCCGGTCGAGCGCCAATTGGACGGCTTTGGCCCGTGCCGCCAAGTCGATCTTGATTGTCTCCAGGTCGCCCCACAGCTCGATCTCGTGCTCGGTGACGGCGACCTCGGTGCGCCGCACCGTGCGGGCAACTCGTTCAATGGCCATGCTCTGGCTGGAGGTACGGCCGAGGGCATTTGCTGGCTTCATCGGTCAGTGCTCGCAGCAGGGCACCTGCTCCGAGCACTGGCTGTCTCCGATGTTCCGTAGCGACTGCAGCGTCAGGTCGGTGGAGGGCGGCGACAGTGCCGGCCGACTCAGCGGCGTCCGCAGGCCGGGAACAGTGATGCTCACGGGCGTCTGGGTCGGAGGGCTGGGGCTGATGATCAACTCGCGGAGGCCTTTCCTCGACGTCCTGCCTGCCTTGTTGTCCTCGGCGAGCGCGGAACGGAGGTTGGCGAGACTGCCGGTGTCAGACGTGGCGGTGACGGTGGCCGCCACGGGCGCTTTGATGCTGGCGCAGCAGATGCCGCGTACGTCACAGGTGGCACAGTGGTCGCAGGCGTGGCCGGCGCACGGGTGGAGCGTCCCGCCGCTGCCTCGGCGAGGGCGGCGAATGTCAGTTGGCACGGGTGTCTCCTTCCTGGGCTGCCGCTTGTTCGGCAACCCACCCAAGGGTGCCCGGCGCAGGTGGTGAGATTGCGGGGGCAGACTGGGGACGTTGTGGACAGGCTGGTGGTGCTTGAAGCCGAGGCGGTCAGCGCCGAGGAACTGGCGGCAGCGCTGCGGCGCGTCCTGACCAAGGGGCTGCCGTGTGGCGGGGTAGCAGCTGGATCGGTGTTGCCGAACCTGAAGAACGTGGTGGCCCGCAGCGTCCACCCGGACGTGGCGCTCAGCAGGCTGGACGCGCTCAACGAGCTACTGCCTCGGCTGATGGACAAGATCGAGGACCAGCAGTACGCCGAGGCGACCCGAATGTTGTTCGGCGTAGCAACCGGGACCAGGCGCACGACATTGACGGCCAGGCGCCGGCAGGCCGCTGCCGAGTTGGACTACTCGGTCGATCACTTCCGCAGTCGGGTCGAGCCCGAGCTGGGCCAGGCGGTGGCCGAACTCCTGCTCAGGGACTTGCTGCGTTACAAGGGCCGCGTCAAGCGAGCGAGTGAGGCGCTGGAGCCAACCGGCGACACGCCGAAGCTGACGCTGGAAGACCTGACCGCCGAGGAAGAGCTGGTTTCACGGATTTGGAGCCGGGTCTACGGGTTGCGGGCGGAGTTGATTGCGCACCTGCGGCTCCAGGACCAGGCCGGCTACGCCGGCCAGGCCGAGGATCATCGGCAGGCGGCAGCACGAGAGCAGGAGAAGCTGCGGGAGTTGATTAGGGAGTACGTGGAGACGTACGGGAAGACGCTCATTGCGCATGGGGAGGCGGAGTACGCCGTCGAGGGTTTGGAGCGGTTGGCCGGGTGGAGGGGGTAGACCCCAACAGGCCTGACCGGAACGATTCGCCGTTAGCTGAAAACTTGGGGTCGTTCCGACTGACGCACAATCATCTCAGCCACAGCCAACGACAAGCAAGTCGCCGCCAAGGCCAACAACGCTTCCGCGCGCCGAGTTCAGCAGCGTTTCGAGACGCTGAAGTCGCAGATAGTCCTCCGTGCTATGCATGGCGGGATTCTGGAGTTGGGTGTAGCGACTTTTCAGCAGATGGGGCTGAACAATTAGGATCCGGAAGCTTGCGGTGATCGGACGAGCAGCTAGGGCCGCTAGAAATCCCGTCCGATCCGGCTGACGCACGCCATCGTGCCAGGTTGCCCGACCGACCATGTGTGCTGCCGACAATCGGTTGTGTAGCTCGCTCGCATCAAGGAAGCCTATATTCTTCGCTGCTTGGCCAACGACGACCTCGTATGCCGATGCTGATACTTGTCGGCTCGGCGAGTCGCTGTGAGCTGCCTTTACGGGTATCAGCGTCAGCATGTGATCAGGTGCGAGGTGCACGAAGTCAGCAACCTCGCCGGGACCGTCGTCGCAGGTGAGCCACCCCGGCCCTATGTTCTCGACTACCCAGGCAAATATTGACTTATCACCAGGCGTTCCTATTCCCTGGTGCATCGCAACTCCGTCACCGTCTGGCTTCTCGCGCATCACTTCGCAAATGCCGGCGGGCCACCACTGCCAATTGGGAAACGGCGTCGAGCGAATCGTCTGCCTCGTGATCCTTCCGTGACCGACCGCGTGCCCACTGCCGTAGAAGACTGTCAGGTAATCAGTGTGGGCCAAGACGGCATCGCGAATAGTAGCCAGAACCAGTGGGTCGCTCGGCGTACCGTCGATCCCGATCTGGAAATGTAGAATATCCTGCGAGTGAACGACGTGGACCGCCAGGCGGCCTGCAGTCGCACCGAAACCGACATCGAGCATGAAGTCTGGGTTGGCGGGACTGCCAATGACGTTGAGTTGAGCATGCTCCAATAGTTCTGCGGCATCCACCGAGCCCTCATCGGTGCCCGGCAGGGTTCTGACCTCGTCGGCACCGAGGATGCCCACCTCGTATGCACCATGGACACCCACGAGGCTATGTACTTCGGTGGCAAGCAGCGGAAACGGCTGCTCAAGGCCTACGCCTCGCATAGCCGTTTCGATGTCAAAGAGAACCTCTGCGATAGCTGACCGAAAGTCCGTAAAGCTGTTACTGGGTCGATTCCACACGTTCCCACTCGTAGGTGTCGCACCAACGACTCCCTGGAGGGCCTTGTGAGTGTCCTCATCGACCGCCGCACGCGCCGAACTGAACATGAACGTGCTGTCCTCGAACGGATTCATCGCGCTGCGAAGATCGGGACCGTGAATGTTCTTGCTATCTGCCTTGCGCCGTTGCCGCTGGTGTGTGCCGTGCAGCGACAGGCTTCTGGTCTCGCCCTGTAGCAATGCGTCGTTGATAAACTTTGGACTAATCATCCGGAAGGGGGGAGCTGGAGAACTTCGCGTCCACCTCCGTAGTGCCTCGCGGACGCTCGGCTCGGCAGTTATGGCGATCAGAGAAGCGCGCTGCATAAGCACAATTGGGTAATGGCGCGTGTCAACCAGTGGACCATCTGCCATCAACCATGTGGGCTTTACGGTCTGACGATAGACAAAGCCGGCGACCTCGTCGAGCGTCGGTGAATCGGTATCATCGCCAGGTTCCGACGGAGGGTTGATCGTCAGGCCCCTACTGATCTCAGGGGCCACGATCACTACATCGCCACGATGTCTGCGCAGCGACTTCTCGATCTGCCTTCGCAACGTGGCCAGAGCGGTAGCTGGCGCCGTTCCGGTGTACTCCAGCACCAAGGCCGATATGTACGGCTTCATCAGCGCTGCATCGATCGCAGGATCGGGCATTTCAGAGCCCCACCACTGGTCGCAACCCAAGAGTCATTTGCGCTACGTCCTATTCGTGGAGGGCAAGGTCGTCGCCTTCGTGCGGATGGCAGTCCCTTCCTCTTGCATACTCGCTATCACTCGGGCGAGGAGCCACGGGAACTGATCCGGTAGTACATGGAGGCAAAACAGCTCGTAAGCATGGAGAGGCAGAGTTTAGGTGGAGGGGAGGGAGTGGTGGGCGGGGCGGCACGCGTAAATGTCTATGAAGTTTGTCACTCCACACAGCACCCTCATCCGGCATGTTTTTGACGTGCTGTATAATGCTCTGAGCATGGATAAGCGCAACCGCGGCAAATACTCACTGAACGAGCTAGAAGCATTTCTTGCAATGGAACAATTCCTAAATGATTTCTACACTCGAACAAACGGCGGCATTGATCTCGCCGTCCTGCTGGCTGATATGGAAATACAGCCCGACGGAGATACTAACGACCCAGCGGCCTGGGAGGATTGGTTGAAATGCATCAAGAGGATCAAGCCGGACACAATGGACTAGTTCACGGGATCCCAGAAGTTCTCCGTTGACGTGGCTTTAGCTACCTCGGTACGGCATTGATGCCGCCGTTATTGATGGCGCCATTGAAGACTTCAACCCAGATCTGCTGACCATTTGGCAAGACCTGTCGATAAGTCTTGACTCCTTGGGCGCTGGTGTACACATAGTTTTCGCTCCTGACCGCCTGTTGCAAGAGAGCCCTGTTGGTCACTGTATCGTCGAGAAGATGCCCTGATGCGTCCCGGAAGATATGTAACGGAGCATTCTTTGCGAACGGTATCGCCGTCTCTTCGACCGCCCTCGCTCCGCCACGGGCAAGAAGTGCTCCGACGCCCTTGAGCAGTCCGCTCATTCCGAAGGCGATGTATACGGCATTCGTGACATCGTGGGTCTCGTGAATGCCACCTCCTCCGCAGAACTCAGGATTGCCGCCTACCAGCTCCAAGCAGTTCGAGGGGTATCCGCCATACCACTCCAGTCCACCAGCTATTAGCCCGGCTCGGATATCGGGCCAGTTACTGGGGAGTGAGCGTGGCACGTTGATTGAACCCCGAAGAGATCCGCTTCCCCCCTGCAGGTCAGCCCCACTCACCAAGCGGCTCAACTGCCCCTTGGCCGCCGGGCTCCGGTAGGCGAAAGGACTCAACGTCGGCTGAAGTTGCTGCGCAGTCATTGTCGGCTGCAACTGCTGGGCGCTCATGGTCGGCTGCACAAACTGTGTGTCCCCGCTCCCGCTCTGAAGAGAACCGCCGCTCCACGAGCCGTTGGAGACTCCGACGCTGATGTTGTACTGCGTCGTCGCCACGCCGACGGACAGGTACCCCAGCAGATCGGTCCTGCTGCTCGGGTTCCCGCCGACGAACTGGTATGGCGCCTGGGTCTCCGGCTTCCTAATGTCTCCCTTCACCGGATCCGGCTGCAGCCAACTGCCGGTACCTGGGTCGTAGCTGCGGGCGTAGTACTGACTGAGCACCGGTGTGTCGTTGCCGATGCCGTTCCCCGGGAAGTTCGGATCGGCAATCTCGCCGCCGAAGCCCATCCGGGTGTAGCTCTTACCCAGCTTGACGCCGTAGTCGCTGTAAGGCGTGACGTTGACCAGCTGGGGCTTGTCCTTGGTGTTGGTCGATCCAAGAATCGACCCCAATGCGTCGCTCACGTACCACGCCGGCGTCAGCGCGGTCGTCAACTCGCCTTCCAGCTCGCCACTGGCATCACGCAGGTAGAGGGTGCTGGCCAGAGGATCGCTGGCCACGATCGGGTCCAGTCCGTCGTTGGTCCAGGTGGTCGTGGTAGTGCCCCGCGTCTCGGTGACGAGCCTGCCGAGCGCGTCGTAGGAACGCCGGTGGGTGCGCTGTCCATCGCCGTTGCCCTGCTGCGGAACGTCGGCCGGCGTGCTGGTCAGTAGCCGGTTCTCGAAGTCATAGGTGTAGGCGGTGGCGGTGGTCTGTCCCGGTTGCGGTGCCACCGTGCTGGCCAGGAGCCGGTTCCCGTTGTCGTCGTAGGTATCCGTGGTGACGCTGGTGTAGCTCTTGGACCCGTTCTTCCGCACCATCGTTGACTTAGTGACCTGCCCGGCGGCGTTGTGGACGTTGGTCTGGGTGAACGGATCCACTGTCTTCGGGGTGGAGGGATCGTCAGGAGAACTCCAGGACAGACGGTTACCGGCCCCGTCATAGGTGTAGGTGGCCGGCAGCGACCCACCGGCGCTGGCCGTAAGCCGGCGCAGCGGGTCATAGCTGTAGTTCGCAGTCGTGGTGGTGGCGCCGAGCTTCTGGGCGCGGGTGGCGACGTTGCCGACGTTGTCGTAGGAGTAGACGAACGAAGCCAGCGTGTTGCTGCCGGCCTTGGTGATGAGCTGCGTCAGCTCATCAGAGTTGTTGAAGCCCGTGGTGAGCTTGGTGCCGTTGGGCCGCGTCGTCAGGATGGGTCGACCGGCGTCGTCGTAGTCGGTGGTCATGGTGCCGAGCGGACTGACGAGCCTGGTCATCTGGTTGGCGGCGTCGTAGGTGTAGGCCAGCGTTCCGCCCTCGGGCAGGGTCACACCCGTCCGGTTGCCATCAGGGTCGTAGCCGTACTGGAGGGTCTTGCTGGCTGCGTCCGTGACGTTGGTCGGCCGTCCCAGTGCGTCGTAGGTGGTGGCCACCGTGCCTTTGGCGTTGGCTGCGGTCACCTGACGCCCCACGGCGTCGTAGCCGAACGTCTCCTCCGCACCGGGGTACGCCTGCTTGGTCAACAGATCACGTGGGTCGTAGGTGTAGTTGGTGACGACACCGTTGGCATCAGTCCGGCTGGCCCGGTTGCCGGCGGCGTCGTAGCCGTAGGTCGTGGCCTTGCCTATGGGATTGGTGGAGCTGACCAGCAGGCCGCGCTTGTCGTACTCGTAGCCCGTGACGACGCCGTTGGCGTCGGTGATCGATGCCAACAGGTTGCGGCTGTTGTAGGCGTAGCGAGTCGCCACGTTTACTGTCGAGCTGACCGGTTGACCGCCGCGCTGGTTGCGGATGACCGACACCAGGTTGCCCACCTCGTCGAACTCGTTGGCCGTGACCACGTCGTTTGGCGCGGTTTCGGTGATAGGCCGCCGGTTGAGGTCGTAGCCGAACTCGGTCGTCCGGTTCAGCGGGTCGGTCGTGCCGGTGAGGTTGCCGCTGGCGTCGTAGACCTGCGTGGTGTCGTGGCCCAGCGGGTCCGACTCTTCGGTGATGAGCCCACCGTCGTCACGGGTCATCGTCCACGTCTCGCCCTTTCCGTCGGTACGGCTGACGGGCTCGTTCATGCTGTTGTAGGCCGTAGCGGTGACGTTGCCGTTGGGGTCGGTGATGGTGAGCTGGTTGCCGGCGGGGTCGTAGGTGAACGAGGTGACGCCACCCAGGGCGTCGGTGGCCTTGGTCAGCTGGCTGGCGGCGTCGTAGCTGAAGCTGGTGATGGCACCGGCTGCGTCGGTCCGCGAAATGAGACGGCCAGCCGGGTCGTAGCTGTTGGTAGTGACGCCGCCGGCTGGGTCGGTCGTCGTGAGCACCAGATCACGGAAGTTGTAGGTGTAGCTGGTGGTGTGGCCGAGCTGGTCAGTCGTGCTCTTGCGTCGGCCGACCTCATCCCACTGGTTGGCCAGTACGCCAGCGGCAGGATCGGTCACGGTGAGCACTCGCCCGTTGGCGTCCGGTACAAAGGTCGTGGTGGCACCGCTGGCGTCGGTCTGCGAGATGACCCGACTGGCGGCGTCGTAGCCCGTCTCGGCGGTGTTGCCCCGAGCGTCCTCGGTAGCGACCCGGCGGCCGAGCGGATCGAGCGTGTAGGTAGTTGTGTTGCCCTCGGGATCGGTAGTGGAGATCAGCCGGTTCTCGTTATCAAAGCTGTTTTGGATGACACCCCCGTTGGGCAGCTCGACTCGGGTAATGTTGAGCTCGGCGTCCCTTGTGTAGGTCGTGACGGCGCCACGGCGGTCAGTGCTCGTCCGCAACTGGTCATTGAGGTCGTAGCTGCGCTGTTCTGTCGAGCCGTTGGGATGCGTGATGCGGGTCAGGTTGTCGTTGGCGTCGTAGCTGTAGGCGGTCGTGCGGCCGAGCGGGTCGGTAACGGCAGTCAGGCGGTTGGCCAGGTCGTAGGTCATGCCGGTGATTCGGCCGAGCGGATCGCTGACGCTGGTGGTATTGCCACGGGCGTCGTAGCTGTTGCCGGTGGTGTCACCGTTCTCATCGCTGCTCGAGGTGATGTCACCGAAGGAGTTGAAAGTGCGGCCCTGCGTGCTGCCGTCAGGGTTTGTGATGGTGGTCGGCAGGCCGTCGCCGTTGAGCGTGTAGCCGACCGTGCGAGCCGAACCGCCGGTGCCGCCCTCGTCCGTTGTGGAGGTCCGGTCACCGCTGGCGTTGTAGGTCGAGCTGGTCGCGTTGCCCAGCGGGTCGGTCACCGATGCCGGCTGGCCAGAGGGGTGGTAGGACCGGGCGGTGGTCTGGTTGAGGGGATTGGTGTCGGTCGTGGGCAGGAACTCGGCGTTGTATCCAGTCGTTGTCTCGCCGCCGATGGCGTCCATGACCTTGGTGACCTGGCCGAGAACGTTCCAGTGGTAGACGGTGACCGCACCTTCAGTGTCGGTGTAGGTCGTCGTCCGGTCGGCATCGTCGAAGACCAGGGTGCGCAAGTCACCGAAGGCGTTGGTCTGGCTGATGACTCGTGACTGGCTGTCGTAGGTGTTGGTTAGGAACGTCACGCCGTCCTGGCCGACCTGGGAGGTCATGCGGTGCTCGGTGTCGTAGTTGAACTCACGGTCGGTCCCCCGAGCCGAGGTGACTGAGATGAGGTCACCGGCTGACGAGTAGGCCAGTTGCCAGACGCCGCCACCGGGGCGCGTAAAGCTGGTAATCCTTCCATCACCGTTGGTAGCCACTGCCACCTGTTGGCCGGCCTGGTCAATGATGCTCGCCAGCTTCGGGAAAAAGGCCCCAGTGCCGCTGTAGACCAGCGCCTCACTGTTGCCCTGGCGATCGGTAGTGGCAGTCAACATGCCACGGCCAGCCTCGTCCTGGACGAAGGTGAGTGAGGTTTCAGTGGTGGTCGTCCACTTGAACGTCGTGTCGTCGATTTGTGTCAGGGTGGCGAAGGCTCCCGCCGGGCTGGTGAAACCACCACTACCGTCCGGCTCGTACAACAGGGCGCGGCCGTCCGGCAGGTTCACCAAGATCGATCCATCTCTGTACTGCTGGAGGAAGGCGCCGTAGGCGAACTGCCAGCCAACACCGACCGGCGACTCCTGCCCGGACTGGGCGTTGTAGTTGAGCGTCAGGTCGATCGCCTGATTACCGACGCCCGGCAGGGTGAAGATTTCCTCGGAGGTGGCGAAGTTGCCCGTCGACATCGAGATGGGGTCGGCGTTGTAGCGGAGGAAACGCTGGTACCCGAGATTCCGGAGTTGCTGCAGTCGAGCGGAGGTGGGGAGTGCCGGGAAGTCGCCCAGGCACTGGAAGCCCTGGGCCTGCAGCGACTGGCCAATCGCAGCCACCAAAGCGTCAGCGAGCAGATCCTGGCCGTTCTGGAGGACTGCCCAGTCGTACGAGTGGTCGATGAAACCGGTGAAGACGTGGGCGTAGGTGCCGGCGAGTCCGACGAACTCGGGGTACGGGTAGACCCGCCCGCCAGTCTCCTCCTGGTTGACGTTCTCGTAGGGGCGGCCGGTCCGGCTGCCCAGCTGCTCGACCAGGCTCTGGCCAAACGCCAGGTTCGCGGGTACGGCGGTAGCAAATGACGAGCTGCCGCCGTCGAACTCTGTACCCCACTCGGCGCCGGTGTTGGCGTTCTGCGAAACCGTCAGCGAGACATCGGCGTTGGCCATCTGGGCGGCCCGCTGGCTATAGCTCAGCGAGTCCGAGGTCTGCGTCACAACGATGTCAGCGGCGCAGTACGACGGCAGCTTGGCTTGGACGGCTTGGGCGATGGACAGGTTGAACGGGAACGAGTTGTGCGTGGTGCCATCGTGGACGCCGTAGGACCAGCCCTGGTCCGGGTCCAGAACCACCGTTGGCTTGGCACCAGCCGCCGAGGCCGGAAAGTTGATCGCCGTGAGGCAGACGGCGAGGGCTATGACCACCCAGGCCGTGACGTGACGCTGCCAGCCAGCGGCGATCGATCTCTGATAGCCCATCGTGCCTCCCAGTGCCGTTCGCGCATCCGAAGGGCCATCACGGGCGAGCACTGACTCACCACCCCACGCTTGGTCGAAGGGTACATGATGGGCAAACGGGGTGCTCGGTACTTTTCTCCACCACGGGGTCCGAGGATCGACGGTGATGCTTCGAGCAGCCCCTTGACGGGCCGCAGCAACAAGCGGTAGGCGTTGCGGTCCGAAAATTGCAGTGGCCGGGGCGGTGCGCTCACACCCCCCGGCCTGGCCAGTCCCTTCAAGGAGGAACCGACATGCCCGAGCCTAGGACCGACCCCCGCCTCAATGCAGTTGTTGACTTGCTGGCTGATGCCAGCCCACAGACTCTCGCCGTCGTTGATGACCTGCTGGCCATCCTGGCTGGGGGCCAGGGTCCGGAGGAACTCGTTGTCCGGGCTCGTCGGTTCGAGGTCACCGATCGCCGGGGACGGGTGCGAGCCGTGCTCGGTGACCTGTCCCCGGCGAGCGAGGATCTGTGCTTCCCTGGCCTCTCGCTGCACACGGCTGAGGGCACCGAGCGGTTGTTCCTTGTGCTCACAGCGCAGGGGCCGACGTTGAACTTCGCCCTGGAGGGCAACGACGCCCTTGTACTCGGAGTCGATGATCCGGGTACCGAGGCTGTCCGGCCAGGCCCCTACCTCGCACTCCTGGACCGCGAAGGCCAAGTGGCCGCCGGCTGGCGGATCGAACACGCCGATTGAAGCGGACTACTTCGGCAAAGCTTGGACATCTGTACCGGTGCGACCCGTACCAGACAACGCGCACGCAGCGACGACTACTGGGCCTTTACACACCATCCTCAAAAGCGCCGAAGAAACCTCTTGACTCCGCACCACTCATTGTGTACGGTTCCGTCCTGCTAGGGGAAGTCGCTTGTCGAAAACACGACTGCGGCTTGAGGACGAGTTTGGTGTCGGGGATGTGGACGTGCGAACAATCGAGGCCGCCGCGCAGGCGGACCGCGGCGTTGCAGAAGTCATGGCGGCGAGTCGCCAGCGATATCTGCATGCCGGCTAACCGATGAGCACGTTCCGTAGCCTGGTCCCCGGAGACGGGACGCCTTCGCCCATTTCGCGACCGGACCAGGAGGGGAACACCATGACCAGCGAAGAGCGGCCCCTAGAGACCGATCAAAGTGATGATGTTTCTGCCCCTTTAGGGAATGCCGGCGAAGAAAGCCTTGTCAAGAAGTTGTGGGCGAGTGTTGGGCGGAGGCGTCTTTTCCGCCGCTGGGTTGGGGTACTGCTGGCCCTCGTGCTCGCCTTGCTCCTCTTCTGGTGGCAGTTGGGCCAGCGATCCGGCACCGACGACGACTTCCTGGTGAGATCACCGTCGGTATTTACGGTTACCGGAGCACCGACCGCATTTGGCGAGCCCCACTTCTTCCACGTTGTCACCCCAAGGCCGTTGGGGAACTCTCCTATCCATCTGTTGCGTGCGCAGATTCTAGATGTTCCCGAGGGGCTTGTAATCGACGCGGTCTGGGCCATCCGCTTCTCTGAAACCAGTCCTTCTTACATCGGGCACACGAGCGGGAAGGAGGCAGCGGCAAAGTACCGTCCGCACTTCCACATAGTCAGCGAGGTAACACTCGACCCGAGCTGCCCGCCGGTCGCGCGCTGCGGGGACCGATCCGGACCTGGTTCCGAAGGAACTCCGGTTCAGGACTGGTACCTCCTAGCGGAAATGCACGCGACTCGACCCGGACGCTTCATGGCTACAGGGTTTCGTGTAGTTGCTGAGGTGAATGGCCAGACAGTCAGTCAGTCGGATCGCACAATGAAGTTCGTGGTGGAAGCCACCTAACAGAGAGGCAGTTTCGTGGCAAGAAGCAATGGTGCAGGAGCGATCACGCCGAGAAGAAGCGGCGTTCGGAGGTGGCGTTGGAACCTGCTCGCGACGCTGATGTTCCTACTCGGGCTTCTCTACCTACCAACGGCTCCGTCCAGCGCGACCGACGCCGGTACAATATTCGGCTCCGTCATCCTTCCTGACGGCTCTCGTGCTAGCGGGGCACGGGTCTGGGCGACGGCGGACGGCAAGAACGTCTCGGAGCACGGCAACGTCCCCCTGGTGCCACTCGGGGAAGTCGTGACGGGGCCGTCCGGGACCTTCTCCTTCTTGATCACGCCAGACTCAACGACTACTCCGCTCGTCAACGCCGCGGACTCCCTGAACGTGACGATTACGGCCGTTTTGGAGGAGCACGCGGATCAAGCTGCTTACGCGACAGCATTTGTGACCCCGCTGAAGATAGCTGATGCCACATTCATGCCTTCAGTCGATCCCCTCACCCTGGAGCTCGAGCCCCTACCGGCTTCATCCTCTGGCGAGTCCAGCGACCCGATCTGCAACGGTGGCGGGTGGAAGAAGGCCATCGGAGATCCGGAGTACAAGGGTACAAAGGTGGGAGAACTCCATGCCTGGGACAACATGACTTCGAGCTTTGTCTATAAGGAAGCGGGCGAGCACAAGATTGATTCCGGGTACAGCGCGAGTGGCAGCGACTGGAAGGTCAGCGGCAGTGAGAGCGTCACCAAGGATGCCAGCCTTAGCCAGGGTCCTGATGGCATCGTAGGCCGCTATGGCTTCGCCCAGCGGCCTGTAATCAAGTACCAGAAGTACGCGCTGTGCGCCGTGGTCGGTGACCCTTTCGGCTACCTAGTAGAGGCCAAATATGCCTCGGGAGGTTTTGATACTCCGGTGGACGTGTCCTCCAAAGACGGCCCTGGTCCGTATCTTCGAAACAACCAGATTGGCAAGATGGGGGACTATGGACCCGGTGACAAGGTCGAGAAGGACACGGGGGCGAGCGAACGGTTCGAAGCCGCGGCCGAAGCGTTCGGCTTCCGAGCCGGCGCTATGTCGGTGTACAGCCAGAACCTCAAATTTACGTGGAAGATGGGCACAACGTTCGGGTCCCCGACGGACATGCAGTACCACCTGTGGGGCGATGCAGCCGACCCTAAGAGTTCACCGACGCTATACGCCTACTCGGGGCCGGAACCGGTAGTTATCACTCCCGCTGCTCAAACTACGTCGTCCGGCGACGCGACCTGGACAGTGAAAGCAGGACAGGACTCAGCCGGGGCAACAACGCTAAAGATGGAGTTTGGCGACGGGCTGTCTGAGACGCGGACCATCCCCCAAGGTTCGGTCACCTCGACCTTTACCTTCTCTCACCGCTTCATCAGTGGCACCGGCACCTACAGGCAATCAGTTTCGTCCAGTGCGTCTCCTACCGTTATAGCCCGTAGTGTCACGGTTGTTCGGTAGTCCGAATGGTTATGCCCCGTGTCATTGCGTTATACCGAGTTCGTTAGCAAAATCGTTAGCAGGCGGTATCGAGCTGCTGATTTGAATGCGGCAACAAATGCGAACGAATCCATTAGTGCTTGAGCAGAAGACCCCGGCAACGCGATCTGCAGGACTAGGCCATCGGGGCACTAACCGCTAGCGGCCCGTCGCTTGGGCCTCGGTAGGTCGATGAACGCGATACAGGTGTCTACGAGGCCGTCGAACGAGCGGTAGCGCACGACCGGCCAGCCCGCTACCACCGCCTCTAACTCCTCCGTCCACTCTGGCGTAGTCAAGGCGGCTCGCGCGTCTGCGCGGACCTTCCGAGGCTGTTGAGTGCCAACGAAGTAGACCAAGACCGCGGCAGTGTCCTTGGCTTCGAGGTACCCGAAGAGCTGCTCGAGGTGGGCCGAGAAGTTAGACCGGCCGCTCCACCACTTGCACTCGCAGATAAAGACCTTGGCTGGCCCGGCTCCCTCGCTAAGAACATCGGCTCTGATGAAGATGTCGGATTTGCCGCCGCGGGAGTAGACCTCTCGATTGGCACCCGGCAAGGACGCGTTGAGGGTGGCGGCAAGAAGGTCGCTCAAGCGGTCCTCGTGTAGACCACCGAACGCAGCGGGATAGCGTTCAACGCCGTCTGCCCAGACGCGGATGATCCTCTGCACCTCGATGAAGGTCGCTGGGGCGAGTCGTGGCCGATGGGAGAGCGCGACGTCAGTTGGTCTAGGCATCTCGACGCTTGTCGGAAGAGGCAAGAGCTCAAGCTTTGGCGGCTCCGCCTTCCATCCCTCGGGCCACGTCAGGGCCTGCCTCACCGCCGCTTGCGCGCTCACACGACGCCTTCGGTTGGCCACCGCCTGACGGAGAGTCTGCGGCAGGTCTTCTTGAAGGAATCGAGCCGCCTGCTGAGCGATGCACTCGACAATGGGTTCAATCCGTGCGCGGTTTTGATCAGCCAAGGACCTGGGGTTAAGCCGACCTTCGGAGACCTCCTCCTCCTCGGCACTGGTGAGATCCACGAAAGTGAATAGCGCCCACGAGTCGGGGCCATCTCGGAGTCCGATGCTCCACAACTCCGCCGTCAGCAGAAGCTCGTGGCGGCGCATCTCCTTCTCGTAGTCGTACGCAGTCGTGTCCGAGGTGGAGACGTCGAGATCAGCCAGTTCGGCAGCGATGGGAACCAGGCCGTCATCATCTTGATCGGGCCAAAACTCAAGCAGCTCATGGTCGCCTTCCACCTGGATCGCGATGTAGTGGCGGTTCGTTGGCACCCAGGTGCCGCGCTGGAATCCGGGCCGCGACGTGCCACCGTCCTCTCGTGATGACGCCACCTCAGCACCACGCAGCTTCGGTGGCTCGAACATCGCCATCCCAATGAGTTCCTGCACCAAGCTCTCATCATCAGCCAAGAACCGTTCCGCATCGAACTGTTGAACCATTGCCACAAGGGGCTGAGCAATGGCACGTAGGCGGGCCGACAAGGGCCGATGGTCGCGTTGGAATTGGCGAAACAGTCCTCTTGACGCTGAATGCTGTTGGCCCGGTGCCACGGGAACACAGTAGGAGCCCAGCCCTTTCTTGCGGCTGTCAGCCCATCTACCACTTGTCGTTGAAAGGTCGCCTGCCGCTGACAAATACTTCACGCTGGCCCTTGAAGATGGCATCGATCTGGAGCTACATCGACGTCGACCCAAACCGGCCAACCAAGGAGCACCCATGACGACCACCGTGATCCCGACCACCACCGATGCCGTCTATGAGGCATTGGTTCAGAATCCCGACTCCACGCCAGCGGCCCTCGCCGAAGCCACCGGCCTTGTTCGCGCCACCGTCTCTCGCGCCCTGGTCGTGCTGGAGGAAGAGGCCAGGGCGGCCCGACGCCCGAGCCCCAAGAGCGGGCGACGGGGACGCCAGCCCGACCGCTGGTCGGCGATGGACAACCCGACCGGAGAGCACTCGTCGGCCCAGCTCCCGGCAGCGGCGGGCCGCCTCGCCAAGGGGGAGCTGCGTTCTTTGGTGCTCGACCACGTGCGTAGCCGACCCGACCGGGAGATGACGCCGGGGGCCATCGCCAAGGCGCTCGGGCGATCTCCAGGAGCGGTTGCCAACGCCCTTGTCCGCCTGACCACCGACAACGAGGTGGTGGAGATGCCCGGCGCACCCCGCCGGTACCGATGGAAGGTTCGTCGCCGGTAGGCCATCCAGCGCGACCTTGAAGGCCGTGGTGGAGGTGAGGTATCCAACGTCAACCGCTGGTCAGCCGACCAGCGAGAACTGAATGGGTGTGGCCGGGGCGCTGCTCCAAACAGCCCCCGGCCTGGCCGATCCTTGGTCGAAAAGGAGCCGACGATGGACGAGACTAGGCGTGAAGGCACCCCCGCGGTGATGGCCGCGGGACGCTTCGAGGTTGTCGACGAGCAGGGCCGGGTGCGCGCCGTGATGGGCGACCTCAGTGGGTCTGCTCCGGGGTGGTACCCAGGGGTGGCCCTGCTCGATGAGCACGGCGTGCAGCGAGTGTGGGTGCTGCTTACCGAGATCGGTCCCACGCTCAGCTTCAGCGAGCAGGGCAACGTCGTTCTCGAACTGGGGGTCTCCGACCGAGGCGATCCCCACATCCAAACGCCGGGGCCGTTCGTGGTGCTCTGCGAACGACACGGCCAGGCCATGTGGGCGGTGCGGGTAGGGCCGGGCGGCGAGGTCGTCGTCATCGGCCAGGGCCATGGTGAGATGGAAGATGATCCCTCCCAATGAAGTCGACCCCGTGGTGATCGGTTCCCGGCGGCCGCCGCGGTCGGCTCTGCCTCGCATCTTTGGCCAGCGGGTGAGGACGCGCCGCATCGAAGTCGGCATGTCCCAGCAGCGCCTGGCAGAAGTCGCCGGCCTCCACCGCAGCTACGTCGGATCGGTCGAGCGCGGCGAGCGCGACGTGACCCTGGTCAACATCGTGCGCCTCGGCGTCGCCTTGGGCTTCGAGCGGCCCGAGTTGGTGCGCGGGCTTGGGAGCCTGAACCTCGGCGAGTAACCACTCAGCTCCTTCGGGGCCGGCGTCGAAGGCATCACTCGCCGCCGCCGTTGCCGGGCGCGGCAGCCTCGCCATCTGGCATGGGGCGCTCGAAGCGCCACGCCCGAGGTCCACCCACCGCGGCGCGCCGCGCCGCCTCGCCCGGCTTGGCCATGGCCCCCAGGGCGGCCAGGCGCACCCGGCGCCCATCATCGCCGCCCAGGGGCAGCCACACGGCCTCAGCGGCGCCCAGGGGGCGGCCCAGGGCTGCTGTGGCGATGGGGACGGTGGCGCCGGCCAGGGCACGCCGGGCGGTGGCCTCCCGCCGGGGTGAGCTGAAGCAGAACACCACCCAGGCCGAGGCACCCCGCTCGGACTCGAAGCGCTCGTAGCCGCCCAGCTTGTCCACCAGGCGGGCCAGTGTCTCGGTGCCCCGGTCGTATTCCAAGAAGAACTCCACACCGACGCCGTCCTCCTCCCACTCCCCAAAGCCGTCGGGGCGCACGATGGCCTCGCTCCAGCGGGCGCACTCGGCCTCGGTCATCCAGGCCACCAGGCGGGCTCCGGGATGGCGGCGGGCGTGGCCGACCAGGGAGGTGTAGAAGCCGTTGAGGCCCACCAGGTGGGCGAGGCGCTGGGTGTGGCCGAGGGCCACGGTGCGATCGGGCTTCCAGCGCCGGGCGGCCCGCTCGGGGTCCTCGAAGGCCTCGGCGGCGAGCACCGCGGCGCCGGCCGGACCCACCACGTAGTGGTAGGGGTGGCTGCCCCACGAGGGCCGGTAAGGCTGGAAGCGGTCGAGGACCCCGAGGCGGTAGAGCCCCAGCAGACGGGCCAGGGCGGACTTGTGGCTGTCGAAGAACATCTCGGTTACCTGCTCGGAGGTCAACACCCGGTGGCGGGCCACGGCGCGGGTTATGTCCCGGTCGCGCTCGGTGAGTCGGCGAAGAAGGGAGAGGCGTTGGTCCGCAGCTGAGCACCGGGGGCGGGACGGAAGGGGGCTTGGCCCCTTCCGGAGTCGGCTTTTGGGCTTCGGGGGGGCAGAGGCCACCTGAGCAGCAACGACGAGCCCAGGCGCGCCGGCGAGGGTTGCCTCTCGCTTCGCCAACGATTTCGGCCCTGGCTTCGGGGGTGGTTTCGCCAGTGGTTTCTCATCGGTCATCTCAGTGCTCATTTGCCTCCTCGAGTCAGAGATTCGGGATCGGTGCCGGACCTGGTGGCGGCGGGCATGGCCGGGCAGCGCGGGCGGCCCACCACGAGACGTGGCTTCGCGGGGGGACCAGCGACGGACGATCCCGCACCGAGGAACAGCCGCGTCAATGGCGGTTTCGTCACATGGTGACGCCCGCTGAGCCCGCCGGAATCGCCGGCTACGAACGCGGCGAGGCGGTCGGGTGACTGCCCTAGGTTTCGTGAACATGTCCGGCGCGGGTCGCCTCATTCTTCGTTGTCCGCTGCCTGCTGCTCTGGGATTCCGGTTGGAGTCGCTCGGAGCCTCCGCAACGACTCGTCTCGACGGCCGTGACGTTGTCGTTCATCTCCCGAGACTTCATCCAGACTCAGAGCCCATCTTGATCCAGCCCATGGCGGTCGACGACCTCGTCGATGAACCCGACTACGCCGACGGGAGTGACCCCGAAGACGAGCGGCCAAACTCGCCGTGGGGATACCCGATGTCATGGGGATCGACGAGTGAGACGACGGCGCTCGCCGTCACGCAGATCGCGCTTACTCTTACTGCTGACGCCGCGAGCGCCAGGACCGTCGTCACACAGTCCATCGCAACCTTTCCCCAGTGGTTCGACCTGCTGAAGGACTGGGTCGAGGTGCTCACCAGACAGGATCTCGACCCGGTGGCACCGCGCAAGAGGTTCGAGCTTAAAGGGGACCGCTGGGCGGCGTGGCTCGGTGAGTCGGAGCTAGACGTGCCCCACAGATTCGTTGTCGACTTCGCCTACGGCGAGCCCTTGTCGGAGTCACGGTGGACGAGCCTGCTTACGCTCGTCGGCGAGGGAAGTCAGCCACCCGTGGAGCACCTCCTCCTCCGTGATGCACGAGCGGCTCACGTGAGAAGGCAGTACCGCCGCTCGGTGGTCGACGCCGCGACGGCGCTTGAGATCTCGCTCCACCGGCTGCTCCTCGCAGAGCATCGGCGCGCACCATCTCTCCTCGCAGACGAGTTCGTTCGTTCTGCCGAGCGGTGGAGCCTTGGCAGGCTGCAGAACACGCTCAATCGCCTAGGGCTGGTGCCCGCGGGCGTTACGGCCGACCTCGTCCGTTTACGCAACAGCGTGGTCCACAAGACCGCCCATGAGCCATCCGAAGGCGAGTCGGCGACGATGCTCACGGCCGCCACGGATGCCGTGAACATGGCGACCCCCGTCGACGCCGCGCTCTAGAAAATCATCGGCCCCGCGGACACGTCCAGGTAGTCCTCGGGGACGAGCGCAAGATTCTCGACGATTCGATGGCGGTCCCGTGTGGGGGGCTCGGCCGTGCAGGTTCAACATCGCCCACGGATTTGACCCCCGTGCCTCCTGGCGGCGGAGCTTCGGGGGGCGCTGTTGGTGATCTGTTGGTGTGCTGTCACTGGTTTGTCAGAGGGGACCGACAGACCACCAGGGCCGTGAAGGGATGGTTGGTCGGGTGTGACGATCAGCGATCGCGGGCGGCTGTTTGAGGTGGCCAGAACCCAGCCGCGGGTGGAGGCGAACCCAAGCGCGCACGACCCGGCCCAGCGCCTTGAAGGCTTGGCCAAAGGCGATGTGCACTGAACGGTCGATGCCCGACCACCCAGGGCCGAAAGGTGCCAGCCATGACCAGCAACGACTTGACCGACCAAAAACGAGAACACCCCCGTGGAGGATTCATGACATTCCAGACCGCCGACGACGCCGGCCCCCCCGGCCAGCAGAGACAAAGCCCCGTGACCAGCCTGGCGCAGTTCCCCGACCTGCTCACCGTCGAGGAGGCCGCCGCGGTCCTTCGGATCGGGCGGGCCTCGGCCTATGAGATGGCGCGGGCGTGGAGGGCCAGCGGGGGCCGGGAAGGGCTTCCCGTGCTCAGCCTCGGGCGCAGCCTGCGCGTACCGCGCGCCGTGCTGGAGAACATGGTCGCCCTGCGCGAGGCCGACGGTGCCGATCCCGACGACCAGCGAGCGCCCGCACGCGCCCAGCGCGTCGGCGGGGCGGCGTGAGGAGGGCCGCGCCATGACGGGGCACTTCCGCAAAAGAGGATCGCGGTGGTACGTCTGGATGGACGTAGGGCCGGGGCCGGACGGGCGGCGGCGCCAGAAGTCCATGGGCGGCTTTGCCACCCGCCGGGAGGCCGAGGCCGCCTTTGCCGAGGTGCGCGACCAACTTCGCTCCGGCACCTACGCGCCAGCCTCCAGCCTGAGCCTCGGCGAGTACCTCGTTGAGCACTGGCTGCTCGCTGTTCGGGCCAGCCTTCGGCCAACGGGGTGGGTGGTGCAGCGCACCAACATCGCCAACCACGTCGTGCCCGCCCTCGGATCTGTGCAGCTCCAAAAGCTCACCCCGGCCAAGCTGCACGCCTTCTACGCCGACCTGTTGGCAAACGGCCGGCGCGACGGCCGAGGCGGCCTGTCGCCCCGCACGGTCCACGGCATTCACCTGATGTTGCGTACCGCGCTTCGAGACGCCATGCGCTTTGGCTACCTGAGCCACAACCCCGCGGCGGAGGCCACCGCCCCGAGCTTCGCCCGCCCCGAGATGTGCGTGTGGAGCCCAGATCAGCTCGGAGCGTTCCTGGCGCACGTGCAGCACGACCGCCTCTACGCGGCGTGGCTGCTGTTCGTCACTACCGGGATGCGCCGGGGCGAAGTGGTGGGCCTGCGTTGGGCCGACGTCGACCTGCCTGGCCGGCGGCTGTCGGTAACCCAGGCCGTAGTGGTGGCCCACGGGGCGCTGGTGGTCTCTGAGCCAAAGACGCCGGCCGGCCGTCGCACCATTGCCCTCGACCCGGCCACGGTCGCCTCGCTGGGCGAGCACCGCCGTGTCCAGGAGGCCGAGCGGGAGGCGGCGGGCTCGGCCTGGCAGGACTCGGGGCTGGTGTTCACCTGGCCGGACGGTCGGGTCATCCGCCCGGATCGCTTCAACGTGTGGTTCGCCCGCCACCGCCGCCTGGCCGGGTTGCCCAAGTTGCGCGTCCACGGCTTGCGCCACAGCCATGCCACCACAGCCCTCGCCGCTGGGGTGCCGGCCAAGGTGGTCAGCGAGCGCCTCGGCCACGCCAACGTGGGGGTGACTCTCGATGTTTACTCCCATGTGCTGCCGAGCCTCCAGGACGAGGCGGCGGCGAAGGTGGCACGCCTCATCCTCGGCGACGACGCCACGGCCGATCCGACCGATGAGGCCGACACCGAAACCGATCCCGGTGAGGACGACCAGTGAACGGCCACTTCCGCAAACGGGGCCAGAGCTGGTACGTGTGGTTCGACATCGGCCCTGGACTTGACGGCCGGCGCCGCCAGAAGTCGGTGGGCGGCTTCGCCACCAAGCGAGAGGCCCAGGCCGCCTTCGTTGAGCTACGCGACCAGCACAGCCGGCGCAACGGAGGTGTCCCAACCTCCAAGCTGGCCCTCGGCCAGTACCTCGTCGAGGAGTGGCTCCCGGTGGCCAAGACCAGCCTCCGTCCTTCCACCTGGACGACCACCTGCCACTACGTCCGCGCTCACGTCTGCCCCGCCCTTGGCCACGTCGCCCTAAAGGGGCTCACCACCGCCCAGCTCAACGCCTTCTACTCAACGCTGTTGGCCGATGGCCGGCGCGACGGCAGAGGTGGCCTGGCGCCCGAGAGCGTGCGCCACGTCCACGGCATCGTGCACAAGGCCATCACCGACGCCGTGCGCTGGGGCTACCTGGCCCGCAACCCCGCCACCCACGCCCGGCCCCCCGTGCGCCGGCGAGTGGAGATGAAGGTGTGGAGCCCGCTGGAGCTGCGGGCCTTTCTCGCCCACGTGGCCGGCGACCGTCTCTACGCCGCCTGGCTGCTCATGGCCACCACCGGTATGCGCCGGGGCGAGGTGCTGGGCCTGCGATGGGTCGATGTCGACCTGGAGCGGGCGCGCCTGTCGGTTGTCCAGAACTTGACCGTGGCCGACCACCAGGTGGTGGTGGGCGAGCCCAAGACGGCCAAGGGGCGCCGCCCGGTGGCGCTCGACCCGGCCACGGTGGCCGCGCTGTGGGCTCACCGAAGAGCGCAGGAGGGGGAACGGGCCGCCGCGGGGACAGCGTGGCGGGACACGGGGCTGGTGTTCTCCCTCCCCGACGGCTCGGTCATCCACCCACGGCGCTTCAGCCGGTGGTTCGAACAACGACGCCAGCGCGCTGGGCTGCCCCCCATCCGCCTCCATGACGTACGCCACAGCTACGCCACCGCCGCCTTGGCGGCCAAGGTGGCTCCCAAGGTGGTGAGCGAACGCCTCGGCCACACCAACGTCATGGCCACCTTGGACACCTACTCACACGTGCTGCCCACCATGCAGGACGAGGCCGCGGCCACCGTGGCCGCCCTGGTGCTCAACCGCGTCGGCCCATCTGGCCACCGGCCGCCCGCCCCACCGATGAAGGGTTGAGCGGGCGAGCTCCCTTCACGGGTTCAGCAGGAATCCGGCCATCGCTCAGCGCCTCAATAACTCGGGGGGAACAAAGAAGAAGAACCCTTGACGGGCCTGGTACTTGACCTGTACCGTCAGGATTCTCCAAGAGGGGGAACGCGGGTGGGACCGGTGGGGACGGCAGCGAGGTCGACGATCCTCACCACCTTGCGCCCAGATGTCGCCGGCACGAGCGGCATGAGCGGAGAGACGGGCACGGGCCTGGTGCCCACCACGCAAGCGAAAGGCACGAGCGCATGATCTCGGCCGACGAGCCCGCCCGTCTCCCACTCGAGTCATGTGGAACGAGAGCGAGGCATCCCTTCACAAGACAGGGCAAGATCTTTTTCTTGACAAGGGGGGCTGCATACTATACGTTGCGTCCAACAGGAACCGGGGGACGAGGGATGAGGGCACGGAGCGATGGGGCGGTCGTTGAGGATGGCAGCCAAAACGTGACCGCGGCCGATCGCCCTCGGCATGTATCGGCCGCTCGTCCTGAAGGCGCCCGCTCCGTTGTGCCCCCGGCGGGGTACCGACTCAGCACGCGCATCCTCGGTAGCTCAGTTAGCACCTCGTTAGCTCGGCGCCGCGACGTGCGAGCTGCGTGGCATGGTCCACAACCTGCTGGTGGGCCGCCTGCTCGTGAGCGAACGCCAGAGCTGTCAACCCCTGGCCACCACCCCAGAAGATGGAGAGCATCTAAAAATACGCATATTTGGCGGATGGTTTTTAGGAAGCCGGCCGGTACCTTGACGGTTGTGCGGCAACGGGAGGAGTTGGGGCTAGGCAGGCTACGGCGTTTCGCTGGAGCTTCGTATCTCAATGTCCGGGGTGCCGTGGCATGAACGCTAGATCTCGGGGCATGGACCTCCTACTTTGGACCTTCGGCGGAGCCATGTGCCTCATCCTCGCTTCGTTCGCGCTGACACGCATCGAAGATACGTCGATCCGGCTTGTTCTCGGGCTATTGCTTGTACCTGTTGTGCTCTTGTCATTCCTGTTTGTCTTGAAGCAGAAGTTCAATGACCAGCTCGGCGGTCAACACGACGACGACTCGCCGGCCAAGCGGAAGACTCCATACAGCGCCGCTTCAAACGCCGTCTTGGGCATCATATCTTTCGGTGTCGTGGCGGTGGTTCTCAATGCTGCCTGGACTCTGCTAACTCGGCGAGACGACTCTGTCTCGGTGTCTCTTGCCCTAATCATGTTGGTGCTAGCGCCAGATCTCTGGACGGAATTACAGATCAGATGGCATCGACGGGCGGAGTAACCAGAAGCCAGTGCAGTTGATCGCTCAGCAGTGACTTCCTCCGAAAGGCAAAGAGAATGCTTAGAACCGCTCATCGTCGCAGTCTTACTAGGACGGTACTCCTTCTGGTTATCGCGCTGCTTGCGAACGCTGTGACTCTAGGGGCACCGCGAGCGAGTGCTGCCGAAACCTCAGCGGCTGAGCTTTTTGGTGTTACGGGCTTTAGCGATATTCAGATGGAGCAACTGTCATTGGGCGTAGCGAACCTCGGCCTTGATCCAGCAACTACGGTCGCTTGTCTCATCGGGTCCGGCGAGGCAGGGAAGAGGGTGGTTGATGCTCTCCTCGCACAGGATCATGCGGCGTTCGTCGTGGCTATGTCAGCGTTCGCCGCAATCGCGGCAAAGTGTCTAGACCCCAACTTCCCGTCAGAGGTCTTGGTGTGCTTCGCCACAGCACCAGCCTTCGCTACTCTCATTGATGCGATTGTCGACAAAGACCCTGTCAGGATCGTATTTTCGACACTTGCACTGGTAGCCGCAGGCGTCGCCTGCCTAGCAGCGGTGACGAGGTCACCAAAGATTGAACCAGCGGCTCAAACGCGCCAAAAGGGGGAAAAGGCAGAATGGAGGGTCGACATCATGAAGGATCTCGTCCCACGGACAATGTCGTTTGACTATGGCGACGGCACTCCACCCACGACCGTTTCGGTTCCGGCAGGGTCGGACATGAGCACCTTCTACTTCTCGCACACCTTCGCCGGCGGCATCGTCTCATCGAGTAGCTCAGAGGCTTCAGAGTCGACCTCTGTACCGGACACTGGCACTGGCACGTATGGACAATCAGTTACGTCCAGTGCGTCGCCTACCGTTATAGCCCGTAGTGTCACGGTTGTTCGGTAGTCCGAATGGTTATGCCCCGTGTCATTGCGTTATACCGAGTTCGTTAGCAAAATCGTTAGCAGGCGGTATCGAGCTGCTGATTTGAATACAGATTCAAATGCGAAGGAACCCGAAGTAGTGCCCGAGCGGGCCAGGTCGGGGATACGCGATCCCCGCGGTTCGGGCTAACGCCCTCCGAGCGGTAGCCCGGCCCCGCGGCCACGGCCTCAACTCCTCCGCCCAAC